>JAFLTP010000009.1 GCA_022510405.1 Muribaculaceae bacterium | reverse complement strand
AAATTTTTATTTGTATGCATTTGTGTATGCGCCTTTGTATGCGCCCCATTCAATTTTTGTATGCCATTGGTATGCACTTACCGTTAATATGGCTCGTTTTATGTATCCAAATGAACGAACCCTTTAAAAATACCTTAGGCTGTAACCTTCTGTTTTAGAAGCATTACAGCCTAAGAATTATACAGTTAGACTTCAGCGTTTCCGCTGTATCTCAAATTGCTTTTAGTCCTCTATGGCAGCCTGGGCGGCTACCATTAAACAATGAAAGCCAGGGGTTAGGGATAACCTTGTAAACATTATCATTATTTATGGGTCCATAACTTAGATTTAATGTTAGTTTTAATTTCTGATTCTTTATTTGATGCAGTGTTGTAAATAGGCGCTTATGGCTTCCATATTGGCCTTCTGGCGAATTTTTACGCAATATATGATATTCTATTCAGCTTTAAATTTTAATGCCGTTGGAGAGCTTTTAAAATGGGTTTTCCAAATTTCTTCTAACGAAGAATGTATTCTTTCAGGAGTCGGTCCAAGTGCATCAATAATTTCGGTAGGGTAGTGCCTCATCAAGATTTCTGTCCACTTCTCAAAACCGATTTCTGGATTTCTTTCCAACACTTCTTGACCCGCCATCAAGAGATCCTCAAAAAATTCTTCTTCCATATTTCAAAAGATATTTGGAATTAACAATTTATACTTTTGAGAATCAATAAAAGATTTTACATTCTCTTTAAAAGTATCGCAAGAAAATTCATCAAATTCCATAAACAACATTTCACCTGAAGGGAATATCTTTGTCATAGGGATAGGATGTAAGCACCCATCTAAATTTATGAAAAGTCTAACAGAATGACTTTTGCCACACCATTTGCATGGCGTAGCTTTATTAACTATTTCTTCGATGTTTTTAAGCTCTTCGCCGTTAATCATAAATTATAATTGATCATATCAATTATGAAATCTGCAACTGCATTTCCTATTGAGCCAGGTACAATATAACTCCAATTAGAGTAAGAAGGAGTATAGGTTTCAACAACTTTCCCTTTTTCATCATAATAGGTTGTTGAAAGGTCCCTTAATCTATCAAAGTCTTTTGAATATTCTGAATAATCCTTGTAGCTTTTATAACTATATTCACCTACTTTTTTTGATGAGTTGAAACACCACTCAGTCCATATTTTATAACCATCTGAACTTGTTTTATACTCATTGTACACAAAAATTGTTACTTCATCATCAGAATACGCTTTTAACCATTCATCGGCCCAAAGACTTTGGGCAATTAGCACTAAAATTATTGCAATAATCCATTTCTTCATGCCTATATTTTTTACCAACCTTTATCTGATAAAATCGTAATCACTTTCCACACCTGACGGATGAATTTCTTCGGCAACTCCTCATCTTCATAAACCGGGTTGAAAGAGTGACAGACCACATAATTCTTGGGATCTTCACGATATTTCAAAACTTGTTTAGTTATTCTTCTATCGTCCTTAAGCCACAACACAAAAGTATCTCCATAACCAAAGTATTCTTGCCAATCTTGAACCTGCCTAATATGAAGAATTGAGCCCGAAGGAATTCCAGGTGTCATGGAATCTCCACTCTGGTATATAGCCACATCATCCGGTCTCGCGTCTATAAACGGTATATCCCTTACCACATACTGCTCTCTCCAAGTCATGCTGTTCGTCCTTTCCATGCTTCCTACAGAATCAATATTGATAAGCGGAACCATGATAACATTATCTCCAGGTTTTGGATTTAGATTTAATACTTCTGAATCTGGAACTTCCACAAATCCACCTGTTTCATTTAGCATTTCCCCTTCACCGGTAAGGAGCCAGATTTTATTTAAATCTTGATATTCTTTCAATATTTTATCTACTGCCTTTTCTCCTAAATCACTTTTACCAGTTCGGGCTTGACCTAAAAGACCTCTACTCAAGTTACATTGGATTGTAACTTGATTGTCATTTAAGCCTTTGAATTCCATATATTTTATAAATCTTGAAATTCTTTCTCTCATGGTTATAAAGGTTAATAATTGTTAATAGTTTGATATTTTATCAACCTTACTATTGCAAATATGTTGATATTATATCTATCTTTGCACCACGATAATAATTTAATATCGCAAATATACAGAATTTATATAAATAAATCAATAAAATATGACACTTAAAGAACTCTACTATGAAGCACGGAAGAACACAAAACCCATGACTCCGGGACGTGCTTTTATCAATGAAGTAGCACAGGTTACTAAAAAATCCGACTTAGCTGTCCGGAGATGGCTGTCTAATGAGTCCCCATCTGTTCCCGATAGATTGACTCAGGAAGTCTTGGCAAAACATTTCAACACAACTCCGGAAGAATTATTCCCAAGACAATAAACCCATGGCTTTTAACTCAAATCCCATTTGCCGCTCTTGCCAATATGCATATCCTGGTATAAACGGTCTTCGGTGCAGACACCTCAGCAAAAATGTAGAATACTGCAAGATTCCTCCATGTAACTCCAATGAAAAATGACAAAGGAATATAAAAAAGCTGCTTTGGGTTGCTTGATAACATCAGGATTGTTCTTGCTTTTTGCATTGGTTATAATACTTCTTTTGACAAGTTGCTCTGCAACAAAACAAGAGACCCAGCTCCCGGAACGTCCCGAAATCTCCTGGGAAATCTTTCAAAAGCTCAAGGGTTGCAAGTCCACAAAATCACACGCTGAACTCCTCAACGAATATCTCGACACATGGCGTGGATCTGCGGAAGAAGAAAAAGCATTTATGGATCTCGGTTTAGAACTCAATTAAACACAACTCATCAGATATGGAAAAAATATTAATAATTCTCGCCTGCATATTCACAGCCCTTTGTTGGGTCTCCCTTTGTCTCGATTGGGATATCCTCATGTATTGCTCAGGGATAATTACTTTAATCATCCTGTGCTTCAAGGGGCCAACAGAGAATTCAAAAAACAATACAGATTCTATCCAAATAAAGGATAGGGGAGAGGAGGAATGATGCAATTCTTGGAATTCCCTGACAAATGCGTGAGCTATACCACATTTCTTAATGATGTTGCGGCAAGGATAGTCAGGCTATTGAAAGATGACCGGAATGATCCGGAATACATCAGCCAAAGGAAAGCTTTTGAAATTTTCGGAAGAAGGAATGTTGAAAGATGGCGAAAACTGAAAAGAATCACACCGATAAAACGACCCGGAAAACTCGAATATCTGATGGCTGATCTCAGACTTCAACAACGGACCCAGCAAGACTATCTCGAACCATAAGAAACAGGCCAATCCGTGAGGACACCTCGGCAAGAGAGCCGGAAACCCTATCATAATCAAGAATAGTAGTGCGGAGATTAGCCCTCCGCACGAAAGGGGAGGAAATGGCAACGAGTGCCGCTCCTGCATAAGACCTCGGTTCGGGTTCGACTCCCGGCCTCCCCACAAGAAGTTTAACACTTAAATATAATTCATTATGAGTAATCTTGCTTTAAAAGTCGAGGATATTAACAAACTCGACAAAACACAAATCGTCAATGACCCTATTGTTAGGGATAAATTCATTGAGATCTACAACGCGATGTGGTCTCGCACAACAGGAACCTCCGGGGAAGCAGCCTACGAACGTGAGTCTCGCAATTTCAACCGGATTCTTTCCGAAAAAGAGGATATCCGCAAAGGTTGTACAAACTTCTCAATTTTCACAGCTTTCATTGATGTGGCTATCTCCGGTCTAACTCTTGACCCCGGCACAAAAGCACAGGCCTATTTATTGGCTCGGAGTATACCGGTTGAAACCTACTATGAAAACGGTCAGAAGAAAAACAAATATGAAACACAATGTGTCCTTACGATTTCCGGCTATGGTGAATTGGTGCTTCGTGCAAGATGTGGACAAATTCAGTATGCCGACAATCCGGTTATCGTCTATGCGGAGGACGAATTTGAATACGGAGAGAGAAATGGGCAAAAGTATGTCAACTACGGTTGCCGCCTCCCTCACAACTCCGGCCAGATAGTGGCTTGTTTCATGAAGATAACTCGTGCCGATGGGTCTATTGACTATTCGGTCATGCTCCCCGAAGACTGGACCCGTCTTGCAGGTTACTCTGCAAGACAAAACAAAAAGTGGAACACTCAAACCCAACGCTGGGAGAATGGTAATCCAAATGCACTATACGGAGCAAGACAAGACGGTTCTCTTAATATTGATACTGGCTTCCTCATCGCAAAATGTATCAAACATGCTTTCAAGGCATACCCGAAGGCTCGTATCGGGCGTGGAACACAATTAGAGTCCCAACAGGTTGATGATGTAGAAATCAATGAAGATATATACGGAGTTGTCGACACCCAGACCGGGGAAGTAAGAGACAATCCCCCTGAAGACACCGGTTTTGCTCCTGCCAATGATTTTTCAGAAGGCGTGACGGTGGAAACTAACGAAGAAGACACATTCTAACCCCTTAAAGCCATAAAGCAATGGAAGCAACACAAACAAATCTCCCAATTCTGCAACAGGAGAATACCCTGATGATAATACAGGACGCTCCGCAGGTCTATGATAGAAATTCTCTGTCAAGTCACAAATGTACCCAGGTAGGTAATGAACTTCTTGCAAAGATTGCAAAGTCTGGAATGAATGACACACTTGACCAAGAGTGTGCCGCATTCCTCGACAAAACAAAAAAGACCTTAAAGGTCATGAATGAACGCAGGTCTCCGTTTACTAAACTCTTCGATCAAATTCGCTCTGAATTTACTGGAATGGAGAATGCCATCGACCCTACAAAAGTCAACAGCGTTCCTTACAAAATTCAGCAGGTACGCAATGCCTATGCCGCCCAAAAAAGAGCAGAGGAGGAAAGAAAACGGCAGGAAGAACTCAAACGTCAACAACACGAGCAATCTCTCACAAAATTCCGTCAAGACGTTGAGGACGATATTAAGAGGCAATTCGACCAATTAATTAGAAAGGATATCGACTTCCTTACTGATCTCAATAAGAACCTTACCTTAGAGAATTACACCACAACTCTAATGCAGGTAAAGGCCGTTGACCCCGTATTGTCAAAGAGTTGGGCATCTTCTTATCAGTGTCATGCTCATAAGCCTTTTGACATCACAAGTGATGAGGCTTCGAATATTTGCCGTGAAGTATTTACCCGGATAACACCAGATTTGGAGGCACAATACAAACAGGAAATCGGAGACTATAAGGATAATATTCTTGACACACTCCCCAATAAATATGCCGAACTTGAAAGAATGGCTAAATCCAATGCCGAGGACCAGGCAAAAATAAAAGCTGATTTGGAGGCAAAGGAACAGGCCGAACTCTCCAGAATGGAAGCAGAACGCAGGAAACGTGAACAGGAGGAAGAGGCAAAAAGACAGGTCCAGAAAGAAGCCAATGAAATGGGAGGTCTCTTTAATCAAGCTATGGTGGCCGCTCCTGCCGGGTATCAGCCTAAGACATCGGTCAAACTCAAAGTGACTGCGCTTAACGCACAGGGCATACTCGATATTCTCTCATTGTGGTGGGGTCGTGAAGGACAATACCTTTCTCTTGACGAACTCGAGAAGATGTTCAAGAAACAGATCACAGCAGTTGAGAAGTATGCCAACGATAAGGAGAAAAAAGAAATGATTACAACATCCAACGTCCGTTATGACGAGGAAGTAAAAGCAAGATAATCATGCATAATCCCGATACCTACTACCAAAGGAGTGAGGTCAGTAATTCTGACCTCACCGCCCTCAAAGAAGTGCTGTATCCTCGTCAGCAGTTTGGCGATAAGGAGAAGGCTTTCCGGATTGGTTCTATCGTGGACGCAATGATTTCGGAGAAACAACGTGTTGACTTCCTCAATATGACTATTGACGGTCAGCCGATAGACCCGGAGGAATTTCTCTTTTGTCGTGAACTACAGCGTGCGCTCCGTTCCGAAGCTCGTAGAGACCCTTTCCTTGAAATGGTGCTTGAAAAAGCCGACACTCAATGCGTCATGGTAAACAGAGATCAAAGGTTCAATAACGGTGGTTTTGAATTTACTCTTGACACCCGGTGCAAGTGGGATTGGTGGCTCTCCGCTCCTCGTTTCGGTGGAGACCTAAAGACAATAAATGTCGAGACAGATGCAGAATTTGAGAACGCTATTGATTTTTTCGATTGGGACCGCTCCAGAGCATGGTATATGGATATCGCAAACTCCAATCAAGATTTCATATATGCAATCAGTAAAAAGAATTTTCGGGTCTTTAAAAAGTATATCAAACGTGGTGATGAGATCTATACTCGTGGACGTGAGAAATACGAAGACCTCGCTTTCAAATATTGGTGCTTAGTAATATGACCGAGTTAAAGCATAATCTATCCATTGAGCCATACCCTTACCAAAAAGAGGGTATAATCTTCGGCCTTGATAAGAAAAGGTTGCTTTATGGCGATGAGCCGGGATTGGGCAAGACCCTCCAAAGCATTGGTGTAGTTGATTGTGCCAACGCCTACCCTTGCCTTGTGGTCTGCCCATCCTCTCTCAAAATCAATTGGCAACGCGAATTTGAAAAATTTACCGACAAACAGGCATTAGTGCTTGAAAACTCTGTGGCAACCACATGGCCATATCTGCTCAAAATGGGAATGCACCATGTTGCGATTGTCAACTATGAGAGCCTGCGTAAATATTTCGTGTGGGATATCCGTAAAAAAGATTTCCGGTTAAAAGATGTTGTGTTTAATCCGAATATCAATCTTTTTAAATCAATCATCATTGACGAATGTCACCGGGTAAAAGACCCCTCCGCACAGCAATCAAAATTTGTGCGTGGTATTGCCGAGGGTAAGCCTTACCGGATTATGCTTTCAGGTACTCCGGTAGTTAACCGTCCTGCCGACCTTATCTCTCAACTCTCAATCATGGGACGTTTGCAGGAATTTGGAGGACGTTCACAATTCCTCGCAGATTACGGTGGTGGAGAATTGACAAAAGGATTTGCCGGAAAACAAGACGATGAAACACGGAACCTCGACCACCTCTCTGCTGAACTCTATACCCGGTGCATGATAAGAAGGGAAAAAGCAAAGGTGCTGACAGAACTTCCAGATAAAACCCGGACAGATCTCTACGTTGAAATATCCAATCGTGATGAATATATGCTTGCAGAGGCTGACCTTGCAGAATATCTCCGCACTTATAAGGAATGCAACGACTTAGAGATACGCAGGAAAATGCGCATGGAGGCTCTTGTAAAGTTTATGACTCTCCGGTCTCTCTCTGCCAAAGGTAAAGTGAAACAAGCAATAGACTTTGCAAAGAACTTCCTCGCTAACGGCAAACCACTTATTCTCTTCTGTTCCCTGCATGAGATTGTTGACGAACTCAAAAAAGCATTTCCGAAGGCTGTGTCTGTAACAGGCCGTGACTCCATGACAATGAAACAGGCAGCCGTGGACGCTTTTCAATCCGGTAAGTCTCAGCTTATCATCTGTTCGATAAAGGCCGCTGGCGTGGGCCTAACACTTACAGCCTCCTCAAATGTGGCATTTGTAGAGTTTCCTTGGACCTATGCAGATTGTTGCCAATGTGAGGACAGAGCGCATCGTATCGGACAAAAGGATAACGTCACATGCTATTACCTGATCGGTAAGAATACCATTGACCGCACGCTCTATCAGATTATCCACACAAAGAAATCTATCGCCAATCAGATAATGGGTACTGATGATGATATACCCAAAGACGAAATGTATTTCGATGAACTTGTAAACTTATTTATAAACCAATAACACATGGTAACAAAACCTAAAATCTATATCTCCTTGCCCATAACCGGACAGGAAAGCAGGGCCAGAGAAAAAGCAGACAAGCTGAAAATCGCTCTTTCCAAACAAGGTTATGAGGTGGTTTCTCCCTTTGACATTTATGCCGGGAAAGATCCCGATTATGAAGACCACATTTGTTTCGACCTTCGTGCAATGCTTGAGTGCGATATCGTTTATTTCTGTCAAGGCTGGGAACATTCCTGCGGTTGTGGTATCGAACATGACACAGTAATGAGAATGAAAGCCTACAATAAAAAAGATTTCAAAGTAATGTATGAACCCATTTAAATTTTATTAGCAATGAAAAAAAATGATTTAGTAAAAGAATTGGCGGTTTCCGAGAAACTTACATTGACAACCGCAACAAAGGCAGTAGACGGAGTTATCCGCGTAATCAAGGAAACACTCGCAAAAGGAGAAGATATAACCCTCCGAGGATTCGGCACACTGTCTGTAGTTGATTGCGCTGAAAAGACAGCCCGCAACATCTCCACCGGACAACCCGTAATTATACCGGCCCACAAATCCGTGAAATTCAAACCAAGTAAAGAACTCAAAGAATCACTCAACAATGGCTCTCTGGTTTGAATGCAAAGCAAAATACGAAAAGATGCAGGAAAATGGATCAGTTGCCAAAGTCAACGAGCCATATCTTGTAGACGCGCTCACTTTCACCGAAGCTGAAAGCAGATTTATAGAGGAACTGAAGCCTTATATCTCTGGTGACTTTACAGTATCTGCCGTAAAGAAAACCAAGATATCCGAGATCTTCTATGACGACAGTGGAGACAGGTACTATATGGTGAAGGTCAACTTCATCACCCTTGATGAAAAATCCGGCATGGAGAAAAAGTCCTCCAATTTCATACTTGTTCAGGCCTCTTCTTTCAAACAGGCTTATGACAACTTTGAAAAAGGGATGAAAGGAACATTGGCTGACTATGAAATCGCCTCTATTTCCGAGACCATGTTGATGGATGTATTCCCCCTCAAATACAAAATTCCTGAAAATGTAACCGTAACGGTAGAACCGGCCGTAAAATATGGCGAACCCTCAACACAAAATAACACCTGAACAATACCGGGCCCTCATGGCTCAAAAATCCAAACGCGGAAATAAATATGGGGCTAAGAAAACCGGCGACCATGCTTCCAAAAAAGAGCATGGTCGAGCCGGGGAACTCAAGCTCATGGAGGCCGCAGGAATTATCTCTAACCTTAGGGAGCAGGTAAGATTCAACCTTTTGCCCCATCAGTATGGCACGTGTGGCACCGATTTCAAAGGCAAGGAAGTGAAGGTCCTCCTCGAACGTCCTCTCAGTTATATTGCTGACTTTGTATACGAAAAGGATGGACAAACAATTGTGGAGGATACAAAGGGAGTAAGGACCGAAGTATATAAAATCAAGCGTAAACTAATGCTTTTCTTTCATGGGATACGCATAAAGGAGATATAATATGGAACGGGACAGTTTTATTTTCTACCGCTCTTTCTATGAGGGTTTGAAATGTATGGACGAGCATGTGCAGTTACAGGTCTTTACAGCCATCGCAGAGTATGCACTTGACGGAATTGAACCCACAAACCTTAGTAAAGAGGCACAAGGTATGTTCCATGTTATACGTCCACAGATTGACGCCAATAATGCCAGATACACCAACGGCAAAAAAGGCGCAAAGTATGGTAAACTCGGTGGCCGACCTCGCAAGAACCCGGTGCCTGCTCCCACTACTCCACAATACTCATGCTCCTTTAAGGAAGAGGCCGACAAAATGAAAGGTGACGAGATCTGGTTGGATGCGGTCTGTATGCAAAACCGTATAGATCGTGAGGAATTATTGAGCAGGATTGAGGCTTTCCCTATCCATTGTGAGGCTGAATGCTCCGACAAACCTCATAAGGATTATGCGGACGCAAAGAAACACTTCTGTTCATGGATGCGGAAGGCATACCCTCCACAACCTGTAACAGAGGAGCCGGATGACATTCCCCCTCCCGATTATACTTTCAATGGCGGTTTCAATTCAATAGATGTTTAAACCTTTACACCCATGTACCCCCAAGCGCTAAGAGACTCTTTAATCTCCTTCGGCTATGCTCCCACCGGTAACCTTGACTGGGACCGAGAAGTACTCCATAGACTAAAACTTGATGCCAACCCGAACCCCTGGGTTACACTCGGAAAAGTTGTATTAAAAGCAGAAAAAGAATTATTCAAGGTTGATCGTGATTCCTACGACCTCTCCGATGAGAATGTCTATAAGGCCCACGTCCATCAGTTCCTTTATATCGCTAACAATATCGTGCTCCGTCCCCAACGCAGGACATTTGACATAGACGATAACAACAAGGATGTTCTCCGCTTCCTGCTTTACTATTTCAACGGCTGTCCTCTTGCCGAAGAAGTCTTCCCTGGTCGTGGCTATAAGCTGCACAAGAATATTCTACTTCAGGGTCCTGCAGGTGTCGGCAAGACAATGATGATGCAAATCTTCGCAGAATATCTCAGGCGCAATGGCAACCCCCGGCAATTCCTCAACATCTCCGTTACTGAAATGGTGAACTATTACACGGTTTTCAATAATATAGACCGCTACACCTACAACGTCAAAGACTCTAAAAGTTTTCAAGGAAGTCCCGTAAACTTCTGCCTCAACGATATCGGGGTGGAAAACCGTCCTTTCTATGGGGTCGACACCAACACGATTGTCAGCGATTTCCTGCACGCCCGGAATGAGATCTGGACGAATTTCAGCGATTTCGACCGTAAGTTCGCACACCTCACCACCAACCTCACCATCGAACAGCTCAAAAAGAAATTCTCCCTTAAAGACGAATACGGCCGTATCATCGACCGCTTCAAAACCTACAATGTAATCCCTGTAACCGGCAAATCAAGAAGATAATCCTATGACAAAGCTCGAAAGATACCAGGCTCAGTTAAAAGAGCTTGAACAAAAAGAAAAAGATCTATTCTCCAATGGCAGATATATGCAGTCTATTTCTCTGCATAAAAAAATAGACGAGATAAAGGCCATGATTGAAGAAATCAGACCCTATTATGAACCTCGTCCCCTTAGCGAATCTGTCACCCCGCAGCAACTAAAAGAAATGAATATAGTGCCTCTCATGATTGAATGCCACCTTATCGCCGACTTCCTCACTGAGGTGTGCTATATGGTGGTGGATACCGTCAAGGCTCACGGGTTCGACAATATTTCTTTTGTCCCTGAACTCAAAGAGATAATAAAACGCACCGACAAATTCGCCTCTTTCCTCAACGGAATGTCTCCGGGTCTTCAGGATCTCCTCCTACGTAATGAGACATTCAATGCATCCCTGCATAAGAAATTCCTTAAACACATAGATCAACGGCTTGCTCATTTCAAAAAAGAAAAAAACAATGAAACCAATAAAATTATTGCTTCGTAACACTTTCCTCTTCCGTGGAGAATGTGCCTACCACATCACCGAAGCCATCACAATAATGATTAATGAACATAAGCTCAAATTCTCTACTATATGACACACGAAGATATTTGCACATTGGAACAAAGCAAGGAATTACACAGACTTGGCTTTGATTGGCATTGCCACAGATTATACAACACTTTTGATGTCTTGATCGGAGAGGCAAGTCCTTTTTATTCAAACGAAGGGTTTTACAATATGCCGTTGGCACCGACCTTGGCTCAGGCAACCAAATGGCTGAGAGACGTAAAGGGCATTCATATCACGGCTGATATCTATTATCCCAAATGGAGAGAAAGGGATTATACAAATCCAAAATATCTATATAGCATCACACTTATATCCTCCGGGGAATTGGTTAAATGCGATGTTGTTAGAGGGATCTATTATAAATCTTATGAGGAAGCCTTGTCGAAAGGCATTGACCGGGCATTGGAAATCTTGAAGGAGGAGAAATGAACGAAGGAATAATATTTTCAGCATTTGCCTTTCTATTGGCCTTGAAGCTAACCGATACCGTTGATTGGAGTTGGTGGGTGATTACTGCTCCTTTATGGGGTTTATTGTTTGATAATGAAATAATCACATTAAGAAAGAAATGAACGTAGATGATATAATGAGATTGATACCTATTTCAACTCTTTGCCTGATGATGATAATAGGACTGGTTGCAGTAATATATAAATGGTTAAGAAATGAAGATAGAAGAACAAGACCTTTTAAATAGGATTGACAGAGCCTTGGAACATGAATTTGTCAACGAAACAGGAGTAGTGATAATCAATGTGGAGAATGGTTATATAAAACAAATTTTATTGGATTTAGCAAAGGATGAAGAAGATGATTAACCGCCTTGTGTGCCAGATTAGAGGGCATGAGTGGAGATATAAAAGTGTTCCGTACATAACAGGGCGTATAGGTTATTGTGAATGCTCCCGATGCGGGAAAATAAAGGAATGAATAGATATGAAAACCTATGTAATAATGCTTTCAAAGGTCTTCCCGAAAGGACACTCTTATGAGGGTGCCAACACAAATTTTGCTGACTTATTAAAGAGAGGCAAAAAAATTCACACTATCCGGTGTAATTATCCACTCTGGCAAAAACGTATTGCAGAGGTTCAAATGGGCGAGGCCTGCCTTTCTATCCGGCAATGGGAAGATAAACCATACCGTAGTAAACAGGTTGAAATTGCCCGGCTTACAAAAGACGATGGCGTGGGTTTGGAATATATAATACTCCCTCCGGTTTTGCGGTTAGAGAATATTCTTAACTCATATCCTAAGTTAGATCACCACGATGGCCTTACTCATGCGGCATGGCTTGATTGGTTTGAGAATTATCCCAGAAACGTCAAACTCCCGATTATTCACTTTACAAAGTTCAGATACAATGAAAATTGGCCTCGTTGATGTGGATAGCCACAACTTTCCAAATTTTGCCCTCATGAAAATATCTGCATGGCATAAAGCACAAGGCCATGATGTGGAATGGGCCGCTCCTTTATGGGATAACTACGATAAAGTGTATCAGTCAAAGATATTCTCATTCTCCCACGATATCGTTGTGCCCTGGAAAGGTGAGTTAGTAAAAGGTGGTACTGGTTACGATATCCATTCCAGACTTCCGGAGGAGATCGAAAAATCTACACTTATGGATTATTCAATTTATAATTATCCTTTCTCACTTCAATTCCTCTCTCGTGGCTGTATCCGGCATTGTCCTTTTTGTCTCGTGCATGTTAAAGAGGGCGACATTCGACCCGTTGAACCGGTAGAACTTAACCCAAAAGGTAAATGGATTGAAGTTTTGGATAACAACTTCTTCGCTAACCCGGAGTGGAAATCAGCAATTAAATATCTGTTAGACGCAAAACAACAGATAAATTTCCATGGAGTTGACATTAGGATCATGAACGAGGAGCAGGCTTTCTATCTCAACCAAGTTCCTTTAAAGCGTTCTACGGTACATATAGCATGGGATTTACCACAGATAGATTTAAGAGAGAAACTTATCGAGGTCACTAAATATATCGCACCATGGAAATTTATGTGCTATATCCTGGTTGGTTTTAACTCCACCATTGAGCAAGACTTATACCGGATTGAAACCTGTCGGGAATTGAAGATTAAACCCTTTGTCATGGCTTTCCGGGATTATGAGAATAAGACAAAACCATCTCAATATTGTAAGGATCTCGCACAATGGGTCAACAAACCTCAAATATTTAGCAAATGCTCATTCAAAGATTTCTCTCCACGCAAAGGGTTTGTTTGTAAGGAATACTTAAGGTCATAGATATGAAAATATTAGGTAATATAACCCTACATTTGGGAGACTGCCTGGACTTCTTAAGAGAAATGCCGGACAAATCTTTTGATTTAGCAATAGTCGACCCTCCTTATTTTTCTGGACCCGAAAGAAGGCAATTTTATGGTTCTCGGAATAGTAAGTTAGGAGTGTCAAGATTATATATGAAATCTAAATCATGGAATATTCCTACTGCAGAATACTTCGAGGAGTTATTAAGAGTTTCAAAATTCTATATTATCTGGGGGTGTAATTATTTCGATTACATCTTCGCTCAGGGGAGAATTGTTTGGGATAAATGTAATCAATCTTCTTCATACTCTGATTGTGAAATAGCGGCAACGAATCTTTTTTCTTCCGTTCGATTATTCCCATATATGTGGAATGGTATGTGTCAAGGAAAGAGTATGTTTGAGGGAAGGATAATGCAAGGAAACAAGAAATTGAATGAAAAGAGAATTCATCCCACACAAAAACCGGTTGCCTTGTATGGGTGGTTACTTAATCAATATGCAAAAGAGGGGTGGAAAATACTTGATACCCATTTAGGAAGTGGAAGCATAGCGATTGCTTGTGATGAACTTGGTTATAATCTTACAGCAATTGAAATAGACCCATATTATTATAGTATGGCCAGCGAAAGAATAAGTACATACCAATTAAACAAAAGATTATTTTAAAACTACATAAGCATGACTAAACAAGATGAAATACTTCTCTATGAAGAAGCAATTAAAACTTATGGAATAATGCCGCAAGTCTTAATGATTGTAGAAGAATGTGGTGAATTATTGAGTGCCTTGTCAAAATATAACCGCTGTCGTATAGAGGCTCCAGAAGTGATGACTGAACTTGCTGATGTTTCTATCATGGTGGAACAAATGGCAGTTCATTTCGGATATGATGATTTTATAAAAGAAAGAGAAAGAAAGTTAAACCGACTTCAAAATAGACTTCAAAATGGATAAACAAGCACAAGACAATCTCTGGAATGATTTACCAGAAAAATATAAATCATGTTACTCGGTTGAGTATAAACGTGCAAAACATCTTCTTAAAGATGACCCAAATAATTTTACTGCACAAGAAGTAATTAGGGCTATTGAACCTCTTTTCGGCTCTCACAACCTCAATCCCAAACAAATAAAGACTTGGGAGGATGTGGAGAAAGAAAATGAGGTAATAAAAAACATCTTTAAGAACTTAGAATTTCACATCCACAGAGACCTTCCATATAAAGAGCATGATTTAATTAAGCGTAAAATACTTGCAACCTATCAAATTCAGCAACTCATAGAACTCGGATACGGGGGTATCGTGAGTGAGGAAGAGTGGAAAAAGTCAAGTTCCTATGAAAAGGAAGACGCAATTTGGAGTATTGAATGTGAATATAAAAAGAATTATGACGGACCTCAATTTAGAATTGCTTGTGGTTGGGAGCAAGTATGTTTCCCTGCGTTTCACTCAAAGGAATTGGCAGAGGAGTTTATGTCTCACGAAAGTAATCGTCAGTTGGTTCAGCAATATTTTATCATGTGATTATGAAAGAGAAGTGGGAATATAAGATGGATAGATATCCGAATGCTGAAGGAGAGGATGATTTAATTCATTGGTTCAATTACCTTGGTTATGATGGATGGGAATTGATTCGCTATGAAGTAAGACACCATGATGGAGGTCTGTTGGATGTAAAAGGTATTTTCAAACGTAAAATTCAATAAACGAAATGAGATTAATATCAAAAACCACTTGGGATAAATTTGACCCAACGGAACAAAAAGAAATCAGGGAATTATATTCAGCCCTGACAAATGCACTGAAACAAGAGCAAATAGGTTCTGAGGAGCATTTAAGACTATCTTCAATACAAGATTGCTATATCTCCCTTTTTGGCAAAGAAAATCTCCATCCTCAGTTAACCTATGAGGATGTAGTAAAGGAGTTGTTCCCTAAATTAAGGGAAGGAGTAGTAAGGGTTGAAATACCAACTTTTTCAAAAAAGGAAGCAGAGAAACTTATAGCCATCGGGAAATTACTTGCAACAGCCAAATTCCTCAATGGAAATTGGAAGCCTGATTGGGAGGATGATACCGAGCCAAAATGGTATTTATGCGATATTCCAGGTAAAAAGCCTATACCATGTTTTACTGTGCAAAATAATAGTTGCATTGTCTATTTCCGCACACAAGAAAAGGCAGAAAAGGCAATCGAGATTTTAGGTAAAGATGTGATAAGACTGGCTTTAACAACTGAGTATTGATGGATATTTCTTTTGAACGAGGTAAAAACCGCACTGATGAATGGTTCACTCCAAAATGGATTATTGAGGCGCTAAATTGCCATTTTGATTTAGATCCATGCACATCTTACAATCGGCCCTTTGACATCGCTCCTGCTGTTCTCACAAAAGAGAATGATGGTTTGATTAGCGATTGGTTCGGTAAAGTTTGGTGTAATCCTCCCTATACTCCGAAACTAATAAAACCATTTATATCAAAATTGGCAAAACACGGTAATGGAATTGCACTTATCTTCAATAGAATGGATAATTCCCTTTGGCATAACTTAATTTTTCCCACAGCTGATTCTATGCTGATAATGAAAGGGAGAGTACGCTTTATAGATCAATGCGGTAAAGAGGGAGATTCAGCAGGTTGTGGGAGTGTATTAGTGGCCTGGGGTAAAGATAATTCAAAAGTGATAGAAGAATGTGGCATCAAAGGGAAATTTTTAAAGTTAAATTAATCACATTCAAACATGCTTATTTGGAAATTGAGAGCTAAATCCGTGAATTTCTCACGGATTAGAGAGGTAAAATAAGGGAAAATTAAATTTAAACTGATATGGAAACAAAGAAATTCAAGCCTTTTGACAGGATAATATACAAAGAGAAACTGTTTAATGGTTGCCGATGGCATTGTGCCTTCTTTTCAGATTACAATGAAAGCAATGGTTGTGTAAACTTTGCAGATGGTAAACCTTATCATTTTACTAATATTGACATTCTACCCTACGAAGGCAATGAGCATCTTGTAGGCACAACCGACTCTCCAGATGAAGAGGTAAGGTTGGAAGAAGGAGAATTAATAATAGTTTTTGATGATTATCAAAGATTGTTTGATAATATTAGTTGTGTTAGAAAATTTATAAGAGTACTAAATACTGTTTTTGAAACTAACGCTGCTAATTGGAACTTTGCCATCCGTTTCGAAGATTTTGACCCCTCCAATATGGAGGAAACCCGGAAACATATTTTGTGCGTGAAGAATGGGAAAATAATTCGATATAAAAGTTGAGAGTATGTTTGATAATAGATTACAACCAAGTAATGAGCCTTTGATTTCTTCTTCATATACCACTACTGAACAGGCTCAACCCCTCTTCACTCTCACGGCAGAGGAAATAATGGAAGTAAAATGTGCCATTGCAAACAGGATACACGACTTGGAGATAATGAGTAAATATTCTCCTAAACCAAGTGTATTTCTTTTGGAAGGCATAAAGATTTGTGAAAACTTACTTAATAGACTAAACGACTATGGAAAAGAAGTTTAAACTCACGGCAGAGGAAGTGGAGATAGCAAAGAAGGGTTTACAATGCTATTGCAGAGACTTAACTTCATTAATAGACTATGCTGAGACTATCGGGGAGGACGACCAACCTGATAAAGATAGGCTTTTGGTAACTGACAATCTACTCGCCCGAATAAAACAATGGCAAAGCGAAAACCAATAAGTAAGTCAATGCGACAGCGGGTCTTTGATAAATTCAACGGTCATTGTGCCTATTGTGGTTGTGAACTTACATTAAAAACAATGCAAGTTGATCATCTTTATCCGGTTTACAGATCTGTTGATTGGGATAGCAAGAAAGCTGACAATTCTTTTGAGAATCTAATGCCGGCTTGCAGACAATGCAACTTTTATAAAGGTTCAATGACTTTAGAATGGTTTAGGTTGCAATTAAAATCTCTAATCAATCGTGTCCGGCTCCCTTATGTTTTCAGATTAGCTGAAAAATATAAGATGGTTGAAGAAAAGCAATGGGATGGTAAATTTTATTTTGAAAGAATAAAACAATGGCAAGATGAAAACAATAAAAAGACTGATATGTAAAATATTCGGTCATAAACTTAGATTTGTAGGCACAAGTGTATGTGACTTTGTAGTTGACCATTATGTCTGCGAAAGGTGTGGAGAAAGAATACACAAAAGAGTGTGTAAGTGGGATTAAACAACGAAAATACAAAATGAAAACAATAGAACTGACTGATGAGGAGGTTTTACTCATCAAACAGTGGGGTAATAGAAATGTTACAGAATGTCTTATAAAACAAAGATATCCTGAATATTTTGAGGAAGATAAAGATATAGTAAAAAAGACTTTAGAGTTAAGCAAATCAATACTGGAGAAACTATGAACAAAGAAAATATCAAAGATAAATATTGGAAAGACGGAAATATATTTGAAATGAATGATGGCAGTCTAAGAATGGTTTGGGGTAATCAAGCCATTGACAGCCCTGGATATATTCCAAAAGGTTACTTCGACGAGAGTTTAACAAATATGGATAGTATTGTAAGAGAATGTGTGATCAGGGTTTATTCTCCAAATTTTAAGGCCTGTTGTTTCAATGAGCTAATAAAACCACAAAGAAACAATCTGCTTTGGGAGAAAGCTAAACACATATATACAAAGAAGCAATTGAAAGACTTACTCAAAATCAAAGAAGAGGAAGAATTAATCATAATTAGAGAAGAATGAAAACCAGACTCACTAAAGAAGAATCGGCACACTGAGGGTGGGTTCGACTCCCACCCTCCCCACAAAACTTAAACTCTTCCACTTATACTTTCAAACTATATTTGCATCTATGACAAATCTCCTCCAATTCCCTCGACGTCCCGACATCACTTTATATCACTTCGGTAGGATCATTATTTCTGCCCGGATCGTCAAGGCCCTTTCTCTCGACCCTGGAGATGCAATTAACATCACGATCCACGAAGGAGAATACCTGCTTTATGCCATCCATCAACCTTTTGGCCGTCATGAGGCGCAATGTTATCCCTCGAAACGGGGCTCCCACAACTTCTGCGCCAACTCAGTTCGCCTCTCTCGGGCTCTCCTGAATGCTGCAAAAGTTCAAACACTCAGAGCCTCATTCTTGGCTGGCGACCTATTGACTATAAACGATAAAAAATACATCCCTATAATCACAGCTCATCCAATCCGGTGTTCTTAACCGGCCAACGAGCATTACCACAATAGAAAAGACAATGCAAAAAGATATTATTTTCTCCGGTTTCTCAACCGTTCCCTCCGACCATGAAGTCCCCGACGGTGCACTCGCTGCTTCTGTCAACCTTATCAACGAAGACGGAGCTCTCCACCCAGTTCTGCCCCCGTCTGTAGTATTGACCCTCCCTTCTTCGGATTTCTCCGTTATATTCATACATAAAACTGCGGCCTTCACCCATTATCTTATCGGCAACAGAGTAGAACCCGGCCTCTGGTGGATTGATTCTCATAACACTCACTTCTCTGCCCCTTCAGAATCCGACCTTGCTAAGATCCCGGGGTTCGACCAATTTCCCTCACAGATCCAAGCCATCGGCAACACCCTGATAGTAAAAACCGACTCCGGTATGAACTATTTCCTATGGAAAGGCAACGACTACAAATACCTCGGTAACCATCTACCCGAATGTCGCTTGCAGTTTGGTCTAAAGGGAGCCCTCTTTATATCGGATAAATTTGAACTGGATCTCGGTGAAAATATAAATCTTAACAATCTGACAAATCCTGATTATAAATTTTCCGACGAGGTAGTAAATAATGCCACTGAAACAATCTTGGGAAAAGTAAACAGATTTATTGCAGAAAATGCCACCCAGAAAGGACTTTTCATCTTTCCTTTTTTCGTACGTTGGGCTTACCGTCTCTACGATGGGTCTCTCACAATGCATTCTGCTCCCGTCCTTATGGCAACTTCTTCTTTCACCACGCCTCGTTGCAATATAACTGATTTTGATTCTTCTGTAAGGAAATTAAACCTGAGAATTAATGCCCTTTGCCACAAATTGCTGTATAATATTCAAGATTACACAGAATATAGGGATGAACTTAACAAATGGAGCGATATCATTTCCTCTATTGATATATTTGTTTCAGCCCCTCTTTATTCCTACGACCAGAATGGAAAGATCTATCCACACATAACAACCATTTCCTCTGATTCTAATCTTACTGCTCAATATTCAATTTGTTCTTTAGCTTCATCTCCGGCTTTTGTTTCAACTTCAAATCCCAAAAAAATTAATTATCAAGAAGATGTCTACGAGCATACTAAAACTTTTGCCGACGCTGTAGGATACTACGCTGATTTAAAAAATGATAATCGAACAGATATCGTTATTAAAATCCCTCAACGTTCCAACAAAGATGATATAGAGGCTAATGCCAATTTCTTTTTTATTCATTCACTGCCTATCAATTCTCTTTATAATGGAGTCAAGGATATTGATATACCTGAGGATTATCTGCAGTCTCTTACTTCCAGAGAATTAATGACAGATGATTATCAAAGTCATGATATAATGTCTCCAAAGGTTATTTGCACATATAATAACCGGCTCCATATTGCCGACTTTTATAAAACACCATTTTTAGGATTTGAACCTTACACTGTTTTTCCCCTTTCCAACACTTACCCCTTGAAACGTGTCGATTTCTTTATTTACCTAAGGTCCCAGGATTATGAAGAAGTGATTCTTCATCACGATATCGTTTCTTTTAACCATAATATTATCAATGAGTCCACACCTATAATTTGGCTTTTCTATCCGGATGCCAATGCTTTCAAAGCTGTTATCGCTATTTCCGACTATGATACCTCTACCAATAATAATGTGTTGGGACAAAACCCTGTTTTTTATGAAGTGCCGTTGGCTCCTCATCCCACTCTTAATGGTGCTTATTGGTTTGGGTGGGACGGTGTTGCGGTCACTTCAAACAAAATCTCTGGCGAGGTAACAGCTTCCCCGCTTAATGACATAGCTATTCATCTTTCCAACAAACTCTACACGTCCGAAGTCAACAACCCTTTCTTTTTCCCTTTGAATAACATTGTCTCAGTAGGCACAGGAGAAATCCTCGCCATCGCTTCAGCTGCCAAACCTCTCTCCACCGGTCAGTTCGGGCAATTCCCACTCTACGCTTTCACTTCCGAAGGGGTATGGGCCCTTGAGATTTCATCCACCGGCACTTATTCCGCCCGTCAGCCTATCACCCGTGACGTTTGCCTCAGTCCTGATGGAATCTGCTCGCTCGATTCTTCGGTCATTTTCACCTCCCAGCGTGGACTGATGCTCCTTCAGGGTTCTACGGCCAAACCAATTTCCGACACCGTTTTTTCTAATTTCGCTTTCGATGTGATTTCTCTTCCAAAACTCCCTCAGTGTATCTGGGACAATATTCCCGATGCGCTAAAAAATATACTTTCTTCCCGTCAATATCCTTTCCCAATACCTCTAAACCACGAAACGCTATCAAGGCTGCGTATAATTTATGACTACTCCAACCAACGTCTTATCGTTTTCGAACCACACAACAAATCCTTCCATCCCCAATTCCCGGCTCTAATATTTTCGCTCAAATCAAACCTGTGGGGAATGGCTAATTTCAATATCGCTGATCCTCTCAACTCTTACCCGGAGGCCCTCGCCATGTCTCCCGAAGGTCAATTGCTCGATTTCTCTAACCCTCCTTCCGTAATCCCGGAAAACTCTCCGCAGTCTCAACAACTCCTCGTCTCACGTCCCATGGCACTCGACTCTCCAAATGATTTCAAGACTGTTCGTTCTTTCATCACCCGTGGATACTTCAGGAAAGGAAAGGTTAAATCAATCCTCTATGCTTCTCGTGATCTGTTCACATGGCATGTTGTAAAATCTTCGGATTCCAACTTCATTCAAGGATTCTCAGGCTCTCCCTACAAGTATTTCCGCATCGCCCTCCTATGCACCTTGCAACCCGACGAATCAATAAATTCAGCATCAGTCTTATTCTTCCCCCGACTCACAAATAAACCCCGATAAAAAAAGGACTTTTCTCAAAGTCCTATAAACGGGAAGAACCTTTTTCAAAGTTCTCTAAATGGGTAGGATTTTTTCAAAATCCTCAAATGGGAAGAACTTTTTTCTTAAGTTCTCTTTAACGGGAAGAACTTTTTCTTAAGTTCTCATCAACGGGAAGAACTTATTCTTAAGTTCTTTAAAAGGGAAGCATTTTTTTCAAAATCCTCATTTCCCTCAAATCTATAATCTATAATCTATAATCTTTCAACTTTAAACTTTCCTCTTTAAACTTTCCTCTTTAAACTTTCAACTCTAAAAAGGACTCAACGGCCTTCTCACTCTTCCTCTCCGCCTTTTTAGGCTTCCAAGCAATTCTCGCTCCGCTTCCTCCCATTTCTCTCTCCACACGTCACGTTTACCCGGATTCGTGATACTCATCCATTCCTCCATAGCCCTGCACACTATAAACTCATGTATCAGCTTCTCCAGATATTCCACCGTCGTGGCTGAAAAGTCTTCCGGCAACCGTAAGCCTATCCAATACTCTTGCTCATTCTCAAGCACATCATCCCTTACGCTCCGGTCCCGGATAAGCTCTCTCTTTGTAAATGGATACAAACGTTCCACACACTGGCTCACACTCAGATCCATTATCCTGGTTATCCGGTCCACATTGTCCGCCTGCACCACATCTTGAACCATGCGGGCCCGTTCGAACTCTTCCTTTCCAAGAAGGTCTCCCTCTATATAGCAACAATTGGCTATATCATATAAAAGTTGGCTGCGCTTGAATATCAACGCAGCCAGTTTTTCACCCATAACAATATGCTTTTTTACCTTTCAACTTTAAACTCAAAACTCTAAACTTTACTCTTTAAACTTTACACTTTAAACTTTAAACTTTCAACTTTAACCATTCCTACCCCCTGCTCGGCACTTGCGGTCTCGCTCTCTTCGATGAACTGTACCTTATCAGTTCCATGGCATTCTGGGCCAAATCGAAATATGTCTTTGCCTCGTCCGGCTTGGTAACTATATACCATTCTGCCACCGTATTGTTCACGATAAAGGCATGGCACGCGTCTCCCACTGAATCCGTCGCCGCTTCATTGAAATTACTCGGCATCACCAAATTCAAAGCCAAATCGCCGGTAGTGGATGTAAGGTTCCTGTTGTCAGTGCTTAATTTCTGCGAATCCAGATAGTCCGAGAGTTCCGACCTGATCTCTCCCCAGCTCTTCTTGACGCTGCGCATTATCTTCTCTTTGTTTTCCTCGTCCTCACTCGCAAAGAGACTCGCTATCTCCTTGTGGTTGGTCCGGTCTTGGATGGTACGTCCCTTCAGGAACGTTTCATTCATCACATCAAAGAGTATTTCTTCCATTTTCAAAGTTACGGCTACACTCTTTTTCGAGCCGTCCTTATTCATCACTGCTAATGCCATATATCTAACTTTTTATCTTCTTTAAACTTTATACTCAACTGGGCTGGATTTTTTTTTAAATCCTCAAACGGGCAGGATTTTTTCTAAATCCTCTAAACGGGAAGAACTTTTTCAAAGTTCTAATCCCTCTAAACTTTAAACTTTACTCTTTAAACTTTAACCTTTCCTAACTCCTCCTTGGTGCTCTCGGACGCATCCTCGAATAAAGCATCCTTTCCACATTCGTCAATGCCTCTTCAGCCACTCCGAAGTATTCCTCGCTCTCGTCTTTCTTCGCAAGTTTGAACCACGCTCCGATGATATAGCTTATGAAGTAGCTCTTCATCGTTTTTTCTATGCTTCCCACCAATCCTATATCGAAACTCAGGCTCACCTCCAAAATAGCCTTGAATGCTTCGCGCATTTCTACCTTCCCCAATTCAAGGCTACCTCCCGTCTGAATCTGTATGGTCTCACTCTCTAAGAGCATATTTTTCACTCGCTCATTGAAGGTCAGTATCGCCTCTTCCCAAAATCGGTCAAGTGTTTCAAGATCCGCTTCCTGAGCATAATACTTGTCATGGGCGTCCTTATCTTCATAAATACCCTTGGCGCCGGTGTATTCAGTGGATTTTCCCACTTCCTCCCTCACCTCGTCCTTCCAGACTTTTATCTCTATTTCCTGTGCCATACCCCAAATTTATAATTCCCGTTCCCTTTCTTCTCTTTATCTTTTGTCCCTTCAAACGGGTAGAACTTTTTCAAAGTTCTCTCAACGGGAAGGATTTTTTTCAAAATCCTCATAATGGGAAGAACTTTTTCAAAGTTCTAATCCCTTTAAACTTTCAACTTTAAACTTTCCACTTTAAAAAAGCCCCGTTTCCCAACGAGGCTTCTTCAGTGAGTAAATAAATCTAACTATAACCCTTCCTTTCGGAAGAATTATGAAAACTTTGCAAATATAGTCAATTCCCGGCAATAAGAAAGCCCCAGTCTCACGACCAAGGCTTCCGTCCTAAACAAATTAATGAAAAATAAATTTTCTTGTAGCACGCAAATATAAATAAAATCCCCGAATCGCTCCGGGGAAAATCTGTCTGGCATCTGTATGGCTCTATCAGTTCCTAAATTTCGTATTCTTCCTCTATCTCTCCTTCCCAGTCCGTCACTTGATGCACGGGTATCTGTTGTTCAGAATCTGGTAGTACCGGCTCTTCCTGACGGCCGCATGACAGCATAGGAAGAAAACCTAATAGGAATAAGTATCTTATGTATTTCATTGTGATATTTTAGTTCTTCTTCAATAATTCATCGTGACAAGTCACCACATCATTGTGAAGTTCAATCTCAAGTTTCTTGACTTCTAAGTCTGTTGCCCTGATGCCCATTTTCACAATTTGATCGTCAATTAGTTTGCCTATAAGTAAATTCAAAGCCTCATTATGAGTCCTACCAAAGGCTACGACATTTTCACATTCTGCCTTATAGGTATCGTCGTGTATTTGTTCTATCGTCACTTTCATGCCGCAAAGATAATAAAATTCCATAACGGGCAGAACTTTTTCTAAGTTCCAATTCCCTTTCAACTTTAATCTTTAAACTTTACACTTTAAAAAAGACCCTCTTTCCCAAGAGAGCCTTTCAGCCTAATTCTATATCATGAAAATTTACTTTCTTCTCAAACGGGAAGGATTTTTCATTAAATCCTTTAAACTTTCAACTTTACAACTTTCCACCCTACCACAGCTAAAACAGCTACAACAGCTATTCCTCCTATCCACATCAATGCCTTCTGCCACCAATAAAGCTTGTTGACTTCCACATATTCGGTAACGGGGTAGGGGACTGGCCTTTCAATGGTATCCACCCTGACTTTTGTCTTGGAGATTGAGTCTATGATGGTTTGATAATATTGCTCAAGCCGCTGTATCTCCCTGCTTGTATCCTTCTCTTTCTCTATCACGATTTTTATCGTGTCCCCCCTGTCATTGAGAGTGTAGGTGTTGGTTTCCTTAACGCTCACTTTCTCGCTTTCCTTGGTAGCGGTGTTGTGTTCCGACAAGGAACGGATAATGCGGTTCAGCGAGTCAATCTCGGTTGTCTTTTGGGTGCTTTCAATTGGCACATACTGAACCTGCCTCTGTGTCTTGCAGGAACACGCCAGCAGTATCAATAGGAGAGAAGTCAATGCAGTCCTCCTGAGAATCTTTCCTTTTGGTTTAAGTCTTTTCATTGTCATCCTCCCTTCCGCAAAGAGGGGAGGACGTGGGTTATTCTGTGATTTTCTTTTCCATGAAAAACAAACCGTCTTGTGCAATCCTTAAAACGGGAATTATCTGTTTATCGTCTTGGAGTTTGCCTATTCCAAGTCCAACAGAATTAAAGGCATCTCCTCTTACATTTCCTATGACCCATTTTTCTCCTTCATAATCAAAACAAATACCACTATAGATAGCTGCAACAAGAATACCATTAGGAGAAGAGGTAACCCCATTATTCCAGTTCCTTGCACTACCTAAAAAATTGCTTATTTGTGAGGTTGTTCCCCAAAAATCTAATAAGATTGAGAATAAATCATCAACACTTCCATCAAAAGTTTTCTTTCTTGTAATTTGTTGTTCTTTATCTGTATACATCAGATTGGAGATGGTTGATATATTCCTCTTCATGCCGCAACCACCCCCTTTCCGTATGCTATGCGAAAGCGACCTTTTTCCATTCCATCCAAGTACTGCCTTGCTGGTTTCTTTGGTATATTTCCCCCAATCCTAACCAAGCAAACCATACCTGAATCTTTACTGCATTGGAAACCATATTCTGTAATATTCCTCGAGAAGCATTTGCTGGAAGATTTTTTGTCACGCCCGCACTGGTCCAAAACCAACCATTTTCGTATACCTCGTCTGCATCCTCTATTGAAGATTCCCTTCCAATCTTTACGTAGCGAAGATTGTCTAAGTCCACTTTCTTTTTCATGCCGCCCTCCTTTCTCTTGCGACGGCAAGACTAAAGTCAGCTTTCCGAAATACCCCCCCCATTTGTAAATCTTTAATATTCATTGCGTTAGAGTTTTGTGTTTCTTTTTGTGTTTCAATTCTCTGTTGAACCTTTGCTGATAGTTTGGCTATCTGTTCGGGAGAAAGAATCTCTTTCAAGTCATCTATGAAGACAAGAGAGGCTGCCGATGTGCGGCTTACGAACTGAGCTTGTACCCAATCTTGAAAAGCAAATTGTTTCCAACTGGGAGAGCCATTTCGGTATGTTGTGTAATATAGATTACAATCCCAGAAATCCGATTGAATAACTGCCATATAGTTAGGAACACCAAATACCATTGCTGGACCTATAGTCTTAAAGAAAGAATCCCTTTCCGAATAGGCATATCCAAATTTGTTGTATACATTCGCATTAATGTGAATATCAGTGCTGAAACTCAAAAGATCTGTAAGTCCATATCCACCTACACGACTTGCATTGAGGTTAGGTATTTCAGTAGTTGCTGTAACACCATCTTTAATATTCCTCTTTGCCATCACGCAACCACCTCCTTTCGGGACTCTATTTTAACTTTATCCAATCCGCTACTGAGGAGTAATTGCTTGTCATTAAATATACATCTCCTTTTGTTGAGTAAAATATCAATATTCCGGAATTGGCTGCCCGTACCATAGCAAGGACGATTCCCATTTTTGTTAAAGCATCTTCTGGGAGACCCTGGGTATAATCTGATGTATTGTAAAAATTTATACCCATATACTGAAGAGCGTCCTTCACTTCTGATAAAAAGCCTGCATTGCTTTGGTATTTTACTATAGGTGTTGATATAGCTATATTCCTCTTCGCCATTACGCTGCCCTCCTTTCTGCCGAACCGAAACAGCGTAATCCCCAATGAGGAAGTCCGTTATACCCCCCCCCCATTTCTAAGTTATTGATATTCATATCTTTGGTGTTTGATGGTTGATTTATTAAATTTGGAATATCAGAAGTAAATGGAATTGTATACCAATCACCCCAAACTTGTTTGTTATTTTCATATGATCTCATTACAATTTGCCCAGTTAGTCTGTTATTTCCCTGGAATGGGAAAAATAATTGATGATAATCATAATTACCAAACACTAATAATGTTCCTAATCCAGTAACTGCTGGTGGATGGTTCACACCTCCGCTTCCTCGGTTCCAACTTGTATAAAATCCAGGAGTTTTAATGTTATCCCAGTTTTCACTGTAAAAATCAAAATCACCTCGATAACACATTATATTTGATATTGGAGTTCCGCTTAAATACTTCGCATCAAGCGAAACGTCCTTTATATTCCTTTTCGCCATAATCATTCAGTTTTATCAGATTCAACATCCTTTTTCCCGATCTTCGGCAGTTCCGAAGCATCAACGTCTGTTGCTTCCACTTCCTCCGCCTCACTCATCTGCCTCATCACTTCCTCGGCCATCCTCGCCTCGTTCACCTTGCGAAGATAGAAGTCTTCCTTGGCCTGTGCGAGCCTCTCCTCGAAACTCGGTTCCGGCTGAAGCTCCATAGTCTTCACGCTCTTGGCCGCCAACTCGTTGAACAGTTCCTCGCCAAGAATCTCACGGATTTCAAGAGTCATCTTATCGTCTGCGCCGTCAAGCACAAGCACGCCCTGTTCAAGCGATTGCAATGCCAGACTCTGTGCGGTGGCCGCATCTGTAACAAGAACCTCCTCGCCATCTCCAGCTATAATTTCTGGTATGCCATTTCTGAGACCGTAAGTATTGTTGTCTTGGGGGAAATAAAGCATAGATTCAGTAGTTCCACCATGGAATGCCGAAACAGCACGCACATAGAGGCTGTCCGACACCTTATTGGCCCAGGTAAGGTAGCCATTGCTCAGGCCCAAGAGCCAAGCGTATGCCGCCGCGCCATCAGTTGAAGACCAATGCCATGACTCAACGAGCTGGCTTGCGCCAGAAATGACTGAGAGACATACATTGATAGCATACTTGTGCTTCCAGATTTCAATCATCTCAGCGATTGAAGGAAGCCACCATTTGCCGGCACCAAGACCTCCATGAGAGTAATCGCGACACCATCCAGGGGCATAATTTTTAGCATCTTCGACACTTCCAAATAACTCAATACTTTTATTGAGGATAGTAGCTGTGCGAGTCTTGCCCGTGAAATCTACATATGCTTTTGCGTAATCAATGCCAACACTTGCGTCTATTGCAACTGCATTCTTTGACCAGTAAAGTTGAGTGCCAGTAGGTGAAACGATGATTGGTGCCTGACCATCAATAAGAACAAGTACACCGTCAGCTACTTCGCCTTGTTTTTCAAGAGCGGGCCATGACGAATACGGAACTGCCATTTGAAAACCGTCACTCTTGCGATGATACGCTATCAAACAACCGTCCGTAGCCGCTTTAACAACATCCGGTGCTATCACCGAATTTATATCTATTCCTCTCATATCCTATTCCGATTTAGAAGATTCAACGTCCATCGAGCCTTTGCCCGGTTTCACAATGTCGGAAGACCCGATTTCCTCGGCCTCCGCGCTCTCAATCTGCCTTTGCATCTCAGCTTCCATGGCCTTTCTCCCAATGAAAGCCGCCTTTGCCTGCTCTATCTGCATTTCCACGCTCTGACCGGTCTTGTTAAGCTCCCCGGCAGACGGAAGGGAAAGCTGACTCCATATGGACTCGTCATTTATCTTTGCCTTGACTTCTTCAAGCTGTTGGTCGGTGAGTCCCGCGGGAATCACGCCAGTTTCAAGAGCCTGGAGAGTTGCGGCATTCACCGGGTCTTGATAGAGAACGTATTTTCCAGACGGTGCGATTGGTTCTACCTTGCGGTTCACAACTGCCACCACTTCATCGCCGGTTGCCGGAAAGGATTCGTACCATTTCTTCAGATCGTCCAAAACCTTGGCCATTGGCTCAATTATATCCAGGATACCGGCAAGAAGAGCCTTCCCTCCGGCCTCGCTGATAAACTGCTTTTTTTCTTTTTCTGCCATATTACTAATGGTTTTTGTTTATTGGGAAGGAAAGGAAGTATCACTCTCCCTTTCCCATAAGATTTAAACTTTAAACTTTAAACTTTACACTTTGACCTTAGTCCTTGCTGAACCATCCCTGGATAGTAGCCACCGGCACTTCCTCCGGCTCTGCATCCTCGATAGCCTCCTCGAGGTCTGTCTTGGTAGCGAAGTTGGCCTTGTCGCTTTCGTAAGTGGATTTAGCCACTACGTCAGCAGTCTTGGCATAAGGTGTCAATGCTTCTGTGAGCGCTGAGTTCTGCACATATTTGGCCATGTCGGAAATCTTCTGATAGATTCCTTCGGCCTCTTCTTTGCCAAGTTTCAGGGCGATTGCCTGATTGATGGCTTCGGCCACCTCGTCATGGTCCTTGAGATAGTCACCGATCTCCTTGATGGTGTCGAAGGCTGTAGCCAACTCACCTTCGCCGAAGATCTTCTTCTCGGAAGCGTCCACTGCCGCCTTGATGGCCGCATTCATGTCGGTGGTGTTGGTGTAGTTGGCGAGTGCTGCTTGAAGCGCCTCATTGGTTGCCAACTCTTCGATGATGGCGAGAATCTGGTCTACGATTTCCTTACCGCCTTCTTCACTGATAAATTTTTTCTTTACATCTGCCATTGCTGTCAGTTTTTAAAAATTGGTTAATAAATTATTGTTCTTAAACTCTAAACTTTACTCAAACGGGCAGGATTTTTTTCTAAATCCACAAACGGGAAGAACTTTTTTCTAAGTTCTTATTAACGGGAAGAACTTTTTCAAAGTTCTAAATCCCTTTCAACTTTAAACTTTAAACTTTAAACTTTAAACTTTCCACTTTACCCTTTCCTAAACCATCCCTGGATGGTAGGAAGGCTCACCGGCTCTATGCTGTCGTCAAGCGCATGCACCGCATCGTCTGCATAATGCTTCAAATCCTCAATCTCATGTTCAAAGTCTTCCTCCATTTCCTTGGTCTTTTTCTCGAAGGTATCGGAGTTCACATATCCCTGCTTGATCTTCTGCAGACTGTCGGCAAGGTCCTTCTCCACAAGCTTAGCACGGTTGGTCTCAGATTCTATCGAAGAGGTGTTACCTTTAACCAAGCTCTTGAGATTCTCTATCCGGGACTCGATGCGTTCATCCTCATTTTCCCTGGTCCCGGCCTCCATGGAAAGCATCTTTAGAAGCTCGGCTATGTCATCTTTCAACTTTCCACTCTCAACTTTCAGCTGCGACTCTGCAGCTTGGGCCCGTTGTGTTTCCCTGTGAACATCTTGCGCCGCAACTTTGAACCATTCCTTCACATAGGAGTCAAGTGCCGACACTTTCGATTCCGCTTCCTTAATTCTATTGCCCTGCTCCGTATGGATTCTGTCGCACTCTTCCTTTAGGGAAGTTATAGCTTGGCCTAAACTTTGGTACCCGTCTTCTATCTTTTGATCCAGTTCTTGCTTCAACCCTTCTATGGCTTCTTGAGCTTCCTCGAGCCCTTTCTCAAGGCCCTGGCTATTTTCAAGAAAACTGTCTTCGAGTCCCGATAATCTCTCTTCGGTCTTTTTCTCTCCTTGCCTCACTGATTCCCCCAACAGAGATATCCTTTCTTCCTGAAGTCTCAGCCCTTCGGATGTTTCCTCCCTTAGCTTGGATAGTTTCTTGTCAAGATGATGCACGCCATAGCCTAATTCCCTGGCCTTGTCTTGAAGTTTCTTTAATTCTTCACCAGCCTCTTGGGCCATTTTGTAGAGACCCCCTACCTTACTGAGACTCTCCTGGAATTCTTCCTGCGTTCCGTCATAACCTCCGTCTACCGCAAGTTCATACGCTGTCTTGTACACATAAGGCATGATAACTTCCTCATCTTGCACAAAGAGATTGCTGTCTCCGCAATGCTCCACAAGTTCTATCATCAAAGGCTCCTTGTGCTCAACCCTTCGGCTTCCGTCCGCATACATAGGGTTTGGAAGAAAACTTACAAAATCAAGCATCAGCCTTCCGGGTGGCAACCGGTGATGGTTCATCACGATATGGAGCTTCCCGTTGTCATTGAAGCAATTCTTTATCACGCTCCCTCGCTTCGAAAAATCATATCCTTTCCCCTCATATCCGAAGATCTCCTCGCAACGTGGCCCATGATGACCTCTAACACTGGTGATTCTTCCCTCGAAATCATATTCCGGGAATCCGATCACTTTTCCGTCCTTGCTCTTCAGGGTCAATATGAAATCAAAGTCATTCCTGAAGTTTATTTCTATTATCGGCCTTTTCATCTCCTTTAATCTTTCAACTCTCAAATTTATAATTTCTCTTATGCCTCCCTCCTTTATCTTTTGTCCCTTCAAACGGGCAGGATCTTTTCAAAATCCTCAACCGGGAAGAACTTTTTCATAAGTTCTAAATCCCTTTAAACTTTAAACTTTACACTTTAAACTTTCCCCTTTAAACCCCTCACAACCCACAACTCACAACTCACAACTCACAACTTTAATCTTTACACTTTACACTTTAAACTTTAACAAACTCCCTTATCCCCTCCACATGAAGCCTCACGATAGCATCGAAACCGTAATTCGACAACAGCCATTCCACATCTTCTCTGTTGTCCTGGAACATGTTCTCTGTCAACACTGCCGCACATTTTGTTTTCTGCAACACAGTGAAGTTGCTCTCTTTGTCCCTGTCTCCATCTGTGTGGTCTGTGCGAATCTTCACATCCGGAATCAGAGGCTTCAAAACCTTCTCGGCAGAATCATACAGGCAGTCCGCAAGTTTGTCCCCCTGGGTCTGGCCTATAGAAGTCCACGCTTCCCAACCTTGAGCATTCATCCAGGTGCTACCGCTTCCAGCTGCATTGCAATGGATGGAAACCAAACACACATTCTTGCTTCCAAGTATATCACACCATCTGTTCACTCTGTTGGCTCTCGTGGTAAGGGGTATGTCGAAATCCTCAGTCACCACCAATTCCGCATCATAGCCGTCGGCTTTCAGTCTTCGCGCCACCTCTTTTGCAACCCTCCGTGTGTATTCCCATTCAAGAAGACGTCCGTCTGGACTCCTCTTGCCCTTTGTGTCAACCCCGTGGCCGTTGTCTAACAATATCTTCATCTCTTAGCTTTTTTTATTCTCTCAATTATCTCCCCCTAATTCTGTTATTAATTTCTCCGAACCCTCTGTTATCTCATCGAAAGGAATATATTTAAGAGGTTTCACCACTTGTTCCGGCTCCCTCACCTTACATTCGCTCCATGGTTTCTTACACAACCATTGTTTCAGATAGTCTATAAGTCTTGTCAGTTTCCCTATCTTGCATATCAAGGCATTCTCCCTCTCCAAAGATTCATTCAGGTTCCTTTGAACTCCTCGCAGAAAATTTGTCTGCTTAGTAAATCGCTCTTCAATCTCGCTTATCCGCTCTGAGTGCAAACGTTCTTTCTCCGTAAGCCTGCTCTCTTTCTCCCGGTTCACCTCCAATAGTTCCTTTATCCGGTTGTTGGCAAGCTCCAATTGTTCCTTATAAAGGTGCCATTCATCGCTTTTGCTCTCTATGCGGGCTTTCTCTACTTTCTCGCTCTCAAGCTCTACCTCCTTGTCTTTCAGTTTCCGGTTCTGTTTCCGGTAACTGATAAAGGTGATTATCGACATCAAACCCGTATTCAGTATGATTGTCAATAATATCTGGCTCAAATCGTTCATATATGCTTCAATCCTAAACTCATCGTCACTAATTCTGCAGCCTTGTTAACCACGTCCTTGTAACACCGCTCATCAAGGCTAAGATATCTACCCAGGCTGTCTTCTGTAATTGCTGCCCTTTTCAGATAGCTACCCCGGATAACCTTGTCTCCCGCCTTTCCGCAAAAAAATTCCACTGAAAGCTGTGTCCCCCCATGGCTCCCTGATGTCACTGCAACTACAGGCTTTTCATTCGTTCCCCTCACTCCGCTCCATCTGCTCCATTGTAATTGATAGCGTGGATCCTCAACCCCTACAAACTCATACACTGGACGTCTCCATGAATCCAACTGAAAAACTATCAACCGAAGAAAATCATCCGGAAGCTCAAGAATCCCTCTCCCTGCTTCGTCAATTTCTTCTTCCCCCAATTCTCTTCCTAAAAATCGGAAGGAATTCGGCTCAACCCGGTCCAACGGGGCGGTTAGCCTCACGATGTCTGCAGCTTCACATAGCTTGCTCTCTATCAACTCGTCAAGCTCCAAAGTGTCGATATCCTCATCCTCCAGCAAGGAATCGTCCCTCCGGTTCATGTCGAGACATATCCTTACATCCTCTATCAATGTTTCTATCTTATAAGATAACCGCATCCTTTGTTACATTTGATTTACTATCCCAATGTCCCTTATCGGGTTCAGTCACTAACGGGCAGGAGCTTCAATGCCTCCTCCATAGCCTTCTTTCTGTTTTTCAAAAAGGATATCTCTTTATAAAATGAGGTGTTTGTCTTAGGTCTATTGGCTTAAGCCGATAGATCATTTAAACCTTATCTCAACTCCGAAACTTTCTCCTGCGGCTATGATGTCCTTGCGTGTATGTAGCTTTATACCGCTAACATCGAAATGTTCGGCCAGATAATCTTTCGCATCGTCATTGCTCGAAAATTCCAGACCCGGTATCTCCTCACTCTCGGCAGCCACTTCGCTTTCCTGTTCTATAGCGGGGTCACTCTCGTCCTCGCTTTCCTTTTCCGGCAGTGGCGCTGGCTCTGCTACATTTTCTACATTGCCAGATTCTTCTGGTATCTCCACATCAAAAGAGCCGCCGCCACACCCTTCATCTGATGAGTGATGATGGTGGTGGTGATGGGGAGGGCAAATGTCTGACGGCTTGTTTTTCTCTATCTCCACGTGGCCGTCAAGTATCAAAACCCTGTATCGGAAAATCTTCCCTTTCTTGAATTCGTTGCTGTTCTCAATGATTTGCTGCAACATGAAATTGTCGGTAGTAAAAGTTGCCGGTCGTCTGCCCGAAGCTGTCATTGATCCGTCTTGAAACAAAACCTTTACTTTTGTCCTTCCTGCCATCAGCACGGCCTGATAAGTCATCATGCCTGGCACTCCGTAGGTTATCCTTTTATTTCTCATAGCTTTTATCTCTAAACTTTAATATTATAATGGGCAGGACTTTTCCCTAAGTCCTCAATCCCTCAAAACTCACAACTCAAAACTTTAAACTTTCCTCTTTCCTCTTTAAACTTTCCTCTTTAAACTTTAAAAAAAAGAGCCTCATTTTCAAATGCCCGGAGGTAGGGGAGGGGATAGGCATCTTCCAACAAGGCTCGTCTCTTTATTTACTCTTTACTCTTTAAACTTTGAACTTTTCACTTTAAACTTTATGCAACCCTTCACCTCTTATCCCCACACAAGTTCTCCGTTATAGTCGCTCCACGCGCCGTTCTTGTATTGCCACATGCTGCCGGCTTTTGCATTGTCGGCTATGCCCGGACAATCCACGAGTAAGTAATATACGCAGCCCTCCTGAGGATTGGCAGGTGTGGTTTCATCTTCCCAATAGTGGATATGGGTCGCCTCGGAATTCATACCTCCGTCCGCAACATTGTTTTCGCCGTTTATCCAGATATGGCAGCTTCCTTTCAATGCTAAAGCATCCCAAACAAGCAAGCTCTCTCTTGTAGCTTCTTCGCCCTCGATTCTGTCCTTGCTCTTATGCTCAGCGCTGTATACATAATGAACCACTCTGTCAGTAGCAAGCATCAATGCTGAATTGCTCCAACGTAGTCGGTCCAAGGTCGGGTCATGCTTGAATTCGAAATCTCCGAATACCGTATGCACGCTTGTCACAACCCATCCCATCTTTTCATTTGTCTTTTGACAGATCTGAATCTCTGGATGGTTCTTGTAATCGATACACTGTATGTTCTCAAGGAAGTTCTTGCCACACAAGCCTAACACCACCTTTGGAACATCCTCACCGGTGAAGATCATCTTCGCCAAAGCTATGAACTGTTCGAAAGTCCATTTGCCTATATGTTGCAATTCTTTCTTAACCTGCCAACGGACACCCTCTGTGGTATAAACCAACTGTGTGCCAACCTTCTCTGTGGTGACTGCGAACTTTGAAGCACGGCTCGCCCACAACGTCCTGTTGCCTCTTACCTTGAAATTGGTTAAGGCTTGCTCAGCAATCATGGCTTTGCTGAACGGTATACGTTTCTTCTGACTCTCAAAATAGTCGCTCACAATTTGGTTCATGCCTCGCTTCTGCAGGAACACTGTGGTAGGTTGTGGAACTATCAAGTCGGGTGCAACCTCTTTCTGCGTCTCATACAAGGCGTTACCCAAGATAATGAAGGTAGTGCCGGCTGGTATTTCTGGCGTAGTGCAGAATTCATCGTCGGCATTTGTTTTCGGTCCGTTCAACGCCCTGCAGATAGGATTGCCGGTTGCGGTGTCTATACCTACCACAAACAACATCAAATCCTTGCCCGGTGTCTGCTTTTGGCCGTCCGGGGTATATCCGTCTATTCCCTGGGCCAACAATGTGCCGAATCCTTGCAACACAAAAGCGTCAGATGGTTCCAAGGGCAATGTGAACTGAGGCATGGGACTGGCTGTAACCGCTGTCAAACCTCTCACATCACTTCTGGGTTCATCTATCATATAATGGTCAACCTCCGGTGAATTCACCTTGACTGTCTTGGCCATCAACATCACTTGCATCAACGGAGTGTCATCGCTCTTGAAACGAAAAAGCTCTCTGTCGATCTCTCTTTCAATAAGGTTACCCGGCGCTATGCCGCCTGTGGCCCCCGATACACTGCTTACGGTCGTAGGTTGACCTGGTACTTGGGTCTGCAAACCTGCGCTTCCGTTTGTAGGCTGTTGGAATTCTCCTCCAACATTTGCTTCTATCACATCTGCCATATTTCTAAACTTTAAACTTACAACTCAAATCTTTACTCAAACGGGTAGAACTTTTCCTAAGTTCTAAATCCCTTTAAACTTTACACTTTTAACTTTAAACTCACAACTTACAACTTACAACTCACAACTCTAAACTTTCAACTTTCAACTTTAAACTTTAAACTACATCGCCTCTTGGGCCAATTCGAAGATGGTGCCGCGGTTAGGTCTGCGGCCTTCACCGTTCCTGCCTCCCGGAGGTTGAGTCCCGTCCCCTTTCTGACTCTTCCGCAGCTGTTCCTCTATACGGGCATTCCTGCCGGCCACCTCTCCCTCTTCGCTCGCTATCGCTACGTCATTGTCATGGTTGATACCTTTGAGGAAGAGGTCTATGGTCTCCGGAGCGAATTTCCCCATCACGCCGTCATTCACTACAGAGATAATGCGGTTCATCACCTCGTCTATCTGTTCATCGCTCAACCCCTGTTGGCCCTGGTAAGCACGCAAGGTTTCAAGCGTCTTATCCATGTTGGCCGCATATTCCTCTTCAAGTTGCTTGCTCTTGGCAACTCTTTCCATATAATCTTTGTTGGCTTCGGCAATCTTGTCTTGCATTTCCGGGTCCTCAAGCACATCCTTGATCTCAACTCCGAAATTCCTCACCAAACCCAACACAGGGTCTTCTCCCTTGTGCATATCCGTCAAAAACTGGGCGCTCCTCGGATCTGCCGCAAACATATCGCTAAGGCTTTTCTCTCTTCCCTTGTATCCTTCCAATTCCTGCTCGTATTGGTCGTAATCATCGGAAATCTGCCCGTAGATCTCTTCATCATCCTCAAATTTCTTATCCGGATATTTGCTGCGAAGCCTTTCCAAGTGTTGGTCGCGTCTGCTCTTAGTTTGTTCTGTATCAGCCATTAATCTCTGCTTCCTACTTTAAACTTTACACTTTAAAATTTCAATTTTCAAATTTATATTTTCACCGCTTTTCCCTCTTTTTATCTTTTGTTCCTCTTTGCTTCCTAACTTTATATTATGAAAACATCCGGTGCAATCCTCGAATTCACTCATCAGCGCAACTCCGATATAATGCGTGTCTTCCGACATCACCTCAGCTCTCAACCCCATATTTTCCTTCCCGATATTCTCGTCCTCGTGGCAAAATCCCCCGCCTCTCGTTTCTGGGTATCCGAAGAAAGAGCAGCCATCGTTATCTCTGCATTGATCGCCGGAAGACCCCTGCCCCCAATGAGAGACAACAAAAAAGAAATGTTCGCTGAAATTCTTAGAAGATACCTCGAAATAAAAGATTCTCGTCCCGGTGAATCCCTGGCTAACATCGTAGCCGATATTGTCAACCAGCCTGCCCCTCGTTTCTATCTCACACCTCGCACCATCGGCACTATCATCAACCGTATCAACAACGGATTCTATGGTAAATAAAATCCTTTCTGAAAATCAAAAACGTCTCAAGAGGTTCGACGACGCTTTCAACCCCCTCACCGGTTTCCATTCGATTGGTGATAGGGTAGAGGTGTCCATACCTGATTTCCCGATTCCTCAGCAATGGATTCCTCGTTCAATGCTCAAAGTCTCTCTTGTAAAAAAAATAATCAATGCCGGCACTATCGCTCAGTTCATAGAAAAGGAATTTCCCGACAACAGCCACAATGAAACTTTCTCAGCTGTAGTCGAATCTTTCACGCGCCTAAGGTGTCAACACGATTTCCCGTTCTGGGCATATACTTTCACACGCATTCTTTCCAAATATCCCGGGGAAGGGGAGATACCTTTTTCACTTTCTTTCCCCCAAAGAAAACTGATCTCGCTTTTCGAAGATATGCGCACACGCAATCTTCCTATACGTGTGGTCCTGCTTAAGGCGCGCCAATGGGGTGGTTCCACAGCTACTCAGCTTTACATGGCTTGGCTGCAACTTGTCCATAAGTTCGGCCTTAATTCGGTTATAGTTTCTCAGGCCAAGAAAACATCTTTCGCTATAAAGGCAATGCTCGACCGCACTCTCAATTCTTATCCCATAGAATTGCTCTATCCACAAGGCGAGTCGTTCAATCCAAAAGAAAAGGTCATGGAAAACGTGGGCCTCTCCGGAGATTATAAACGCATTCCTCAACGTGACTGCACTATCACTGTGGCCTCCTACGAATCACCCGACGCTCTGCGTGGCGACGCTTATTCCCTGGTCCATTGTTCGGAGGTCGCTCTTTGGTCGCCCACCGATATGAAATCTCCTGAGTCAGTGGTCCGCTCGGCTTGTTCCGGTGTGCTCCTTGCTCCTTTCACAATGGTAGTGCTCGAATCCACTGCCAACGGCACCGGCAATTTCTTCCATTCAGAATATCAGGCTGCCGCTGATCCCGACACCCCGTCACAATATTCACCGCTCTTCATCCCTTGGTACGATATCGAGCAATACTCCCTTCCTTTCAAATCACAGAAGGAGAAGAAAGAATTTGCCGAAAAAATTTACAATAACCGTCTCAATGACTATGCTCCCACAAAACGTGAGGAACCCGGGAAATATCTTTGGTGGCTTTGGAATAAAGGTGCATCCCTTGAGGCTATAAACTGGTATGTTCATGAACGTGCCGGCAAAAACGATCACGCTGTGATGGCTGCCGAATATCCCTCCGACGATGTCGAGGCTTTCGTACACTCCGGCTCAATGGTGTTCGATAAATACAAAGTCGAGGAATTCAAAAAAGCTTGCCGACCTCCTCGCTTTATTGGCGAAATCCAATCTTCCCCTCTCGCCCTCAACAATAAAAACAATAACACCACCAACAACACTAACAACCCCCTTAAGAACCTCCGTTTCATCCCCGACACCCAAGGCCACCTCTGGATCTGGTCTCTCCCTGATTCAGCCAACAATAACATCAATAACATCAACAACGACAACAACATCATCATCAACAATAACACAAACGAAACAATCACCGACCGTTATCTCACTGTTGTCGATATCGGCGGACGTTCCGACAAGGCCGACTGGTCTGTTATCGCCGTTTTCGACCGTATAAATATGATTGATGGCGACCGGCCCTCCATAGTGGCTCAATGGAGAGGTCATGACGATATCGACCGAATCGCATGGAAGGCGGCCCAGATAGCGGCATTCTATGATAACTCACTGCTCGTCATTGAATCAAATACGCTCGAAACTCACGATAAACAACGGCAGATTGAAGGCGGCGACCAATCCCTTTACGTGCTCTCACAGATAGCCGATGTTTACCCCAACCTCTATGCACGTCGCCAATCCGAAGATGAAATCCGGCAGAAAGTTCCACGCAAATATGGATTCCATACAAATATATCCACAAAGCCAATGGTAATCTCCACTCTCGTCAAAGTGGTGCGCGACCACCTCTACACCGAACGTGACGAACGTGCCCTCGCTGAATTCCTCGAATACGAATGTAAGCAGAACGGTTCCTACGGTGCAGTGGCAGGGAAACACGACGATATACTCATGACCCGTGCTATCGGCCTTCATATCTGCTTCCACGAAATGCCGATACCTCGCATCATCCAAAAAACAAAATCACCAAAACCGCAAAAAAGAAAGAAGCCTCTATCCGAGGCCTCCTTCTAATCTCCAACCCCTAATCCCGGGATTCATCGAGTTTCATCCTGATCCATCGCGCTGAAACCTCGACCTTATTGTTTCCCTACATCTTCAAGCAACTTATCCCTGGTGTGATTCATCTGCTCCACAAGCTCCTGCAATCTTCCGAGATCTTTTGTCCTCAAATACTCATCGGTCAATTCTTTCATGTCGCGCTTATAGCGTTTCACCCGGTTATGTGTCCGCAGGTCGGCATTTTCCCTCAATTCTTTCCGGCCTTGCTTATATGCCTCTCGGTCGGTCTTTTTGAGTTTATTGAGCTCCGTTTCCCTTTTGGTCACTTCATCATATTCTTCTAAGAGACGTTTTGTTTCTTCCGTTGCCATTCGCCCGGTTATCTTCTCATTGGCCGCTTTAAGAGCCCTTTTCTTTAAACTTTCAACTCTACTCTTTTCACTTTCATCATCTCTCGTCCAACCTGTTAATGGTGCCTCTCTCAACATTTTATAGTCGGCATATCTTTCGGCAATTTCCGTTGGAGTCATTTTGCTGGCCTCTGTTCCGGTTAATCCCAATTCATCGAAATAGATTTTGTCTGTCTGACTCGGAGGGCAGTTGATAACTCTTGCAATAAGCAATGCACATTCTCTTTGGCTCTGTGCGTCCTCACCGCATGCGTCAATTATCGCCACAACTGCATCCGTCAATGATTGTGGATTAACACCTATACCGGATTGAACCAAAAGGTTAACAACATCATTCATGGCTGAGGCTTGGTCTTTCGGCATCTTCTTAAATATCGCACTTAAGTCGCTTGCCAACGGCATATCCTTTACAAGATAACTCCAATTGGCTTCTCCGCTTAATGCCATTTCCCCGGCTGAACTCATTACGTCTCCTCCGGTAAATCCCTCTATGCCTCCAAAGAAACTATGGTTCATTACATCCTCCCACATCTTATTCTTTTCATCCTCATCTTCTCCGAGTATCAGATAGGGGAGATATGCACCTAAATTCCATGCCATTTGAAGCACATAGCCGAATATACCCACTTTGACAAGGTCTCGTAATATGGTGCTGCGATATTCCTCTCCGGCATGCTTTCTTGCATTTGTCCAATCTTCATCGCTCCAATTACCCTCTTCTTCCGGTTTCTGCGCTCGAAGTAATTGTTTCGCCATGAATTCTGTACTCAATTCTTTATCACCGCTTACCCTGCCTTTAAGATTTCTTATTGCATCATAGAGTTGACGCGTGTAACTCATCGAAGAATTGCGGAATACTGTAAACAATACGCTCAACCAACTGCGGTCTACCTGCATCGTGCTTAAGAATGCTCCCTCGCTACTCTGCTGGGTTTGATTGAATAGGATAGTGGCATCCTGCTTGGCTCTTTTCTCTGCCGCACTTCGTTCATAACCTTGACGTAGATATTTTGCCAATTTGGTCTGATACATGGCATGAGCTCCTATACTTACTGTAAGTGCATCTACAAAGGCATTAGGACTCATACCTATGCGGCTTGCTATCTGCACAATGTTGCTTCTCCATGCTTTCCAATCCATGTCGCTCTTCATAAGTCGTGGGTCGCCTGCCATCCTGCTTTTCCATCGTTTCTCGAAGATTGGCAAGTTTTCCATGCTCCATTTCCATGCTCCCACAGGATTGACAATATCTTTGGCAAGATACATTGGGTTACTGTCGCTCACATAAGCAGGCATAGAGAGGAACTGCTTTAATGCTGTAAACACTCTGAAACTTACCTTTGCCGCTGTTACACCTTTGGCGATATTAACAGCCGCTTTGTCAAGTGCCGCTATCGGTGGCCTGTAGGCTCCGGCCGCCATACTGCACACGTTCCTAAAGTTATTCCATAGTGTTTTGCCTGCACCGTATGCGCTACTCATGTTTATTACTTGGTTTCGGAACCTCTTATAAGAGAGTAACGTATTGAGGTCTCGATTAAACTCTGCGAATGCCGCCCACCTTTCCATTTGTTGTAAGTGGTCGAGGATTACAGAGAATGCGTTGGCTCCGGTAACATCAAGGGCAAGATTGTTCCTCCTCCTCTTGATGATGCTTCCTGTAGTTGTAGCAGGTAATGCCGGGTCTGTGGTATCGTCTGCCACATCAACATTTTCAAGTCGTGCATTGGCAAGTATCTTCAATGGGAAATAATTCTCTATTGCCGCCATACTTGCCCCGAACATACGTTTGTGGACCTCATTATATTCGTTACGCTTATTGGTTAAGAATTCGTCCTGCATCCAATCTGCAAGTTCAATGAAACGTGGGTCAAGGAAGTTCTTTATATCCTCTATATCTTCTTCGGTGATACCCATTCTCCGCAGTTTCATACGTCCGTCTGCCATTTTATCGGCCATATAGATATATAGAAGATTTCCCTGTGTTAATTCGTGTTCTTTCATTTCGCCTCCGTCCCAGAAACTTACACTCATCTTCGGCAATTTACGGTCAACTGTAAACAAGTCCCCGAAACTTTTTACCTTAAATCTCGGCAATCCCCCTATGTTGGCTATAGAAGCTAAGTTAGCTATATCAAATATCTCTCTCGCCTTCTCGTCCAGCACATTCAATGCGTCCCTATATCCGGTATATTCCTTTTCAGTTGCATCTACCCAACCACGCATATACCTGTTCCATAGATAACCCTCTCCTCGTGCATTCTTCTTTCCAAACATTCTTAACATTTGGTCGAATGTGCCTAATGGGGCCAATAAAAAGCGTACTCCGCTATTGTTGGATAACTTTTGAACCCTGTCGTTCTTATGATGTTCATCAGTCGGTCTCCCCTCCATATCGGAGTTGGCATTATGTTGAATGGCTTTTACCCTCTTTATACTTTCATCTTTCCACTTTTTACTTTTCCGAATGCTTTCTCCCAACACATCACTCATAGCCTCAATAAGACTCTCATAAGCCTCGGCTCTCTCTATCTTATTTTGTCTTATAGCGTCCTCGGTAGCCTCCACATATTGTTTGTAGGCTGCCTCGGTCATTTGGCCTGCGTCCTTATCCTCTTTGGCTTGTTTGAGACTTTCCCTAAGGTCTTTCTCCTCTGCTTTGCTTCCCTTAATTTCTTCGGCATAACGGAGTGCAACCTGCAAACCGGAATATTCTATTGCCGCTTCATCTGCTGTCGCTTGGTCTGTACTGCCCATGCGGTTCAACGCCTCGGCAATCCGGGTCTCAATATCATCTTTTGGTAGGGAAATTGACTTCCTTACCACCTGTGCCATGCGCTGGCCGTCCGGGTCCAAAATGCCCTGCACTTCCACACCTCGAGCATCAACCCGGCTTCCTTTTATCGTAACGAGGTTGCTGAATGTCTTCTGACCCAATCTCAATTGATTGTCCACCATCACATCCATAAGTTTGTCGATAGGTGTTCGTCTTTGGCCTATGCCCTTCAGGGCATTTGGTATAGATCCTAATATCCTCTTGGTTTCGGTCTTGCTTAAATCGTCCAACAGGTTATTATCCAAGAGAACCTTAGCCAAATCGGTTATGCTCTTTACCGTGGTAATGTCATATTCCCTTTGACGTGCCATTGCACTGCGTAGATGGTTAAGGTTTCCACCGATTGCCCTCATAGCGTCTCTCTTGGCCTGTAGATTATCAGCATTAGCCTGCATAGCCTCTGCTTTCATCTTGGTAATCGTTTCTTCTAATCCCATATCTGGGTCTCTGAACCTCTTTGCATCGTCAGCGTCATACCCGGTTTTATTCCTGAATGCAACGTCTTTCGCCTCCTCAAAGATGTCTCTGCTCTCGGAGTTTGTCTGCGAAGCCGGTGTACGAGATTTATCTCGCAGATTTCTCCAACTCTTATAGAGGATATACGCGATATCTTTGTCAGTGAGCCTTATTCCTTTTGGAATATTAAGACGCTTAAGGAATTTATCAAGGAATTGTTGAACCTTTGCTTTGATACGGCCCCAAAGGGTCTGCTCATCACGGCTCATCTGCTCAAACCCGGACGTCCCGATACGCCCAGCCATATCGCTCATAAATTCCTCGGTCGCTTCCCTACGGAATTTTTCTCTCTTGGCTTCGGCTTCAATGCGTGCCTGTGCCATATCAGTATAATAGTTGGCATTCACATCTTCCCCGGCTTTCTCTCTTTCCATACTCTTACGCACCCTCAATCGGTCTGCCTCGGCATTTACCATTCTTTGGGTGGTCTGGTCTATGGTCGCTTTTATCTTATCGGAAGCATGATTGTAGATCTCATCTACAAATTCATCAATCCGTTCTTCTCCAACCATTGCCCGGAGTCCTTTATGACCCACAACCTCATGCACAATCGTATTCTCAACGTCTGCAACATTCACATTATTAGGAGCCACAATAACAACCTCGTTTTTTTCGGTGTCATACCATCCTTTTGCCCTGCGTTCTCTCGCAGATAGCGGACGCTCTGTATCAGCGTCAACATCATTGATTATTCTAATCGGAGTATTTAATTTTTGACTTAACTCTTCAATTCGTGCTTCTTTAGATTTAATATTGGTTAAAGAGTTGAGTTCATTTGCGCCCTCCGCTAATCTATACTTATTCCCCTCTCCGCTGGTCTCGGAGTCTTCATCTAAATGAACACCTTCCGCAGCTTTTATAACTTTATCCATGTCGGCATACTTGGCTTCCTTCGCTTCCAATTCTGCCTTCATCTTCTCGGTATACTCCTCAAGTCGCTCGGTCGCATCTGCAAGTTCTTTCTCATATTTGAAAGACTGACCTAACCGCGGTTCCAATACAGCAAGTTCTTTCTCAAAATTCACTATATTGTCTGCAATCTTAACTCTTTCTTTCTCAAATGCCTCTCCGGTGACTACATTCTTAATTATATCTTCTACACCGTTGCGAAGCAATGCTTGATCAACATGCCGGTCCTCTATCCCAAGCTCCGGGCACGAATAAGTCATTTTTGTTGTAGCGGCCGCAAACAATCCTCCGTCATTACCCCTTCTGGTGCTCGATTCTATCGTGGTGGTAAACTTGAAGTCTAATCCTCCTGCTTTCACAGTCAGATTGCGTGTCTGTTTGTTGCCCTCTGCGGTTCCTCTTACTTGATTCTGTGCCTCTTTTATGCCGCTGTTATATTCTTTGAAGAAATCACTCATACCCTCTATATCTGAATAAGTGGTATTCCCAATCTTAATTTCAGATACACTGGATTCAGGGAAATATCTCTTCACTTCCTGAAGTCCTTTCTCTGTTGCCTCCAATTCTTTTTGTGCCTCTTCTATAGCATCTTTTATTCTGGGAATCTGGCGAGAAACATACATCTGGTCCGCTTGCCATGATTTCTTTTGGCCCTCCAGTTTACGAACCTGCTTCTCTGCCTGGCTTTTGAGCATGGCATATTCAGATCCCGACAACTGGGCTATCGTGTCTCCAAACACGTCTTCCTCTTCCTCCATCACTCGATTCTCCATAGCGTTACTTAGAAGATCTTTGGAGTGCATGATTGAATCAGCTATCGCTCCTTTCGTCTTTAGCCTTTGATAGGCCGTTACATCAAGACTATCCTCCACACCGAATCGAAGTACACGAACCGGAATGCCCCATTCTTTAAATAGGTTACCCTGGCGCAATATGCGTCCCATTCGTTGCCAATAATCCATTGGTCGGTTTGGAGCGTCAAGATGTATCAGCCCAAAGAGCCTTTCCTGAATATTCACTCCCGTTCCCAATGTCTGTGTCGAACCCAGAATAACACGCACCTCTCCGTTGTTCACTTTGTCAAACAACTTCTGTTTGGCCTCTATTTTCATGCCCGGTTTCATGATCGCTATCCTTTCTTCCGGAACACCCTCTGCCACAAGTTTCTTCTTTATATCTTCATAAAGATTAAACCCTGTTCGCTGGTTCTGATATTTATCGGAGAATATAGCGACCGTGCCCTTGTATTTCTCTGAATCTTTTAGTGCTCTCAAGGTCTGTCTTACGGCCTCGTTCGTCTTAGAATTCGGTTCATCCACGGCTCCGTCTTTCACAAGTCGGGGGTCTATGGCCGCTGCATTTGCGATTCCATACATTGTTAGGGGGATATGAGAATTTTGTCTTTTCTCTGCCCCGGTCATTTCTTCAAATCGTTGAAGCTCCGACTTCACATATTTCATTATCGAGCGTAGTTCCTGGGTCTGCGGAAGATAGATATCCTGCGCTTTTTCTTCTTCCATAGAGGGAATCTTGCTCTTTACTGCTCCTGCTTCTGAGGTTAGTACAATATCTGCTACCGAACTCCATAATCTTGCCAATTCTGGAAGATTGGTATATCCCGCAAATCTATTGTTCTCTTTGAACTTACCTGATGTAGTAAACTCAAGCATTTGCTGAAGGCTACCGAAGTTTCTTACAAAGTCGTCAAAGTAATAGATATCATAATCTTTCATCAATTCCTCCGGCATGAGATATCGCATGAAAGTCCAAACTTCTGCCGCAGTATTCGATATTGGAGTACCAGTCGCAAACACTATGTTGCGGTTGCCCTTACGGTCTCTTACGGCCTGAGTCTTTAGATAGAGGCCCTGAGCCTTCTTGCTATATGACGGGTCAACTCCTTTAACTCCTCGTTGCATGGCAGTTGAGAAACCAAGATGTTTATATTCATGGGCTTCGTCCACCAATATCGCATCAATACCCATGTCATCAAAATTCTCCACCGCGTCGGTTTTTCTGTCAAGCATTTCTTTTGCCCTTGCCTCTGCATTTTCCAACGCGGTAAGTCTCTTCTTTTGTTTGGCAACGCTCTCACCACCTTTATTTTGTGATTCCGTGATAGCCACTAATTGATTTTCCAGATCTTCTAATTCCTTCTGGGCCCTTCTTACCATGGGGTCTCTTCCATCTCCCGATTCAATCAAACGGTCCAATACCATTCTTTTTTCCTCTATCTTGTCTGAAATATATTGGGCCTCTCTTTGTGGAGAATCCGGAATCATATCGAAAACTGACTGGGGTACCACGATCATGTCCCAATCATTATATTTTATCTTGGCATAGAATCCAAGACGTCCCTCTTTGGTGCGGTCTTTATCAGTCAACGTCAATATCTTGGCATTCGGATAGAGCTGTTTGGCACTCTCTACAAACTGGCCTAAGGTGGCATTCTGAACCACTATCATTGGTTTCTGTGCCAACCCAAGCCTCCGCATTTCCATCGCTGAAGTTATCAAAGTAAATGTTTTACCCGTTCCCACTTCATGGGCAAACAACACTGGCTCTGTGCTTGCTTTGATAACTGCTCGGCTTTGGTGAGGCCTAAGCGCAAAAGGAACACCACCCATGCTCGTTACTGAACCTGGGAACCTTTGGGGCACAAATTCTTCAGGAATAGCAAGAGGAACATAATTGTTGAACTGATAATTATATTTCTCTGCAATCTCATTTGAGAAGGCAGGATCTTCCTGTAATTTGCCTTTAAGCCAATCCTTAAAATCTTGACGATATTCATCCACCTTTGCTCCCACTGCCGCTGTGGCTTCTGGATCGGATAGGGTAGTGGTGCTGCCATCTCGATTCTTTTTCGTTGTTTTGAATTCCAACGTTTTATTCTTCATGGCGGCCTCGATGATATCGCTACCTGTATACCATTTATCAAGCACTTTGGAATAGATACCTCCAGCTTTGTTCGACTCTGTTTCTGTCCAATATGGTTTATTGGCTACCCAGGTGCCTCCAACTGGATGGAAGGTGACATCCAGGCCTGTCTTTTCTTTTATGTATTGGTCATAAACTCGGGAGGGCAACCAGGTGCTACCTAATGAGAACTCAATCAGGTGTGCAGGAATATCCAAGGGTTTAACCCTTTCAAGTGCTTGTATATTCCTATCATATTTGCCTCCTTCATTGCTCGCCTTGGCTATTTCAAGTTTGTCACGCACATTTCCTGAAAGATATTGGTAACTTACCTCAATATTCAAATCTTCCGGATTCTCAAAACCTAATCCGGATTCAATGATTTCCTTTTTCACTTCTTCAACATCTTTCCCCAACGCTTTGGAAATGTAATCTATATCAAGTTCTCCAAAAAGACTGATTGACGTTACCACTCCATCCCTTACATTCTGTGGTTGTGGAGATTTCTCTTTTTCCACAACTCTTCGGCTGAATATATCGGTTTTACCAAATGTTGTAACCTTGTTCCCTTGCTTGTCAGCTGTCTCTTTCACTGTCTCCAAGGCTGCCACACTCGGATAATCAATATCATTCCTTAGCCATGCCAATTGGTTATTCTTATAGAAATGTCCATATTTGTTTACAAATGTGTCATAAGCCTTGTTGAGTTCAGTTATTTTGGACTTTAATTCTGTCGTCTCACCTTCGTTCTCTGTCTGATAGGTAAGTAAATCATCAAGAGCACTCTTTATGGCCGTGTAATCATTATAGACCTCAACTTTGGTATACCCTTTAACTTTATTGGAATTAACGCCCAATTCCACTGCCTCGCCATTTTCCACAATTGCAAGTCTACCTTCCGAATTAAGCACCAATGCTCCTTCCTTTGCCTCGGAGGCTTCTCTTTCCCGGTTGTCAACCTTTTGGTCGTGCGTTGTGGGAGTTTCACCGGCCAACTCACTTTCTTCTTTGTTAGCGTTGTCAAGTCTATCCTTCAAATCCTTTGCCCAGGCCTCAAGAAGTTTTTCCTGTGGTTTGTTCTCTTTCGGGAATAAACCTGTTGAAGTAGCTCTGAAGGTTTCCCCATTCTCGAAATTAAACTGCATCTCTCCGGCCATATGTTCCGGATGATCCACAAAATACCGGTTATAAGACATCGATACATCTTTCGCTGATTCCCCATATCTGCCCGGACTATAATGAGCTGTCCTCACCGGCATTGTCTCGCTTACATCTATAGCTGCTGATGAGGGACGTCCGTTTTTACGTTTCCTAACAACGATAATATCCGAGGTAACATTAGTGCCTCCAAATGTCTTGTTGTTGAGCCTGAACGCTCCTATAACATCTGCGCTGCCTTCATTCACAAGCCATTTCCTGAAATCACGGCTTCCGTCAAGCGTACCGGCCGACGTGATAAATATTCCCAGTCCTCCCGGCTTGAGTTTACGCACGTTCTTGGCCATGGCAAAGTCGTGGATATTGCCAAACCTTCTCGACAAATCCTTATCCCCGCTATCGTCTGTGACTCTCAAGCCGGTTACAAAAGGAACATTTGTAATGGCGAGATCCACACTGTTATTGGGAATCCTTGTCTTTTCAAATCCCTGAATGTCTACTTGTGCGTCAGGATATAATTGTGCCAGAATTCCACCTGTCGTGGGGTCAATCTCTACTACCTGGATATCGCTCTTTTCCGATATGTCTCTCGGCATTAAGGCCAACATATTACCGATACCGGCAGAACCTTCCAATATCTTACCTCCCTTGAAACCTAATGCCTTCGCCAAATCCCATAAAGGATTGATTACCTCCGCCGGGGTGTAGAAAGCACTCCGGGTTGATTTCAATGCCTCTTGAAATCCTTCTGCCCCCAACAGCTCTTTCAGTCTCTTTGCAACGCTATAAGATGAATAGCCGCCTCGCTCATTGAAGGCTGACCCAAGTCCTCCCCATCCGGAATACTGGCTTAGGATTTTCATTTCCTCCGGGGTTGCCTGTCTGCCGCTCTCTATCAGTTCTTGAAGTTTCTCTATGGCCGCTATATTGGCCTTTATGCGTGATGATTCGCCAAGAGGAGCGATCGCCTCGCCTCTCTTTAGACTGAAATTGCGTGTGTTCTTCTTAGGTGAGTTGGAATCTTCTATAGCCAGCTCTGTTGGCTCAGAGCCTCCAGATACTCTTCGGCTTCCTGTCTTGTCAATACCAGTATGTGCTGTATCACTTCCAGCCACTCTTCCCGACTGAGGCTGCTTAACTCTATCCCCTGGGCCCGCTCCCAACGGTTCATCCTGTCGAGGTTGCTGTCTCTCTGAGCCTCTTCCGGCGTAGGTGCTGCCAGATTGTATTTCAGTTCTCTTGCCATCTTTCTGTTCTTTTGGGTTTACTGGTTTCGAAGTTGTTGAATCTTCTTCAAAGTTAAATAAACTTCCGATTGTAGCCTCCGGTTTTACCGTCTTATTTTCGGCTTTATTGTCATATTTCCTCAAAGCCTCCAACGCCTGTTTAGTGGCTTCTTCCGTTGAGATCTCCTCTTTGGTCTCCGATGCTCCTGTTGCAAGTTCCTCTTCCCCGGCATTTGTCTCAGGAACGGCAGATTCATCTGCCGTTGGTTTATCTTTCGAGGACTCCGCTTTCGGTAAATATTTGTCTATACTTTCCTTTATTGAATCCAGCAACTCTTTATATGTTGGATTGCTCAGCCATGTTCGGTTATCATAACCAATCACATATGAAAGTTTATCTCCTCTCTTCAGTCGGGTGCTTACCTCAGAAACTTTATAACTTTGTCCGTCATTCTTGAATGCAATTTCTATTTGCAATGGTTCATAACCATTCCGGATAGGTAGATTTATATCCATTAAACCACGCTTATCATTGAAGTTAGTATGGATTACATCTTTACCCTCCGGCATATCTTCAAAATTGATATTCAGATCCAATGCTAATTGTTGTGTAAGTTTTACACCATCGGTCGCTACTCGTTTCTCTATATTAGCAATAGGATATCCACTCTCATAATACCCAAGTATGCCAAGTTGCTCATTTATCTTGTTAAGGGTATCATCTATCTTGTTAATCCCATTGTTTATTTCCTCGGCACTTGGCTCTTGTCTCTTGGCACTATTGATGATAGCATCTGCCTCTTTTCCAACAGATTTTGCTTCTGCTTCAAGAGCCTTTGTATTTGTTGTTGTTTGTTCATCTTCTTGTTTTCTTTGTTCATTTCGTTCTGCTATAAGTTCTTTTTCTGCCTCCTTTGTGGCATTCTCTACCTTGCGCTCCTCAACTTTGGTCTCGGCTCGTTGGAAGATATCGCCCGGCTTCCCTATACTATCTATATCAAACTTGTCAACCTCATCGGTAGGAGTGAAATCTATATCCTCATAACCGGGCATACGCTTCACACCTTCATAGAAGGATTTGAGCCATGGCTTAATCTTTTCTCCCAATCGGTTGCTCATGGCTCTTGCAAAGTCCTCAAACCCCACAATGCCCTGTTCGATATATCCAATGGAGTAATTTACACCGGCCGCATACACTTTGCGTCTTTGTTCCGGAGTCAGTTCATCAAGTCTATAATGAACATTGCCGTCCACCTCGTCCTCTCCGATACCCAATATATCCCTTAGCAAGTCCTCATCTCGCTTCATCTCATCAGTTATCCGCAATGTATTAGGCATGGCAGGTTGATCGCCAGGTGAAGCTATATCAGCTACATCAGCTATAACAGCTACTTCCGGTTCCTCTCCATTAACTACCTCCTCAATGCTTATTTCATTGGCAGGCTTTTTTGATTCCGGTTCTTTCTTGGGCTCAATCGCTCTTATCAAGTCTTCACGACTCAACGGCTGATTGTCTGAAATCTTATCATAGTTGTCTGTGCCATCGGGATTGTCGATAAGGCTCACCAATTCTTTGGCCGCCTCTTCGCTCCTCATCATATAACCTCCCTCGTTTCTATCATACCAACCTTTAGGGGTCTTTTTCCCTGCTCTCAACGGTTCACTGATAAGACGCTTAGCCGCTTCTCTTTCTTCATCAGTTAAGTCACGACTAAACTTAACAAGACTAATGTCGCTCGTTTTACCTTTCTTATTGGTATAGGTAGTTGGGGTGATTGTAGCGGAAACTTTTCTTTCCTCTATTTGCCTATCTTCGGAATTATCACTACCTTTGCTTTCAGAAACTCCAGTCAAATCCGAAGTCGCTTTGGGCGTGTGTGAGGTCGGTTCATTCAGATTCTCGTCGGTGAGATTGGTGTTTTTGTGTTTATACATAGTCACCATAGCTAACTCTTTTCTACCGGATCTCACTTCTTCAATATAATAAGTTGTTCCGTCAGGATAAGTTTTTTGATATTTGATTATCTCTTTACTCCCATTTCTGTCAATTGTAATTGAATCATAGTTGGCAACTACTTCTTCAACTTTCTCAAAATCCTTATCTTCCAAGGGTATTTGGCCCCTTTTCCGTTCCGTCTCTCCACCATGTTTTTTTAATGCATGATTAATAGCATAATTATCTATAACATGTTTATAAGTGTTGTCTATATCGATTCCTCTTATAAGCAAATCTGCTTGCAACCTTGAAGAAACAGGAGATATTATTTTCTTTACTAAACTTTGGGTTTTCTCCTTTGCAATGCTAATTAACCTATTTAGAGGCTCTGTAAAATATTGAAATTGATTTACGACATTCTTCACCGTCTTATACTCGGCAAAAGGTTTGGTTTTCCTCTTACTGCTGTCAATCCATTTCTCAAAGTCTTCTATATTGGTTGTAGAGATATCTATTCTGCGGCCATTCTCCCAACCCTTTTCATAATTGGATAGGTAAGCCTCGTATGCTTCATCTTTGTCGTTGAAGCCTAACATCACCTTATGTTCGTCAAATGTGCCGTCCGGGTTATATTGGTCTATGACAAACACCTTATCCCCATTCCATTCAACGGGAAGGACTTTTCCAAAGTCCTTTTCTGTTTTCCCTTCCGTATTACCTTTTGTCTCAGGCACGGCAGATTCATCTGCCGTATTTTTCAAGAAAACATCTATATGATCACCATCAACACCCTTTGTTCCCCGGATATATCCATAGGTATGTTGCATGGTAACGCTCCATTCCTTACCGTTGGTATCAACACCACTGCGGACGCTCCCCTTGGGATTCTCTATCGTCACGTCAAATTTCCCAATCCTGACATGACCCTTCTTATAGTTCCCTGCCTCTTTCTGCGCCTCCGTAGGCTGTGTGTTAACTTCGGCCTCTGCTTCTGCTATTCTTTCACCTACAGTTCCCCGTGTGTTGCCTGATACGTCAGCATTCTTATCAAGGCTCTCTTGCCCATCTCTACTGAATATTTCTTGTCGGTCCTCATTCTCAACAAATCCTCTTGGCTGATCAGTTTCTTTTCCCGGCAGAATCTCACCGCCTGCAACATCATTTCCATCTGTTCTCTCCCGTCCATCTTCCGAAAGGCTTCCAACCGGGTATCCACCAATTTCTGAATCTCTTCTTTCATTGTCTATTCTTTCTTGGGTTGCTAATTCATCTGCAATATTACCATAATATTCTCCAGGATTGAAATTTTTATCATTTTCTTCCAATCCTTTTTGTATGATTTCCTCAATATCGGCCAATTCATCTGCAATCTTTCCATAATATTCTTCCTCATCGAAGTGCTGGTGAAGATCTGCAAGTTCGGATTGTTTCATTTCCTCATAGGCCGCATGGTCTGCCTTGCTCATCCCATAATTCATCTGATAGAACTCTTCCTCGGCCTCTTCTTCTCTACGTTGAATGGACTCCTTTATTTCCAAAGCCTGGTCAGCTCTTCTCCGTTCAATATATTTCCGAATGTCCGATGGAGTAGTGGAAGAAGATATCATATCTATCAAAGCGTTTCTCGCATCTTGATTGTCATAGGGAACACCATAAGTCTCACACATCTGTTGCATCTCATCTTCTGCCAACTTCTGCAAAGTCTTTCCTCCGCGGCTCCTCGGGGCAAATAAAGAAAACATCTTTCTCCGTTCACCTTCTCCAAAGCCGGTCTCACTTTTCACTCCCTTACGGTTCCCCTCGTCATTCCACATCAACCTGTTTTGGGATAGAACCAAGGCCGCTACTTCGTCCATGGTCTTGGGTTCCAAATCTTTCAAATGTTCCAATGCTTCCGGCACATCCTTCACTTCGTCATAAGCCTTGGCAAGCGACTCGTCAGCCTTTTTCAATGCCTGGCGTTCCGCCTCTTCCGCCTCTTTTATGGCCTTCTCCTCAGCCTCGGCCGCTGCTTTCCTCTCTTCAGGTATAGCCAACACCCTTTCCCAGTGTTGAGCTATAGCCGTAGCCTGGTCTATCGCTTTTTGCCTTTCTTCTGCCTGACGGTCATACTCATCAAAATCATCAGTGGAAGTTATCTTTATCTTTTCAGCATCCTTTACCGCCTTCTTGGCTAACTCAAGTTGCATACTGGCAAACCCTTTCGCCCTGTCTTCATTTCCCTTGGACTTCTCTACCAAGGCTTCATATGTCAATTTAGGTTCAGATTCATGCCATTTAGGTTTCCCCGTAGCCTCATCAATCGGTATCTTCGACAACGTTTCTCCCGATATCTCATTTGTGGGTGAAACATTTTCAACTCCATTTGGAACAATTTCACCACCATTCGGAACATTTTGAGACTCCGTTGGAACGTTTTCGGGTACATTTGGATCACCACTTGTACCCAAATCTGCATTTTCGGGTACAAGTCCTCCATCGGTTCCCTCTTCTCGAGCGTCTGTCCCAGGCATGGTAGATTCATCTGCCGTTTCTTCAAAACCACTGAATATTGCGGCCTGTTCTTCCTCTATTGTTCTCTGAACTTCTGCCAACTGCACTTGTGGGTCTATCGGTTCATCCACCTTTTTTATTTCATCAACACTCGCCCATTTATACTCGCCTGTCGGGTCTGCCGGGTCAAGAATGATTAGGGTGCCAGAAGAATTGGCTCTGTCAACGTCACTGCCGTCCGGGAACATCGACACATCACCATTGACAATATAGACCGGCTTATCGTCCACTTTCATCACAGCAGGAACAATCATGCCCCCTGAAGGAGAATTAGAATCTCCCTTGTTGGTGCGCCGTTCTATTTCTTTCTTGGCTATCTCTAATTTATTTTGTGCAGCCTCGTTCGCTCCGTCCATCACTCCATCCAATGCCGCTTTGGAGTTGATAAAGTTCAGAACTGCATCTTTCTGCCCTGGTGTCAATGTCGGGTCATTCACCAATGTAAAGGGATCATCTTCCAATTGACTGCGGTAGATGTCAGCCTCATCTCCAAATACATCATCAACCAACTGATAAGCCTCCTGCATACGATAGACAATAGCGTCCATTTCTGCTTTGGCTTCTCCGGCTGACGGTGGAACAGGGTTGTTCGGGTCCTGCGGTTGCTGTGCCTGTTCATCAAAATATCTACCCGGCAATAACTTGGTTTCTTCATAGATATTCTGTGCCGCTTCCTGCTCTGGAGTGGCCGAAGTCTCCGGCTCCTGTCTCTCCGGGAATAATTCTTTAGCATAAGCCTCTAACGCTTGAGTCTCTTCCTCAGTGCGCTCCCTGCGGCTTTTCTTCAATGCTTTGTCAACATCAATTCCGGTCTCTTCTTTAATCCGGTTCCTTATAGCCTCCGGTCTGCTGTCATTGGCTATATCTTTATTGCGCTCAATGGCTTCATCTATGAATTCTACCAACTCGCGTTGTGACTCACTTACCTTACCACCATTCTTGACCTCTTGATATATTCTTTTGACCGTGTTGAGATCTGCACCGGGAGATACTTCATTGATAGCGGCATTTAGAACCATATCGTCTGCCTCGGTTTCCTTATATCTTTCTCCTATATCAATAGAGTTGAGTTCTGCCTGTCTTGCGATAGCATCCATTTCTCTCTCTGCGTCCTTGCGATTGGTAAACTTACGGGAAGTTACCACACCTCCGTCCGCATTGACAGACTCTACATAGGTAGTCTCTTTGCCGTTCTTATCCTTTGTGGTTGACTCATTATATCCCACAATAGTTGACATAGGCAACATACGTCCTGTGAGAATATAATACGCCTTGGCTTTGGTCGCTTCACTCACCTTCGGGTCGCTCATAAGAGCCTCCATTTCGGAATAACCCTCAAAATCCGGACTTGTGTGTATGGTTTCCGAGTCTGCGGTTTGGAAATCTATTGCAGTGGCATTGTCTCCTTTTTCCCTTTTTACTGCATGATTTGATTTCTTGCTGTCATTTGTAAAGAGGTCTCCGAGTTCGCCATATCCGTTTCTACGCAACTCATCACGTTCTTCTTCAGTAAATGAAAGGTCAGCCTTATTTCCGTCAAGACTATTGCGTAACCTCTCCATGAAGTCCATGCGGTTGTGATTTCGTTCGGCCTGTGTCAATGGTCTGCCGTCTGTCGGTTTTATTGGTCGTAGACTCTGAATTACATGCGGAACACTCTTTATGCCGTGTTGAGCCTTAAAGCCTAACATCATTGCCATGTTATCAGTCCACACGTCAAATGCGTCCTCCTCTCCCTCAATCCATTGGGGAATTGAGAATATCGTACCCTCCGCTAAAGTTGAAACAGCCACTTCTCCACCTCTTACGAGCAATTTGCCTCCGGTGGAATTAGTCAGTTTGACCGTCTTGTCTGCTACATTACCGATAACAGGCGACAACGGCCCTATTACTGAACCCATAACCGCACCATGTCCGGTTGACTTAAGAACCTCCATTGGTGAGTATCCCTCATTCTCTCCGGTCTCCGGATTAATATGTCCTCCATACATCCATTGTCTCTCACCCTCTTTCATACCTTCGTATGTTGCAAGATTACCTGCGGCTCCTGCAGTACCTGCAATAATTCTTCCGGTCAATGTAGAACCGAATGCTCTCTTGGCCGCTTCTCGTGAGGCTTCTTTCATCATAAACCTGCTACCCAGATTTAAAGCGCCCTTACTTGAAATTGAGCCAACTCCTCCCGATATCCATGTAGTTGGGTCAACTGCCATACCTACAACCGTACCGGCTACCTGTGCAACCTTATGTTTCTTGCCATATTCGGCCATGGCCTGTTCATAAGCGGCCAGATCTCCGGTTGTACCTGCCTCACTTCGGGCAAGTCCTCGACCTATAGAATTAATAAGGTTCATGTCTGCTACCGTACGGCCAAAGAATTCAAGCGTACTCTTTGGTGTATTCTGCTTTACCGCATATTCATACACTGCATTATCGGTCAACTGACGTGCTATTTCATCTGCCTGTGCCTTTAGTTCGGCCTCGTCTGCCTCCGGATTAGACCTGCGAAGATTATCATAAACCGTTGCCGAAATCTTACTACCTGCTTTATCCCACGCTTTGTTCATCATCTTTTCTATATCAAAGCGTGTCATGTGAGAAACGGTATCTTTATGACGGTTGGACCCAGCGGTTACCATTCGCATTTCACGACCTCCACCCATCATGGCATAATCTCCCCATTCTTTTTTGGCATTCTTATTTCTGTCCTCCTTATGCAGACGCTCTGCTTCGTCCCAAAGTTCTGCGACTGCGTCATAGGCTGGTTGTTGCAGGTCTAATGTTGCCTGTCTCTCCACGTCCTCCTGTTTTTCGGGGTCAAGACCGTTGGATTTCATCCTTTGAATAAACTGACCTTGCAGACGTTCTGCTCTTGCCTTATTTTCTTCTGCCAATTCTTCATAAGTCATGCCCTCTCCCGACATTTGTCTTTGCATCTTAAGAGCTTTCTCTTTCTCTCTGCCCTCCGGAGTGTTCCTCTCGGCAATTCGTTTAGACTGCTCAATCCTTGCTTTGCTTGCCTCGTTGAAGTCATTGAGCATTTTATTGATATTATAAGAAGTCTCAATTTTTTGCTTTTCGGTCGGTTGCCATGCTTTCTCGGAAACAAGGGTTGCATTATTAAGCATTTGGGGTTGCATCACAACGGTATTGGTCTGCCCTTCGGGTTGCAACATAGCGTTGCCCTGTTCGTCATATCCTTTAAATAGATAATTCTTCCCGTCTCGGCTGATCACGTTGCCTTCATTGAACTTTGGTGCAGGTGGGGGAGTGGGTTGTGCTGGAGCTGTCTGTTCAACTTCCTGTGTAGGTGCAGGTGTGGTAGTCGTATCCGCAACTTGACTCTGTAAAGGCTGAACTTCTGCTATAGGAGTCTGCGGTTGGTCTGTGGTTGTCTGTGGTGCTGTCTGCGGTTGTGCAGGAGCCGGAGCAACCAATGATGTAAACTCATCTATATCTTTGCCTACATTGAGCCCCGATTTAGTGGCTGTGTCATAAGCCCACTTCCTCGACTCCTCATTAGACTGCATAAGACCCTCAAATTCTTGAAGGTCTTCGCCTACGTTATATCCTTGTGATGTCAGTTGCTCATAGAGCCACTTGGTACTTTCGTTTGCCATATCTGATTATTTTACTCCCGGCATTTTATTATTATCATTGGTCTTTACACCCGGCATGGTGCCTTTGATCGGCTTCTTGGGATAGCCGCCTTTCTTGATTTCTGTCTTAGAGGTCTGTCCGTTAAGTTCGCTGTCAGTCATGGTCTCGGTAGTCTGGTCCACTTCCTGCCATGTGCCGTGTTGCTTCGCAAAACTTTCAGCCGCATCTTTAGTCTTGAACTTATGTTCCTTGCCGTTTTCGTCCCATGCGGAAAACTCTTTTACATTCCCACGGTTGGCATTGGCGGCCTGAGCCTGGTTCTTAGTTACCGCCGACCTGTGAACATCTCCCTGTAATTCAAGATTCCTGTTTTTCAATTCCATTTCTTTGGGCGCATTCTTAGCCTTTACCTTCGAATATTCGGCATCGCTTTCTTTCTTATTGGCGTCCGCTTCGGCACCTCTAAGCCTGAACGGATGTTCCTCCTCTTTCATGGCAAGCTCACGGTCCTTCCTTTCTGCTTCGGCCTTCGCAAGTTTCCTCGCCTCCCGTTGCGCCTCGAGGTCTCTCAATGTCTTCGCCATCTCCGCCTCCTTGTCGCCTATCTTCATCGAATAATTGAAATAGAGGTCATTGTTGCGCTCCCTCTCAGCCTTGGCCTTTTCAATAGACTTGTTGGTCCGGTCAAGCATTCGGGTGCTCCCTTCATACATATCGGGTGCATATTGAGAAGTGAAAAACAAGTTCCCAAGACTCCTCAATCCGTCACTAACGGCCCCGATGATCTTCCGGCTCCTTTCCCGTTTCTCCCTCTTTGCCCTGGCCTCCTCGCTTTCGGGTGCAACACTCGCTGCCCTTTCCTTGAGCATTCGAATTTGCTCCTCATATGGCCTGATTGCCTCTTTCTGTTCATCCGTCATTCCTCCCGCTTCATTATCTGAAGTCGAGGAAGTTCCGGCCACCGGTCCCTCGGTAGTCGCTGTCGCCTGAGTCCCTTCTCCGGTAGCCGGTTCCTTAACTCCTTCCTGATTCATTCCTCCGTCTCCATTCGGGAAATATGAGAAATCCTCCCTTATATATGATTGCGTTTCGTTATCCTTTCCTAATGTAGCCATACTCCAATCTCCTATGTTCTCTCAATCAGAGAATTCCCGAAATAATACAACGAACTTACTGACGCACACACTCCCGGCAACTGCGTCTTAAGGCCAGCTGTACCTGTACCAGCCTCCCTTTTGGGACTCTCCACCACTTTCGCCTCAATCCTCTCTTTTCCCATTTCCCCACTTTTTTAAAATGCCTCCGCAAGTCCCGCACCTGCATCCGCAACTCCTTTCACAGCTTGGGCGATATTTTTACCCTTGTTGATCTCAAGGTCATTCAACTGATTTTGAAGTTGCTGGTCTTTACTCAGATACTGTTGCTCTATCTGGTCTTTCCTTCTGTCTCCGGCCATGGCTATCTGACTCGCCGCTTCAGCCATCGCCTTGGCATTCGCCGCTTTTGTGGCCGCAACGCTCTCCTCGGTCCCTCCGGCCACAGCCTGAGCTCCGGCCGCTTGTTGGTTGCGGTTCTTTATGGCCTCCTGGGTCATTGTCAATATTCTTTGAGCATCGGCCCTTTGGGTGGCGTCCTCATTATATCTCCTGTCATACCACGCTTGGTTCTTAGCCTGCTGGTCCTCAAGATTGTTCTTTACCTTCTTCATGGCCTGGCTCGCCTTTAGCCCTCCGAAAATTCCACCGGCAAGACTCATCGCTCCGCCTATCAAACTTCCAATCATATTCTATATCTCTTAATTCTTAACTCTTAACGGGAAGGACTTTTCATAAGTCCTCTAAACGGGAAGAACTTTTTCAAAGTTCTAATCCCTTTAAACTTTAATCTTTAAACTTTAATCTTTAAACTTTAAACTTTAAACTCTTGGTTTGCCTGCTCCTCCATAGCCTGCTTCTGTGCTTGCAAACTCTGTAGAAGTCTGTCAGCAAACGGGAAATTGCCGTTTTCCAACAGCATCTCGACACTGATTGCTCCTGCCTGGAACAACTGCATCAAAAATTCATTCGCTATCGCCCTGTATTGTGGGGTCAACGTGCTTTCCGCAATGCTGAGGTCAAACTCAACATCTCTTATTTTCTTCGGATCGTATTCCACCAGAGTCGAATTACTTCCGGCGATATTGAACACCCTTGGAGTGTCGTAATACTGTTGGATATTCTTAACGTCCTTGGTCGCTCCCTCGGTCACAAACGAAGAGAAGGTGTCAAGCAAGTCCAAAAGACTTGTAGTGGCATTCTGTGTCTGTTGGCTGTAAAGGCTCGCACTCATGCCGCTGAAACCCGGCTTACCTTGTATCGCACCATTCACACCGCTTATATCCTCGAAAAATTTAAGCTGCATGTTGAGAAGATCTGTTATCCCTATCTGCGTGCTGTTGTTCGCCACCTGCTGAGGCACCTGGCCGCTCTTGCTCGGCTTGTACACGATCACACCGTTGAACCTCGTCCACTCCTCGGCCATTTCAGATATGTCCATGTCCACAGGTATGGAGTCCTCAGGTATCATCAGCACACCCTTGGCGCTCGCCCTCATTATCCAGTCATACATCACTATTAACCGGTTCACATACCTTTGCTGGTCTATGATATTAGCTACAAAACTGTGTATCTCCCCGTCTATGAAAGGATAGGCCTTGAATACATAAGGATGGCTCTTGTGGGCATACGGTGTCTCTCCCTCCTCCAATATGTCTCCGAAAGGAGTCAGCCAATAGAAATACCAATACGAGTCCATAAACCACTCATACCTTATCAGCGGAACCTCATTCTCCGGCATTCCCATCTCACGGGCAGTCAATAGCCTTTCCCGGTTCACGCTCCCTACAAATTCCTCGAAATCCTCGATCTCCACCTTGAACACATCACCGTTGTTCAGGTCATGACAACGGTATCTCGGCTTGCTCTCCTTGCGCCACACCTCGATAACCCTGCACCTTGTCAAATCCTGCGGCACTAAAAAATCTGTCCTTCCTCCCAATGGAAAACCGAACTCCTCAAACGTGGTCTGCAAAGAATATTTGTCAGCCGCAGCCTTATAGATCTCTGCAAGCCTATAACAATCGTTACCATTTTTGGCAAACCGCTCACAAAGCTCCTGAAAACTTATGTCATGGATTTCCCCAAGGCAACTAACGTCCCACCCCCTGAAATCCCGCATGTTCGTGTCTATGAAGAAATTGTTCGGCTGCACATAGTCAGTCCAGCAGTCAAGCTTCTCATTTCGCCATCCGAACCATTTGCGCTGCACCACAAAACCGCTTATCATGAACTCCTCCATACACCTTGCGTTCACCTCCTGCATGCGGTTCAACTGCATGTTGTATTGTAGCACGGTGCTCATCGTCTCCCCATATTTCTGCTCGTCCCGGTCCCTGGCAGTACACACCGGCTCCTTGCTCTGGCTCCGGTACACACCAAGCACCGCACTCACCATCCTTCTGATAAGATTGTTCTTCAAAGGCAGATTTCCCTCATTCCGGATATATTCGCTCTCCTTCATCAGCCTCCCGTCCACAATGATCTCGTCCTCCCATTGCTTGCCAAACGTATAATTCTTGTTACGCTCCCGGTCCTCACGAAACTTATCCATAGCCATCCAATGGTTCTGTGCCTCATACAACACCCTCCATGCCCTCTCTTTGTCGCCGAAACTCCGGGCACGCCTCATACTGTCCAGACCTCCCTGCATTCCCGAAGTAACCCGGCTCAACCTGTGAAGTCTCTTCCCGGACTGAGTTCTTTCAGTACGTATAGACAATTTATCCTCTTTTATATCTGTCCTTGCCATCCTAAAGCAAAACTTAAACCTTACCTCCAAAATTAATTACCCATCTTTGCTACCCTTCTTTAACTTTTGTTTCATGTGACCAACAAAATCAAATAACATTAATTCACTACTTTTACTACTTTTGTTTATGGGAAGACAAAGAAACGACGGCCGAGGCCGTCTCGGAGGCCGACAGAAAGGCACTCCCAACAACAATAATCCAATGAAAAGCATTCTTAGGGCAAAATCCGAAGAATATTTCGCCCCACGTCCACAAACCGAAAAAGACGGATCCCCCAGAAAACTCACAGCGATTGTCGACGGAAAAGTGATTGAGATAATGAAACTCGAAGACGAAAACGGCAAACCGCTCGTAATGTCCGACTACGATGTCGACATGTTGCAGCTTTCACCGGCCGACAGAGTGAGCGCCAACCTACGTATCCTCAAATTCCATACACCCGAAATGAAATCAGTGGATATGGACATGAACATAAAAAGCGCCGCAATCACCATCGAAACCCGACTGCGTTCCCTATGCGGCGAAGATGAAGAAAAGGATTAGGTTTTATTAATCTGTGTCTATTTTTTCTACTTTTAGACCCTCCGCAGGCCGTCCCCGGCTTTACGCAAAATAGCTCAATTTATCCCAAATTGCGATATTCTTTGCGAAGTTAACTTCATAAAGAGCTTACTTTACTAACATAGTTTATTAAAAGTGTTAAACCCGAAGCGGCCTGTCTGAGAAGATTGGCCGCTTCACTTTACCCCGCACCCTTTTATTTTCAAAACAACTCCCAAATGAAAATAACCCGGACCCGTATTTTACTTTTCATTCCCAAAGTAAAATAAAAACCCCATAGGGGTTTCTCGCAATAACCCCAAAGGGGTTTCAATTCTTCCAATATTAAAAACCCTATAGGGTTTTCAACATCATCAACCTAAAAACCCCTAATGAAAATGTAAATGAAAATGAAAATGTATTTAATGAATAATGAAATAATAACAACTACATCGTTTTTAAAAGAAATGATGTAGTAAAGAAAGTTTTTTTTGTAAAAGAAATAGAAAAACTTTTACACGTTTTGGAAAATTGTAAAAGATTAAAGAAATTTTTTACACAAAAAACCGACTCTGAAAATTCAAAGTCGGGTAAAAAATCTTTTTTGGAAAAAAGGGGGCGCCCCAAAATTAAAAACCCTTCCCCTTGGTCCTTTCATAGACAGCCTCACGACCATCATCCACATTCTTGATCCTGAAATGGACGGCACACCTTTCCGGTATGGTCTCCGGCAGTTTATTCACAAGGGCTGATATCACTCCTTCCACATTGTTGAAACCTATGTCTGTCACCTCCGCCAGGATTTCACCTCGAAAATATGCCCTGCCGTATATCAAAGCCTTGGGCGATAACCGGAATCCCTTCTCATCCGCAGTCTTTACATTCAAATCCTTGGCCTCTCCCTGCTTACTCTTTTTATTGCTGAAAAAAATAAAATCGATAACCTTGGAATTCAGTTTCCACGCAGGAGAGAAATCAGGTTTTATATAACCAAGGGTCACAGAACTACCATGCGAATGGTTCATCGCAAATCCAACTTCCGATATGGTGGCCTCGCAATCATTCTGGGCCACAGTCCCCCACGTATGTCTGAAAGTGTAGACACAATATCTTTCCTCCGGAGGTATTCCCATACTTTCACAAATAATCTTGATCCCACTGTTCACATTGGCATTGAAAGAATCGGAGCTCGAATACCTCTTATGGAACCTGAACAAAAATGGATCCTCATCCTCAGCAAGATATTTCTCAATCAAAGGCTCGATTATCGGTTCAATTCTCATCTCGATGTAGGCATCATCATTCCGGCTCTTCCTCGTTTTAGCACGCTCATAGCAAATCCTGTCCCCACGGAGATCACCCTTCTTAAGATTATAAAGATCCACAGTGTTTATACCGGCAAGACACAACACCAACATGGCGACATCCCTTCCCAGCTCTGCCAAAGGTTCATTCATCTTGGAGTCGGGGAGGGGAGAGGTGAAAAATTTCCTGCATTCTTCCGGGCTGATGGCTATCTTGTTGCTCCGGTCCGCTTGAGGTATCTTCACCTTTCCCCATGGGTTCGTCTTTATCCTGACAACGCCTGCATCGTAATCGTTATACTCTTTCACGGCCGCACGGAAAATCTGTCGGATACACACCGGATAAAGTTCCTTAGCCCTCCGGGTGTTGCTTAAAGAATCTATCCATCTGTTGATGTAGGCGGAAGTCAAATGACAGAACATTATCTTGGTGGTCCCGGCAAACCTTTCTAAATGGTTATAAGCCATTTCATAATTCTTGGCGTTCCTCAACTGGCCGTTGTCCATCATCTTTTCCTTATACAGCCTGGCATAATCGCTGAAACATAATTCCTTGTTACCCTCAGCCAAAAACCTTACAACTTCCTTTACCGGCCAGTTCTTAGCATCCTCCCGGTTCAACCTGTCATTGTATTCCAGGATAAGTTCAGCACAGTAACTCGCCACAAACGGATCCAAGACTTCTCCCGACTTCGACAGATTTTTCCGGCTCACCATCTTGTCCGTCTTGATGTAACCCGTCTGACGGTTCTGGGTCACTCTTATGAACACAGGCATAAAGCCCTCCTTCCTCACACTTCTCACTATTGCCTTGAATGTTGCCATCTTACATTACGTCCCGTTATTATTCCTACTTTAAAGAAAATTTAAATATATCTTTCTATATTTCTGCTGATTACAATTGTAAACAACTTGTAAACACAGCCCATAAAAATCATACAACAACTTGTAAACATTTGCTTTCATTTGTACAAACAAACCGTTACCAAATGAACTATCCCCTTAAGACTACGTTAGGCGATAACCCCCTTTATTTCGGGAAGTTATCGCCTAACTCTCTATTAATCTTTATAATTCTCTCAGTCCTCTATGGCAGCCTGGGCGGCTGCTACTCGAGCGATAGGCACACGGTAGGGAGAACATGATACGTAGTTCATACCGAGTTTAGCACAGAACTTAACACTTGAAGGTTCTCCACCATGTTCACCACAGATACCTACTTTAAGGTCCGGGTTAGTAGCACGACCTTTCTTGACACCCATTTCAACGAGTTGGCCCACGCCTTCCTGGTCAAGCACTTCGAACGGATCTACCTTGATGATTCCGTGTTCCTTATAGAATTTGAGGAATTTAGGTGCATCGTCACGAGAATAACCGAAAGTCATCTGAGTGAGGTCATTAGTACCGAATGAGAAGAAGTCAGCCACCTCAGCAATCTTATTAGCTGTGAGGGCAGCACGAGGCACTTCAATCATAGTACCAACTTTGTAACGGATTGAATCACCTTTTTCTTCGAATACCTTAGCAGCAGTTGTGTTGATAACGTCTGCCTGATTTTGAAGTTCCTTGAGAGTACCAACAAGAGGCACCATGATTTCGGGTTCCACTTTCACGCCTTTTGCCTTACAAGCAAGAGCGGCCTCGATTATAGCACGAGTCTGCATTTCTGTGATTTCGGGATAAGTGATACCGAGACGGCAACCACGATGGCCCAACATTGGATTGAATTCTTCAAGTTCATCAACCTTAGCCTTAACTTCGGCGAGAGTGAGTCCCATTTCGTCAGCGAGTTCTTTTTGAGTAGCAGTCTGATGAGGAACGAATTCATGCAACGGTGGATCGAGAAGACGGATAGTAACACCGAAACCATCCATAGCCTCGAAAATACCTTCGAAGTCACCACGCTGAATGGGAAGGAGTTTCTTAAGAGCTTCACGACGACCTTTTTCATCAGAAGCAAGAATCATTTCGCGAACGGCCTTGATACGGTCGCCTTCGAAGAACATATGTTCAGTGCGGCAAAGACCGATACCTTGTGCACCGAAGTGACGAGCCTGTTTAGCGTCACGCGGAGTGTCAGCATTTGTACGAACGTAAGTTTTGGCAAACTTATCAGAAAGTTTCATGATAGCTCCAAAGTCACCATCGAGTTCCGGTTCACGAGTAGGAACCTGACCGTTGTAAACTTCACCGGTAGAGCCATTGAGTGAAATCCAGTCACCTTCATGGTAAACCTTTCCACCCATTTCTACTGTTTTTTCTTTATAGTCTACTTTGATGTCGCCAGCACCTGAAACACAGCATTTACCCATACCACGCGCAACTACAGCTGCGTGAGAAGTCATACCGCCACGCATAGTAAGAATACCTTGAGCTACAGCCATACCACGGAGGTCTTCAGGAGAAGTCTCGATTCGGACGAGAACAACTTTCTTTTTCTTTTCTGCCCAAGCCTCTGCATCGTCAGCCTGGAATACAATCTGACCTGCAGCTGCACCCGGGGAAGCGGGGAGACCCTTGGCAACGACCGTTGCTTTCTTAATATCTGATTTATCGAATACCGGGTGAAGGAGTTCATCAAGTTTCTGGGGTTCCATACGAAGGAGCACAGTCTTTTCATCGATCATACCTTCACGGAGAAGATCCATGGCGATACGCACCATAGCGGCACCTGTACGTTTACCGTTACGAGTTTGGAGCATCCAGAGTTTACCATCTTGTATAGTGAACTCCATATCCTGCATATCCTTATAATAATCCTCAAGTTTATGTGCGATTGCTATCAATTCAGCAGCACAATCTGGCATAGATTCTTCGAGAGAAGGATATTTGGCTTTACGTACATCTTCAGAGATTCCCTGGAGAGCAGCCCAACGGCGAGAACCTTCGATAGTGATCTGTTGAGGAGTACGGATACCGGCTACAACGTCTTCACCTTGCGCATTGATCAGATATTCACCATTGAAAATATTTTCACCAGTAGCTGCGTCACGGCTAAATGCCACACCTGTAGCGGAGTTGTCACCCATGTTACCGTAAACCATTGCCTGAACGTTAACAGCAGTACCCCATTCTTCCGGAATCTGGTTCATACGACGATAAAGGATAGCACGTTCATTCATCCAGCTATCAAAAACAGCACAAATACCGCCCCAGAGTTGTTCCCAAGCAGATTCCGGGAACTCTTTACCGGTGTATTCGAGTACAGCCTGTTTGAATTGAGTAACAAGAAGTTTAAGGTCTTCAACATCGAGTTCGGTATCGAGTTTTACTCCCTTAGCCTCTTTCATTCTGTCGATGATTACTTCGAAAGGATCCTCATCATTTTTGCTTTTCGGTTTCATACCGAGAACCACGTCACCATACATTTGTACGAAACGACGGTAGCTATCCCATGCGAAACGGGGATTACCGCTTTTTTCAGCCATAGTGGCGACAGTTGCATCATTCATACCAAGGTTGAGAACAGTATCCATCATACCGGGCATAGAAGCACGGGCACCAGAGCGAACAGAAACAAGAAGAGGATTAGAAGGGTCGTCGAAATTCTTACCTGTGAGTTTTTCGACATGCTTGATAGCTTCTTTCACCTCAGGGGTAATATCTTTAACTATTTTGTCTCTACCCCATTGAGTATATTCATTACAAATTTCAGTAGTGATTGTAAAACCTGGAGGAACCGGCATACCGAGAAGATTCATCTCTGCCAAGTTAGCACCCTTACCACCGAGAAGATTTCTCATCCCGGCATTACCTTCGGCCTTACCATCGCCGAACGTATAAATCGCTTTAGCCATTGGAAATATTAATTTGAATTAAGGTTTTTCGTTCGTATTAAGCATGAAGGAGCATAAGATGCACCCGCAATTGCAAAATTACCTAAAAATTTCTTAGAATTCAGTAAATTTGCAATGGAAAACTAAATAAAATGGCAAGAAAAAGGAAAGAACTCCCCATAATAGAGAATGTAGAGATAACTGGAATTGCAGCAGAGGGAAAATCCTTGGCAAAAATCAAGCTAAAAGAAACAGATGAGACACCCATAGTTGTATTTATTCCTTACGGAGCTCCCGGTGACGTTGTAGACGTAAAGATCGACAAGAAGAAGCACAGTTATGCAGAGGCACATATAATAAGAGTAAATAAACCTTCGCCAATACGTATTCATCCGAGATGTGAATATTTTGGAGTATGTGGAGGATGCAAATGGCAACATATCCCATATGAGGAACAATTAAGATTCAAGCGTCAGCAAGTGGAAGACGCTTTAGTCCGAATAGGAAAGATAGAAATACCTGAAGTTCCTATGACCTTAGGATCGGCCAATATCTGGAACTATAGGAATAAAATGGAGTATACTTTTTCAAACAAGAGGTGGAAAAGTTGGGAAGAGATTAGGGGAGAAGTGGAACGTTCAGAAGAAAACAATGCATTAGGTTTCCATATCCCGGGATCATTCGACAAAGTTTTGCAGATAAATGAATGTTATTTGCAAGATAACATTGGCAATAGAATTAGAAATTACATTTACCAATATGCCTTGGAAAGGAATTATTCCTTCTATGATATAAAAGAAAACCGAGGATTGTTGCGAACTTTAATGATAAGACCCACATTGAGTGGCGAGTTAATGGTATGCCTAACCTTCGGAGAGGAAGACAGAGAGAAAATGGAATCATTAATGAGTGATATAATCCAATCCTTTCCGGAAATCACCACATTAGTATATGTGATAAATCTAAAATTGAATGATTCGATAGGAGATCAAGAAATACACATCTTTTTAGGACCGGGATATATAGAAGAAAAGATGGGGGATTTGAAATTTAGAATCAGTGCCAAGAGTTTTTACCAGACCAATTCGAGACAAGCCGAAAAACTATATGAGACCGCAGCCCAGTTTGCCGGATTAAAAGGGAATGAAGGTAAAGATGACAAACCCTTGGTTTATGATTTATACACAGGAGCAGGCACTATCGCCAATTATGTGGCGAGGAACGCTTCAAAAGTAATTGGCATAGAATATGTAGAAGATGCTATAAAAGATGCGAAAATAAATTCAGAGATCAATAGTATCAAGAACACTGAATTTTATGCCGGTGATATGAAAGATGTTCTAAAATCCGACTTTATCACAAAACATGGAAAGCCGGATATAATGATAGTAGACCCTCCGAGAGCCGGTATGCATGAGGATGTAATTAAAGTGATACTTGAAACTTCACCTGCAACCATAGTTTATGTTAGTTGCAATCCGGCTACACAAGCCAGAGACTTGACATTATTGGCAGAGAAGTATAAAGTGACCAGGATACAACCTATTGATATGTTTCCTCATACGCATCATGTTGAGAATGTTGTGAAATTAGAGAAGATTAGAGAACTTAATTAACACAGCATAAATCTATTTTTTCTACATAATTAAAATATTAAAGAGAATGATAACGGCATCAGTAAAGAAGAAAGAGAATATAGCTGAATATCTGTTATATATGTGGCAGATAGAAGATTTGATCAGAGCAAATCTACTTGATATTGATAAGATACAGACCACGATTATAGACCAATATAAAGACTTGACTGATCAACAGCGCAAAGAAATGAGAGATTGGTATGAATCTCTTATAGACATGATGCGAAGAGAGGGAGTTGTAGAAAAAGGTCACCTACAGATTAATAAAAATGTGATAATCCAATTGGATGATTTGCACCGGCAATTATTAAATGATCCAAAATTTGCTACCTATTCAGCACAGTTTTATCATACGTTGCCTATTATAGTAGAATTACGAGCCAAATCGGGAGACAATAAGTCTGGAGAAATCGAGACATGTTTCAACGCCTTGTACGGAATATTGTTGCTCCGTCTTCAAGGGAAGGAGATATCAGAAGAGACTTCTAAGGCAGTGGCCCAGGTGTCGAAATTTCTTGCGGTTCTGTCGATGTATTATAAGAAGGATTATGAGAATGAGTTGAGTGTTTAAAGATTTAAACCATAAGTTTTAGGTGAAAATAGTAGAGATATTAAGTATATTCACACCTAAACATAGAGCTTAAAATCTTGTTGAATAAGAGAAAAGATGAGTGAAGAAATAATAAAAGAGATAAAGAAAAGAAGGACGTTTGCGATTATATCGCATCCTGATGCCGGGAAAACGACATTAACAGAGAAACTTTTGCTATTCGGGGGCGCTATTCATGTGGCAGGGGCTGTGAAAAGTAACAAGATAAAGAAGACAGCAACCTCAGACTGGATGGAAATAGAAAAACAGAGAGGTATCTCAGTAGCGACTTCCGTAATGGGTTTCGATTATGACGGTTATAAAATAAACATCCTTGACACACCGGGTCACCAAGACTTCGCAGAGGATACTTTTAGGACCTTGACGGCTGTTGATTCCGTAATAATAGTTGTGGATGTAGCTAAGGGAGTAGAGACCCAGACCAGGAGACTTATGGAAGTGTGCAGAATGCGAAATACACCTGTTATCATCTTTGTCAACAAATTGGACAGAGAAGGAAGGGATCCATTCGATATACTTGACGAACTTGAAAACGAATTGAAGATAAAAGTAGTGCCATTATCATGGCCCATAAATATAGGTGCGAAATTCAAGGGAGTCTATAACCTTTATGAACATGGACTAGATTTGTTCACGCCATCGAAACAAACCATAAGCGAGAGGGTAGAGATAGACGACGTAAACAGTCCACTCGTAGACGAGTTGGTGGGGAAAGCAGATGCCGACAAACTAAGAGAGGACATAGAATTAATAGATGGAGTTTATCCGGAATTCAATGTAGAAGATTATTTGGAAGGGAAGGTTGCTCCGGTATTTTTCGGTTCAGCTCTGAATACTTTCGGAGTAAAAGAATTATTGGACTGTTTTGTAAAGATCGCTCCATCCCCAAAACCTATCAACGCTGAAGAAAGGACAGTAAAACCTGAAGAGGATGGATTTTCAGGATTCGTATTTAAAATACATGCAAACATGGATCCTAACCACAGGTCGTGTATAGCATTTGTGAAAGTATGTTCCGGTAAATTTGAAAGAAATGTAGGATATAAACACGTGAGGAGCGACAAAGTAATGAAATTCGCGGCTCCAACTGCTTTCATGGCCCAGAAAAAAAGTATAGTGGAAGAAGCTTATCCGGGGGATATAGTGGGTATACCGGACACAGGTAACTTCAAGATAGGGGATACCTTGACATCGGGAGAAAACATTCATTTCAAAGGTTTACCCTCCTTCTCGCCAGAGATGTTCAAATACATAGAGAATGCTGATCCTATGAAGTCAAAGCAACTTGACAAGGGCATCAAACAATTGATGGATGAAGGAGTGGCACAATTATTTACCAGTTCGTTCAATGGAAGGAAAATAATTGGGACTGTGGGACAATTACAATTTGAAGTGATCCAATACAGACTCTTACATGAGTATGGGGCTCAGTGTAGATGGGAACCAATGAGTATGTACAAGGCTTGCTGGATAGAAAGCGAAGACGCGGAAGCCTTGGAAGCCTTTAAGAAAAGGAAACATCAATTTATGGCAACAGATAAAGACGGTAGAGATGTTTTCATGGCAGACTCTAATTACGTTTTACAAATGGCACAAAATGATTTTCCGAAGATAAAGTTTCATTTTTCGAGTGAATTTTAATAAAAGTTATCTCAACTGCATTTAAAAATTCGAAGGGCGTACAAAAATGTGATTTGCACGCCCTTCGTTATTATTTTTATTGATGGAAATTAATTCAATTGAATTACGAGATAATCCGTATAATTCCAGAACTCTTGAGAATTTGTAATTTTAAGAGTAATTGTGTTGTCTGGATTCCTAACCTCTTCGTATGAACCTTCCGGCATATTTGTCCAAATCTTGATTTTCTTAGCACCTGTAGGAATGGTGGTAAGAGTTCTCTTGTCTGCTTTAGTGAAGTATGCTTCGTTTACATCGCCTTTAAGCACCTTAGTCTGACCGAGGAATTTCTTTTCGAGAAGACCATTTTCCTTAAGTTCTTTATTAGTGCCCATAGCGTAGTAAACAGTATTCAATTGCATGTCTGCCTCTTGATAAGCATTGAAAGCGGCATCCTTAGCTTCTGTTTGAATCTGGACTTGTTGTTCAGTAGCAGCAACCTGATTATTAAGATTGACGATGGAATCATTAGCCAGAGTCAATTGTTTTTCCAAGTAAACTATATGTTCGTCTTGTTGTTCAAGACGTTGTTTCATTTGTTCAATGGTTTTAGTAAGGACAGCATTCTGATTGCCCGAGTCTTTCATTCTCTTTTCCATTTGTGCGAGGAGAGCATGATTATTAGCCAGACGTTGCTTAATTGCAGAAAGATTACGACGAACCTCGGCACGACGGTCGTGTTCACCATTGCTTGTGTTATAAAGAAGTCCTTCCTGCATATTAATAGAGTCAAGGCCATTATAGATATCTGCCATAAGCAGCATCAAAGAATCATTGAAAGAGGTAGCCTCTTGATAATTAGATTGAAGTTCAGCAATCTTCAAAGAATCTTGTTCAGCCTTTTCCTTATATCCATTGTTACAAGCAACAAAAAGGAAAAGCGTCAAACCGCTAAGGGCAATCGTGGTTTTTTTCATATTTAAACTATTAAAGGGTTAAAAACTAATCATCCTTGTTATTATTTTTGTTTTTACCAGGAATTTGATTTCCTGCTACAACTATAACAATTTCACCCTTAGCTTGGTTTTCAGAATAATAGTTATAAAGTTGGCCTAAGGAAGAAAAATTTATCGTTTCATGTAATTTAGACAATTCTCTACATACAGCCGCAGGTCGATCTTCCCCAAAAAATTGAGAGAGATCTTTTAATGTGCGTTGTAACCTTTTTGGCGACTCATATATAATAATAGTTCTTGTCTCTTCCGATAGTTGAGATAGTCTTGTATTCCTACCTTTCTTAGGAGGTAGAAAGCCTTCAAAGACGAATTTATCACAAGGCAGCCCGGAAGAGACCAGAGCAGGCACGAAAGCAGTAGGACCCGGGAGACAAATGACATCAGCTCCTAACTTACGACATTCCCTGACCAAAAAAAAGCCAGGATCAGAGATTCCGGGAGTACCGGCATCAGAAATTAACGCAATCTTTTCTCCTTCTATAATTTTCTGAGCAATTTTGGGAGCAGATTCATGTTCGTTAAATTTATGATGGCTCCTCATAGGTGTTGAAATGTCGTAATGTTTCAACAGAATTCCGGATGTTCGGGTATCTTCAGCCAAAATTAAATCCACCTCTTTCAATACCTTGACTGCTCTAAAAGTCATATCCTCCAAATTGCCGATAGGTGTTGGAACTATAAATAAACAGCCTTGACTCATTTATAATATCTTTTTATAACATCCAAAAATTCAATCACAACCGGATCTGAAGAGTCAAAACCCTCTTCATTAAGGAAATAATCTTCAGCTTCATCATAATTTTCCATTGAAGCCACAAGAGCCATAGTGTTGTTGAAATCAGCATCTGAATTATCGAAAAGTTCCCTTCTAAAACGGAAACGTTCATTTATAGAGAATACAAGTTTGCCTTTTTTTTGTTCGGGAAGTATTTTATCATTATTCTTCATTGAAGGTTCTTCCTCAATTTTTTCAAACAGTTCGGATAAAACAGGTGAAGCAAGTTCAGAGATGTCATAATCATCATCCAAAGAATATTCCTTTAAATCGAAAACGGGGGCTTCGGAAGGAGATTCCTTAACATCTACAACCGAGCCATTAACAGAAGTTTGACCTATAACTGTATTTGAAAGTTCATAAATTTTCTCACCTTTTTTAGAGATCAGACGGACGAAATCATCTATATCTTCCTCACGTTTTAAAGCCAGATGCAATAGACCTTCGAGTTCATAGGTTATATCCAGGAGTTCCTTAAGGTTTGTGTTCATAATCATTTAATTAAACAGGGACAATTCAGTTAATTAAATATTGATAGGAGCATTTGTTCGGCTGCTCTTTTGGCCCGGTCACGACTTTTGGTGATATCATTCATAATAATCACAATAACATGAGTGGGCATATAATCATCATCGAGTTTATAGCCGGCATAACATTGAATTCCTCTCATACTTCCCGTTTTCATAGCAATATAACTATCCAATGGAGTTCCAGCCAAAAACTTTTTGAGAGTCCCCTCCTGTCCTGCCAAAGGGAAAAAAGAGGCATAATGAGGATTGTCGCTCATATTTTTCAAAAGTTCCGTCATAAAGTTTGCTGTTACCCGATTGGCCCTTGAGAGACCGGAACCGTCAATAATTTCAACACCGTCAAGCGGAAGATTCTTTTGTTGCCAAAACAGCCTTACCTTTTCGGTAGCCTCTTCAGTGGATCCATCACAACCTTCAAGTTTACCATAAGTGCGAAGCATCGATTCAGCAAAGAGATTATCGCTTCTCATCATACACGACCTCATAATCTCATCAATAGGAGCCGAATGATGATCTAATATTTGCACTCTTCTTCCTTCGGGCATATCATTGCCTTCAATATCAATGCCATTAGAGATAAGTTTCTTTTTTAGCAAAGTTATAAAAGACTCTGAAGGATTAACGACGGCGAAATCCCCTCTTGAATTATCTGCATAATTGAATGCATGACTACCTGTGCCATAATATTTAGCTCGGTCTTCCTTAGCCCAAGAGGCAGGTTGAGGATCCCCGGCAAAACTATTTTCATCAATAATGATGTTTCCCTCTATTCTTTTGACCAATTGCGAAGATAATGCTGAATATATCTCCTCGATGATATCATCTGAAAATGGTTCTTTATCAGAATTTACAGTCGGGTCGCAAGCACCTTCCACAATGACATTACCGCGAAGATAACCCAAATCATTTGGACCATCCACATAAATGCGGGTATGATATCTCCAATCCGGACCCGTAGATTCCAAAAGTGTGGCTGTAGTGACCGACTTCATAATTGATGCCGGCACTAATGGAGATTCCTCATTATGAGCACCGACTACAGAACCATCTCCGAGGTCGATGATTTTAACGGAAACAGAATTAGGATCAATTCCATTTGTTTTAATAAAATGAGCCACAGCCTCATCTCCAACACCTGCAAAAGCAGAAACAGAAATGAGAAAAGCAATTAAGGATAAAAAGGACCTATTAAAATTCATATTTTTCTACATTAAAAAAGGACTACAAAATTACAAATAAAAAGTCAAGTTGTCAAAATGGGAAATAGTGAGTAATTTTGTGGTATGGAGAAAGTGAAAAATTCACCGACATACCCACCACGGCAACCCTATACATTCGACCGGGTCGTAAGGATCACCTTCAGTATCTTAGGCATAATAGCGACCTTATATTTACTTGATGCCTTAAAAGGAGTGTTGCTTCCATTTTTCGTTGCATGTCTAATTTCATATATGTTGGAACCGGTGGTGAAATGGAATATGAAATTGTTACGTCTAAAATCCCGATTTCTACCGGTTATCCTTACATTACTTGAGGGCTGTCTGATATTAGGAATATTCTCCATAATATTTTTCCCGTATTTAGTGGAAGAAGCAGAACAAATGGCAATAATGGTAAGAAATTATGCCTCAGCAAACGTTGAAATACCCTACATATCCGGTCCGATCTACGATTTTATAAAAGAAAACCTTGATTTCGAGAGCATCTCGAGATTACTTACACCGCAAGAATGGAAGGATATCATCAAGACAACCTTAACCTCGTCGTGGAATTTTCTAAGCAGCGGACTGTCATTTGTGGTTGGAGCAGTCAGTTGGCTAATAGTGATATTGTATGTTTTGTTCATTATGCTTGATTACGAACGAATAATGTTAAGTTTCAAGCAACTTGTTCCTTTTCCACACAGGCGCCGGATATTTCAAATCGGCAAAGATATAGAGCACGCCATGAACCGATATTTCCGCAATCAATTTTTCATTTCAATGATAGTGGGAATATTGTTTGCTATAGGTTTTGTGATAGTAGGTTTACCTATGGGAGTAGCTTTAGGAATATTCATAGGTTTTCTAAATATGGTGCCATATCTTCAATTGATATCCTTGCCAATAACAGCGATTTTATGTTTGGTATGCACAGCCAGCACAGGAGTTGGTTTTTGGGCAATTTTTTGGGAATGTATGGCAGTGTATATTATTGTGCAATGTATCCAGGATCTGCTTCTTACCCCCAAAATAATGGGTAAGGCAATGGGTCTAAATCCGGCAATCATTTTATTATCTTTATCCATTTGGGGTGCCTTGTTAGGATTTATGGGGCTAATAATAGCCTTACCATTGACAACCCTATTATTATCCTACTATAACATCTATATAGTTAACAGATATGCCCGGAGCGAAGTGGAACTTTCGGAATCGGATCCACTTGACGAACCTGAGATATAAAAAACGAATTTATGATAACACTTCAAAGCAGTATCGAACCACAGGAGGGAATAAACTTAGGCGAGAACACTGAAGAAATTATCAATAACACCTATACGGAAATAAATGACGAATCGCCAGAAGTAAGTTCTAAAGAAGAAGTCAACAACGGATTGATAGCTGACCTCGCCTTAATATTGTTATTGGGTGCGGTAGTGACACTATTGTTTAAGAAACTTAAACAACCTGTGGTGTTAGGATATATACTGGCTGGATTTTTAGCGAGTCCTAAATTTACTTATTTACCATCCATCTCTAACCTTGATAACATAGAATTTTGGGCAGATTTAGGAATTGTAGTCCTCATGTTTACCTTGGGATTGGAATTCAGTTTCAGGAAATTGATGAATTCAGGATCGTCGGCGATAATAACGGCACTGATAATCATCACAGGAATGACCTTTGCGGGATTTGGGGTGGGTAAAATTCTTGACTTAAACTCCATCAACTGCATCTTCCTGGGAGGTATGATATCAATGTCGAGTACCACCATAATCTTGAAAACGCTGACAGACTTAGGAATGCGTCAAAAGAAATTTGCTTCATTAGTGTTGGCTGTGCTGATTATAGAAGACTTGTTTGCGGTATTGATGTTGGTATTGCTCTCGTCGATAGCAGTAGGGAATGTGGAAGGTAAGGATTTATTATTCTCGATTGGTAAATTGATGTTCTTCCTGATTATCTGGTTCTTGGTGGGAGTGTATGTCTTGCCGTCGTTTTTAGCGAAGGTCAGGAACTTTCTCAATGACGAAACCATGCTTGTAGTAGCGATGGGTTTATGTTTCTCGATGGCGATTTTCTCCGTGATATGCGGATTCTCTTTAGAATTGGGAGCCTTCGTGATGGGTTCTATATTAGCCGGAACTATGGTGGCAGAAAAGATGGAAAAAGTAGTGAAACCGGTAAAAGATCTTTTCGGCGCAGTATTTTTTATCTCCGTAGGAATGATGGTGAATCCATCTGTTCTTGTGAACTATTGGTGGGAAATCCTAATATTGGCGGCAGTTGTGATCTGCGGAATGATATTCTTTGGCACATTAGGAATGTTGGTTACCGGCCAAACCTTAAGGGTAGCTATAGAAAGCGGATTCACATTGACACAGGTTGGTGAGTTCTCATTCATCATCGCAGCCTTGGGTATGAGCTTGGGTGTATTGGAGCAGTCTATTTATCCTATAATAGTGGCAGTGTCGGTAATCACAATTTTCACGACGCCCTATTTTGTTAAATTATCCCAACCGGCTTATAAGTTCGTAGAATCAAAATTACCGGAAAATTTAAGGTTCCTGATAGACAGATACTCCAAGCAGGTAGTGGATACAAACAGCAATAAGAAGCTTTGGAAAGACATCTTGAGCAGGTATTTGGGCAGGATGGTGATATTCTCAGTTATATTGATAGCTATAATACTTGTTAGCCGTCAGTTCCTATTCCCACTGTTGGAAGAGTACATGTCAGACTGGGGAAGATTCCTTGCGACAGTAATAACTCTATCTGCCATGATGCCATTTCTTTTCGCCTTATCATTCAGTTCCCTCAAACAGGATGAAAGGATGAAACTACATGCATCGGCAAGTTTCTATGACGTACCTTTGGTAGCATTAAGAATAATCAGATATTTCGTAGCGCTGTTATTTATAGTGTATCTTCTCACTTTGGCGTATGATGCCACAGTGGCATGGATAGCGGGAGTGATCTGTCTTGCTTTCATAATAGCGTTTGCCTCACAGAAAATCAGCGCCAGATATAATACCATAGAAAAGAAATTTCTTGATAACCTGAATATACGGGAAAATACTCGAACCGGGGCAAACAACAAATTAATAGATGACCTTCATATGGCCTATATTGAAGTAGGAGCCTATTGTCCCTTCGTAGGAGACAAACTTAAAGATTCCGGATTAAGGGATGAATATGGAGTGAGCGTAGCCAGTATTCAAAGAGGTGAAAGGACGATGCCATTGCCATCGGTGAACGCAAGGATTTTCCCGGGAGATGTTTTGGGAGTTATAGGTAACGACGAACAGATCAAACGCCTTAATGATGATATCGAAAGAGACGAGAAGGCATATAAATCATTGGAAGTGTTTAATTCCAATGTAGAATTGAGGAGCATTGCCTTGAGCGACAAATCGCCAGTAATCAATATCCCATTGGGAGAGACGGATATAAGAAAGGACTATTATTGTATGATAGTGAAAGTGCAGAGGGGAGAAGATGTTTTCGAGCAACCAGGAGCAGACACTATTCTAAGGGAAGGAGATATAATTTGGGTGGTAGGCGATCCCGAAAAGATGGAAGAGATGAAATAGGGATAATGTTGATTCGCCCACCTATAATCACACCGAAAAAATTATGAATAAGGGAAGTATAAGATGGTTTTAGATACCTGATCTGAAAGATGATGTTCCTCCAAACTGTTCGGGATAAATAAGAAGAAGATTGTTGTGAGCATGATTTTTTTGGAGATAAGCCGGTAGTCCTTCCAAATCAGAAGAATGAGAAACGGAGCCTTTACGTGCACCTATTATTATAAAAATATCATCTTCGTTGATGTCTTGAGAATGAAGAATGAAATCATCCCAGGAATTTAATTCCCTATATTCATGACGGATAGCGTATCCTTCAGAAATAATAATATTTCTGATGAAAGAGGTAGTGGTGGGATAAGCTAAGAAAATAGCCTTAGCTGCAAGTTGGGATGCAAGGTTACAAATACGTTCCACCCAAGTTTGGAAACCTGTTTCATATTCAGCCTTGTCGGGGACAAGAATAATCAAACGGGCCATAGTATTCGCCGGGGAAAAACACCGGCTTATAAAAATCATTTTATTGGAAGCATTCAAGAGTTGTTCCGTCATTGATCCAAAAAAAGAATCGACAATATTGGATTTACGATGCAATCCAATCATTATATCTGTGGCTTGATTTTGCTTGGCTTCGTTGGTTAAACCTGCCACAACATTTATATCATATCTTTCTATATCTTTAACTTCAATATCTACTGCTTGCGCCGCAGAGACAGCTATACCTAAAGAATTTCTACCTGCCTGAATTCTTCTTGTGTCATCAGAATTTCTAACGAATAATGCAGTGACGGGATTCTTATTGTTCCTATGTCTCATGAGCAAAGCGAGTTTCATAAGGTTCTCGGCTGTAACCGGATTCGCTACAGCCACCAGTTGTCGAGCAAATTCGCCGGGTTCAGTCTCAGAGTCTTTTTTGAATTCCGATTCAGTGATCTCCATTCTGAGACCTTTGGCAGCAGTCTGGGTAGAAATGGATGCTATAACACAACTAACCAGGATCATCAGAACAGCTCCATTCAGCATATCCTCAGTGAGAATGCCATGTTGAAATCCAATAAGAGCTGCAGCAATAGTAGCGGCAGCTTTTCCGGAAGTGAGGCCAAACATGAGTCTTCTACCGTTGCCTTTGAATCCATAAATCTTGGAAGCAATCAAAGCCGCGATCCATTTGGCAACCATGGCCACCACAACCATATTAATAGCTACCCAACCGACATTCCAACTATTAAAAATAACCCGGACATTGATGAGCATTCCGACACCTATCAAAAAATATGGAATAAAAATAGCGTTACCTACGAATTTAATTCGTCCCATAAGACCGGAACGATCCGGGATGAATCTATTGAGAATAAGACCTGCATAGAATGCGCCAAGAATAGCCTCGAGGCCAATAACCATCGCCATCAGTGATGAAAGAAAGACCATTGCGAGAACATAAATGAATTGAATCACCTGATCGCTGATTTTTCTAAAGAAATACTTGGTGAAATAATGAATAAGAAGACCCATCCCGGCAGCATATAAGGCCATCAGGCCAACCAATCGGATGAACCTTTCTATTCTGAAACCACCAGAATCCGATGCATCGACCACTCCGGCTAATACAAGAAGCGCGAGTAAAACAGTCACAATCGTAGAGCAAACAGCGATAACAGCAGGTTTAGAATTCTGGAGACCTAATCTACTCACTATAGGGTAAGAAATAAGAGTGTGGGCCGCATACATTGTAGAAATCAATGTGCAAGTGCTCCAAGGTGCCCCAAACGCAAGCCGGGACCCAAATATTCCGAAAAGCGTTGGTATTATAAAAGTGATAAGACCGAAGACAACTCCCTTACCAAGGTTTTTCTGCAAATGAAACATATTTATTTCCACTGCAGCCATGAACATAAGGTAAAGGATGCCGACTTGACCAAAGATTTCAAAACTTGCATCCCGGGACAGAATATCAAGACCATAGGGTCCAACCACAATACCGGCAATAATTAATCCGACAATATGAGGAATACCTATTTTGCGGAATATAATTGGACATATCAAAATAATGAGCAAGACCAGTAGAAAAATTTCTATTGGTCCTGTGAGCGGATATGTCAACGCATATAATAAAGTCATATTCCAAAAACAGAATGAGCGTTTCTGTCGGTTATTCGTTCAATCTCCTGTGGGGATAGTTCTAAAGTTTCGGCAATCTTATCACGAATAAAGCCCAAATAAGAAGATTCGTTTCTTTTACCTCTATGAGGGACCGGAGTCAAGTAAGGAGCATCAGTTTCCAGAAGTATTCTGTCAATACCAATATCAACCAATGCGTCCCTAAGTCCCTGCGCATTTTTATAAGTAACAACCCCATTAATTCCAAAATATGGATCGCATCCATTGCGGATTCTTTTCACATCATCGATATTTCCGGTGAAACTATGAAAAATCAGAGGAACGGAAGGTTGAATTTTTTCAATGCATTGCATAGTTACTTCAAAAGCCTCACGAGAATGTAAAATTACGGGAAGTTTATATTTCTGAGCAAGTAGCAGTTGCTCTTCGAAAGCCTGCATTTGTTCTTTTAGCATGCTTTTATCCCAATAAAGATCAATTCCCACTTCTCCCACTGCAACATAAGAACCGGTTTTGAGCTCCTTATTAACTATTTCCACGACTCTTCGCCAGTCTTCTTTCACTTCGGTAGGATGGAGACCTACGGCCATTTTTGTAAGCTGAGGATATAAAGCGTGAAAAGACTTCAAGTATGGGAGTGATTCATCATCCACATTCGGGAGAATAAAAGAGGTGACACCGGCATTAACACAACGGGACATTACATCCCGTATTTCCTCCCCATATTCTGGGAAATAAATGTGTGTATGAGTGTCGATCATTATTTTTTTCTACCTATAAGTTTTTCCGCCAATTTACGGAAAACCTCTTTTTTATCGTCGGATAGAGAAGTCGAATTAAGTGCTTTCAAGGCGAGAGATGAGTAATGATTGACAGCTTTTTTTGTTGACTCACCAATTCCAAGCTTTTCATAAAGACGAGTGACAGCTTTAACGCGCACATCACCTGACGGGATATTAAAAGCGTCTCTTAAAGCCTCGGCAGTCTGAGAGTCTTGTTGCAGAGCGGCCACATACAAATATGTTTTCTTAGCATTATTTATATCACCACCAATATTTTTTCCAAAAGTGGTAGGATCGCCAAACGTATCAAGCCAATCGTCCTGAATCTGGAAAGCTACACCTGTCTTCAACCCAAAATCATACATTTTATCCGCATCTTTTTCAGAGGCACCCCCAACCAACGCACCGATTTTAGCACAAGCTCCAAGTAAGGCACCTGTCTTGCATTGTATCATTTCAATATAATCATTCAAATCAATCTGCGATTGTTTTTCGAAATCCATATCAAGTTGTTGACCCTCATAAACTTTTATAGCCATGGAGTTGAATGAATCCAACACTAAGCGCAGGAGAGTATCGGGAACTTCACTAACATATTGAGTGGCCAAAGTCAACATAGTGTCACCTGACAAAATAGCAGTGTTCTCATCATATTTCTTATGAACAGTGAGACGACCTCTTCTCATTTCAGATTTATCCATGACATCATCATGAAGAAGAGTGAAATTATGAAAAGTTTCGAGACCAAGAGCCGGCATCACAGCTTGATCCGCTTTCTGTCCGAAAGCATCGGCAGCCATAAGAGTGAGGACCGGTCGGATTCTTTTTCCGCCGGCAGAAAGAGCATATTTTATTGGATTATAAAGAGAATCAAGTTTTCCTTCCGGGAATTTAAGGTTCTTGATGGCAGATTCGATTTGAATTCTATAATCGTCGAGAGTAAGCATATTAATAGAGATTAAATTTTTTGCAAAGTTACATAAAAAACGATTTTAAAAGTTAGTAAAGTCAATTGATTATGATAATTGGAAGAAAGTAAGTATGTAACAATTCATTTTGATTAGAAGAAAATATTTATTAAATTCGCATTCCCAGTAAATAAGAAAAACTAAACACAAGATAAATAATGGATTTTGAAGGAAAAGTAATTCAGTTTCTTGGGGAAACATCAGGAACATCCAAAACGGGCAATCCGTGGAAAAAGAAAGAATGGGTAGTTGAAACATTCGGCCAATATCCTAAGAAAGTAAAAATACAATGTATGAACGCACGGGCAGATGCTTTGAATTTAGAACCGGGACGTGATTACGTATTATCAGTGGATCTTGAGAGTCGCGAATTCAACGGTAAATGGTATACCGACGTAAACGTGTTCCGGGCACAGGATTATCAAGGTCATCAAAATTTTGGGGGACAGCAACCCTCGTATCCTGGAGGAGGTTATCAAAATCCACAACCCCAACAGGGATTTTCAAACCAACCATATCCCACCCAAGGTTTCGGAGGTAACAACCAAGGATTCGCCACGAACGAAGGGGACAGTGACGAAGATTTGCCCTTCTAATTATATAGAAAGAAACAATAAAGTAAAAGAGGTATTTGAAGTGATTATTCAAATACTTCTTTTTAATTAATAGGGAAAGGGGAGTTGACGAAATAGACACGTTCGGTGGCGCGTGTGATGGCTGTGTATAGCCAACGAAAGAAATCCGAGTCGGAGAAATCCGGAGGTAATCCACCCAAATCAATATAAACATGTTTCCATTGACCTCCCTGAGCCTTATGGCAAGTGACACAATAACCATATTTCACCTGCAATGCATTATAATATGGATCTTCCATAGCCGCTTTTATTTTAAATGAAAGTTCTCCGTCTACTGAAGTCAGCACGCGGTTATAGAATCTCTCCATTTCTTCTTTTGGTATTTGAGGACCCTCCGCCACGAGGCTACGAAGCAATATTAGAGCATGAATAATTATATCGTTGCCCGGGATTTGAATATCAGTTTCAGCAAACCATCTGCCATATTTTTTCACTTTAGTGCCTACCTTAATTATCTCAGCTATTTCCCCATTGGCGAGCAAAGTATTCAGTTTATTTTCCTTGCTCCAATAATAATCATTCTTGGATATCACGATCCTCTCTCCCTTAACCAACGGGCTATCCGCATCTAATAGGAATCTACGGATAGTGTTGTTAATAATATTTGCCCGATAATTTGAACGTGTTATAACAATAGTTTCATCTTTCCCAACCCGAGACCATGAAGAGGCCAGATCATCGAGCATTTCATTTGTTTCTACAATTTTAATATCTTCAAATCCTTTTAGAAAAATGTTAAAATCATGAATAGACCCATTAGTCATGAGTAAATTTCTCACCACTGTGGCATTATAAAAGATTCCACTTTCAGTTGCTTGACGTGCCGGTCGCTGGAGGGTGAAGTAATAAGGATTAAGTCCTAAATTTTTAAGTCTATCAACATCCATTGCATGAGAAGTAGTCTGACCGACGGGTGGAAGTTGTGCGGCGTCTCCTACGAGAATCATAGAACAACCAGAGCCGCTATAGACATAGTGAATCAACTGTTGGAGCAACGAATTGTTGAAAGAAGAAGCATCTGTTATAAGAGAAGCCTCATCAACAATAAAAATTGTATCAGAATCTGTGTTTTGAGCAAGGAAGAAAGAAGAATTTGCAGGGTCGGAAGAATTTCCTCTGAAAAGGCGTTTATGAATAGTAGAAGCCTGTCCGAAAGCCAGATTTGCAGCTACTTTGGCAGCTCTGCCAGTAGGAGCTAAAACCACAGTCTTTTTTTTGAGATCTTTCAAAGCCTTAACCACTGCTCCCATAACAGAAGTCTTACCAGTGCCGGCATACCCATTGAGTACAAAAACATCATTGACAGACCTTTGATCGATAAAAAATGCCAAAGACTGAATCAATTCCAATTGTTCAGAATTAGGAACAAAAGGGACATGACTTAAAATGAGGCTTCTTGTTTGAGTTATTTCCGACATAACACAATTTATCTTTTCAAAAAGGGAAAAAGATGGCAAAAATTTAGTATATTTGCAAAGTTAAGTTTTCTTGATTAATAAACTCAAATTTAGTTTATCCAAATAAAACAAAAACGATGAGAATTGAACAGATTATCGGCCGCGAGGTGCTTGATTCCCGTGGCAATCCAACCGTAGAGGTTGACGTGTATCTTGAGAGTGGAGCATTTGGCCGTGCAGCAGTGCCGTCAGGCGCTTCAACAGGAGAAAACGAAGCTTTGGAACTTCGAGACGGCGAAAAGGGCCGTTATCTTGGCAAAGGAGTACAAAAAGCTGTAGCAAACGTGAATGGTCCCATTGCAAAGGCATTAAAGGGTATGAATGCTTTGGATCAGATAGCTGTGGATGAAGCAATGATTGCCCTTGACGGCACACCAACAAAGTCAAACCTCGGTGCAAATGCAATACTTGGAGTATCATTGGCGGTAGCCAAAGCAGCAGCCGATTATCTTGGACAACCACTTTACAAATATATCGGTGGAGTAAACAGTTACGTACTTCCTGTCCCGATGATGAACATCATCAATGGTGGCGCGCACTCAGACGCTCCGATCTGTTTCCAGGAATTCATGATTCGTCCGGTAGGCGCACCTTCATTCAAAGAAGGCATACGTATGGGCGCAGAAGTGTTCCACGCATTGAAGTCAGTTTTGAAAAAACGTGGCTTGACAACTGCTGTAGGTGACGAAGGTGGTTTCGCTCCGAAACTTGACGGAACTGAAGATGCATTGAACGTAATCATGGATGCTATCAAAGCAGCGGGATATGAACCGGGCAAAGATGTAACCATAGGCCTTGACGTTGCTTCTTCAGAATTCTATGTAGACGGATATTACGACTATCATCAGTTGAAAGATGGTCAAATCAAAGAACCGAACGGCAAGAAACTCACATCAAAGGAACAAGCCGAATACCTTGAATCTCTGATTAACAAATATCCTATCGATTCAATCGAAGACGGTATGGCAGAAAACGACTGGGAAGGTTGGAAACTTTTGACAGATCTTATCGGTAACCGTTGTCAGCTTGTAGGTGACGATCTTTTCGTAACCAATGTTAAGTATCTCGAAAGAGGTATAGCAGAAGGATGTGCCAACTCCATCCTTGTAAAGGTTAACCAAATCGGTTCTCTCACAGAAACTCTTCGTGCAGTTGAAATGGCTCAACGCAATAACTACACAGCAGTGATTTCACACCGTTCAGGAGAAACTGAAGATTCAACAATCGCCGACATTGCAGTTGCAACAAACGCAGGTCAAATAAAGACAGGTTCTGCCAGCCGTTCAGACCGTATGGCTAAGTACAACCAACTTCTCCGTATTGAAGAAGAACTTGGAAAGGATGCACAATATGGCTATAAGAAAATAGCAAAGAAATAAAAAGAAATTAGAATTAAGTTAAGGAGCGATGAATTATACGTCGCTCCTTTTTTATGTCGAGTATTTAAATCTATAAGGGAAAAATTAAGTTTTAGAAATGGAAGAGGAAGGTTCCTGAAGTTTTTCCTGTTTTTTGATTTGTCGGTCTGTAACCATTATATAAGCCAGCGCGAATATACCAAGTGCGACATAAGTCAATGACTGAAAAGACCATACCACAATGCTGAAAGCCGTGCCTTGAGTGCTGCTTATTCCAAATAAAGAGAGTGCGAACATAATCGCAAGGTTCCATGGTCCGAGACCTCCGTTAGAAGGTATGCCCATAGAAAGTGAACCGAATACAAAAGCCACGAGACCGGGAAGGAGGCCATAGGCCAAACCTTTTTCATAAACCAATTCTTTAGTATAACTGAAAGAAAAGAAACACACGTATATCTCAATAAAATAAAGGACCCAGGTCAAAATAGAGAGCAAAAGATAAAGCCACCATAGTTTCATATGGAAAATAATGCTGAAACCCTGCCACATCTTTTTGATGTTGTTAGTGACAGCCTTAGCCCACTTTTTTTCTCTGAAAAAATAAAGAAGAGCTACAAAGAAAGCGATACATCCTCCTACAGTGATCCATAATGTGGCATTGTCAACGACTTTTTTTACTTCCCGTCCGATTTCATAATGATCCATGAAATCCATAATATATGGATGGGCGTAAACAAGTGCAACAATGAACAATATCATAATTATTACCCAGTCAATGAAACGGTCGCCAATATCTGTTCCAATCACTGTGGATAGAGGTGCCTTTTGTCGTTTACTTACAAAAACACATCTCCACGCTTCCCCCATTTGCGGAAAAACCAAATTAAGAGCGTAGGCACCGAACAAAGTAACCCATTCACAAACTACCGTCATCGGTTTAACTCCCGCAGCCTTCAATTGTAGTCCCCACCTGATACCTCTGACCATCAAAGATAATGCTGTGGCTACCATCATTATACCTATAAACCAATAGTTACACCCATTGTGAGCAATTTCCATTACCTTATGGAAATTCACCTTATGAAAAAGCCAAAGGATCAAACAAACAGAAACTGCCAAAGGAAATCCATATCGAAAAATATCTCCAGCTATTTTCTTTATTAGTTGAAAAGTCTTATTGTTTTCGAGTTCCTTTAGTTTCTGCCGAAAGGAAGTTTTCGGAGAATCAGTTGGTTTAGGGTCTGTGTTTATATTGTTTGTGTCTGCCATATGAGAAATTTAGACAGGCGAACGTTTTTATGTTATAACGTCAATAAGAATATTAGGGTTTAAAATGTTTTGTCACAAAGGATATATTGGTTAAATTCGCAGTGCAAATATAAATATAAAATTTGCAAACAAACCTATAATCTAATTTCAAAAACGACACATATGAGATTTCCGATTTTAACTCCCGAAGAAGCAGCCGAATATGTACATAACGGCGACAACGTGGGATTTTCCGGATTTACAGCAGCGGGTACACCAAAAGTGGTGCCGGTAGCAATAGCCGCCAAGGCGGAACGCCTCCATGCAGAAGGCAAACCTTTTCAAATCAATGTTTTTACAGGAGCATCCACCAGTGACCTGTGTGACGGCGCATTGGTGAGAGCCGATGCAGTCAACAAAAGGACTCCCTATCAGAGCCACGGGGATTTGAGAAAGAGTTTGAATTCTCATAAAGTACATTACTTCGATCTTCATCTTTCTGAGCTTGCACAAAAGGTGCGCTATGGATTCTTTGGAGATATAGATGTTGCTATAGTAGAAGTGGCAGATATCCAGGATGACGGTTCAGTAGTGCTTGGTACCGGTGTAGGAAACACACCGACCTTCACCAATTGTGCAAAAAAAGTGATCATCGAACTCAATGAAAAATTGCCAAAAGAATTGAAGGGCATCCATGATATTTATGTTCCATTAGATCCTCCAATCAGAAGTGAAATTCCTATTTTCAAGCCGAGTGATAGAGTTGGTTCGCCAATGTTGAAAATAGATCCTGACAAGATCGTGGGTGTGGTTAAGACAGCAAAGATGGATGATATCAAGCCGTTTACCGAACCCGACGATGTAACCAAACATATAGGAGCAAACGTATGTAATTTCTTAATAGATGAATTACATAAGGGTATCATCCCGGCATCTTTCCTTCCTTTACAAAGTGGTGTAGGCAATGTAGCCAATGCTGTACTTTATGGTTTGGCAGACGCAAAGGAAATACCGGCATTTGAAATGTATACGGAAGTTATCCAAGATGCAGTTCTTGATCTAATGAAAAAGGGTAGATGTAAATTCGGCAGCACATGTTCGTTGACTATTTCAGAACATGTTGAGGAAGAATTTATGGAAAATCTTGATTTCTATAAAGATAAATTGTGCCTTCGCCCTGCTGAAATCTCCAACAATCCCGAGTTGATCAGAAGACTTGGTGTTATCACAATGAATACAGCTCTTGAAGCCGATATTTTCGGAAATATCAACTCAACCCATGTCACGGGTACAAAGATGATGAACGGCATCGGAGGATCCGGTGATTTCACAAGAAACGCCTATATATCGATCTTCTCATGTCCTTCAGTGACAAAAGGAGGAAAGATTTCCAACATAGTACCGATGGTTTCACACGTAGATCATTCAGAACACTCAGTGGATATATTGATTACAGACCAAGGAATTGCTGATTTGAGAGGCAAGGATCCTGTGGAAAGAGCCCATGAAATTATAAACAACTGTGCGAGTCCTGAATACAAGGAATTACTAAGAGATTATTTGAAAATGTCGGAAGAAATGGGAGGCCAAACTCCTCATAATCTTGAAGCCTCTCTCTCATTCCACACCGAGTTCCTTAAATCCGGAGACATGAGAAATGTGGATTATTCCAAATACAGATGAATAAAGTTTAAAGTTTAAACTTAAAACAAGTGAAGGGCTTTCTATAGGATGCCCTTCTTTTTTATGCAATTAGAATGCCTTAGGATAAGGAAGGTTGGTACGAATTTATTAATTTTGCATTAGAGAAATTATGTCAAAAAAATGGGCTTTCAAAAAAATATATCCATAGGATTAAAACTTTCACTTGCCGGTTGCTTGATGACAATAGCATGGACAACAAGTGCAGAATCAACTTCGAAACTTCCCACTACTGAAATCTTAGGTAAAGAATATTATATCTATATAGTGAAGAAGGGAGAATCCGTGTATGGAATCGCTAAGAAAAACGGATGGGACTTAGAAGAACTTCTGCGACTGAACCCGGAGGCAAGCGGTAAAATAGAGAAAGGAGAACGTCTCTATTATCCCACGGGTCAAGTATCTGTAGTGACAGAGATGCCGGAGCCGGTGGCAATAGATTATTCCTCTCTTGAACCAATAAGGCATAAAGTGAAAAAAGGAGAGACGGTATACAGTATCTCGCGACAATATAATATTCCCCTGGATATAATTTACAAATATAATCCAGAAGCAAAAAGAGGTGTCAAGCCGGGAGAAACTATTGAAATGCCCCAAAACGGGAACGCCCAATATTATTATTATACCCTGAAATCAGGTGACAGTCTATCAGCGTTGGCAAAGGCTTATAACACGTCAGTAGAAGACATATTAAAAGATAATGCCGGTCTTACCGCCAACAATCTTCCAACAGGGGAAACAATTCGAATTTCTATCAATTCCAATCTTGGGAAAATAAAGACCGAACTGGTGACAGAAGAAAGAGTTTCCCAAATTTCGGATTATAAAGTAGAAAAGAATGACACGTGGGAAAATATTTCCGAAAAGACAGGAGTTGAAGTAGAAGTGCTCAAAGAGGCTAATAACGAGACAGAAAAACCTAAAGAACATACCATAGTAACCGTGCCCGTCATTGAAACAGTAGAAGTGGAACAAACTGTTGCTTTCGAGGAACCTGAAGATATGACCGTAGAGGATGTTCAGGAAATCTACGACTCAATAAAAGGTGTGACTCCAGACAGAAGTTTGATAGATGGTGTGAAGATGGCCTTAATATTGGACGAGCCGAGTTCTAAAAAAGATGTGGATTTTACAAGGGGATTACTGATAGGTATCTCGGATTTTAAAAATGCCTCTTATAAGATAGACCTGAAAGTGATGGATGGGAGAGTGTCTACCGGGGATCTTATAGAAGGACTGGAGGATTATGAGCCTAATCTTATCATCTCAACTGCTGACAGGGCGTTCCCATTATTTCTTGCAGATTATGGCAATACCAATAATGTGCAGATTGTGAATGTTTTTGATTTGAAGAATGATCTGTATGAAGACAATTCTTCGATGGTTCAGTTGTTACCACCGTCAGGTTATTTTAATGACCGTCTTTCTACCAAAATCTATAAAGACAACCGTAACAGGAAACTAATAGCTGTTGGGGAAGAGGATGAAAACGACGGAATGTCGACAGAACTTTTCAAGTTATTCGATAATGTAGACAAGATCTCATTGGAAGATTTTGGAGCACTTGAACCCGATGTGCTCGAGCCAATTTTGATATATACATACGCATCAAAGAAAGAAGAAGTGGCTGATTTCTTTAAGAATGTGGAAAATCTCGCGGAAAACAACCAAGAATTAGATTTTAGAATCATTGGCAGGTCAAGCTGGATAGCTATGACAGATGATTTTGGAGATCAATTTGAAGAATATTCAGTATATGTACCCTCCAGGGTATGGCTCGAAGAGAATTCCAAAGCTTGGGAAAATTTTAATATTTCATATGACGAGATTTTTGGTGGCAACCCGGTGAGATCCATTCCCAATTTTGCAGCAAGCGGATATGATGTTGCAAAGTATTTTATTCCTTTGGTGGCTATGAATCATGGAGATTTTAACCATGGATTAAAGAATTATGCTGAATCTTCTCTTCAAAATGAGATTGATCTATCAAGAGTGAACAACTGGGGTGGATTTATAAATAATACAAGCTACCTAATCAAATTTAGGCCGGGCAATCAAACGGAAGGAATAATAGTGAAGTAATTAAAAGGAAGGGTTAACCAGAGACTTGCCGTAATAAATGAAATTATCAATAAAAATATTAACAATTTTATCCTTTCTTTTAGGAGGAGAGACTCTCTTACAAGCTCAGACTCATTATCAGTCAAATGTAGCTATAGGACTGAAAGGAGGTATGGATTTCTCAGAAGTATTCTTTAATCCACATGTAAAACAGACATTCCAACCAGGAGTCACCGCGGGCATCATGGTAAGATATATAGAGGAAAATCATTTTGGGCTAATAGGGGAATTGAATTTTGCCCAAAGAGGCTGGAAAGAGAATTTTGAAGATGATCCATTTCATTATAGTAGAGATTTAGATTACATTGACCTTTGTTTTTTAGCGCACGTGTATTTTGGAAAAAGAGGACGTTTCTTTTTCAATGCCGGTCCACAAGTAGGGTATTATTTGGGAGAACATATGAAGGCAAATTTCGATCCTTATAATATGTCAAATATTCCGGGGTTTCCTGTAATCAACAGGATCAACCAGCAGATGACGGAGCCCATAAATATAAAAGTGGATTATGGAATTTCAGCGGGATTAGGAGGAGAATTCAATATAAACCGAAGGAATTCAATATGTGTGGAATGCAGGTTCTATTTCGGTTTGGCCAATATCTTCTCAACTAAAAGAGCTGATTACTTCAATGCGTCGAATCAAATGAGTTTATCTGCGACAATCGGATATTGGTTCAGAGTGAAATAAAGGCTGAAAATATAAAAAAATTACCCGTAAATAGATATATGAAGTGACCCCAAAAGTTTTGTGTCTAACTTTTGGGATGCAGTTTAAATATTACCGGGTAATTACTATATAAATCAAAATAGAAGTGTATATTCAGGGAAAAGTGCGTAATAAATTATAAGGAAAATAAAAGCTGCAGGCATCACCAAAAGGAGTGAATCTATTCTATCGAGAATACCCCCATGGCCGGGCATGATGTTTCCCGAATCTTTGATATTCAGGCTTCTTTTCATTAAGGATTCCACAAGGTCACCCCATGTAGAGAAAGCTGTGACAACAGTTGCAAAAATAAGCCATGTTATGACATTCCATTTTACTTCCCAGAAAAAACCACCACCTATAGCAAAAAGCCAACCTGCAATCAAATTGAAACCTAATCCGCCAAAGAAACCTTCCCAAGATTTTTTAGGAGAAATCCTTTCGAAGAGCCTTTTTTTACCGAATAGAGAGCCTACTACGAATGCCCCTGTGTCATTTATCCAGATCATCAGGAAAATTGCGAGAATCAAATGCAGACCTACGTATTTACCCATAAAAGTCATACATGCCAAGGGAACTCCTATATAAACCTGGCCCATCAATGATATAGCCAAACATCGAATGGGCTTATCACTCTTAAGATAGAGCTCCAAAATCATACGGCATAGATAGACCACAATCCATCCGAGCAAAGGATATCCCAGCCAACCGAATGAAAGGAATATGATACCGGTGGCATCTAAGATTGTAATAGGAAGTGTATTTTCAGTGATACCCTCACATACTTTTTCGAATTCGGTTATAGCCAAAACGCCAAAAATAGCAGCAAGGATAGAGAAAGGAATAGGGCCCCAAAAAATACAACCTACGATTATACCGATATACACGATACCGGAAAGAGAACGTAGCAACCAACTTTTGAATTTCATTTTATCAAAAAGGGAGGGAGAGGAAGAATTTGATAGATTGTTTTTAAGAGGAGAGATAAATTAAGTATTAATAGTCATAAGAATCTCTCAAAGGCACAGCCGCCAGATTTAAATCATGGCTTTCAATGAAAAGAATGATTGAATCACGTTCGGGCGACTGCTCCACATCATCCTTGATTCTTCTGAGAGCATTATTTGTGGATGTACCGGTCTGATAGACGTGTCTATAACATTTTGCTATATCATCGATGATAGGATCCGATTTCTTAGCTTTTTTCAACACATAGGAATTAACTCCGAAATAACTGATAGGATTATGAGCCATTACAGCAAACGGAGGTACATTACCGTTAACTCTACAGCCACCTTTAATCAGACACCATTCACCTACATGACATTTTTCATGCACTAATGCGCCGGAAGACAAAATAGAATAACTTCCGATAATAACATTACCGGCGATTTTCACTCCATTTCCTAAAACACAATAATTGCCAATCTGGGAATCATGTCCTATGTGTGTTTGTGCCATTATAAAAGAATTACTGCCAATTTCGGTTTTCCCGTCTTTTTCAATGCTACGGTTGATAATGACTTGTTCCCTGATTTTATTGTTATCACCTATCACCACGAAAGAATCTTCTCCTTTCCAGCGAAAATCTTGGGGAGTGGCTGAAATAATAGCCCCTTCAAAGATTTCATTGTTCTTGCCAATGCGGGTGCCCGATAACACGCTTGCATGGGGATGTATGTGAGTTCCATCGCCTATTTCAACGTTTTTGTCAATGAAGGCAAAAGCATCGACAATAACATCGTTACCCAATTTTGCTTCAGGATGAATATATGCTAAATTACTGAGAATTGACATGGTGGAGAGTTTAAAGTTTAAAGGTTAGAGTTTAGGGGTTATGGTACAGTGGTTTGTGTTTAATTATGAAATTAGGTTATAAAATTAATAAATAACTTTATAACCTAATAACTTTTTGCAATAATTAGATAAAAAATTTATCTACCACCGCCAACAGCCTGATACAAACTGATAAGTGCAGCAGCTCTGCTATGCCAATTTGCTATACAACTCAACTGTGCGGAAAGTAAACTTGATCTTGCAGTCAAAACTTCCAGATAAGTGGTACTTTGATTATACATAAAGAGTTCATTAGTATAATCTACAGACTTTTCCAATTGATCGACCTGTAGTTGAAGATATTTGTTTTGTTCCACACATTTATTGTAATCTACGAGAGCGTCACTGACATCAGCAGAAGCAGCCAATACGGAATATTCGAAATTGTTGAGTGCCTGTTCCTGCTGTGCTTTAGCCGCTTTCAGAGTAGCGATATTTGCACCTCTTGAGAAGAGGGGAGCAGTAAGGGAACCGGCAAGTTGAATAAACCAATCTCCCGGATTCTTAATAATTGAACCGAGAAGGTTGGTGAAACCGCCCTGTGCTGAAATAACCAGACTTGGATAGAAATTAGAACGAGCTGAGTTAGTGGAATAGTAAGCCATCGCCAAAGCTCTTTCCGAAGCTCTCACGTCGGGACGAGTGGCAAGATAGGAGATAGGAATTCCATTGATCAATTCGTCAGGGATAGTGAATGTCAAATCACCCGTGACTTTCCATTCGTGGGGATATTCATTAAGGAGAAGAGACATGGTGTTTTGGAGCTGGTTGATAGAGTTCTCCAAAACCGGAATCGTGCTTTTAATATTATAATAATTGGCACGACTTTGCACCACGGCAGCTTCATTTGTTCTACCTGCTGCTTTGAGCAGTTCCATAGAAGCTACCTGTTCTTCCCAAATTTCTGATGTGCGTTGAGTCAAACCTAACTGCTGTTGCAACATCACGAGAGAATAGTAAACGTTTGCAACCCCACAAACAATTTGGGAGTGGACAGCTTGTTGATAATCCTGCATTTCCTGGACATAGGTCTTGGCTCCCCGTTTCTTATTGAGTATTTTGGCAAAGATGTCAACTTCCCATGAAGCCGCCAGCGGGATAGAATAACTCCAAGACATATGGCTACCCGCATAACTTGCCCCGGCTCCATTCGGGTTAAGTGCAAGAGATGGGAAATAACTCAATTTGGCACCCAACAATTGTGCGTTCGCTATATCTACATTCAATTTCGCATTCTTAAGATCCTTATTGTTTTCAAGTGCTTTTTCAATATATCCCTGAAGAATAGGATCAGTAAAAATGTCACGCCAACCTAAAAAAGGTAGTGTAGTGGAATCTACTTTTTCATCAAGAGCCTTCGCAAAATCTTCCACTATCGGACTGGCATCTGTAGGCAGTTCATATTTTTTATAAATATGACAACTTGAAAAGGTGAAGGCTATAACAGCCAAAACACCATAACCTATAATTCTTTTCATTAAACCCGTGGTTAATGTGAATAACATAATTAATGGATGATAGCATATTGTTCCAATTCGGAAGAAATACCTGAATGGTCGGTATCTTTCCATTTTGGAGGAGAAACTTTTTCCTGCAAAGTCTGGAATGCTATAAATAGGGCAGGTACGATCAAAACCTGAAGAATCATACCAATCAACATACCACCGATAGCACCCGAACCGAGAGCCTGGTTACCATTTCTACCGGCACCATGTGCGAACATCATAGGGAGCAAACCGATAATCATTGCCAAAGAAGTCATAAGAATCGGACGCAAACGAGCCACAGCGCCGGCGATAGCGGCCTTTGTGATACCCATGCCGGTTTTACGACGATCGAGTGCGAACTCAACGATAAGGATTGCATTTTTGGCCAATAGACCAATAAGCATGATGAGTGCAATTTGCAAATAGATATTGTTCACTATATCCATCATGTGGGCAAAGACGAATGTACCCATCAAACCGAAAGGCACCGACAAGATAACGGCCCAAGGCAGAAGGTAACTTTCGTATTGAGCGGAAAGAATAAGGTAGACAAACATGAGCACCAGAACGAATACATAGCCTGTGCTACCGCTACTGCCGGAAGCTTCTTCACGTGTCATACCGGCATATTCGTATCCATATCCCTGAGGCAAGACTTGTTGAGCAATTTCGTTGATAGTTTCAATGGCCATACCTGAGGAAACACCAGGAGCCGGTGTACCGGTAATAGAAATTGCTGTAAACATATTGAAACGGTCGATCATGTCCGGACCATATACACGAGTCAACTTTACAAAGTTGTCGATCGGCGCCATTTCTTCACCGTTTCTGATTTTTATTTTCTTTAAAGTTTCAGGGGATACACGTGCTTCAGGTTCTGCTTGCATCATCACACGATAAAGTTTACCGAAACTATTAAAGTTGGAGATATACATACCGCCATAGTATCCCTGCAAAGCATTAAGGATTGCGCTTTGGGTGAGGCCGGCCTGTTTTACTTTAGCCACATCAATTTCCACCAGATATTGAGGGAAAGTAGGATTAAAGTTAGAATAAGCCATCTGTATATTTGGCGAAGCATTCAAGGCACCGATAAATTGCTGGTAAACCTGGAAGAACTTGTTCAGGTCACCTCCGGTCTTATCCTGAAGTTTGATTTCAAAACCATTGGTAGCAGAATAACCCGAAATCATAGGAGGCTGGAAGAACATGATACGGGCATCTTTTACGGCACCAGTTTTCATGAACAATTGACCAATGATAGCCGAAGCGCTTTCCGTATTTTCATCACGCTGATCCCAAGGTTTCAGTTTGATAATAAAAGAACCGTAGGTATTACCTTGACCACCCACGAAACTATAACCGGTGATTGCTGTACGGCTTTTGATAGCCGGGATTGAACCAATAATGCTATCAACTTCTTCCATTATGCTTTGTGTTTTCTCTTGAGAAGTTGCAGGAGGAAGAGTGACAGCACCCATGATAGTACCGGTGTCTTCAGTCGGTACCAAAGCCGTTGGAGTCAAAGCCATCAAAATCACAAGGCCACCGATTGACAAAGCAACTACCACGAAACTGATGATAAGGTGACCTGAGAACCAGTTAACGGCTTTTCTATAAACATTAAGCAATTTTTCGAAATATTTGTTGAAAGCGTCGATAAACGATCTGGTGAAAATACCCACAAGAGCAACCACTGCAGTGCAAACCGCAATTACTCCTTCAGCAACATTTTCAAACATATACCAACCGAGCACCAAGAATACAATTGCAGCACAAAGGAAGATAAGAGTGACAATCGGAGGAAGTGTAAAACGTTTCTTATAAGTTTCCACCATTGTTTTACCAGCTTCCTTGTAAGCTTCGCCCATTCTTTCCTTTAAAGTTGAATCGTCATCATGTCCTTTGAGGAAAAGAGCACAAAGCGCCGGAGAAAGAGTCAAGGCATTGATCGCCGAGAGACCGATAGCCATAGCCATTGTGAGACCGAACTGACGATAGAAAATACCGGAAGTGCCTCCCAGGAATGAAACCGGAATAAACACAAGCATCATAACCAGTGTGATGGAGATAAGAGCTCCGGCGATTTCGTTCATCGCATCGATAGAAGCTTTTCTTGCCGACTTATAACCTTGGTCGAGTTTAGCGTGTACTGCCTCGACCACCACAATGGCATCGTCGACCACAATCGCAATAGCCAATACCAAAGCAGACAGCGTGAGAAGATTGAGCGTGAATCCAAAGATATACAGCAGGAAGAAAGTACCCACCAAAGCCACCGGGATAGCGATCATCGGGATGAGTGTGGAACGGAAATCCTGCAAGAACACAAACACCACGATGAACACAAGGATAAAGGCCTCGATAAGAGTCTTGATAACCTCATGAATAGAAGCATAAAGGAATTCGTTGACACTCATGGTGGTGATAAGTTGCATACCAGCGGGGAGGTTCTTCCTTTCCTCGTCCAAGAGTTTTTCGATATCCTTGATAACCTGTGTAGCATTAGAACCGGCAGATTGGAAAATAATAGCTGAACTACCAATATGACCGTCATTTAGGTTTTGGAAACTGTAGGTCAGACGACCCAACTCAACATCTGCCACATCCTTAAGACGAAGGATCTCTCCATCGGAATTAGCTCTGAGGATAATATTTTCGAATTCAGAACTTTCCTGGAGACGTCCTTTATAACGGAGAACGTATTGAAAACTTTGATTACCTTGTTCACCGAACTGACCGGGAGCAGCTTCAACGTTTTGTTCTGCAAGGGCAGCTGCGATGTCGGTAGGTTGTAGCTTGTACTGAGCCATCACATCCGGTTTGAGCCAAATACGCATAGAATAATCGGCTCCGAATGCCATAGCCTCACCAACACCAGCCACACGCTTGATCTGTGGAAGGATGTTAATAGACATGTAATTGTCGATGAATTGGGTAGTATATCTGTCTTCCGGATCATACATACCAATAACCATCAACATAGATGTCTGACGTTTTTGAGTTATCACACCAACCTGGTTAACCTCGGTAGGCAAGAAAGAAGCAGCCTTAGCCACACGGTTTTGAACATCGACAGCAGCGATATCGGGGTCCATACCTTGTTTGAAATGGACTTCGATAGTAGCGCTACCATTGTTAGCAGCCGAAGAAAGCATATAGTCCATGTTTTCGGCACCGTTAATCTGTTCTTCAAGAGGAGCGATTACCGAATTTAGCACAGTCTGGGCATTTGCACCGGTATAAGTGGTGGTAACCCTCACCGTTGGAGGAGCAATATCCGGATATTGCTCGATAGGGAGGCTGAACAAACCAAGCAAACCGAAAATCACGATAAAAATCGAGATAACGGTTGAGAGCACCGGTCTGTTAATAAAATTATCAAGTTTCATGATTAATCTTGCAAGTTAGAATCAAAAGAAAGATTTAGGATATTATTGAGCTTGTTGTGTCTGGGGTTCCTGAGGAGCGGCAGCCATGTCTTTTGGAGTGATGGTCATACCGTCGGCCACAGAAATACCAATTCCTTCAGTGACAATAACATCACCGGGTTTAAGACCGGAAGTAATGATATATTTTTTGCCATCGTTGAGTGGAGCAACAGTAATAGGACGGGAATGAACTTTAGCAGAATCACCTACCACATAAACAAACTTCATGTCTTGCACCTCGTATGTTGCATTTTGAGGAATTTCGATGATACCGTCATGTTCCACAGGGATAAGGATGTTGCCGGTGTTACCACTGTGTAGCATACCGTCAGGATTTGGGAAAACCGCTTTGGCCTGCGCACTGCCGGTAGCCGGGTCAATCACGCCTGAAATAGCGGTAACTTTTCCTTTGTAAGGATAAATGGACCCAGTGGCCAATTGGAGAGTGACAGGAGGCATGGAATCTATAGCTTGACGAAGAGTTCGTTTGCCGTCATCAGTGAGTTCCAAAAGTGTTTTCTCATTCAAAGAGAAATAAGCCAACATGTCAGAGTTGTTGGAAAGGATGGTTAAAAGGGTAGAAGGAGATACCAAAGTACCTTCCTTATAAGGAATTGCCCCTACAATACCAGAGACGGGAGCTGTGACGGTGGTATAAGAAAGGTTTTTCTGTGCCGAAACCAAAGCTGCCTTAGCTTGATTCAGCTGAGCTTTGGCAGCATTAAGACCGTCGACAGAAGTTTGATAAGCCGAGGCGCTTATAATATTTTTATCGAGAAGGATTTTATTGTTGTCGGCATTTGTTTGAGCGGTGTTGACATTAGCCTGCGCCACTGCCACAGCTGCTTTAGCCTGTTCAACGGCAGCTTCCAATTGCACTTGATCAATAGTGAAAAGGACTTGACCTTTTTGAACACGTTGACCGTCGTCAACATGAACTTTTGTAAGGAAACCGGTAACCTGCGGACGTATTTCTACATCATTTTCACCTTCAAGTGTAGTGGGAATCGCAGAGTCGAGAGTTGAATTTGACTCTGTGACAGTCATCACTGAAAGCACAGGAGTCATCTGACCTTGTTGTTGAGATTGGGATTTATCTCCACAAGAAGTTAGAGCAAATGCACAACCCAAAAAAGAGAATGCAAATGCCGGAACATAAAATAATTTCATATTAAAGGATATTTGATTTCTAATTAGAATAATCGAAAAAAGTTAACCGGTAAAGAAGATTATTCGCAAACCTTCAAACCAAATGCAAAATTAATGAAAATTTTGCAAGGATTTTTAATTGAAGGGGTTAAAGTTAGCATGTTGATGATTTCTTCAGAGACAACATTTTTGATTTTTGAAAAGGAGCGTAATCAATCTTTTAAATTTGTTGGAGGGAGAAACTCCTTTAAAAGAAAAACCGGATGAAACCAATAAAAGAGTTTTCATCCGGCATTTATTAGGAAGTCTTAGTTTAAGTTGAAAGGAGGAGGAGTTTCATCGTCGGTTTTACTTTCCTCGGAAGGTTTTTCGGAAGGCGCTTCAGAAGATTTTGAAGGTTCCAAAGTTTCTGTAGTAGTTTCATTAGCGCTTTCCGCCACCTCCTGCTTTGCTCCTTTTTTATGTTTGGCATCCTTTTCAGCCTTTTCTTGTTCAGCTTTTTCAAGTTTGCGTTTTTCTTCTTCTTTACGGTTTATTTCCATGATTTCATCGGTGCGAGATCTCCATTTTCTCGGACCGAGGATAATCTCTACGTCATCGTGGAAAATAACTTCACGTTCCACAAGGAGGTCACGAATCTTGTTGTGTTCCTTTGCGTATTCCCGAAGAATCTGTTTTGCACGCTCGTATTGTTCGTTAACGATTCTCTTAACTTCTTCGTCGATAATCTGAGCGGTTTCATCAGAATATGGTTTAGTGAAGCCATAATCTTGACCTGAAGAATCATTGTAGTTGATATTGGGAAGACGGTCGCTCATACCGTAAACCAATACCAGAGAACGGGCGATTTTAGTACATTTTTCGAGGTCATCGCTCGCACCAGTACCGACTTGGCCTGTGAAAACATCTTCGGCTGCACGACCACCGAGGAGACCGCACATAGTGTCGAGAAGCGCCTGAGTAGGAATAATCTGACGGGCTTCCGGGGCATACCAAGCAGCACCGAGGGCTCGGCCACGAGGTACTATAGTTACTTTTACAAGGGGATTACCATATTGTGTGAGCCAACCGATAACAGCATGTCCAGCCTCGTGAGTGGCGATAGCGTGTTTCTCTTCGTCTGTAATTATACGAGACCTCTTTTCGAGACCACCGACAATACGGTCGATCGCGGCCATAAAATCGCTCCAGTCAACTGCAGGTTTATTGTTACGGGCAGCAATCAAAGCGGCCTCATTACAAACATTGGCTATATCGGCACCGGAGAAACCTTGTGTTTGACGGGCCAATTGTTCGATATCCAATTTGCTATTGACTTTGATGTGACGAAGATGCACATTGAATATCTCCATACGGTCGGTAAGTTCCGGCAGGTCAACAAAAATCTGACGGTCGAAACGACCGGGACGTAGAAGGGCTTTGTCGAGCATGTCGGCACGGTTGGTGGCCGCAAGAATAATAACTCCATTGTTGGAACCGAAACCGTCCATTTCAGTAAGCATTTGGTTGAGGGTACTTTCCCTTTCATCATTAGAACCCATGTTTGGATTCTTACCACGGGCACGTCCCACAGCATCGATTTCATCGATAAATACTATACAAGGAGCTTTTTCCTTGGCTTGCTTGAAAAGGTCGCGGACACGAGCAGCACCAACGCCCACGAACATTTCCACGAAGTCAGAACCTGACATGGATAAGAAAGGCACGTTAGCTTCGCCGGCCACAGCCTTAGCGAGAAGAGTCTTACCTGTACCCGGAGGTCCTACAAGTAGGGCACCTTTAGGTATTTTAGCACCGAGTTCAGTGTATTTTTGAGGGTTCTTAAGGAATTCAACTATTTCCTCGATTTCTACTTTGGCCTCGGCAAGACCTGCCACATCTTTGAAAGTGACAGTGGAACCATTGTTCTTATCGAATACAGTGGCCCTTGATTTACCGACATTGAAAATTCCTCCTCCACCACCTCCGCTGTTTACACGACGTGACATATACACCATGAAGAGCACAAGGAGCAGAATTGGACCAAAGTACCAGAAAAGCTTCATGAAGTCAGAGCTTTTCTCATAATTCACTTTGATTTGTGGTTTACCCTGAGCTGCGAGAGCCGCGTTCCATTCGTCTATTTTATCTTGGATCTTATCAGGCGAAGGGATGCGAGTACGGATAATTTTTTCGCCGGTGAACGCTTCGGTGTTGTCGAAATTATGTTTTTCAGCGCCGGATTGTGTTACGAAACCTTCAGCGAGACGGTCTTCGGGTATCACCATAATTTTATCAATATCTCCGGCTTGTGCCGACTCTTCGAATTGAGTCCAATCGACTTCCTTTGTTTGGGAAGCATCTTGGAAATAGAAAAGGGCGAAAAGGGAAATAAGGATAATGCCGTACATCCAATACATATTGAATACAGGCTTTTTATTTTGGTTTCCCGGGCGGTTGGGCTTGGGGTATTTTAGCATTTTAATTTATTTGTGAGAGGTTAGGGTTAATTGTTTATAGTTTAAATTTATCTGCAAAGATAAAAAGTTAATCTAAATCCGGCAAATTTGTAATGGATGCATCGTTCCAAAGTTCTTCAAGATTATAAAAATCTCTGAATTCAGGTAAGAATACATGGACCATCACGTCTCCATAATCTATTATAATCCATTGAGAGTTCTTATAGCCGTCATAATTGTAAGGTTTAGCATCAAGATTTTTTTGAAGTCTTTCCCTTATGGAATCAGCTATAGAAGAGACTTGGGAAGTGCTTGAACCTTGACAAATCACAAAAGAAGAAGCCGGGGCAGTTTCGATTTTATTAAGATCGAGGAGAGAAATTTTTTTACCCTTACGATCAGTAATGGCTTCGATTATTTCTTCAATTTTATTATTAGCAATTGTTGGCATAATATTTACTAATTTAACGTTCTATATTCTAATAACAAACATTATGCCAAAAAGGATAAAAGCAACACATAACATACCATAATCCTGTCATGTCCTGAAATTGGTTTACAGAAAAAAAGATTAATATGTAAACCTAAATCTATCACAAATGGGAAGGATTTTTCTTAAAATCCTCTCAAAAAGTAATAACGGGGAAGGACTTTTCCTAGGTCCTCTTATCAAACGGGAAGGGACTTTTCCTAAGTCCTCTTATCTAACGGGAAGGACCTTTCCTAAGTCCTCTCAAAAAAGTTTATTTTCCTTTATTTCTCTTGAGGATTCAAGATTATGAAGCGCCAAAGGCCGATGGCTTGAGAGCCAACGGCTTTTGGAATTCGTTGTATGGCTAAGGCCCCCATCAGCCTTAGTAACTCGGTCGGGTTTCGGGTTTTAAGTTGTGAGAGGTGAGTTTTGAGTTCTTTCTTTTGTTATTAATTGACTCCGATTGATAACACAACCTACCCCTGGAAAAGGTGATGAATTTTTTGGAGGACAGAAGTATCCTCCCTCCTGCACCATAATCCTATGGCCCGACGGATGAGAACGGGTTTGAATTAGGCAAATTAGCCCCATACTGCGGCGACCCTGAAATTATGAG
>JAFLTP010000008.1 GCA_022510405.1 Muribaculaceae bacterium | reverse complement strand
GGCAGTCAAGAGGTGACGAGTTCGAGTCTCGTATGCTCCACCCTAAAGCCTGATTTTTTTCAGGCTTTTATTGTTTTTACACCCAATTTTACACCCATTTTTTTGGAATTAATCCGGGTGTGTTTCTTTGTTATTACATTATTAAGAAGTAATTTCTTTCCAGACTATATTCTTCTATCCCTAAAGATATAGCGATTATTACCACTGCTACCTCTCGAAATTTAGCTTGAAAAAGAGTGTTAAATTTTAATCTAATCAGATTTCGAATTTATTTTAGTATTCCCAATTGTCAGTCCGGAAAGGCACGATAGGTAAGCCAAAGTTGTTATGAATTTTGCCTATAGCGAAGTTCTTGAAGTTATATCTTACGGATTTGATATCGGGGATTTCTTCAGACTCTACGATGATTGAGAGCCCTTCGCGATTAGGATGAGCTTTTGCAGGAAAGAAAACCCGGTCCTCTCCAGCTACTTCAAAGCCTTCCAGTTCATCATTTGGAGTGAAACCTTGCCAAACATTGTCGAAGAAAATTTCAGCCTTGTTTCCGTTGATTTCCGCATTCTTAAATTTGGGATATTCATGAGGAATACCCTTAATGCCGTAGGAATAAGTTGCAGCCTGAGCAGCCAATCTTTTTCCGATTTCTTTTTTATTGCGGGCATGAATATCATCGGGTTCATCAGGGTATACCAAATCAGAAGTGCTGATGATATGAGAATTTTTGGTTATGGATTCCGCCTTATGTTGGGCCTCTCGAAACAATGCAGCAGAAGTACCGTTTACATCCCCATAGTCCCAGCCAGGCAATTCTACGAAATAGAACGGCATATCAGGATTACCCCAAATGGAACGCCAGAGTTCCACCATATCATTCTGGCGTGAAGGGTAATCAGCGTGTCCTCCCACATTGGATTCACCCTGATTCCAAAGGAACCCCTTAGCAGTATATCCCGCAACCGGATTTAATTGGGAATTATACATTATGCCTATTCTTTCCCAATCATTCATTACCGAGTCTTTTTCAGCTTCATAATCTCGATCCGGATATGTAGCAAGTATTTCGGGGGTCACCCATCCTTCCACTTTTGATCCTCCCCAAGCATTGCTCACAATTCCGATGGGGCGGTCGATGATATCTTTCAGAAAACGTGCAAAGAACCATGCAGCAGCAGAAAATTCTCCGGCATTTTCGGGATTACTTATTTGCCAGCCCCCTTCGAAATCATCAAGAGGTTCGTAACTTTTCACTCGTGGCACATTGAGAAACCGAATCCCTTTCCCATTTTTTTCGCTGAACATTATCTCATCTCCTGCTCCTTCCACAGGCTGATGCCAAAAACCTCTTAACGGCATCTCCATATTGCTTTGTCCTGAAGCAATCCAAACTTCCCCGGGAAGCACATTTTTCAAAGTCACAGAATCCCCGTCATTCATGTCTGTGATAGTGATGAAAACCGGATCGAAAGAAGGTGAAGGAGTAGGGATGCCTGTTTTCCATTTTCCCTCCTTGTTAGTTTTAACCTTAGTTTCTATGCCCCATGAGCCAGCTATGTTAACATCTGAATTCGGTGTTGCATTACCCCAAATCTGAGCTATAGTATCAGATTGGATAACCATATTATCAGTGAACACATGAGGAAGATTCACCTTTGAATTTCCGGCAAAGGAAATGAAAAAAAGAATAGACAGAGATAATATCGTTCTGGGTTTCATGATATGTTATTTGGTTTCAGTGAGACGCAGCACACGAGATGCAAAGTCAGTGTTTTTATGATAATCCACTTTATAAGTTAAAGGTATTTCCAGTCCATTAGACATAAGGAACTTCCCTGTGAATTTTTTCCCTTCGAATGGCAGAGGTTCATTATCTATACGATTAAGTTCGGTGACAACATACTCTTTTTCCGGATCAAGACCTGCCATCGGTATACGTGGCAGCTGCTGATTCATGAAAGTCTCGGTCTTCCACCAGAAGAACACAGCATCTTCCTTTTCGGGAGTGACATACATAAGTGAAGCCACACCTTTCTTATCGAAAGGAGATTGAAGACGGTAAAGGTCGCCAAACTGTACTATAGGTCTGATTTTCTTATAATCTTCAATCGCCTGTTTGCAGATTGCCCTGTCTTCATCATTCATGTCTTTGGGTTGCATTTCCAGTCCCAATCTTCCGCTCATGGCAACATCGGCACGAAATTTTGTAGGAATCCTACGGAAAGTCTGATGGTTGGGAGAAGCAGAAATATGGCTCGCCATGGCTATTGCCGGGAAGAAATAACTTGTACCCCATTGCATATATACTCTCTGTAGAGCATCATTATTATCGGATGTCCAAAACTCGTCAAACCAAGGAAGAATACCCCAATTGGCACGTCCACCACCACTCGCACATGCCTGAATAGTCACATCCGGATGCGCCTCACGGATTCTGTCAAGAGTTTTCATCAGCCCTTTATGATAATCGATATAAAGATGGCTTTGATTGTCGGCACTCAAATACTGCGACCCATGTTCCATTATCGGGGCATTGGCATCCCATTTTATATAATCTATCTCAGGATATTTTGTCATTAAAGTATCCACTACTTCAAACACGATATCCTGCACTTTTGGATTGGATAGATCCAGAACCACCTGAGTGCCTCCTCGCCCTTCTATCACAGGCCGGTTTGGAGCTTTCACGATATATTCCGGATGTTTCTCATAGAGTTCGCTTACAGTATTGGCCATTTCCGGTTCAATCCAAATACCGAAACTCACACCATTCTTCTTTGCAGTTTCAAGAAGGCCATTGATACCTTGGGGAAGTTTATTTTTATCAACCACCCAGTCGCCCAGGGATGAATTATCCACGTTTCTCGGATATTTATCGCCGAACCATCCGTCGTCCATCACGAAAAGCTCGCCACCCATAGAAGCTATATCTTCCATCATGCCTGCCATCACCGGTTCATTGATATCGAAATAAACACCTTCCCATGAATTTAAAAGCACCTTGCGTTCCTTATTTCCGGCATGGAGACGGTTGTCTCTTCCCCATTTATGAAAATTACGGCTTGCCCCTGAAAGACCCTCTTCGGAATAAGTTAGAGCCAATTCAGGAGTTGTGAAGGTTTCTCCTTTCTTGAGGTGATATTCGGAATTCTCCTCATTTATTCCTGCAAAGAAATGATGGAAATCGGAATCATCTGTATCTACAAAAAGTTTGTAATTGCCGGGATAACAGAGAGCAGCACCTATGATTCTGCCCGTGTTTTCCTGCGGTTTACCATCCAGCGAAAACATCACTTCACCATGAGCAGTGTGAGAATTCCTCACTCCATCTTTATTCTTTATCATTTTCACTCCATGTGAGAGAGGTTCTTCTGTAAGTTCCGCCTCATTTGCCCATGTGCCATAAAGGCTGGAGAGCCATACATTGCCATATCTTATGGGGAGATAGCCGGACATGAACCGATTGAGTGTTACATTCCCCTTTTCATTATTGGTCAAATCTACCCAGGTTTCAATCACATCATAATTAGGACGCACCTTATAATTAACATTAACTTCGAATGGATAAAACTTATCCTTCATTTTCACCTTGGTGACGGTTGCTCCATCTATTTCCTCAGTTTCCACGTCAATAACTTCCAACTGGGTGGTGCGGTTTCCATCAGAATGGGTAACACTCAAAGCTGCCTCGCCTTGGGGATAAATGCCATAAGCAGGATAAGCTTCATGATGAACGCTTGTGGAAGTCCGGAAGCCATCCATATCTTGCTTATTGAGTTTGTCTCCATAATGAAGGATCCTAAGGGGTTGGCCTTTGGTTGCATCAAGGACCAAAGATGTTTTTGGAGTGGAAAGATTAATCAATTCAGCATTCAAGGCAAAAGGTGTGATTGAAATTAAGCCTGTTAAAAGTAAATAAGAAAAACTTTTCATGATAGAGGATGTTATTTGGCAATCGTAGTGATAATAATATCTTGCACTGGGATGTTGTCGGAAGAAATGCTCAAAGTTCCTTTCCCCGGTTCTTTATCAGATTGAATCAGAATTTGTGCAAGTCCATTAAAAGTGTCAACTGAGAAAGATTTTCCGGTTCCGTCGGTTGGTCTTTCTTTAGCTTGAAAAGCAGGATCGCCGTTGCCGACGCCAAGAATTCTTACGGGGCCTTCCAAATTAAGTTTGAGAGGAATATTAGCATACGGCACAAATCTTCCTTTTTTATCAAGTACTCTTACATTGACCACAGCCACGTCCTGATTATCGGCATTTATTAGTGAACGATCAGTTGTTAGTTGAAGTTTTGCAGGTTCCGAAGCCGTCTCAATTTTGGTTTCCATAGTCTTCTTGCCGTTTTTATATCCCACTGCTTTCACATTACCGGGTTGATACACTGCTTTCCATTTCAAATGACCATTCTTGGGCATCTCTTTTTTTCCGAGACTTTTGCCATTGACAAATAATTCTACTTCATCCATATTACTGTAAGCCCATACATCAATCTCCTCCCCTTCATGTCCTTTCAGATTCCAATGAGGGAATATGTGGAGCACAGGTTCATTTGTCCACCATGATTTTATATAGAAAGCTTCATCTTTAGGAAAACCGGCATAATCCAAAATTCCAAATTGGGATCCTGTGGCAGGGAATTTCATCGGATTTGGCTCGCCGCGATAATCGAACCCTGTCCAATAGAACAATCCTCCAAGCCAAGGACGTTCATCATAGAATTTCCATCCTCTTTCGATGGCATTATATAAAGAGTCGGGACCTGAAGGGGAAAGATTCTTGGATTTCATATGCCCCTTCGCTTCATCAGTGAAATATATGCCACGTGTTCCACTTCCAGTTGTTTCCTCGCTTCCTACTGCCTTACGCTGAGGATAATTCTTGCGGTGTTCATCTATAGGGTTCTGTAGGATATAATTATATCCTGCCACATCAACCGGAACTAAAACAGTGGGACCGCTGCTCGAAGCAACGGACATAGGTCTTGTGGGATCAAAACGATGGACATATTCACGCATTGATTCTGCCAATCTTTCGCCGAAATCATTCCATTCAATGCCCCATTCTTCATTGCCCACACTCCAGAGAATGACAGAGGGATGATTTCTGTCTCGCTCAATCATTCTTTTCAGAAGCCTGATGTGCTCATCATTTATTCCCATAAGACGATTCTCCTCCATAACGAGGATACCTAAGGAATCGCAAGCATCCAGCATGGCGGGAGTCATGGGATTATGACTCGAACGATATGCGTTGACACCATATTTCTTCAATTCTTTTAGCCGATAAGTCTGCAAGGCGTCAGGAATGGCTGAACCAACACCGGCGTGGTCCTGATGCATATTAACTCCTTTTAATTTCACATTCTTGCCATTCAACAGAAAGCCTTTATCTGCATCAAACTTTATATCTCTCAAACCGGTTTTCGTAGTGTAGGTATCTGCCACTTCTCCATCACGGATAATTTCTGTCACAACCTCATAAAGATTTGGTGCTTCTGTATCCCATAAAATAGGTTTATCAATCCGACTTTTCACTACCGATGTTTCAGAACTTTTCGGGTACAATCCCTCTACTGATGATTCCGGCAATTCTATTTTCTTATTGTCAGGAGAAATAAGAGTCGTTTTGACAATATAATCGGCCGGTTCATTCCCTTTATTGTCGACTGTAGTTTCCACTGTGATTGTGGCGACATCGTAAGGTTCTTCCATTTCGGAATAAATGAATGTGCCGAAAGGAGCCACATGAACCGGATCAGTCTTATTTAACCAAGCATGGCGATAAATGCCGGCTCCTTCATAAAACCATCCTTCCTCCATAGAGGCATCAGCTCTCACCACAACCACATTTTCACCTCCATAATTTAGATATTCCGAGATGTCGTAGACCTGAGTGGCATAACCGCTTGGTTCAGATCCAAGATAAAAACCGTTTACCCAAATCTTAGAATCTCTGAAAATTCCATCGAACTGCAATGATATATGTTTACCTAAATCTTCTTTAGGAATTTCGAATACTTTGCGATACCAACCCACGCTTGTCTCAGGATATTTATATCCTACAGTTTTATAGCCATGGCTATGACTTGCTTCTGCGGCAAAAGGAAGGTCTACAACCCAGTCATGCGGCAATTGCACATCAATCCATTCTGCCTCCCATTTTGTTGGGTCAAATTTGGGGGAGTAAGGACCTTCATTATGAATGGAAGCTGCTTTTGTGAGATAATTGAAATATTCTGTGCCGCTTCCGAAATCTTTCATAGGATCGGATGCACTTCCAAAAGCGAATTTCCACCCTTCATCAAAGTTTACCTTGTCAGATGCAAAGCAAATAGAAGCTAAAGACAGGAATAAAGCCGATATAAATATTCTTCCTTTTCTCATGTTTACATTTCTGTGAGTTCTATCACTTTCAGACACATTCTTGTGTTGTGATAGGGACATTTCCAAAATCCCGCTTTATCATCCTCGCGGTTTATTTCCTTCCCTCTGCGGCTCCACACCCATTCTCCTTTTTCCCTGTCTACGATATTATCCCGTATATAGACCCACGACTCTATTGCCTTGTCAAGCATTTCAGGCATATCATGGTATTTCCAAAGATAAAGTTGCCCAATCACATTTTCAGCCTGCACCCACCAATGCTTTTCATTGTCGTAATGTCCGTTGCCATAGCGTTCATACACCATAGATCCATCAGTACATCTCCCTTCAAGCCCCGCCAAAGCTATATGGCGCGTATGTTCGAGAGTCTTTTTAAGAATTTTCTCAGCTCCCAAAACTTGGGCTGCCTCCAGCAATAACCAGGATGCCTCAATTTCGTGTCCATATGAAATATTATTATCCCTACGGGTCCAGTCTTTATCAAAAAATAAACCTAAATGGTGAGTGTGAGGATCTTCTATCTTATCAAAAAATATATTGATAAGATCTTCCACCGCCTTTCGGATTTTTTTATTTTCAGGATATATTCTTAATAAATTGGTATACGGTTCAAGAATATGAAGGTGAGTATTCATCGACTTAGCGGAATTATCATCTTTTTCGCTTAGTCTCATATCTTCAATCGGTTTCCAATCTTGTGTAGCAGCCTCAAGATATCCGCCAAACTCCTTATCCTTGCTGTATTTTTCTATAAGCTCAAAAAATTCGAGAGCCCTTTCCTTAGCTCCCTGATCCCCGGTGGATATTCCAAATTCACTGAAGGCATAGAGGGCAAATCCTAAAGCATAAAACTGTTTCTTGGTATCTAAAGGCGTCCCATCGGCATTAACCGACCAAAAAATCCCCCCATAATCTTTATCGATTAAATATTTTTCGATATAATTTTTTGCTCTTTCAGCAGAGTCATTTCTCCAGTCAGCTCCTGACATTCCAAACATTGCTGAAAACGCCCACATGATCCTTGAATTCAAAATTGCACCCTTGGGAGCGGCAAGATCCACTTTCCCGTTACCATCTATTCTCCCAAAATATCCCCCTCGGGAATCTTTCATTATCATTTCCCAGAAAGGCAAGATGTTGTCGATCATTTCACGATAGACTTCCATCTTAAAATTATATTTCTTTGCTTCTAAATCCATTTCTTTGAATAATGGGGAACAAGGTTTTACATTTGAGTGGCAAGATCGGTGAGTTCATCATATTCAGGATTATCAAGCAATCTTTCTCCTCCACGCATCTTATTGAGCTTGGCAACGATTTCATCCATCTTGGCAGTTCCGAGAGGATAAAGCCAAACAATAACCATAGAGAGAAGAGCCACGCCGGCAGGAATGAACGTCATAAGATACCAAAGACAGCTGATGGCACCGGCAGGTTGGGTGATATCAGCTACGGCATCTCCTCTTGCCACATAACCCACACTATCCAAGAGCCACATAACTGCGGCTCCGCCGATGGCACCACCGAATTTCTGCGCCATAGATGCCGAAGAGAAGATAAGCCCTGTAGATGCACTACCGTTTTTGAGTTCCGAGTAATCACTTACATCGGCATACATAGACCATACCAACGGTGACATAATGCCGGTTAATACAGAAATCACCACTTGGAGAAGAAGCATGAGCCAGAATCCGCTCACAGATACCGGGCAGAAGAAGAAAAGGATGCTGAACCCTATCAAGAGCAAGTCAACCATTATAAAGGTAGGTTTCTTTCCTATCTTGTTGGTGATTGGCACGGCAGTGGCTACTCCAATCATATTAGCCACCTCTCCGATACCGAGGAAAAGTCCGGAATAGAACAGTATCTTCAAGCCGAATAACATCAAGTCATGGTCAGGAGCCTTGTCTATTATATCCACAAAGAAATAGGCAACGGTAGCGCCTCTCACCGTATTGAAAAGATTGAAGCATAGAGATGCTCCGTTGAGAAGCCACCAAGGTTTGTTGGTGACAAGATTCTTGACATCTTTTTTCAAAGATGTTTTCTCTCCGATTTGTTTCACCTTCTCCTTAGTCATCCAGAAACAAAGGAGGAAAAGGAAGAAACAGCAGGCAGCAATCACTGTCATCGACAAACGCCATGAAGTCTGTGCTGTGGCGCCGAAACTGTTCTCAAACATTGAGCATAAAGGATCCCAAAGGAATAACGCAATGAAAGATCCTCCGTAGGCGAAAAACATTCGGAATGAAGAGAACACAGTTTTCTCCTTTGAGTTTGAAGTCATCACACCAAGCATCGCCCCATAAGGTACATTGATGCCGGTATAGACTGTCATCATCGCGATATAGGTGGCATAAGCCCATATAAGTTTCGCGGAATAACTCCAGTCTGGAGTAGTGAAAAGCAATATACCGCAAATAGAGAAGAGTGGGGCTATCCATAAAAGATACGGACGATATTTACCCCATTTTGTCTTTGTACGGTCTGCCACCGCTCCCATCATCGGGTCGGAAACAGCATCCCAAATCCTTGTGACTAAAAGGAGAATACCGGTATCAATAAGGGAGATGCCGAATATATTCGAATAGAAGAAAGGAAGATAGTAGCTAAATACTTTCCAAAACATCGACGAAGCCATATCGCCGAATCCATAGCCAATTTTTTCAGATAACGGTGCAGCCATTTAGTGTTTTTAAATTTTTATCGATAAGACGGTTGATTGCCACGACGCTTCGTCCTGTAGTCAATCCGTCTTGAGGTGTATTGAAACAATAGTCCACAAGTCTGTCAACGGTTGAAGTAGCGACATGCATCCGGGTGTCGGAAGATGCATAGTAGATGAAAACTTTTCCGTCTTCGTCAGCAATCCATCCGTTGGAGAAGAGCACATTCATCACATCGCCTATATATTCTTCCCCCACCGGAGCCATGAAATAACCCCCGGGAGCTGCTATCACTTTCCATGGTTCTTCAAGAGAAGTCATGTAAAGATAAAGCACGTATCTCAGTCCGGAAGCACACCCCCTCACACCGTGTGCAAGATGAAGCCATCCCTTCGGGGTTTTTATAGGATGTGGTCCTTCGCCGTTTTTAAGTTCCTTGATGGTATGATAGAATCTATGTTCTATGATTCGTTCATCATATAATTCAGCATTGGTGATATCGTCGACATATCCCCATCCTATTCCGCCACCGCTGCCGGCATCAATGAAACCATCCTGTGGACGAGTGTAAAGTGCATATTTGCCATTTATAAATTCAGGATGTAGCACAACGTTCCTTTGCTGGGATTTGCATTTTAGATCGGGAAGACGTTCCCAGTTCACCAAATTTTTAGTTCTTGCTATGCCGCATGCTGCTGTAGCAGCTGAGAGGTCTTCAGGCTTGTCATCATCATGACGTTCCACGCAGAATAGTCCATAAATCCATCCGTCTTCATGTTTTGTGAGACGCATGTCATATACATTTGTCCCTATCCTTATATCTTCTGGCATAGTTATGGGGCGATCCCAAAAGCGAAATTTATCAATTCCGTTCGGGCTCTCTGCTACTGCAAAGAATGATTTACGGTCATTGCCTTCCACTCTCACCACCAAGACATATTTGTCGCCCCATTTGATTGCTCCGGAATTAAGGGTGGCATTGACGCCTATCCTCTCCATGAAATAGGGATTGGTTTTTGGATCATAATCATAGCGCCATTCCAGAGGCACCATGTCAGAGGTGAGAACCGGGTTGACGTATCTCTCATATATTCCGTTTCCTTCAATTGCTGTATTAGGGCGTGAGATGAGTTCTGTGAAACGACCTTCAACGAGTCTTTTTCTGGTTTCAAATGTGTTCATCTTCTTATTATTGCAAACGAAATTTTTATTTAGTAATTATTCTTTAAATCCCCTGCAAAGAGAGTTTTAGGATTTTTATAGAATTCTATGAAATTTTCTGAAGAGGGATGGCCGGGATAGGGCGCGTAGAAATGTTCCGGTTTCCTTTCTTTCCATGCGTTTCTCCAAACGCATACAAACGCTATGGGATATGGAGCGATTGCGGGTGCAAGAACTTCAGTATACCAGTCATTCACCGGAAGGCTTTCAAGCCCGGTTTCAGTTAAGGCTAATATCTTGTTATGGTCTTTAGCTACCTTGGCTGCTATTCCGAGTCCGGATTTAACATTTTCGCGAAAAGCCTCGATACCGTCTTCAGCTCCAAACTGATAGATGTCTATCCCCATAATATCCACCATCTCATCTCCCGGATACCTTTCAATATAAAGTTCTTCACTTGGAATCTTGTCCGGGGAGTAAGCCCAAACCACATTGTTGACACCTTTTTCATCAAACACTTTGCGTGTCATTTTCCATAATTGTTTGTATTCTTCCGGAGTTGAATAAGGTGAGCCCCACCAGAACCAATGTCCTGTATGCTCATGCCACGGACGATACACAACAGGAATGATATTGCCTTGGCTGTCTTTAAGACTTCCTATAAAGTCGGCAGTTTTCCCTATCCATTCTGTCATTTTCTTATTTGCTTCAGTGCCCGGAGTCACCACTTGTTTCACGGTTAAGGTATCGGATACATCCCATGAATTACCGCCGGTCACCGGGTTTCTCATATGCCAGCTGATAGAATTGATGCCCCCTCTTTCATGCTGGTTTTTGATTTCATTTGCCATATAGGTGAATGGCACTCCATCAAGATTATTTGCGCTGTCAAGTTCCATCATTCCGAGGTCCCAGTTGATAAGGCCGGGATAATCTCCTGCAACTTCTTTGACGTCCGAACGACCCGGTTGATACTCCCATGTGTGACCGTATGCTGTATCATCTGCATGACCATATACATATTTACCACTGTCAACAATGTTTTGAAGACGCATGGAGAGTTGCTGTGCCGGAGTAAGAGTGGTTTCCGCTTCTGTGGAGGCTTCTTTTTTATTACCACACGAAACTAATAGAAAAATAACTAATAGATAATAATAGAATTTCATGTTAAATTAGTTTGAAAGTTTGGTAAGTAGTTAATAGTGCATTCAGGAGAGGTTATATAAGAGTTACCACAACATGGGTTTTAGTACCTACCGGTTGTAAAGGAATGAGATTATTACCTTCAGGCAGTTCCTTGCCATTTACTGAGATGGATGCGATACCTTTAGAGCTATGATGAGGATTCTTTATCTCGATTTCATAGTCAGCACCCCGGAAATGACGGTTAACCTTGAAATCCTCCCAAGAAGAAGGGATACAAGGATCTATCACCAATCCTTTGTAGGAAGGCTTAATACCCAAGATAAACTGAGTGATAGCATACCAATTCCAGGCTGCCGTGCCGGTGAGCCAAGAATTCTTAGCTTCTCCCGGTTTGAAGGCATCTTTCCCTGCTGTCATCTGGGAATAGACGTATGGCTCAACTTTATGGAGAGTCTGGTCTTTCTCCTCAACGTATGCAGGACAAATTTTTTCATAATATTCCCATGCCCTGTCTCCTCTACCCAATACTGTTTCTCCGATTATAATCCATGGGTTGTTATGAGCGAAAATACCGGCATTTTCCTTATATCCGGCCGGGTAAGTTGAAATTTCTCCATAGTTCAACACATATTCTGTGAAGGCAGGGTTATTGAGAACTATACCATGTTCAGTGTCAAGATAAGTTTTGACTGAATCAAGCGATTTTTCCACCAACCCTTCTTCGAGTCCAACTCCTGCCATAGTGCACCAACCCTGGCTCTCTATAAATATTTTTCCCTCATTATTTTTATGGCTTCCTACAGGATTTCCGAAATAATCGTAAGCACGTAGGAACCATTCACCATCCCAACCTGATTTTTTGATTGCATCTTCCATTTTGGCTACCTCCTTCTCGGCTCTTTCCGCTTCGGCTATGTCGCCTCTTTCTCGGCAAAGTTCAGCATAATCCTTACCATAGATTACGAACTGACCTGCAATCATCAGAGATTCTGCCTTTGAACCCTCAGATTTATTTTCTGTGGTCTGGAAAGATTCATTCGGGTCTTTTGAGAAACAGTTAAGGTTGAGACAGTCGTTCCAGTCGGCCCTCCCTATGAGAGGAAGTCCATGTGGACCGAGATTATTGATAACATGGTCGAAGGAAACCTTGAGATGTTGCATCAATGGCACCTCGCTTCCCGGTTGGTTATCAAACGGCACCGGTTCATCCAAAATTGAGGTATCTCCCGTTTCCTTGATATAGGCAGTGGTTCCGAAAATGAGCCACATCGGATCGTCGTTAAAACCTCCTCCTATATCATTGTTGCCTCGTTTTGTGAGGGGCTGATACTGATGGTAGCAACCTCCATCGGGGAATTGTGTGGAGGCAATATCAATTATTCTTTCTCTTGCCCTTTCCGGAATCTGATGCACAAATCCTATTAAATCCTGGTTGCTGTCTCTAAAACCCATTCCTCTTCCTATTCCGCTTTCAAAGAATGAGGCTGAACGCGAGAAACAGAATGTGATCATACATTGGTATTGATTCCAGATATTCACCATTCTGTCAAGCCTTGGATCACCTGAAGTCAAAGTGAATTTATCCAAGAGTTTATCCCACATATCTTTCAATTCGGAAAAAGCTTTACACACTTTCTCTTCCGTGTTGAAACGTTGGATAAGTTCATGCGCTTTTTTCTTGTTCACTACGCCCTTGGATTCCCATTTCTCGTCTTCAGGATTTTCAACATAACCGAGAATAAAAATCAGATTTTTGCTTTCTCCCGGTTTGAGTTCCAATTCAATGAAATGCGAAGCGATAGGACTCCAACCATGAGCCACGCTATCAAAAGATTTTCCCTCCCTCACAGCATCGGGATCGTCAAAACCGTTATAAATACCTAAGAAAGTCTCTCTATCGGTATCAAATCCTTTCACTTCATGGTTTACATGATAAAAAGCATAATGGTTACGTCTTTCTTTATATTCTGTCTTATGATAAAGTGTTTGACCCTCATTTTCAATTTCAACCTCTCCCGTAGAAAGATTTCTCTGGAAGTTCTCCATATCAGTCTGTGCATTCCAAAGACACCATTCTTGGAAAGACCATAACTTCAATTTCCTTGGCTCTGAGGAGCTGTTTGTGACAGTGAGTTTAGTCACCTCACAATTAGCCCCCAGAGGAACAAAGAAAATTAAATCTAACCTTATATCATCTTTTTTACCTGAGATCTTAGTATAGTTTAAACCATGTCTGCATTCATAAAAATCAAGCGGAGTCTTACAAGGTTTCCATCCGGGATTCCATACTTTTCCCGTTTTTTCATCCTTCACATAGAAGTACCTGCCTCCGGCATCCATTGGGACTCCATTGTAGCGATATCGTGTGATACGTCTGAATTTAGCATCTTTATAGAAAGAATAACCACCCGCAGTGTTGGAAATTAGCGAGAAAAACTCTTTGTTGCCAAGATAATTAATCCAAGGCCAAGGAGTTGCCGGGTGAGTGATGACATACTCACGGTTTTCATCATCGAAATGACCGAAACGTTTCATGTAGATATTTTGAAAGTATTTTTGTGGAACGGGGCAAGGCAACCTGCCCCATTCCCGGAAATATAGGGAACCTGTAGTAACTTGATTCTGATTATCTGTTCATCACATATGGAGAATTAGCAACAGCTGCCCAAACATTTGAGTATTCCTTTCCGGCATACTTTACCTGTTGTGCGTTCCAATCGCCAAATCCGAACACACCTTTGTCTCTGTCGGAAAAATCATACCAATTCATGAAATAACTCCAAAGAGCATTATTAGTAAAGGCGCTTTCCGGATCAATGAGATTTCCTACTTCTGACAGTGTGATGATTTTTTTACCTTCTACCACTGCATTCACAAGTTGGAATTGACTTGACTGATCAGTCAATGGCTTATCGGGATAAAGATCTACGCCTACTATATCCACCTTTTCGTCGCCCGGATAAGCTTTTCTTATAACATCAATATCTGCAAATCGTCCTTGTGAAGAAGTCTGCATCGTCCATACCCATATAAGGTTATTTAGGCCATAGGTGTTTTCAAACTCATCGCGTAAATGATTCCAAAGTTGGATTGTGGCATCGGTTCCATCTTTACCCCACCAGAACCAGGGACCCCACGTATAGTCACCGGCAGCTTCATGGAAGGGACGGAATAAAACCGGGATATTGGCATCCTGAAGCAATTTAAGATAACCGGCCACTTTCTTGATATCCGCTTCCGCAATTTCATTTTGCACCGTGCCCGGAGTCAAAGCTTCAAGAGGCGAGAAAGTGTTGTTGTAGCTAAGGAGTTTAGAATCCACTACTTCACCATTCACAACATTAGGAACATTCCAATGCCATGTTATGGTGGGTATAGAACCTTCCTTCCATACGTTTTCTACCGGGGTTATGTCTCCATAATCGATCCAGTTGGCCGGAGAATATGCAATGTGAATAAAGTCGAACCCTACAACCTTAGGATAACCTGCCCCATCATTCACTTGATTGATATAATCTGTGTAAGTGGTTTCCCATGCCACTCCTCCCATTGCTCCTGAATACATTACTTTCCCATAGTTTGAAAGTAGTTCTTCATAAAGAGCTTTAGCTTCTTGAGTGGCATTCGGATTGGTGAGATTCTGATCCAGTTTGGGCTCCTCTTTCACGCTTTGAGTTGTGAAGGAGATTGAGAAACCCTTAGCTGCGAGATTAGCATTGTCTTTGCAATAGACCAATCCGTCAGGCACAGTCACCTTGTATTCTTTATTCCATTCACAATTAAGAGGGATTACAAGTTTCATGCCGTCTTCAGGACTGACGTAAACCTGAACCAAGCTTCCGTTTACCGATGCTGAAAGATTATTGTTAATGGCAACAAGATTGTTATAACTAACAGTCATTTCATCGATAGGGGCAATATTGGCTCCGTCTTCAACAGAAATTGACCTAATAATCATATCATTGCCTGTAATTGTCCCATGGTCGGGTTCGTCATCCTTCTTGTCGCAGGAAGTGAGCAAGGCGCCCACTCCTGCTAAAAGAAGCAAATATGGAAAAAACCTTTTTTTCATATTGACTGTCACCTTATTCCAAAGTAACTTTTGTCATTACATATCCGTCGCCTGTGATCACCAGACCACCGTTGACATTTAGGTCATCAATTATTTCCTGTGAAAGAATAATTTCAGCAACACCACCTTCAGGAGAGTCAATTTGAGCCCCAACATCACCGGGGAGGTTTGCCCATCCGTCTCCATGACGGAAAGAAACACACCACCATGCGGATGGATCATTAGGAGTGCAATAAGCTCTTAAAACAGTTCCGGCTTTAACTGTGCTCCAATCAAAACCTCCCCAAGCGAGATCTTGATTACCTGCCCATCCGGAACTATCAAAACTGCCTTCCCAGATCACAGTTTCCATGGAATTTTCCCATTCCACTTCCACTTTATTCATAATAAATCCATCGCCTGTGATTACCAGACCTCCATTTGTGTTAAGATCGTCAAGGATACTTTGAGTCAATACTACGCTCAAGATGCCATTTTCAGGAGTGTCATATTGATCATTCAATCCCGGAATGTTACCCCAACTATCGCCATGACGGAGAGAGATACACCACCAGCCTCCATCATCCACGGTGGGAGTCATATAGATTGTCAGAATAGCTCCGGCTGGTACCGAAGTCCAATCAAAACCACCCCAAGCGAGATCTTGGTTACCACCCCATCCGGCACATTCCCAAACATCTGACCATATCACCATGCTGACCTTGGTTGCAGGAATGAAGTTGTAGGTATAGTCGAGTGAAGAACCATCGGAAGATTCCAAAGTCACGATAGTGCCTTTACCGCAAGACTCCGGTAGACTTACATATAGAGTGGTGCCATTGAGTATGTATTGAACCGACTCGCCATTAACCTTTATTCCGCTCAATGCTTCCGGATTCCCGATTGTAAACTTAGCAAGAGTACCTGCCAGGATTTCATCTTCATCGCTCGGACCTTCCACGACATATGCGCCTGTAGGAGCAGCAATATTCGCTTCCCAATCAGCAGTTTCTCCATTTGCCATGTTAAGAACGGCGATACCGGACTGGGCCGTTACCGGAATTGTTACAGTAACTTGGTCAGCTTTAGGTTCATTTACTTCTGCTACCGAACCGTCAGCAAATTTGATTAAAACCAAAAGGTCGAGATTTTTACCGACAAGAGTTGTTTCAGCGCCGGCAGGCAATTGATCTGTTGTCAAAACGTCCGGTTTGGCTGTAGCAAGTTCTAAGAAAACTTCTCCTCCACCTTTAAGAGCCAAGAGAACGTCTCCACTTTGGCCTTCCGAGGGGAATACTAATGTCATCTTTTCATTACTTTCCAATTTGAATTCCACTTCTGCGTAACCTGATGCTGTGGGAACTGCAACTGAAGATACCATCTGAAGATTCTTACCTGAAATAGCCACGTCATTTCCACCTCTAAGTTCATCGGCAGGTGATGCAATAAGATCTGTGGGTTGGCATTCACCAATGTTAACTGCAACAATTTCAAGTCCGGAAGCAGTCACCATACTGATTGGACCATTGCATGCATTTTCAGGGATAGTGAAAGTTATGGAGCCTTCATTACCAACCGCACGTGTCTCATTTTCTTTTTCATTATAAGTGAAATCGATTTCTTCACCATTTGCCATGACTAATGCCACTACAAGATCAAGATCAGATCCGGTAATAGTGATCACATCACCCGGATTAGCTTTTTCAAGAGTTTGAATTTCAGCCACGCTTGGAGTTATCACAGTGATTTCGCTCTCTGTAATTATCCAGTTGGGCATTTCTTCATTTGCATCTGAAAGTATCAGCACACCGGTCTTAGCTTCAGCAGGCACGGTCAATGATATTTCCTGACGTGAATGGGAGATGAAATCTTCTTCCGGAACTGAGGCGTCCGGATTAGTTTTATCGGCAGAGAATATCACTTCATGAATATTGTTTAGATATTCACCGGTGATTGTGATAGTTTCTCCGGCTTTAACTTTCAAAGGAGATATATTTTCCACTGAAATGGGTTCAAGGTAGGAAATGAGAGTCTTTGTGGTGATGTCTCCTTTTGAAGTATGCACAGTCACATATCCTTCCTCAGCATCTTGTGGTACGGTTATTCTGATCTCCTCGTTGCTGATACGTTTTATGTCAGTGATTTTTTCACTTCCGGGCAAACTGATAGCAGTGACCTGGTCTAAACCGGAACCGAGGAAACGTAATTCACCTCCACGAGCCACAGGGCATGGACCCCATACGTTAAGATTGATACCTCCCGTGTATTGTTGGGTAGATATTCCGTTATCATCGTTGCAAGATGTCAATGCGAAGCTACCCGCAAGCGCGATTCCCATCAAAGCAACTGTAGTGTATTTTTTGAATAGTTTCATGAGTTATCAAGCCTTAAGGTTATAAATTTTCCACAGCACGGATATTGTCCAATCTAATTACAGGGGTACATTCCTTTTCAGTACTAATGCCACCTTGAGTTATACTTATCTGGAAAGATCCGAAACTTTCCGGTCCTGAGAACTGATTGGCACAAGCTTCACCCGCCATATTATAAGTGAAAGAAGACAATGGGATTGTCACTGTAATCCACTCGCCATTTGTATGGAAACTATTTCCGGCAGCGGATTGCCAAGGGCGGTACATTGCACGTGGCGCTTGCAGAGACGCATCTCCGTTAAAGAAATCCCAAGAAGCAGCCTGAATATGTATAGACTCAGCACTTGCGAAGATTATCTGCATGGACGCTGCGCTCCAAGGATTGGATGAAGGAATCTGCATCTCAAATTTCAGACTCATGTTTTCCCAATTGGAGAAATCTATGAGGTCGTTGATTTTCATACCTTGTCCATATGCAGGAAACTCCGGATCATCCCAGCTTCCCGCCCAATATTCAGCAAAGAAGTGGCTTTCGTCCCAAGTATTGTCATCCAATACTGTTTCTCCGTCGCCAAACTGAATATAAAGACCGGATAAAGAGTTTTCATCTTCGATGGCCGAATGAGGATGCCATACTCCACCATCAAACGAGAGAGGACTGATCCCATCGAAATCAAAAAGCATGCCTCTTTGATCGTGGAAATAGAATGGTGATTTTGCCGAACCATACATAGTGGCTACAGAAACCTGGCCTGAAGTGCCGTCTGATTCTGCAGGAACTATAAAATGAAGTTCGGTTTCAGTCACATCCGTGATGTTCTCATTAGGTACTTTTATATTACCGGGCATAGTGACTGAAATAGGATAGTTTGCATCATTAACGAAATAGCGTCCTTTAATCACAGCTTCATCACCGGGTTTAACCCATTCATTCTGCATGGAAGTGATGACAGGGGATGGAACTAATACAGTGAAATCATAATCACAGAGAGCTCCGTCGCGAGTTTCCATATAAATCTTGTTGGTGATTTCGTCAGGAATTTTACTCGGGATATCCACGATAAGTGTGTTAGCAGTAATCAACGAAGTGTTGAGTATAGCAGGCTGATCGTTGAACCACAATTTGTGGATAGAGGTGAGATTTTCACCAACGAGACAAATAGTTGTCTCCATGAAAGCCTGATTGAGTAAAGAATCCGATTTCTCCGGATCTGTCAGCCTTATGTATTTGATGGTGGGCACTCCTGCCGTCATCTCGAACTTGTCGGGCTGATCATTACAACCCACAAAAGCTGCGGAAGATGCCATCAGGATAGTCGCTGCCAAAACTTTATATAAATTTATTCTTTTCATATTATCTATCATAATTCGATTAATAAGAATATTCGGCTCTAATATCAATATGGATAGGATCTTCGAGCAAATGTGGATTAAACACAACATCTTCTGTAGGGAAAGGAAGTTGGAAACTTTCCACAGTCACATTTGGAGCCTGCGTGTCAGTATCATATTTGGTAGTTTCGGGATCTACAGCCCATGTGCCGGATTCATAATAATTCTTAGCTAAATCATTGTAGCCATTGTAAGAATTCCTGCGTTGGTTTACTATTTCATTGATTGCAGCTTGGGGGTCGTACCAGCTGAGACGCACGAAATCATACCAACGGTCGCCTTCACCGGCGAACTCAAGACGACGTTCTTTCCAAATATCATCAAATGTGATAGAAGCCTTTGGAGAAGCAGAAGGGATGGCACGGTTTCTTACCGCATTAAACGCAGCTAAAGCAGAGCTTTCGGAAGTGGAAGCATTGTTGCCAAGTACAGCTTCAGCATATATGAGGTAAACATCTGCGAGTCGAAGAATGTGGGTGGCCAGTTGACTGTACATATTCTTGGGAGTAACACCGCATCCCTCCACATGGTCATAAGTGTCTCCGTAAAGATGTTTCACATTATAAGCTCCGGTGCCGCATTGCCATTCTCCGCCGGGACCACCAACGCCATAGGTGTCATCGTAAATAAATCTTAATACGTCGAAACCTCCTTTATCCTGCCAGAAATAATCATACACATCTCCTGCCATCATCATGGTGGCTTTACGTCTGGTGTCTATGTCATTCCTACGACTTGGATCATCGAGAGCACTTACACCGAATGCATCCTGAAGATCGACAGAGGGTCCGTTCCAACCACCCCAGCAATCACCGAATTCATCGAATCCCACCATCGCAAGGTCGCTCTGGAGAGTGTTCTGCATTGTCCACATTTCGCCGTCGGCGCTCCATCTCCAAGCAATGAGACTTTCATCGCTTATGTTGTTTTTAAGACGGAATATGTCGGAATAAACCGGCATGAGTGTTCTGCCTGAATTATCGATCACATCTTTAGCATAAGAAGCGGCCTTAGCCAAGTCTTCAGAGTTTTTCGAACCTTGACCCAAACAAGCTTTTGTGAGATAAACTTTTGCAAGAAGACCCTTTGCGCAGAAACGGTCGATTCTACCCGGAGAAACGGGTTTTTCAGGAAGCAATTCGATAGCCTTTTCGAGAGTCATCACAATATATTCGAAGACATCGGCTTTTTCCACTTTATATTTTTGATTGTAGGTGCCGTTTGCAATTTCTTCAGCATTGTCATGAATTATAGGAACTTCGCCAAAAGTACGTACAAGATAGAAATAAGCCATAGCTTTCCAGGTGAGACATTCACCCATAGCTGCGTTTATAGCCTCTTGGCTGGCCTTGGCATTCTTCAAGTTATTGTAGACGGTATTGCTATGTCCGATCACGGCCCAAAGAGAGTAAGACATGTTCACAAGATCGACGTCAGTACCGTTTACTGTTAAATTCAGGTAAGGAGACGAACCCCAGAAAAGATTACCCGACAAAACTTCACCCACCTTAATGAATCCTCTTTGGAAGTCATACCATGGAGAGTTGTAGAGATAATTTACACCCTGATAGCATTGTTCGTCGTTCTGATAGAAGTTGTTTACATTATAATTGTCTTCGGCAGCCCTGTCAAGAAAATCGTTGCAGGAAACGAAAGCCGATGCTCCTAAAAGAGTGACAAACGTATATGTTATTTTTCTAATTTTCATATCGTGAATTTTTAGGATTAGATTAGAATGTTACGTTCAAGCCAAAAGTGCAGCTGAATGGAGAGGGATAACGTCCAAAGTCCAAACCATACACAAGACCTGCGCTATCTTGAGTGGAGGCACCCACTTCTGGATCATAGCCGGAATATTTTGTAAAGGTGTGAACATTCTGAAGGTTACAATAGATCCTGAGATTTTCAAGATATATCTTCTGCATCCATTTCTTTGGGAAAGTGTAACCCAAGGTGATGTTCTTGATTCGTATATAGGAGCCGTCTTCTATATATCGGCTGCTGATACGGTCATTGTCATTCGGGTCGTTGGTAGTGGCACGTGGAATCATAGTACCCGGATTCTGCACTCTGACATTTTCCACGTCGTTGTACCACCAGGCACCGTCAGTGTAAACTTTGTGTGGATCAATTGCAGCCAGGATGGCACGATCATTCACTTTGTTAAGCTGGTTCATCCATGCTGAGTTCATATGGGTAAGGTTGATACCAAGATAGTTCATCACATCATTTCCATAAGAACCATTAATGAAGATATTGAGATCGAATCCTTTCCAACGGAATGTATTGTTGAAACCGAATGTGAAGTCAGGTAAAGGATTTCCGATAACTGTACGGTCGTTTTCGTCGATTTTGCCATCCCCGTTGATATCTTTGAATTTGATATCACCGGGCCATACTGTGCTGTAGGGATTGAAAACGCCATTGCTTGGATAAGCCGCTGGTTTCGGAGAATTTTGAATATCTTCGATATCTTTATATACGCCTTCCACTACGTAACCATAGAAGTTATAAAGTGGTTGACCGATCTCAGAAATTGAAACCACATCACTCCATTGACCGTAACCTACGAGATTTGCATTCTCTGTGCCTGACAAAGCTACAAGTTTATTCTTATTGAAAGAAATCTGGAAACTTGATTCCCATTCAAATTCACCTATGAACGGACGGCCTGTGAGTTCAAGTTCAAGACCTTTGTTCTCAATTTCACCATAGTTTCCCTTGGGTGCCTGTAGAGCTGAGGAGCCGTTACCTTGTGTACCCATATATGAAGGCAGCTGCATAGACATCAACATGTCTTTCGACCTCTTGATGTAAGCGTCGCCGGTGAATGAGAGACGATCATTGAGGAAGCTTAGGTCAAGACCGATGTTCCATTGTTCCTGAGTTTCCCATTTGATGGCTTCGTTGGCGATGTTTGCCGGACGATAACCCATTCCGAGACCGGAGGGCATTCTTGTGATCAATGAGCCCCATGCGTAAGCTCCGATATTGGAGTTACCTGTCTGTCCCCAGCCAAGACGTAATTTACCATTGCTCCACCATTCTGCCACACCTTGCATGAATTTTTCATTACTGAATCTCCATGCCAAAGCTACTGAGTTGAAGCCTGCCCAACGGTTCTTCGGGCCGAAGTTTGAACTTCCGTCGTAACGGAATGTATAGGTGGCAAGATAGCGGTTATCCCAGTTCAAAGTTTCACGAGTAAAGAAAGAAGCCATAGCTGAGGAACCCCATCCTGCATTGATTGCCGGAGTACCGGTACCAAGGGCCGGGTTGTGAACTTCATCAGATGGCAACATTGTGTTGGAAATGCTGGTATAATTATATTTGGACTCCCACGCTTCTTGACCAATCATAGCCGAGTAAGACAATTTGCTAACCTCTCCGTTATAGCTCACATAGTTTTTAACCGCCCAGAAGAAAGAAGAATTCTTTTGGATAGAAGAAGAGTTGGAGCTGCGTACCCAGTTGCCAAGATCTACCATAGGTTTGTATCTGTCACCCTTTGAGGCAGAAACGTCATAGTCGAATTCAGCATGCCATGTCAGGTTCTTTATAGGAGTGACATCAAAGAAGACATTTCCGGTAAGTTTCTGTCGATGCAGATTAATATCATCGAGCATAGCGAGAGCCACTGGATTGGGATTGGTGTATCCTTCACGAACCACGCTTGAATAATTTCCGTCGATGTCGTAAATCGGTATGTCAGGAACTGTTGTCAATGAGTAATTGATGATACCTTGTTCACCGTCAGCAAGTTTGAGATCTTCGTTGGTATCACTGTAGGTGGCGCTTAATCCGAGTTTCAGCCAGCTTTTCAACTGAGCGTCGAGATTGGCTCTAAATGAGAAACGACGGAAATTAGAACCGATAAGAGTACCTTCTTGATTCATAAAAGAACCTGAGACATAATATTGCACTTTTTCAGTACCTCCTTGGGCTGCAACTTGATGTTGAGTGGAAACGGCTGTGCGGAAAATTGCGTCTTGCCAGTTAGTACCAACTCCTAACAAAGATGGATCAGCATAGTAGGGATTGCTGGTCTGTTGACCTGTTGCAACAAGGTCGTTGTAGAATGTGGCAAATTCCCTAAGATTCATCATATCAAGGCGTTTCTCTTGATGAGCGATTGAAACGTTTCCTTCATAGGTGAATTTGGCCTCACCTGATTTACCTCTCTTGGTGGTGATAAGAACTACTCCATTGGCACCTTGAGAACCGTAGATAGCCGTTGCGGAGGCATCTTTAAGGATTTCCATCGACAATATGTCGGAAGGGTTCAAAGTTGAAAGAGGAGAAACGGTGGAAACTTTACCATTACCGAGAGCATCACCCAAACCGAAGTCAGCACCTGAGTTACCGCCACCTTGCACGATAACACCATCTATAACATATAGAGGCTCTGCATTGGCGTTAATCGTGGCTTGGCCACGAACACGGATAGAAGAGGATGAACCTGGGGCACCGGAAGTGGTTATGGCTGTCACACCGGCTGCACGTCCTTGCAAACTTTGGTCAAGGTTGGTGATCACGGAACCCTTCAAAGCATCTTGTCCCAATGTGGAGGAGGCTCCTGCAAGGTCGCTCTTTTTCATAGTACCGTAACCCACCACCACCAATTCGTTGAGGTTGGTCAATGATTCACTCATCACCACATCAATGTTGGTTCTTCCCTTAAGAGCTATCTCAATAGGTTCGAATCCCACATAAGTGAACACCAAAGTGGCATTGGCATCTTTCACCTTCAGAGCGAAGTTGCCGTCGATGTCAGTCGCTGCACCGGCTGTTGTGCCCTTCTCTCGCACGGTGGCTCCGATAATGGGCTCTCCGTTTTCATCGGAAACTGTTCCCGTTACCGTTACCTGCGCCGACATTCCTGAAGTCAGCATTATGAATAATGCCAACAGAACTGTCTTAAAGTTCAGGTTTTTAATTAACATCATTTAAAGATTTTAGGTTAGTTGATTGTTTGTATTATGGTTTTTTCTTTTTTCTTTTTTCTTTTTCTTCTTAGTGGATCAAGTTTAAGGAGTATTCATTTCCATTTTTCAAAAAATTGTTTCCGTCGTGGATTCCAGTCACTATAATCTACAGTATGTCCGCAAAGAGGATAAATCACATATTCTTTTTCAGTTTTTAAGTTATTATATCCGGCAAAGTTGGTGTGTGGAGGGCAAGTCGGGTCTTGCAATCCCATTCCCATCAACACAGGCACCTCAATCCATGGTGTAAGATTTTTTATGTCGAAATATGAAAGATTTCTATACAATTCTTCTTCACTTAGTCCTAAATCCTTGGCCTTTTCCCTCACCATGTCTCCCGGCCAGTTCACTATGGCAAAGTAATCCTGAAAATCGCTCAGGAAAGGAATGTAGGGCGCGATAGCTTTTAACCTTTTCTTAGGGTCCAGGGCAGCCGCGGCAAATGTAAAAGCACCCCCTTGAGAACCCCCTTCGGCAAAAATCAAATCTGTATCTGTTTGTGGTAAGGATTCTATAAAATCAATAGTTCGGAGAGTGTCCATATATCCTCCTCTATAGTAATATTGTGTAGGATCATCAAGATTATATAGAGCATATTCATCATACCGGTTATAAGGTTTATTGGGTCCTTGACCTCTCACCCAATGCTGGAATTCAATCCAGTCTGCCATTCCATCTGGATCAATATCCCATGGTTGACCATTGTAACCGTTGTAGTAGATTATTGCCGGATATTTTCCCTCTTTCACTGGAAGAGCCAAATAACCCGACACTGTATCATTATCTAATGAAAGATATTGGCAGAAATATATTTTTCTCTTCTCTCCGCTCTTCTCCGGAATTTCTACCATGGTGGCGTTCAATGGCACTGAAGAAAGTTCTTCTATAGCCTTAGCCCAGAATTCTTTGATGTCAGGCTGTGGGTCGGGAGCTGATATCACTTCTTCAGGTGAAATTCCGATATTGAAACTGAAAGGTTCCGATTCTTCCTCACTCACACTCACCTTATAAAATCCGGGATTGGGCAGTGAGGGTTTAATGGGGTATGTCGAAGGTTCACTTCCGTTGAATTGAAGATTTACCGTTTCATTGAAGTAAATAGGTGAGTCCTCTCTATCACCCCTTATGGTAACCTTGATAGTACCTTCACCGCCCACACCGGTTGTATTTCTTGCTTGTATAAATAATTCCGGTTGCTCAGACTTATCCCATACCCAATTATTCACCGGGTGCGATTCAAAAGTTAAATTTTTTGCTCCGCATGATAAAAAAGCGATTGCAGATAGAATGAAGGCTATACTGTTTTTCATGGATTAGGGTTTTATCTTGTCGCTATCTTTTTAGATGCGTTGGAAATGATATCTAAGGTAGATTTATCTTTGGCAAACACGGAATTAAGCCCTTGTTGCTCTTGTGCAGGATCACCTGTATAATCATCCCATTTCTCCCATGTGACGTGTTGAGGATCAGCATAACCGCCCCAACCCCAGAAATTGCATCCTGCTATCATGTCAGTGTCGGCTATCAGATCGAATACATAGCCATAAAAAACATCTCTTCCTTCTGTTGAAGATCCCGGTTCGAACTTAAATCCGTCGCGAGGATACCCGAATTCTTCAAGCACAAGAGGTTTACCCGCAGTCTTCATAAGATCGCTATGAGGTTTTATATATTCCAATGTTTTGGTTTTCGCCACACCCACACTGTCAACAATGGTCTCTTCGTTGATCCATCCCCAGTTATAGGGCCAAAGATGAACAATGCCATAATCAATGTTGGGATCGCTGTGAATCCGGTTCCATAATTCTAAATCTTGTTCGCATCCATGTTTACCTTCGCTGCCGGTCGACACTAAATGATTGGGATCAAGACTTTTTATCAATGCCGCTTGACTTGCAATCCAATTGGCGAATTCAGCTTTTGTGATGGAATCTGATGCGAAGGCTCTGGGTTCGTTGGCTATTTGCCAAGACATGATGGCAGGGGATTCTGTGTAAGGTTTACCTGTGTACCGGTTAACTCTTGTCACCATATTTTTCGTATGATTGGCTGCCATATTTTTAGCGGAATCATTTGTGACAAATTTTGACACATGATCCATATAGGCTTGGTATCCGTCAATTGCAGGATTAGGAGTCTTTCCGTCACGGGCCCAGTCAAGATAAGTACCGTAACCACCGCTCCATTCCCAGGCATTGTTAAGGAAAAGTACAGCTTTCATATCCCTCTTCTCAAGCTCTGCAATAAGATAATCAAGTCCGTCAAGAATAGTGTCATTGTAAACCCCGGGAGCTGTTTGCAATACCGGCATGATATGCGAAGGTATATTTTCTTCTCCGTCTCCTCCTACAAGGACGCGGATATTATTAATACCTGATTTCTGCATAAGATCTAATTCCGACTTCAGCCTTTCGCGGTTTCCGCCTCTTCCTTCGCTCCCCAAGATAGCGCCATACCAGAAATTGGTGCCAATATATCGGTAGACGGAATCTCCTATCATGAATTCTCCGTTTTCCACTCTCACAAATTCCGGTGTCTTCTCTATGGATGGTTTGCTGCAGGAAGCAATAAATATAGATACTAAAATCAGAAGCAGAGTTTTTCTGAACATGGCATAAAGTTTTTCACGGTGCAAAATTAATAAAGGATTAGGAACAAAGATATGACAAAATTATCATATTATGATACTATCTTGCCATTTTTCATCCCAAAACTAATACCCGATCCCCAAAACCCTTTACATTATACCCTAAACCTATTCCCTATACAATAATCTTTGTCTTGATAAACTTGGCTCTAAATTCCAAAGGGCTGCAACCTTTCTTCTTTTTAAAAAGCCTGTTGAAGTTGGAAAGGTTGTTAAATCCGGACTCATAACATATTTCCGCACTCGTCTTGTTAGTATCCACAAGACTTCGGATTGCATGCCCCAATCGGATATCTATTATATAATCCTGCAAAGTTTGGTTGGTGTGTATTTTAAAGAATCGGCTGAAAGATGTCGGGGTCATGCCTGCGTAGGCTGCAAGATCATCGAGTTTCAGAGGTTCAGAGAAATGAACTGAAATATAATCTTTCACTTTCTTTATTCTCCTGGATGGTTCCGAATTCTCAAGCATGACCTTGGCAGTGGTTGATAAAGTGCGGCAATCATTGCTCAATGAGAGCATAAATAAAATTTCAAGCAACCTTAGATATCTCATGAAACCCGGCTGAGGGTTTACTAATTCTTCAAATTTAGGAAGCAGCCCCTTTATAGTTTCTTGGCCAAAAACTATGCCATGGTTTAGTTTCCCGAACATTTCCTTTATAGAGGCAAATTGATTCTTTTCAAGAAGAGTGGGATTGATTGTGGAGGCATGCCATTGAATTGTTATTTCCCGCATTCGGTTCTTGGGTTCAACTCCATTTTGGAGCCACCCGTGTTCCAGACCTTCTCCCACCACGGCAAGATCATAATAGTCTAATGTCTCAACTGAATCTCCGACTATTCTCTGGCACCCCGTGCAATTGCACACCAAGTTCAACTCGATTTCATTATGACGATGCACAGGATAATCGAATTCATGCTTGTATCGGTCAACTAAATAAAAGCAGTCTTGTTCCGATAAAGGTGTTATTTCAGTAATTATTTTAGACATTTATGAGCAAAGATAATACTTTTTTATCATTTCTAATTATTAGAATTCAGGAGCATTTTTATAAATCCAGTTAAGGTCGTAACCTTCTTGACTGCATGTTCCTCCCCTCACCATTGCATCTATTGCCTCATTACTGTTATTGATCACTTCGCCATCACTGTGATTGAAAAGTCCAAATTTGTCGGTTCCGCTTCCCACAGCTCCGTTGTCCCAATATATAACTGCCAAATTCGCTTCCCTGGCTGCGCGGTGAAGATATTCAAGATAATAATTTCTAAATGCGTTCCCTCTTGTGGAAGCTTGATTAGGTGGTCCCGTCTCTCCAATATAAACCGGTGTGCCCTTATCAACCCAATAAGTTTTCAATTTTGCAAATTGTGATCTCATGTAGTCTTCATCTTGAACTACACTCCCTTTCTTGGAATTATCACCGGTATGCCCCCAATCTGTCACAACAGAATTTAAGGCAAAATCATTGGGATCATAGAAATGAACGGACACCATAACTTTCCCGGCCTCATCTTTTGGCAAAGTCATGGAGCCATTGGTAGCTAAATCTATATTCGTGACGTAACTTGGCACGCTCAGCCATCGTGTAGAATTGTTTCCTCCGGTGCTTCTCACTGCAGCTACGAATGTTTGATTCCATTGGTTTAGACATTCATACTGTTTCCCTCCGTCTGTTCTGTTGGCTCCCCATCCCCAGCCTCCGTCATGTATTTCATTAAAAGCCTCAAACATCAAAAAATTCCCTTTGTCTTTCATAGACTCGGCTATCTGACTCCATACTGCCGCGATTTCTTTCTTGATTTCCTCATTTTTCTCCGGATTCAATGCGGCATTCTTTATATCAAGCCAATGCTTGCTATTGCCCCCGTCATGATGAATATTAACTATAGCGTTCAGGCCGGCTGTCTCAGCCATCTCTACCAATTCTCTCACCCGGCTTAGCCATGATTCATCAATTTTATATTCTGGCGCATCCCCTATTTGACCTAACCAAGTCACAGGTATTCTGACAGTAGAAAATCCTCTGGATTTCAAGGTATCGAAAAGTGCTTGTGTAGCTTTTGGATTTCCCCAAGCGGTCTCTGCTGAGATTTCATTTGAATAAGCGTCCATTTGGTTACCAAGATTCCAGCCAACTCCAAGTGAACTAGCCACTTCTGCAGCTGTTGTTCCTTCTATTTCACTCGGTAGCGTGTTTATCCAAGGAGTGTAGGTTATCTCTCCTTTGTTTTCATCATTATTTGAAGGTGTTTCTTCTTGAAAATCCTCTTGTGAAAACTTGACATCATTTTTACTACACGCCATTACGGGTGAAAACAATGAAAAAAGGACAAAGAAATTAATCAGTTTTTTATACTTACTCATAAATCCTATAATTCCTATATTTTCTGATCTGATTCCTTCAAAATCTTGTTCTCCTTTGGGGTATCTTAACTTTACCATAAAACACCAGACTGTTGAAAAATATCTCCAAAGATAATAAATGAATTTGAGACTTTATGATATAAAAAGACTTTATGGTTCGTAAGTAGTTTTCACGAACCATAAAGTCAAATATTAATGGAATCTAATAGTCGTAATCGAGGGAGAACTCGTCTACGTAGAGTACAGCTCCGTTGGCACCGGTGAAATAGTCGCCATACTTAGAAGCTGCGCAAGTGATCTGGAGATAGGTGGGATTTGTGAAATAATCCCGGTATTCCAACTCAATTTCGAAGGGTGCATAATCATCCATCGTGCCGCTATAGAGCAACTCCCCATAAGCTATCACATAATCGGCATCCTTGTTGAAAAGTTGACGGTTGTTGGGATTCGTACGGATTTCATATGGAGCCGTCCAGTCGGTCAATGCGAAATAGATATGGCAAGTGTCAGGACGTCCCTTGAGGTCGGTCCATTCGGAATTGGTGTAATCTATATCGGCTGTCTTGTATTGATAATAGCCGCGGAGCTTGGTGGGACGCAGATTGAACTGGCGACCGAAATCAAGAATACCGTTAGTTCCGTCAACTTTCTTGAAACTTCCTGTGTAAATCGAACCCGCTCCGAGTTTACCGAGACCGAAGATTCCGACGAATTTCGTATTCAATTCGGCAGCCTGACCTGTCCCTGTGACTGTATGGTCTGTAGGCACAACATTACTTTGACCCAAAGTCGCAGCTCCGGTGTTGCCCGTATCCCAATAAGGAGTGCCACCCTCATCCCAAGGACACCATATTTTACCATCCTTGAGCCACCATTGGTCGAAAGAGCCGTCAGGAAGATCCATGGTTTCTTCCGTAGTAACGGTTACTATGTTTCCATATTCATCGCCTGATAGAGCCCTCACGTCATAACTTGTAAGCGGTTTTAGATGCGGGATATAACATGACAGGGCACCTCCTGTCTGTGTGAGCCATTTGGAATCAATGTCAATCCAATCTTCAGAAGAAGACTCCTTGTACTGGAAAGAACCGGATTTGTCGGCCTCACAGCTTCCAAAAGCCCAGATAACCTGACTCCAAGCCTCGACATTGTCGGTTCCTACGGTCTGTTCCACCACCTCTGCATAGATGGTCCAGTATTCGGTTCTGCCATGGCTAATCACCTCTATTCTTAAGGGATGGGTAAGATCCAGAGTCGCTCCCTGATAAAGAGCCGGAACATATGTAGTTATACCTTCCGGACCTAATTTTATTTCACTTATCTTTACTGATGTAAGGTCCATATTTTCCGGCAGGTACACTATCACACGGCAGGCGGCAGGATCAACCACAGTCTCCCCTACTTGTCCTTCTACAGAAAAATATCTCTCGATATTCTGCACCGCATTGATTTCCCATATATAAGTTTGATAACGGGTAATTGAAACATAAAGGGGTTTCTCCAGGTCGTATGATCCTTCAAGAAGGTTCATATCCGCCTCCCCTCCGGTCGAAACTGTGAATTTAGTGAATCTCACATTCTGTATATCCGTAGTTTCTTCAAGATAAATGGTTGCTTTAAGACCTAAAGAATCGATATAGGCTTCTCGGCTTTCACCATCGGCTGCAATAGAGGTAATGGTCTGCGTGATTTTTGGATAAGGCAAATCATTATGAATACAACCCGACAAACCGAATAAGCCGGTTATAGCAACTAATATATATAGAATGTTACTTTTCATTATTGAGAAAAAACTTTGGGAGGCAGGGAGGAAGCAAATCCTCCCTGCCTTGTATTTAGATGATTATTGCCATTGAATATCACCGTATTCGAGTTCAAAATCATCAAGATAGAATGTGGAACCGGGACTTCCTGAGAAGAAATCGCCATATTTAGAGGCCGAACATACTACTATAAGATGAGTAGCTTTTTTAGTTTTTGCATTTTCTTTGTAAAATAATGGTATTTTAAGTTCTGCCAATTCTCCATCAGGACCAAAATCTACACCTTCGAATGTCACTTCTCCATAGGCCACAACTTCCTCTTCCTCTTGATTGAAAAGATGGCGTTTTTGGGGATTTGTTCTAATTTCAATGGGTCCCGTTGTCAAAGCAACATAGATCTGACCATGATCTTTTCCTTTTGCAAAGCCGTCTGGTACATAACTCTCATTGCCTGACATTATTTTTACACTTGACCCTGGTCTGTAATTAGCCATCACTTTTACATTGGAAGGATGGCTCCCATTGTATTCTCTCCCTAAAGATAACACCCCGTTTGTACCATCAGTTTCCACATATTGTCCAATAAATATATTACCGGCGGCAATCATACCTAATGCCGATTTGGATTGCAAACATGCTGAATACGTACCTTTACCAATCATTGTGGTGGATTTATCAGTTAGAGTCATATTAGCTGTTGCCGCACCTTCATTACCTGAATCCCAGAAAGTATTGTCATGGCCGGTATTCCCGGGATAAATAACGGTTTTATTACCCAATAAAGTTTTGGCACTATATGAATCCCAAATTTCCATTGAAGAATTTGGAATCTCAAAATGACTTTCGGTTGTAAAGGTTCTGCTACCGGTTTCTATAAAGTTATCAGCATAAACTTTATATTCATAGGTAGTATTCTCCTTCAAACCTGTCAATTTTACAGTATATTGCTTTCCGGTGGCCCTTGTTGACAAGGTATTTTGATTTCCTAAAGCAGATACCTTATTATAATCACCTTCAGAACCACTTTCCCGGTAAAGGACTCCGAAATCCTGCACTTTATCATCCAATAAAGTCAAATTCAATTCCGCCGAATTTGATAATATGGCCATTGGTGATTTATTTTCATTTGGAGCCTCTTCACTAAGAATCGGGTCTGCAAGTGCCGATTCAGAGTTAGCTATTTTTAACGTTGCTAATCCTACATAACCCCTTTTATCCCTGGCCTGAAATTCTATTACATATTCAGAGTCATTAGCTTGCAACTTATTGAAGAATTCTGCCTTTATGGTTATCCAGGCCTCAACAACTTTGATATCAGCGTTACCGGATATTGAACTTTTTTCATTTTCTTTATCCTCAATCATAAGTTGAATATTATCGTTGTTCCAAGAATTAGGTTTATTTGGTTCCATCAAATTAGTTTCGGAAACATTTTCCAATTCTTGTATTTGTGTCAATATTTTGGAATCAAATTTAATTTTCAATTCTTCCATATTCTCATAAGCCAAAGCCCTTATCTTTACATCTTTGAAATCTTTAGGATCTGACGTGGAAGAGATTTGTCGTTCAAGATCCAGAGCGTCCTGACCATACGTAGCCTTGAAATATGGGCCCGGAAGAATCTCAAATTTTTCCTCAATCACCGGGATATCTTCGATAACCAATTTGATTAAACCACCCCCAGTAGTGTTAACCACTGGTTCTGAAGTGAGTTTCATATTGTATAAATGTGCTCTTTCTACATTTTCAATTTCACCGGTCTTGGTGAAAGGTTCTCCGAGAGCATTTTTTCCTTCGATTGTAAAACTGAGATTTGTGTCGTCGTTAGGCATCATGAAATAACCTCTTTTTTCTTCTTTAATCTCGTTTTCTCCGAATTCTAATTTATCTCTGGAATGATAGAAAGTCACTTTCAAATCAGAAATACCTTGTTGTAAAGATTGAGGGTCAACTTGCACAACCACGTTTGCGATGTCAAGTTTGAGAGACATCTCATTGCTACCGGCATCAACCTTCACATCTTTGTGATATCCACGGAAAAATTTCTTGTCAAACGAAGCAGACACCGAGTCCCCGGTCCAACCTTCCACAACATAAGTGCCGACAGGAAGAGAAATAGCTTCCGGGATTTGGTCGTAACCAAGATATTTTCTTATCACGCCCTTAGAGTTTTCTATATAAACCACTAAGTTGTCCTCAAGATATTTATCTTCATAACCGGCTATGGTACCTCTGGTAACTATATTTATGTCACTTCTCACTTCAGTATTCATTTTAAGAACACCATCTCCTTCACTAATAAATGGAGACTCATTGCTACAACTCAATAAGCAGGTAGCTGTCATAATAACAGCCCCTAGGATTGTATATCTATATGCTTTCGTCATGGCTATTATTATATTTTAAGTTTCAAAGTACATTGATTTTCACCATTATCATCACCTACTTTTATAATGAAATGATGTTCACCAGGGAAAATAGACAGGGGAGTCATAAACCTTGATATGTCAAATTTAACAATCTTTTGGCCTAAAACTGAATCTACATCTTCTCCTTCTTCATTTTTTAATAATCCTAAACCTTGAAGCGGGTCTTTTAACTCACCGGGATTAATCAAATCTAAGTGAGCGGCAAGACCTACCTGCTTTAACTCTTCATCGGTTAAATCATTTGACTCTATATCTGCTACAAACTTAGTGAATCCTATTTGGCTGGTGAAGATTATAACAACAGTAGAAGAATTATCTACTTCATTTACTTTATCTAAATCTATTGGGTCTTGAGCCTCAATGGTTGGGATCTTTCCGGGGTTTTCAGGTTCTTCTGTTCCGGGCCCTTCAGGATCTTCGGGATCTTCTGTGCCAGGGTCTTCACCGGCAGATGGATCGCTTTCCGAAGGTCTTTCTTTGTCATCCAACACTTTGTCTTCTTCTATTGTAATCTTATCATTGAGATTTACTATAGTTACCGAAGCTGCTACATTTACACCGGCTGACAATTGACCTTCGTCACTATCTTCCGAATACGTGTGTTTGGAGAAAGTGAGACTGTATTCGTTTCCCTTGGAAACATTGTCAAGAGTCTTTACTTCATTGAGTTCCACTCCGTCAACCACACCATGGAATGTGGCTGTCAATGTGCACACATCGGAATGTTTGAAATATCCGGCACGTTTTTCATCTTTTGTAAATTTCAGAGATGCATCCTTATTTACATAAACTTCTACGTATGCATTCTCATCTGTCACATTATATAAAGAGGAATGGAAATCAATGGTAACCTTCACATTCTCCAGTTTACACTTTATATCACCTATATCTGTAGTGATTTTATCAGCCACGATGTCGAAAACCTCAGATTCGCCAAGGAAGTATGGTTTTTCGAAAGCAGCATCCGGGTTCTCTCCATAAGTGGCAAACGCTTTGTAACTCCCAGCATCCAGGGTTACCACATCCGGCATGTCGCCATACCTATTGTAGGATGCAGCGGTTAGAGGTGTTGTTGCAATTTTCTGTATTACAATTGAAAAATCATCAATAAGATCTTGGGAAGTAGTGGCTCTGGTATTATCCATCACAGATGCATCAATATCGAAGGCATATTTACTGAGTTCACCTGTACCGGAAGCGTGTCCACCCTCAAAAGGTTTCTCTACAGAACAGGAAACAAACCCTAAAGATGCAATTATAGGAATTATATATTTAATTTTTTTCATAATCATGTTTAGTATTAATATTCGAAAGAGAGGTCATCAATTATTAAGGTTGCACCATGCATATAAGATTCAATTTTTGACAAATATGTTGTTACTGCAATATTTTGATTCTCAAATTCTTGTGAGGAAGAAGCATATTTAGAAGAAGTTATCATTATAGCAATTCTGGTTGCTTTTGATTGGAAAGCATAGGAATCTAAATCAATTTCAAAATCTAACATACCTACTGTTTCGCTTAATTCTTTTTCACCTGAAGCAATTGGAGTGTCATTATCATATACAATAATTGAAATTTTACCATTATCTTCTTGGTTAGAACTGTCTTTACTATATTTATACCATCCTTTTAATTTCAAAGGTCTTGATGCAAATGGATAACCTTGTGCCTCTTCAAATTTTTCCGACATAGGATAAGTCCCTAAAAACATTTTTCCAGCACTTTTATTTGCGATTGTAGGTACATTATAATTATAATATGAATCTGTACCCTTAACTTTAATAAAACCACTTGTTCCGCCAGTTGTATCTCTAGTAGGAGTGGTACCAGAGGGATCCCAAGCTACATTTCTAATGACCATCGCATTTTCTCCCGAGTGGGGTTCAAAGTCAGAATAACTTGAAGGAGTTCCAGACTTACTTCCTGTACCTAAACCAACCCCTGGACATCTACCCGTATATTCTAGATTTGTATTAAAAACTGATGGAATATAAAACCAGGTATTCTTATTATTGCCTCCCATTGTTTTGTTATTGGAGGTTGACCAATTTTCCGCTTCAGAAATCTTAAAGGTTGCAGTATTCTGATAATTGCTTCCAAAATCTCCACTGGAAGTTGCCCAAGTTCCACCTTGGTTGATTGTTTCTGCATAAACTTCTTTTAAAGTTTCGAAGTCTCCATTTGGAACACCTGTGTCTTTTTCACTTTGGAATGCACTGATTTTTGAGTCATCTGTCGGATTAACTTTTCTACCAAAAGAAATAACGAAGTCACTATAATTAGTATCAGGTGTGATTCCTTCAGTCAAAGTAATGATACTGGTAGAAGCATCATAGGAATAGCCTGATGAAATTAATTGGCTTCCTTTATAGAGTTTGAAGTTATTGAATAAGTCTTGTCCGTATTTACTTACAGATTCTTGATCGGGATTGATTCTGAATTTGACTTTCTTGGCAAATGCATCCACATCGACAGTGAATTCCGGCATATTTACATTAACATCCATTTCATGTGCATTCTTATTGGGAACTTGTGTCTGAACCTTCCATAGATAATTATCTATTGCTTCCGGCAATACCAGTTTATAGGTGTAAACAAATTCTTTGGTATCAGAAAATCCTTCCGGAGATACAGCAGTTACGAATTCTGCGGATACCGGATTTACAAAATCCTCTTTAGTATCCCAAACTTTAAACATCAGTTGGTCTTTTAAAACCTTACAATTCGTTTCAACCACCACGTTGATTTCATTAGCCAAGAAATCCGGTTTTTCATAGGTCAGGAAATTATATTCCAGTCCGGTTATTACTACTTTGAATTCTACTGGAGTTTCCAATGTTCTTGAAAATTTATCCTCCACATCAATTTTAGCAGTGTAAGTTCCTGGAGTCAATCCTTTTAAATATTCTTTAAAGTTTACTACAGCAAATTTGTCAACCTTGTCGTATAGTCCGTTACAAACAATACCGCAGGAATTGAGAATGGATTGGTTATTGGCATCAGCGTTTACAAGATCAATTGAAGAGAAACCTGTGGGGACAACCCCATTACCCTCTTCTGCAGCTAATGTCAATGTAGCATGGGTAAGACCTCCTAAAGCCACGATATGGAATTCCGGATTTATTCCTTCATATTCCAATCCTTCAAACAAAGGTTCCGTATTTGAATAACCTTCCAAGGTTACAGTCGGAGCAGCTGTGGTAAACAATTCATCTGTCAAAGAAATTGGTTTATCTTGGCTCACCAATTCTTCCGACCATTCAATTTTAAGTGATGCATCACCCAAATTAATGTTTCCATCCACACCAAAGGTCACTATGTAATGTTTACGTGGTTCTGCCTTAAATTTGGTTGGACTTACTGTCACAGTCTCATTTGCTGGATTAGTCAATGTTAATTTAACAATGGCATCCAATCCCGGAGTGATATAGGCAGGTCGGGATTCGCTTTGAACAAAAACCACCGGTTCGTGTCCCTCTGTCGTGACTGTGGCACTGTAACCAGGAAAGAATTTTTTGAAATCATCAGTATATCTTACACTGAACATCGAATTTGCTAATGCAGCAGTAATAACTACACTGCTTTCCTCACCTTTAATGACATTTACAGGGGTTTCTCCATAATAATAAGGATTTTTGAAACCCTCCTCCTTAATGTCTCCGAAAGTAGCGGAAATAATGTAATTTCCCATCGGGAAACCATTTTCACCCTTGAATGCGTTTAAATTTTTCCAAGTATTGTTATAGCTACCGTCAGTGCTTTTCAATGTTATAGAAAATTCTGCTTCATTGGGCACCAAAGATGCCACATCATCGGCCCTGGTACTCATGTTAACCTGTCCGTCTGCCCATACGTTCAGATTGATTTTTCCATCCGCCTGTGAACTACCGCTCCATGGAGTCTCATTCGAACACGAAGCTCCCAACAAGATTGAGCTCGTGGCCAGACAGAGGTAAACTTTGTTAAATAATTTCATAATATTGTTAGTTTTATATTAATTTCGTTGTTAATGTTTTTATTATTAGGTTTTTATTGGTGTTACATGTTTACGGCGATACCGAAGTTGATATTGAAGATATTGAAGCGGAAATTGGCTCCGGAAGTTGTTCGCCAACCCAAGTCCTCGTCGTTCACTTTCTGCTTCTCATGCTTTATGTTCAAACCGAAAACACCAAGTGAAACATTGAAAGATACCTGATCCAATACATACACACAGACACCGGGCGAGAAATTCAGGGCTGCCTGGAACATCTGGGTATGCGTTCTTCTCATTTCTCCGTTGAATGGTCGATGAAAATCGGAATCTCCTCCCGAAAGGGCAAGTTCAACCTCATTGAACACTCCGAATCTACCTTTTCTCGCTATACCTAAATATTGGGAGAAAGTGAAAGATGCGGAATAACTGTTGCTCTTATACATGATGTCATGCAGATTGAAGCTCATGTCTTCATCGATATCCACATTGAAAGATCCTATGTTTGCTCTACCCTGGGTATATCCCAATCTCATACCAAGCGATATGTTGCTTTTAATGAAATATTGGAAATAGGGTCGGATACTCCAAAGTTTTCCGCTGAAATCTATATCAGAGATAAGATCGAGAATTTCAAGATCGGAGGTTGAAAATTCACCATATGAGGCTGTAAGACCTACCTGCCAGATTCCTTTGGGGATAAAGAGATAATTGAACAATCCACGGTCGTACCTACCAAGATTCCTGTCCTTAAGTATCATATTGATTGTGTCACCACGGAACACAACCTTCTCGTTCACATCTATTGGTTTTTCCGTCTCATCGATTTCAACCGTGGAGGTCAATTCACCCTTATTCAAGAGTTCGTTCACCCTAACATCCATCGAATCAGGAATCCAAACGAATTTGCCTCCCGGACGATACAAAGTGTCAACATAAATAACCGAACCGTTCGTATTGTCGACAGACCTTACTTCCATAAAACCCGGAACGTTCTGAACTTGAGTCCCCGTGTTTTCGATACTTTTCACAGGAGTTTCGGTGATATTACCGGTTTCCAAATTCTTCTCGATTATTTTACCCTCTTCATAATATCTCACGATCTTTTGTGACTTTTGTATCACTTCTGTACGTGTAATCACTTCCTGAGTTGTGATGGTATCTATACGTAAAATTGTATCCGTTCTTAAAACAGGTACCGGGGCAGCTTGGCTAATCAGCGGCATTAAAATCATTGCCACAAGAAGGAAATATATGGTTCTAAACTTTCTCATGGCTATTATAGATAAAAGGTGGCACCGAATGTAATCGAAAAGAGATTGATCCGGAAATTAGCCGATTTTGAATTTCGAGTGGAAACGTAGACTTGGTCCTTTACCGCTCGTGTGTCGGTGTAGTTGAAACCCAATAATCCCACATTCACCTCCAAGGCTGAATAATTACTTAGAAAAACACATAGACCCGGGGTGAGACCCACATTCAAAGAGAAATTTCTTTCGTAAGTACCGGTTAAGTCATCACCTACACCTGTTGTAAGTTTAGTTTGTCCTCCTCCCATCTGAAGGGAAACTTCATTGAAGAATCCGAAACGCTTGCTCTTACCGATAGAGAAATAATTTCTCATCAAAGCAGCTCCATAATAGTTATGAGAGAGCCGGTAAAGGTGATCAAAACTATAACTGGTTTCCGAATCAAGCACGATATCAGCATTCGATACCTTGGTCAATGAACGGGCATAAGAAAATCTTCCTCCTAAAGCCAAGTCTGCTTTCACAGCAAACATCACCATGGGAGAAATTTTGAAGCTATAGGTGTCTCCGGAAATCCCTTCTAAAATTAAAAATTGATATTTATCCTGGGATGACTGAGTATAAGACACCGACAAACCGAAAATCCATTGACCCTTGGGCACAAAAACCACCGATTCAATATCTCTTTTAAAGACCTCCAAAGTGTCTGTCTTATTAGAGGAATCGGATATGGAATCTGCCCTAAGAGCAGTACCTATATGTATGTCGCTTCGTTCCGCGGCATAAGCGGAAGAAGCGTTGATAAGCAATATAAAAAGTATTATCAATAATCCTTCACAGGACCGTTTCATATGTCAAGGTCAGTTTTACATTTTTGTTTTGAATGGTAAAATTACAAATTAACCAATATATTGGCAAAAATTTGCCCTTATTGCCCACAAATGTCCCAAAAAGAACAAAAAAGACCCCAATTATTTGGGATCTTTTCATATTTTTTGTATTTGAAGCTGTTATTCCGCTTCTCCTGCAGGAGGCAAGTTTTTATTTATTTTCCTTAACACGAGCGACAATAAAATTCTAAAACAACCATAGGTGATAAAAGAAATGCCTATATAAATCCACACCACAGCTGCCCCGAAAATAGGACCCGTAAGGAAGAAACATGCACAGAATAAACTCACCAAAAGTAAAAGGAATAGCCATATTATCCAGAAAGAGGAATATCTGTAAATAACCAACGATTCAGATACCGCGTTGATGGAAACAAATATTATGTAGATACCGGCACAGAAAATAAAGCCCTGCACAAGCCAGGTTGCCGGAAGGAAGAAAAGCCAAACGGAACATAAAATCTCTATGATTCCTGCGGCTACAGCCCAGCCCCAGCCGTGATTGTTCTTAACATTTGCGAATCCATAGATAAGATTGAAAATACCCACCGCACCTACTGCTCCGGCAAAAATATATGCCATTATGGTGAGGGAAGAAACCGGATTACAGAGACACCATATTCCAAATCCTATGAATACCAATCCGGTCAACATCGGTATCCACCAAAGAGAAGTGGCACGGTAGAATAAATTTGAGTTAGACATTTTTTATTGTGGTTGTTAGTGTTTTTAGTGTTGTTATTGTTGTTATTGTTTTTGCGGATTAATCAAGTTCGTCGATTCCGGTAATTTCTCCCGACATGTCAAAAAACACATCGATACTTGCACCTCCTTGATTATCACTCAGCTCTACCTTATATCCCTGTCCCGTACTGTTGATTTCATTGATTCCGTATCCTTGGAATCTTTGAGTCAATGTGGCCATCACCTGCTCCGGTATAAATCCGGTCGGAATGGTTTTACCATAGGGAGCTTCGACCTGTGTCCAATCCCCGTCCTCATTGAACACCACTTCATAACCTTCTTGAAGATTTACTTCATAAACGGTAATGTCACTTTCAATCTCCTTGGTGATCTTGACTATTTCATAGTCGGGAAAATATTTAGTCAAAAAAGATCTTGCCGCTGCCGGCAGATCATTGATGGTTATTGTGATGTCAACTTCATTTTTAATATCATCGGAACATGAAATAATTGTCATTGATCCGGATAAAAGCAATAAAAATACTAAAATTCTGAAGTAATTTTTTTTCATAAGATAAAGTGTTTATCTAATAAACGAAGTTTAAACACATAAAGTTTAAGACCATTAACCCTACTGACGAAAGAGGGATTGCAAATAAGAAGAATCCAGAAGATGAAAGATTTTGTTACCGTTGGGTGTGTATGACGGGTCGGGAAGCGCAAAGAGTTTGCCCACTATGTGTTCCATCTCATCAGACGATAGTTTCTGACCATAATTTATGGCAGCTCCCCGAGCCATCACCAATGCCATTCTTTCCAATAAACTGTCAGTATCTGTGGCGTTATTGCCGTAGTTTGCATCGGAATCATCCACCGATTCTATCATTCTCATCACCACATCACGGGCATCAAGGTTTTTCATAAAAGAAGGAATTCCGGTAATATTCCATCGGATTTCCGAATCATATTCGAGTCGAAATCCTATCTTATATAATTCCGGCAAAATGTCTTCCAATGCACTCTGTTGCGAAGGATCAATCTCTATACTGTCGGGAAACATCAAACCTTGTGAGGATTGTTCTCCACTCTTTATATGCGCATAAAACTCTTCAAAAAGAATTTTTATATGGGCCCTTCTTTGGTCGATTATCAATATTCCTTCCCTTGACGAAGTAACAATGAAACGATCAGCAAATTGCAGACAAATGTCAGTAGGAACTGAATCATCTTTTAATTCCTTAATGACTCCACTATTTTCCTGCGTGTCGGGTTCTTTTCTATTGAAACCATGGGCTCCCTTCATGAAATCTGAATAGAGTTTATCCCAGTTGGAAACGGAGCCACCATTTGTTGACCTGAATAATGGATTTTTCCCGTATGAAGTTCCGTCGAACGGATTGTAATCCCGAGGAACATCTATGGTTGGTTCCTTTGGTTTTTCTCCTTTCTGAAGAGGGGAAACCGGTATTACGTCCAGATTAAAATCAATTGAGGGAACGGCCCCGAATTTCCCAAGGGCAGCCTTGACAGCAGCCTGTAGTATTGGCCATATGTCTTGCTCATATTCGAACTTAATCTCATTTTTGGTGGGATGGATATTGACGTCTATACTTTCAGGATCAACTTCAAATTTTAGGAAATAACAAGGCTGGGTATCAGGGGCTATCAATGAATCATAACACCCAACTATCGCTTTATGGAAATAGGGATGCCGCATATTGCGACCATTCACTATTAGATACTGAAGAGGATTTCTTCTTCTCGCATATTCAGGTCTTGAAATATAACCCGATATCTTTACAATAGAAGTATCAACCTCTATAGGAATCAGATGCAGATCAAGTGAATTTTTCCATAGATCCTCTATTCTCTGATGAAAAGTTCCCGGTTTGAGGTCAACTGTCCTACTTCCGGTATCAATGCTCATTCTTATAGAATTATTCACCAAAGCCAAACGTTCAAATTCCCTCATAATGTTGGATAACTCCACATTGTCGCTTTTGAGGAATTTTCTACGTGCAGGGACATTGAAAAAAATATTCTTGACCATTATGTTGGTGCCTTGGTCGCACGCAACAGATTCCTGGGTTTCGACCTTGGTAGCATTGATAACCAAACGGGTACCGATACCTTTGTCTTCCGGCCGTGTCTTCATCTCAATCTGAGAGATGGCACAGATGGATGGCAAAGCTTCACCGCGAAAACCCATTGTATGGAGCGAAAAAAGATCGGATGCCTCCCTTATTTTGGAAGTGGCATGACGTTCGAAAGCCATCCTTGCGTCCGTGGGGGTCATACCTTTGCCGTTGTCAACCACCTGAATTAAGGTTCTTCCCGCATCCTTTATATAAATCTTAATGTCGGTGGCTCCCGCATCAACAGCGTTTTCCACCAATTCCTTGATAACAGAGGCAGGTCTTTGAATCACTTCACCCGCCGCGATTTGATTTGCTACGGAATCAGGCAATAATTTTATAATGTCACTCATCCGCTTCCTCCTCTTCTTTTATCTGTTCCTCGATTATCGCTGACTGTTCCTCTGCCTCCTTTGCCACTTCTTCCTCTTCTTGGTTTCCTTCTACTATATCTTCAAATGTTTCCGTTTTTTCAGCCTCGGTTTCACTTAGTGACGGGACTTCTGAGGAAATAGAATCCGGGACTTCCGAAGAAACCGAATCCGGTATCATCAATCCTTCATTAACATTAATCAAAGAATCCAGTTCACCTGAAACAGTTGCCAAAGAATCCAATTCATTAGCCATAGGGAAATCTTCCCAAATCGGTAGTGAGGATGTGGGAAGGTTCACCCTTGGACCGGTGAAGGTTTTCGGTTCTCCGAAATCTGACGGAGCCATGAAGTATTGCTCAAGTTCATCCGGCACCTCACCCAAATTGTCCGCCCAATGCACCCGATCGCCATACCATTCCCGTTGCGGCCTAAGGAATCCCCACCATTTAAATTTCTGAAGATACATCTGAGGACGTTTCACCAGGAAGATCGGTGTGACAGTTCCGCTAACTTCGGGCCACATCTTTAGCCAATCCAACCGGTTGGAATCAAGATATACTTCCATATAGGAACTTTCGGCATTCACAAGACGATTGAAGGTGGAATCTTCTTCCTGAGGGAGAAATATGGTCTCGACATTCCCGGAGACACTCATTCTTCTCAAACCCTGGTCTTTAAAATAGGCTGTTATTTCCTTTCCGTAGATTTGGTTGTAGAAATCTTCATCCACATATTCCGACATCAAACCATATTCGGGTAAATAAGCCCAATCGGTGGTAGAATCGTTGAAATGTACATCAATCCTGTTGCCTGTAACCTGTCTTTCCTCGCTCCATACAATTGGTTTCCTAAAGAGATATAACATCGAATCCCTCTCTACAAACACTATCGAGTCGGCAACTCCCTGCATATCCTGCTTGAAGAAACGACCCCGATGATATGCCAAAATCACATGGAATTCGTAGGGAATCGAATCGCCAACCTCCTTATTTTCCTGTTCCATCGATAAGGAAACCGTATCCAAGGGAATTATAGAATTGATTTTAATGGAATCAAGCGGTATCAATCCTTTGAAAGATTCCATAAGGACCATAGGAACTTCAGGAACATTATAATCCTCGTACTCAGAGATAAGATCGATTATTTCAATTTTGTCATACATAATTGAATCAGCCGATACAACTTCGATAGCATCAATTTCTTCTACAGGACTTTCTTCCAATAAGATCAATTCTTCCTCAATTACCGGTTCTTCTATAGGTTCTTCCTCTTTTGGAGGAGGTGCCACAGCAAACAGCATTTTTTGGGGTGCGTCGGCATAGGGTATCCTGACTTTGAAATAAGTAGTGTCGATCCATAAAAGTCCCGTAACCGAATCTTTCATCGTTATGATTTCCTCATTCCATTCGGGGTAACCCGATTTTGTTCTCCTTCTCTTGTCCGGTATCATTTCCGTGACGATGAAAGTCTTGATCGTATCGGCCCTTAAAAAGAGGGTATCTCCTTGCGAGTACTCCATAAGGAGTGGATATATGGTAGCTAACGCCTCTTTTGTGGAATCGTTATAGATACCGAAACCTCCGATAAGGGTTGTTTTTTGTGCAGTATCGGTAATCACCATCGGGGTACTTCTCTTGAAGGGATCGCGATACATATATGCCCGGCTAATACGGGTCTTGTTGTCATAGATTATGCTGTCTCCCTCGAGAGTGATGATATTTCCGGTTGAATCCCTATGTATTATCATTGATCGGGAAAGCAAATCGGCATCGCCTGTATCTGTGTAATAGGTTGCAAGATTTGTTATGATGGTGTCATTCTCACTTTGTATCAAAGTCCGACTCTCAATATTGGCGATGTGGGTTTCGGTACTATAATACAATGTGTCTGTATACATTGTGAACCCGTCTTTATGGTTTTCGAGTACCACGTCTTGGAAAAATTCAGCACGCTTTGTTTTGGGTGAATATTCTCCATATAGTGAAGTAAGAGTATTGACTTTGTCATCTATTGTACCCCATTTCACATACCAACCCAAATCGATTTCCATATCATAATCAAGAGAGTCGGTGGTTAGAGTCACGTCTTTGTTGATAAGTGTCACCTTTTCTCTTGTGGGACCATTCTTCAAAGTAGCGAGATGTTTGTCTCCGTTGTAAAAAAGTTGGTCGGCATACACAAATAATGTGTCTCCCTGCTCCATCTTCACATTGGAGAAAGCATCCAAAGAATTTTCTTCGGGGTAATAGTATGCAGAGTCGCAAAACATCCACAAACCGGCTTGACGGAACTTCACATTTCCTTTAAGGATCTGACGTTCTATGGTGTCGCGTTTATTAACTTTCCTCTTATAGAGTGAATCAGCATATTCGAGAAAAACCTTGTCTTCCTGATAGCGGTTCACACTTGGGATTTCCGGTTGTATCGGTCTTGTGGGTTGAGGTCGCTCAAAACTTTCTTCTTCTTTTATCTCATGTTTTTTCTGTTCCTGAGATTGGGCATACGCTTGAAAGCCCGTGTTTATTGCAAACACGAGCAGACATAAAAAAATTCCAAAAGCTACAAAACGCCCCCTCACTCTAAACTCTAAACTTTAAACTTTAAACTTTCAACTCTAAACTTTAAACTTTACTTAATCCACCCTTGATACTTGAACTCATCACTTTGCCAACCGGGTTCAATCTTGACATAGGTCTCCTTTATCTTCTTTTCGAGCCATTCTCTGAGTATCTCATCTTTCTTGTGATTCTCATACATTTTTTTCAGAAGGTTGTAATCGTCGGAAAGATTGGCACGATGGCCCGGAATTCTTTCGGTGAGTTTCACTATGGCAGCCACATCTTTATGATTGTTGTTTTTCATTATGAAAGCCTCGCTGATATCGCCGGGGTTCATCTTCTCCACCTGTTTTGCAATCTCTGTTGGTAGGTCTTGCATTTCGAACTTACTGCTGCGATAAAGGTTGCTGTAATCATTGTTGTTGGTCATCACACCTTTATTGTTACGTGTGTCCTTATCCTGAGATATATAGGATGCAGCCTCTTCAAATGAGAAAGCACCGCCTACAATTTCTTTTCTGATGGAATCAAGTCGGTTGGTGGCGTCTGTCAAATCCTTTTGGCTAACCTTCGGAGTGAGAAGAATATGTCGAACATTCACCTGATCACCTCTTTTTGCTATCAACTGGATGATATGGTAGCCATATTCAGTCTCAACTATACGTGACACTTTCTTGGGATCCGTGAGATTGAATGCCACGTTGGCAAATTCCGGAACCCAACCGGCCCTACCGCTGAAACCGAGTTCTCCTCCTTGCATTGCACTTCCGTCTTCGCTATACATGAAAGCCAAAGTTGAGAAATCCACCTCTCCTTTGTTTACACGGTCGGAATATTCCCTTAATCTTGCCTTCACATCTTCAATCTCCTGTCTTGGAATGTTGGGATTGAGAGTAATTATTTGTACTTCCACCTGCATCGGCACATAAGGAATACTGTCGGCCGGCATTGTGTCGAAATATTTCCTGACCTCGTTAGGAGTGGCAGTAACTCCATCGGTGAGATTTCTCTGCACTTGCGACACGATGGAATTATTCTTCATCATTTCAACTAAACTTTCACGAAGCACCGGCAATGACTTATGGAAATATTCCTCCACTTTTTCTTTCGATCCCAACTGGTTGATGAAGAAATTGATTCGTTGGTCAACCATACTTCTCACACTTGATTCCGGCACTTCGATAGTGTCTATCTTTGCTTGATGAAGGTATAACTTCTCAACGGCTATTTGTTCCGGTATCACGGCATAGGGATCTCCCTGAATAGAAATTCCTTCAGATCTCATTTGTTGGTATTGTTCTTCTATATCAGAACGGAATATGGCTTCGTCACCCACTATCCAAGCCACTTCGTCGACAACATTCTTATCATTCTGACTCATCAAGGGCAAAACTGCCAACAATAGAGCAACAGGAACTGCAAACCTCTTTAAAATTTTATTTCTTTTATTTTTCATCTTTCAACTTATCGTAAAGTATTTTTCACTTCATGTGTTATCGGATTATAACTCACCGCCTCAAGTTTGTTGTCTTGTATAGATTTCATTACAATTGACTCCACAAGAGACTTTTCAAAATCCATCAGATCTCCCTGAGTCAATAGATTCGTTATCCAAGAAGATGCAAACTCATATGGTTGTTCCTCGCCGGAGGGAAGATAATCCGTGATTTGAAGATAATAAGAGTTTTCTCCGTAGTCGATTTCGAAATATTTCTTATTTTTTATAAACTCGTCAGCATTACCGAATCTATGAGGTATCCATCCGGCCACAGTTTCCCAATCTATCCACTTGTCGCGGAAATAATTGTATTCCAAGGCCCGGTCGAGCCATTCCCTTTCCAATCTGTCGATTTCTTCGGGATTTTCTGATGAGAGTAGATTTTTAATATTCTCCTTTCCTTTTGAATCGGAATCTATTTTCAGGAATACACCTTTCACCAATGGCACATCGAGTTTAAGTTCCTTTCTATGTTTATCGTAATAATCCTTCACCATTATCTCATCCACATTGGGTTTGTGGGCTTCCCTCATTCTGCTGAGATACTCCGAAACAATGAGGCTGTTTCGATAATCTTTCACACGTCGATCTATTGTGTGGATATCATAAAGACGTTCTTCGGCAAATTCGGAGAGCAATACATCCTTGAGCCATCCCTCCACAATGCTGTTGAAAAGAGCAGCTGAATCAAGTGGCGCTATACCATCGGGTATTTGAGACAATACCTCATTATAGGTCAATTCCTGTTCCCCATACCGTAGCAATACAATATCATTTCGGTCTACCTTCTTTCCACAAGAAAAAAAGCAGACCAAAAACATTACACCGATTGATATCCGAAGTAAGGGTTTCAAAGATTTTATTTCAAGGATTTGCGTATGTTTTTCAGTTCCTTTTGATTTATTTCAACAGTATGCTTACTTCGCAAGGAATTAACCCAGTCGGATTCAAGTTGTTCCTGATAATCGGAAACTACCAAACTCTTTACATCGTTTAGTTCTTCGGGAGATTCAACAATTCTACCGTCAACAATAAAATAGGTTTTGAAACTTTTAATTTTAGGAGTAGTTTCCGCCTCACCAAACATCAAATGGTCAACCATTGGATTAGCACCTTTGGCCATATTGAATTTGTCGGCCGTGGCTTCCTTCTTGAAATTGGTTCTAATATATTTAACCGTTTCATCGGGCGACATTCCTCCGATATTCGCCTTTATCACATCCGCTACAGAATCATTCACAGCCTGAACCAGAATTCCTTTGGCATGAGGAGCATCCCAGGTATATTTCCCTCTATTGGCAACGTAATAATTATTCAGACCCTCTTCATCGTTAGATGCTTTGTCCCATACATTCTTTACGCTAACCTCATACAGCAAACTTCCATTGGTATATTCATCAACGAGATTATGGTAATCCGGATTGGAAGCATATTGCGCGATCTCTTCTTCCACTAACAAAACCTCATAAGCCTCATCTTCCGGCAAATTCTCTATTGCTGCCAACATTTTAGGATGTTTCTTTTTAAGATTTTCCATATTTTTTCTACGGATCTCAAAAAAGCGTGTATCGAATGGCGAAGCGGACTTCCTAAGCACATCAGCTTTTATCTCATCATATGATCTCGCAGGGTGATTAAATTCTTCAGCAGGTTTTCTTGCACCGGATTTGACAATGTGCCATCCTACATGAGATTCCACAATATCAGAAATTTCTCCTTCCGGAGTGTCATATTCGGCTGTTTCAAATCCATAAGGGAAAGTCCCGGCTAATGTGAATCCAAGATAACCCCCTTTATCCGCTGAGAACTTATCCTCTGAGTATTTTTTAGCTAATTCAATAAAATCCGCACCATTCAAGAGTTCCTGACGAAGACTGTCGATCAATTCAAGACTCCTTTTATCCTTTTCTTCATTGTGGGTGCGTATAAACATGATGTGGCTTGATTCAACCGCCACTTTCTCTCTTTCCATAGCGAGGTCCACAAGTGAATTGATAAACGCCGTGTCGGTGATATAGGGTTCAAGCAATTCCCTTCTATACTGCGCCACCTCTTTTTTGAAATTGGCAGTGGTGTCAATCCCTTCTTGTTTAGCCTCCGCTACTTTAAGTCTATATACTTGGAAGAGATCCAAATATTCGTCCATAGTTTGAGGCTCAACCTGTTGACTATTGTTCTTGTGGAATAAATAAAGGAATTCGGAGGTGGGGACTTCCTCGCCATCCACTGTCATAATCACTCCTTTGTTCTCTTTTGCATTCAAGGCGGTTATACCTGTTGAGAGTATCATGGCGGCTATCACAGCCTTTCCACCTTTATTCTTTATTTCATTCAATTTCATTTCTAAAAAAGTTTTCCTTTATTTATTAACTCATTTACCCCCGTCTTTATTTTTTGAACTGCAAGTTTTATGTGGGAGTTGTGAGTCATGAGCGGTGAGTTGTAAGTTGTAAGTTGTGAGTCTCGAGTTGTGAGTCTCGAGTTGTGAGCTGTATATTGTGAAATATAAGTAACTTCTTTAATCTTTTAACTTTAAACTTTCAACTTTACACTTTAAACTTTAAACTTTAAACTTTCCTCTCCTAAATACCCATTTCCGAGAGAAACTTGATTCTAACAAGTCTCACCTCATCCTCTGTGTAATCGTCGCCCAATTCATCAAGCACCTCATCTATATCGTCTTCTTCCGATTCTTTCAATACATCCAAAATATCAAAAAGTCTGTCGGAATCCATCATTTCATCAATAAAATAGTCGATATTCAATTTGGTTCCGGCTTCCACTATAGCTTCAAGTTCGTCTAAAAGTTCTTCGAATTCAAGTCCTTTACTTTTAGCCACCTCCTCGAGGTCTATTTTTTTGTCTACACATTTTATGAGTTCTATCTTCATTTTACTTTTATTGGCCAAAGATCGAACCCTCATATCAACGGGACGTTCTATTTCGTTCTCGTCCACATGTTTGCATATAAGATTCAAAAATTCCTGGCCGTATCTTTTGGCCTTACCTTCACCAACACCCGGTATGGCGGCAAGTTCCTGCATAGTTATTGGATAAGTAGTGGCCATACATTCAAGCGAGGTTTCCTGGAACAATACATAAGGGGGCAGCTTGAGTTTGCGGGCCATATCTTTTCTCAAATCTTTGAGTAAAGAGAAGAGCACAGGATCCGCAGCTCCACTACCAGCCTTAGGAGTGGGTTCGAGATCTATATCCACGAATTCGCGGTCTTCCACTATCTTGAAAGAATCCTTACTGTTGAGGAATTTCTTTCCTTTTTCCGATACGTTGATATATCCGTAGTTCTCTATATCTTTTTCAAAATAACCCTCAACGCATGCCTGTCTCACCATACTTAGAATAAACTTCTCTTCCTTATCTGAGAGTTCACCGAAAGGTTCAATCTTTTCGTGACCGTATGATTTGACCTCATCGGTGGCCCTACCTATGAGCAGATTGACAAGGTACTCCGGAGTTATTTTCCTTTTCACCGCAAGTCGGGTTTCAACCGCAGAACGAAGTTCATCTCCGGCTTCCACCAATTCTTTGGGATTTATACAGTTGTCGCAGTTGCCACATTCATTCTCTTCTCTGTTCTCACCGAAATAATGAAGCAAAATCTTTCTTCTGCATAGACTTGATTCCGCATAGGCGGCAGTTTCAGACAAAAGGTGTCTACCTATCTCCTGTTCGGCCGGAGTTTTGGTCTGCATCAGTTTTTCAAGCTTCTGAAGATCCTTGTTGGTGTAGAAAGCGATGCACCTGCCTTCTCCTCCATCCCTTCCGGCCCTGCCGGTCTCTTGATAATATCCTTCCAGACTTTTAGGGACATCATAATGGATAACAAACCTCACATCCGGCTTGTCGATACCCATTCCGAATGCTATTGTGGCCACGATCACCTGCACTTCTTCATGAAGGAAGGCATCCTGATTGTGGGAACGTGTGGCTGCATCCAGTCCTGCATGATATGGTAACACCGATATCTCGTTTATTTTTAAGGTTTCGGTAAGTTCCTCAACCTTCTTGCGACTCAAACAATAAATGATTCCTGACTTGCCAGGGTTATTTCTTATATATTTGATTATGTCCCGGTCAATCTCCTTGGTCTTGGGTCTTACCTCGTAATAAAGATTGGGACGGTTAAAACTTGACTTGTAAACGTCGGCATCCAGCATACCGAGGTTCTTCTGGATATCATGCTGCACTTTTGGAGTGGCGGTGGCAGTAAGTGCTATCACAGGTCGTTCGCCGATTTCATTTATTATCGACCTAATTCTTCTATATTCCGGACGGAAATCATGGCCCCATTCTGAGATACAGTGTGCCTCATCAACAGCAAAAAAAGAAATCTTCATTTGTTTGATAAAAGCCATGTTTTCCTCTTTAGTAAAGGATTCAGGCGCCACATATAGAAGCTTGGTCTTGCCGTCCATCACATCTTTTTTCACTTTATCCGCCATACTCTTTGTGAGAGAGGAATTTAAAAAATGAGCTATTCCGTCATCTTCACCATAATTCCTCATGGCATCGACCTGATTCTTCATCAAGGCGATGAGTGGTGAAATCACAATAGCCGTGCCCTCGGAAAGTAGAGCTGGCAACTGGTAACATAGGGATTTTCCTCCACCGGTAGGCATTAACACAAACACATCCTTGCCATCGATTAGACTTTCGATGATTTCAAGTTGGTTACCCTTAAATGTGTCAAATCCGAAATTTGTTTTTAAAGCTTCTTTGATTGCTTTATGGTTTGCCATGGAGAATGTATAGAGGAATGAAAAGAGATTATAGACAAAGTTATAAAATAATATTTGAAATTGCAAAGAGGCTGTGATTAAAGTTATGAGTTATGTGTGGTAAATTGTGAATTTATATATAAAAAAAAGAAAGTGGATAGCAGTTCAATTTTACAACTGCTATCCACTTTAAACTTTTATCTTTAATCTTTAAACTTTAATCCTTAATGGAAGTTTTCTCAAAATGTGCCCTTTCGAGTTGTTCCTTCACATAATCCACGTCAATCTTGAATTCTTTCTTTTTTAATGACGGAACTTCAAACATGGAATCCACCATGATGGTTTCCACAATTGAACGTAGTCCTCTGGCTCCCAATTTATATTCGATAGCTTTATCAACAATCAAATCAAGAGCCTCTTCCGTGAATTCCAATTTCACTCCGTCAAGTTCAAACAATTTCTTATATTGACCTATTATGGAATTCTTGGGTTCTGTCAAGATTCTTCTCAAAGCTTCCCTGTCAAGTGGATCAAGACTTGTCAGGATAGGTAACCTACCGATAATTTCAGGAATCAACCCAAATGATTTCAAATCCATCGGGAGTACATATTTCATTAGGTTCTCACGCTTTTTCTTCCTTCCGGACTCATCGTGACCATATCCGACAACATGAGTGTTTAACCTTGAAGCGATCTTCCTCTCGATTCCATCAAATGCACCTCCGCAGATGAAAAGAATGTTTTTGGTGTTCACCGCAATCATTTTCTGCTCCGGATGTTTTCTGCCTCCATTTGGTGGAACGAGCACCACAGAACCTTCCAGAAGTTTTAAAAGACCCTGTTGAACACCCTCTCCGCTCACATCACGGGTGATGGATGGATTATCCGACTTACGGGCTATCTTGTCAATCTCGTCTATAAAGACTATACCTCTTTCGGCTTTCTCGACGTCATAGTCGCAAGTCTGCAGCAAACGGGTCAAAAGAGACTCAATGTCCTCACCTACATATCCGGCTTCAGTGAGTACGGTAGCATCCACAATGGTGAACGGCACATCAAGAAGTCTGGCTATAGTTTTGGCAAGAAGCGTCTTACCCGTTCCGGTGGGGCCAACGAGTATAATGTTCGACTTTTCAATATCTACCTCGTCATCGTCAGATTGATTGATTCGCTTGTAATGGTTATAGACAGCTACCGAGAGATATTTCTTGGCTTCGTCTTGTCCGATTACATACTTATCCAAAAATTCTTTTATCTCCTTTGGCTTGGGTATCTTGTTGCCCTCTTTTTTATTTTTTGCTTTTGCCGGCTGACGTTTCAATTGGGTGTCGCGTGCATTGTCGATATATGCAATGCAGTCTGTACATAAATTGAGACCCTCAAGCACCTTGACAACAGGATTTGCGGAACTGTCGTGAGTTCCGCACATCGAACATACAAGACCCGAACGGTTTGTTGCCATACCTTAGTCTTTCTTCTTAGGATTTACCAAAATTTTGTCGATCATACCATATTCTTTCGCTTCTTTTGCAATCATCCAATAGTCGCGATCGGAATCTTTTTCAACCTTGTCGAAAGGTTGGCCGGAATGTTCTGATATGATACGATATAATTCTTCCTTTAGTTTGAGGATTTCCCTGGCTGTGATCTCGATATCGGAGGCTTGACCCTGAATACCACCCATAGGTTGATGGATCATCACCCGTGAATGAGGAAGTGCATAACGTTTCCCTTTCTGACCTGCAACAAGGAGCACGGCTGCCATCGAAGCTGCCATACCGGTACAGATCGTGGATACATCACTCGACACATATTGCATTGTATCATAGATACCAAGGCCTGCATATACTGAACCGCCGGGGGAGTTGATATAAATTGAAATATCTTTCTCCGGATCGATAGAATCAAGATATAAAAGTTGAGCCTGGATTATGTTAGCTGAAGTATCAGTAACTTGAGTTCCAAGGAAAATGATGCGGTCCATCATCAAACGTGAGAATACGTCCATTTGAGTCACGTTTAACTGACGTTCTTCAAGAATATATGGATTCATATAGTCAGCTGTAGGATAGGAAGCTGTGATCCCGGGATTGGTGATGTTGACATGTTTTACATAACTGTCAAATTCGCTTGAACTTACACCAAGATGGTTTACCGCGAAGTTTCTAAAATCTTTTTGCATGTATGATGATTTTTTATAGTTTCAATATTATGATTTATGGTCTTATGAAGCTATCGGAAAGCTTCATTTCTTTATATTACAAACAACTCTCAAATTAAATTTGGCAAATATTATGCCAAAAGAAGAGAGGTCCAATCTTTGGCTTTTTATTTAACCAAGATTGAGCCTCTTTTATTGTGTGGTTATCCCAATTTCAGAAGGAACCAGGAATTATGTGTAAGATTCCTAAATAGAAATTGAAATCACCTACCTCTATTCTTATTTTAACTTTAAACTCTAATCTTTAAATTCTAACTCAGGCATATAATTTCCTGAAGTCTTCGATAGAGAGTTCTTTATTGTCAAGAGTCACATTTTCCTTGATGGTTTCGAACACTTTCTTGTTGAGTGCATTTCTTTCAAAGGCATCATGGTTTTTCGGATCCTTCATGACTTCCTGGGCATAATGTTCTATAACACCTTCAGTAAGTGAGGCCGGACCATATTGGCTCAATTGACGATATACAGCAACACGAGCCTCATTCATCAAGTCATCGTTAGTAACCTCTATATTGAATTTGGCAACGATATCATCCTTGGTAAGGTCCCAAACCAATTGAGGACGAATCTTAACGAATTCCTCATCAATATTCTCGGCAGTGAGTTGTTGATTCTGTTGCATCAAGAAATGTTTGAGCACCTCTTCGGGAAGTTGAACATTACCCAAAGATTTTTCAACCACATTTCTTGCATCGATTGAAAAACGGAAATCAGACTCTGCTTTCAATTGATCCTTGATGAGATCTTTCACAGCAGCTTTAAGCTCCTCTTCATTGTGTGCTTTGTCTTTACCTACAGCATTGTCGAAGAATTCCTGGTCAAGGTCTGCAGGTTTCAATACTATAATTTCTTTGATTTCAAAATTGAAATCACCCTTATGGTTCTCAACATCGCTCTTATCAATGTTGAGCATTGATGACATTTCAGTGACATTACTGTTGCATGAAGCAGCAGGATTGAACACTACAACATCACCCGGGTGTTTACCCTCAAAGAGTTTCTTTTGTTCTTCGCTTGTGAAGTGAACCGGTGCCAGGATTCCGTTGTCAACCACAATACCGTCTTCCTTCACGCTTCCGTCAGGATTAAGCTCGCTGATCACACCTTTAATTACAGCATCCGGTTCTGTTTCTTCGCCCGGACCTTGAACACCAAATCTCTTGCGAAGTGCAGTTATTTCCTGATCCACCATTTCGTCGGTCACTGCGATGGTGTAGTAAGGTATTTTCATATCCTTACCGATCTTGACATCGAGTTCGGGAGCCAGACCAACTTTGAATTTAAAAGTGAATTCTGTTTCTCCGTCTTTCAATTCGTTATCTTTGTCAGGCACGGGTTGTCCGAGGACACGAAGTTTATTGTCTTTTATATAGTCGTAAACAGAGTCAACGATTTCACGGTTAACCACTTCATATTTAACGGCTGTTCCATATTTTTTTTCGAGGAGCCCCATAGGCACATGACCGGCACGGAAACCCGGTTCCGGACGATTCTTACCTATTTCCTTCAACTGTTTCTTTACTTTGTCGGCATAATCTTTCTCCTCCAAAGTGATTGTCAATTCACCATTGACATTGTCAAGTTTTTTAAACTCTACGTTCATATATTTAGTTCTTAAATTTTTTATATTATTGAAGTTCTGTTTTATTTCACACTTTACGCGTATGCAAAGTTATTTAAAAAACACCGCTCAGACAAATATGGTTTATTTCCAGAATGTCTTAAACACCTTCACCATTTCTTCATGATCGCTTACACCGGCGGTTTCCACAGCCGAATGCATCGCCCATATTGCCGAACCGACATCCACACCCTTGAAATCGAGTTGTGAAGTCAAAATATTACCCAATGTGGAGCCGCCGGCCACATCCGAATGGTTTACAAACATCTGATATTTTACTCCGGCTTCATTACACAATTCTTTAAAAATAGCAGCTCCAATTGAATCAGTCATATATTTGCAATTAGAATTTATCTTTATGACAGGTCCTCCTCCTATCACCGGATGATTCGTGGGGTCGTATTTCTCATTATAATTGGGATGCCAAGCGTGGGCATCGTCGGCAGATATCATGAATGAATTAGCAACTCCTATATGAAAATCCTCTTTAGAGCCACCCAATCTGTCACAAATTCTTTCCATCATGTCCCTTAACACGGGTGATGCCGCTCCCTGACGTGTGCCGGAACCGGTTTCCTCATTGTCAAATATTGCCAAAATCCTTACATTGTCGGTAGAGATGTCACATGTCGACAACATAGCCTCAAGACCTGCGAAGGCCATTGAAAGGTCATCTATACGCGGAGAACTGATATATTCATTTGTCAAACCGCATAATTCGGATTTCACAATGGGATAGAGACTTATTTCATAATCCAGAATATCATGAGCTTTCACTCCTAACGCCTCCCCTATAACCTCCAACAATATTCCACTACCTTCCTTTGCCTTCTTGATAATCTTCGGATCAAAATAACCTATCACAGGTTTCATATCCTTTTGAACGGAAATGGGATTTCCTTCGTTAACACCGCGGTTAAAATGAATGGCTAAATGTGGTATGACTGCTATTGGTCTTTTAAAATCAAACAGAATTTCTTTGGGATTCATGGTATCTCCACTTTTCACAGTGATCCTTCCGGACATCGACAGTGGACGATCAAACCATGTGTATAATATACCCCCTCCATATTTCTCCACATTTAAAGATACCACTCCTCCATCTCCATATATTTCAGGATTAGGTTTCAATCGGAGACAAGGACTGTCGGAATGTGCCGCAATCACTTTGGCGCCGTTTTTAAAAGAACTTAAACCGTTTCCGACTGTAAAGGCAAAAACGGCACTCCCGTTTTTCACCATATAATATTTTCCACCCGGCTCAATGTGCCATTCTTCATTTTGACGCAACGGTTTAAAACCTTTTTGTTTCAATTCATCTATGATTGTGACAGCGGCGAGAAAATTACATGTGGATCTCTCAAGCCAGTTCAATAATCTATCTATCATAATTCGTCATCCTCTCTTAATCCGTATTTCACATTGTTCAAAGCTCTGAGTACGTTACATAAGGTCTGGCTCCAATAATTTTCAAAATCCTCCTTGCAACTTATAAAGGCCTCTTCAAGTTGGGCACCCTCGGAATCATGCACCACAGAAATAAAATTGAAAAGGGGCTGGAATAAATCCGCAAGACCTTCCGAAATTGATGCCGAAATTGGTGTCTCGCTATATTTCATATCCTCCTCGAATGTTTCGAGGAATGTGTCGGCACTCCCCATCACTATCGCCACTCCGGATCTTATATCTTCATACAGACTCTCGTCGACATAATCCGAAAAGAAATCCATCTCTCCTAATGAAACTCCTGCCGAGAGATCAAAGAAATTCCAATAAATTCTTGGCAACAGATCCAACATCCTGTCGGTGAATTCAGTCTTTGTATACTGAGTCGCGTCCTGACATGCCTCGCAATAATCTTTCGTTATCGCCACTAAATCAAGCAACCGGTTTGTATCGTTGTTCATTTGTAAAGTTTATGTTCTTCAATATATTCTGAAACAGCTACAGGCACAAAATAGTTTATATTCCAGTCTGACTGTATGTATTCCCTTATGAGCGAGGATGAAACACCAAACTCTGGCGCGCCGTTTAAAAATGTCATGCCTTCGGGTTCCGTTACCGGCAATTCATATCCTGGACGGGGATAGACTATCAAGCCGAATTCCTTTTGTATTTTCTCACTGTTCCTCCAATTATGGAAATTTTGAAGTGAATCGCTGCCGATTATAATTTTAAACGTTTCCTTCGGATAAAGTTTTTTCAACTCCAAAAGGGTATCATATGTATATGATGGCACGGGCAATGACATTTCAATATCGGTGACATTGACTTTATCGCATTTCTCCGCCACAATTTCGGCCATTTTAAGTCTATGGTTGTCTGATGCTAATGTGGAATGTTCTTTCAATGGATTGCGACGGCTCACCATTATCCATACTTCGTCAACAATATTGCATTGAGACACGAAATTCGCCACCATCGCATGACCCGTGTGAATTGGATCAAAGCTTCCTCCGTAGATACCTATGGTCACTTCTCTATAAAGTTTCTAATCCGAGTTTCAACTTCATCCACTGCCTTTTCAAGATTGTCGTTGACAACAATAGTATCAAATTTGTCGGCGAAACCCATTTCATATTCGGATTTCTCAAGACGCTTTGCAATGGTGTCTTCAGAATCGGTACCCCGGCTACGCAATCTTTGTTCAAGAATTTCCTTACTCGGAGGCATGATAAAAATTGTGATAACTTCGTCACCGAATCTTTTTTTGATATTCAAACCTCCTTTCACGTCAACATCCATTATAAGATTGTTGCCCTGGCCTGTAATACGTTCCACCTCGCTAACCAAAGTGCCATAACATACTCCGGGGTATACTTCCTCCCATTCCACGAAATTTCCTCTCGAAGCTTTTTCCTTGAATTCACTCTCTGTCATGAAAAAATACTCACGACCGTGCTGTTCATTGCCACGTGGTTTTCTACTTGTAGCAGAAATTGAGAATCCGAGTTTTAATCCCGGGTCTTTCATCAATTCTCCAATGATGGTGGACTTCCCGCTCCCGGATGGTGCGGACAGCACAATTATCTTACCTTTGTCCGAGTTTTTCATTACAGTACGTTTAGAACTTGTTCCTTGATCTGCTCAAGTTCATCCTTCATCATCACCACCAGTTTCTGCATGTCGGCATCGTTGGATTTAGACCCGAGGGTATTGATTTCCCGTCCCATTTCCTGGCTTATAAATCCTAATTTCTTCCCTTTTCCCGATACCTGCGTTTCTTCCGGTTCTCCCAAGGTTTCCTCAAAATAATTCAGATGACTCCTAAGTCGTTGCTTCTCCTCTGTGACATCCAATTTTTCTATATAAAAAATCAGTTCCTGTTCGAGTCTTCCCCTGTCAATCTCTACAGCCTGGAGCTTGGATAATTGCTGTTCTAATTTTTCACGGATTTTATTTACCCTTTCAGTTTCATATTTTTCCGTGTGTCCTAAATATTCCCTTATTCTTTCAATTTTTGAAAAAAAGAATTCATAGAGACCTCTCCCTTCCTGGGTTCTATATTCTATAAAGTTTTGGACAGCCTCCAGACAGACTTTCATCAACAATTCTTTTTCATCTTCATCAGCTTCCGGTGTGTGCGAAGTCATGGATTCAGGCAAACGAAGCAATACCGATAAAAGATCTTTTGGTTCCGGAAGACTAAGTTCTCCCATCAATGCGTCTATCTGATTCTTATATCCCTTGATCACTTCAGTATTAAATTTAACCGGCGCTTCTCCAATCAGATTCTCACAGGATACGGTCACTTCCACTTTTCCTCTCTCTAAAAGCGGGGTCAACTTGTTTCTTAAAATTGTTTCCTGTTCCCGAAATACAGCCGGCAATCTCATCATTAGATCCAATTGTTTACTATTCACCGACTTTATCTCCACCGAGATTTTCATTTTATCGTTGGCAAAACTCGCTTTGCCATATCCTGTCATGGAAGCTATCATATGAGTCTTTCTGAATTTACTGCAAAAATAACTAAAATAAGGTAGTTTCAGATATTGGTTATACCATTTTTTTTGATTAGTTTTGCCTTTATCTATATGAAACTTAACAAATCAACAAACAAATACATCAGAATTATGGATAACAAGGAACTCTTGAAAGAGGTTAAGGCGAAAGCTGAAAAATGGCTCTCGCCTCAATATGATGAAGAGACACGCAAAGCGGTTCAAGCATTGCTCGACGCCGAAGATCCCACTGCTTTAATTGATGCTTTCTATAAGGATCTCGAATTCGGCACAGGTGGTCTCCGTGGCATAATGGGCGCCGGAAGCAACCGTATGAATATATACACTGTTGGCGCAGCTACCCAAGGTTTGGCCAACTATCTTAACGAATGTTTCAAGGATGAACCGCAAATTTCCGTTGTTATTGGTCATGATGTAAGAAACAACTCAAGAAAATTCGCGGAACTTGCAGCCGACATTTTCTCTGCCAACGGAATCAAGGTTTATCTTTTCGACGCTTGCCGTCCAGTTCCCGAAATCTCCTACGCTATCCGTAAACTCGGTTGCAATAGTGGTGTGATGGTAACTGCAAGCCACAACCCGAAAGAATACAACGGTTACAAAGCATATTGGAGTGACGGTGCACAGATGATTGCACCACACGATGTGGGGACAATCGCTTATGTTAACGCCATCACTTCTGTTGATATGATCAAGTTCACTCCCAACAAAGACCTTATCGAAATAATTGGAAAGGACGTGGACAATATGTATCTTGACGATATCAAGACTCTTAGTCTTTCTCCGGATGCTATCAAGCGTCACCACGATATGAAGATTGTCTACACCCCTATCCATGGCACCGGGTCAATGCTTGTTTTCGATTCTTTGAAGAAATGGGGATTCGACAATGTGATACATGTGCCTGAACAGGATGTTCAAAGTGGTGATTTCCCGACAGTGGATTCACCTAACCCGGAAAATTCAGAAGCTATGGCTATGGGTATTGCAAAGGCTTTGGAAACCGGTGCAAGTCTCGTGCTCGCATCTGACCCGGATTCCGACCGTATCGGTCTGGTGGTGCGTGACAGCAAAGGCAACTACCAGCTTGTAAACGGTAACCAGATCGTGATGATCTTCCTTTACTATCTAATCACTCGCAATCGTGAACTGGGCAAACTTACAGGTCGTGAATATTGCGTGAAGACTATCGTTACAACTGAAACCATCAAGCGTATAGCAGAGGCCAATCAAGTGAAATGTTTCGACTGCTTCACAGGTTTCAAATGGATCGCAGACGTGATGAGAAATATGGAAGACCAAGGTCGTTATCTTGGTGGCGGTGAGGAAAGCTACGGCTTCCTTCCTGAAACTTTCGTAAGAGACAAGGATGCCGTTTCTTCCATCACTTTGATGTGCGAGATCGCGGCATGGGCTGCCGACCGTAACTTGACTCTTTACGATCTTCTCATTGACATATACAATGAATATGGTTTCTCACGTGAAAAAGGAGTAAGTGTGGTTCGTCCCGGTAAGTCCGGTGCCGATGAAATCGTGGCCATGATGAAGAATTTCCGTGAAAATCCACCGAAATCTCTTGCCGGTAGTCCTGTCGTGGTTATCAAAGACTATGCCGATCTTAATTGCAAGAATCTCACAACAGGTGAGGTTTCCAAAATGAATTTCCCCACAACTTCCAACGTACTTCAATTCTTCACTGAAGCAGGCGATAAGGTATCTGTTCGTCCTTCCGGCACAGAACCGAAGATCAAATTCTATGTTGAGGTTCGTGAAGATTTGCCTTCTAAAGACAAATACGAAGAAACCGTTGTAAAGGCTGAGGAAAAAATCAAGAAAGTGCTTGCTGACCTCGGTGTATAATGAATTTTTCTTAATCCTTGATAAACGAGGAGGCTTCTTAGCCTCCTCTGATTTTCTTTATATATGGCAAAAATTTCTTGGAGACCCGGCACCCAGATTTATCCGTTGCCGGCAGTTATAGTAACTTGCGGTAACTCTCCTGAAAACTGGAATATGCTCACGATTGCTTGGACAGGAACCATATGTTCCGACCCCGCTATGTGTTACATTTCTGTAAGACCGGAAAGAGCATCCTATCCTTTGATTGTGGAGAATATGGAATACACTATCAATCTCACCACTACGAAAATGGCATTCGCCACAGATTGGGTGGGAGTCAGATCCGGTATAGATTACAATAAATGGGAGAAAACGGGGCTTACTCCGTTGCCGGGTGAAAAAGTGGCCTCTCCCACTATTTTGGAATCTCCTGTAAGCATTGAATGTAGGGTAAAAGAAATTATTAAGCTTGGCACCCACGACATGTTCATCTCCGATGTGCTCAATGTCAGGGTAGATTCTGAATTTATGGATGAATCCGGGAAATTCAATCTTGAAAAAGCCGGTCTTTTAGCTTACAGCCATGGACATTATTACAGTCTTGGTGAAATAATCGGCAAATTCGGCTTCTCCGTCAAAAAGAAATAATCTATACCTACAAGACTACCGGACGACCAAAACTAACAAACTTCAGGTATCTCCACTACCAAAATTTACCTACTTTTAGGGATTGCCGAAGGAATTATTATGATGTAATTTTGCATTGTGATTAGCAGATGCCATAAATCTCTGCGAATCAGATTTAGTTTTAGTTATTTTGAGTTTTTAATGAGAATCTTTGGGGATGCGACTTTTGGTTGCATTCCTTTCTCATATTTATAAAAAATGGTAAAGATAAGAGAATATAGAGCGGAAGACAAAATGATATCGTTGATTTCCAACGATTATAAACTTCTGCAGGTTTTAAGCAGATTCGGAATTCCATTAGGGTTTAGCGACAAGACCATACGAGAAGTATGCGAAGATGAGGGAGTAGATTGCAATACTTTCCTCACTGTTGTGAATTTCCTTAATGGCGATATTCAAACAGATATTTCCATAAACTCCTTATCGCTTGAATCACTTCTCCATTACCTGAAACAAAGTCATATTTACTTTTTGGATTTTTATCTTCCTTCAATACGCAGAAAACTTCTCGATGGGATAACACTTAAGGATTCCGATGTTTCCTTTTTGATTATCAAATTATTTGATGAATATGTAGATAGTGTGAGGGAACATATGGAAGAAGAGGAACGGCATCTATTCAAACAAGTGGAAGGATTGATTGAGAATCAAACCACTACAAATACTGATTTCCCTGTGTATAGCCGTCACCACGAAGAAGTGGGTTCTAAACTCCGGGAACTAAAAAACATTATTATAAAATATTGCCCTCCCGATTCAAGTGCCAATCTCCTGAATGCGGCTTTATACGATATCTATCGGTGTGAAGAGGAATTGGATGGTCATTGTAAAGTAGAAGACGATCTCTTACTCCCCGCGATGTTCAAACAAATGGAAAAACAATCTTAAAATGAGATTATGGCATCTTTAAAAGCATATAAGATTGTTATCGCGGAAACAGCACCTGTAATTTTGGCAGGATTGGTGACTTGTCTTAAAAATCTAAAGGATTTTCACCCTTCGGTTATTGAGGTGGATTCCCCCGAATCTCTCTTTGAAACGGTTACCGCCGACATGATCGATCTTATTATTGTAAATCCTATTTTTGGTGGTTTGTTACACCCGGCAGAAATCAGGAAAACCAGTCTTAATCCCGATATCAAAATTTTTGCCATTGAAATCAGCAAATTGAATCGAGCCACACTATCTCTTTATGACAATCATTTCCATGTCACTGACGACTTGAATGAAATAAGTAGCAAAATAATGAGTGCTATTCATCTTGAAAACGAGGACTTAGAAGAAAAAGAGAACTTGTCTTCAAGGGAAAAAGAGATTATCTCTTATGTGGTTAAAGGATTTACAAACCATGAAATAGCCGACAAATTGTTTCTATCGGTGCATACGGTGATGACCCACCGCAGAAATATTGCTCGCAAACTACAAATTCATTCCGCCACTGGTCTCACTATCTATGCCATAGTGAATAAAATCGTTGACCTCTCTGAAATCAAGCTTTAAGCTACGTTGACAGTCCATTTAGAGGATTTTAACTAAAGATGGACCATTCATTGCTTAGAATTTTGTAATTTTACACTTTCTCAAGAGTATTTGAATGGCTTATTCTTTCAAAAAACAGGACCCCAAAGATCCTGAGTTACAATATAAAAAATCACGAAGAAATAAAAATATCGTCACATTATTGTGGAGTGTTTTTATTTCATTGGGATGCATTGCAGGCATTGTTTTGCTCCTAATATATAATGGTGTCATTGGGTACATGCCTCCTATTGAGGAACTTGAAGACCCACATGATAAATTGGCGTCTGTTCTAATTGCATCCGACGGCAGCACGGAAATGGGTCGATATTTTTCCGGGTCCGGAAACCGTGTTAATTCTGATTTCAATTCTATTTCTCCCCATGTCGTGGATGCCCTTATTTCTACTGAAGACGAGCGATATCTTGATCATTCCGGTATTGATTTCATTGCACTGGGAAGAACCGGCGTGAAAACTCTGCTGATGGGTGATAAATCTTCAGGTGGAGGTTCCACAATCACTCAGCAACTTGCAAAACAACTTTATTCCCAACCTTCCGCCAATCTCTTTAAAAGGGCTATGCAAAAGCCTATCGAATGGATGATTTCTATAAAACTGGAAAGATTCTACACTAAAGAGGAAATTATAAGCATGTATCTAAATAGGTTTGACTTCCTAAACAATGCCGTTGGTATTAAAACAGCAGCAAATGTTTATTTTAATAAGGAGCCTGCCGATTTAAGGGTTGAGGAAGCAGCAATGTTGGTCGGTATGTTGAAAAACCCGAGTCTTTATAATCCTGTTCGGTTTCCGGACAGAACCAAAGACCGTAGAAATGTGGTGTTGGAACAGATGTATAAGGCCGGAAAGCTTTCAAAGGAGGAAGTAGATTCTCTTAAAAATATTCCTTTGACACTCGACTATCACCGAGTTGACCATAAACAAGGAATAGCTCCTTACCTTCGTGAGGAACTCCGTATGATGTTTGCGGCTCAAGAACCTGTCAAACCCGACCCTTCCAAATATAAAAGCAAGTTGGGTTACACATTGGCATTAGGACAATATAACACCGATTCTATCCAATGGGCTGACAATCCCATATACGGTTGGATCAAAAAGAATCCTAAGCCGGACGGCACTTATTACGATATCTATTCCGATGGTCTCAAAATATACACCACTATTGACACCCGTATGCAGCAATACGCCGAAGACGCGGTTTATAAGCATCTGGGTGGCACACTCCAACCTGCTTTCTTCAAAGAAAAGGCGGGACAAACCACCGGTCCTTATACCACTAACGCGGCTGAGTTATCACGTTCCGGGGTGATGAACCTAATTGAAAACGCGATGAAACAGACCGAGAGATGGAGGACGATGAAAAAAGGTGGTTATTCGGAAGAACAAATCAAGGCTTCTTTCCAAGAACCATATCCCATGGATATATTTGCATATGAGGAAGAAAACGGAAATTTCAAACCCGGAAGCAAGACGGTGACAATGACACCATATGATTCTCTTCTATATATGAAATCTATCCTTAGAACCGGAATGATGAGTATGGACCCGGCAACAGGGTATGTAAAGGCATATGTGGGAGGACCCGATTATTCTTATTTTCAATACGACATGGTTTCAAGAGGAAGACGCCAGATCGGTTCTACCGCTAAACCATTCCTTTATACCCTGGCTATGGAACAAGACTTCACCCCTTGTTCTATGTTCCTTAATTCACAACCCACATTCGGCAACTGGTCTCCGAGAAATTCAGGTTCCTCGAGAATAGGTGAAATGGTAGATCTCCGTTGGGCACTGACAAATTCCAACAACTGGATTTCTGCACGTCTTGTATATGAATTGGGGGCAAAGGCTCTTGCCAACAAGATGAGAATGTTTGGAGTCACCGGCCATATTGATGAAACTCTTCCGTTGGCTTTGGGAACGGTTGATGTCCCGATCAAAGAGATGGTGAGTGGTTACACTGCTTTTGCCAACAAAGGATTGAGAGTGGATCCAATTTTTGTAACCTGTATCGAAGACAATCAAGGTAATATTATTTATAATGCAATGCCGCATCGCACAGAAGTCACCGGAGAAGATGCGTATTATAAAATCTTATCTATACTCATGAATGTAGTGGATGGAGGAACAGCGGCAAGTCTTCGTAGCCGTTATGGCATCAAGGCTCAGATGGGTGGAAAGACCGGTACTACCAACTCCAATTCTGACTCCTGGTTTATGGGTTTCACTCCTGAATTAGTCACCGGGGTATGGGTCGGTGGTGAAGAAAGATATATCCATTTCAACACTATGGCACTTGGTCAAGGAGCCAGAGCCGCATTACCTATTTATGGTTATTATATGCAAAGCGTCTATAATGACTCTAAACTTCCTTATTCCCAAGACACTCGTTTTGAATTCCCATCCAATTTCAACCCTTGCAGCGGTGAAGTATATGAAAATGCCGGTGAGGAAGGAATAGAAGAGTTCACTGAAGGCATCTTCGATTAATAATGATCTATCTGACTTAAAAATTTATCCCCGATAATTCTAAAACTGAATAACCGGGGATTATTATTGAATTGGGTTCCGAATACCTTGCGCTCGGTACTACTTAATCACTCCAAGTTTCTTTCCTACTTTAATAAAAGCATCAACTGCCTTATCGATTTGTGATTTTGTATGGGCTGCGGAAAGCTGAACCCTGATTCTTGCCTGACCTTTCGGCACTACTGGATAATAAAATCCTGTTACATAAACCCCCTCTTTCTGCATTTCTGCAGCAAAATCTTGTGATAGCTTCGCATCATAAAGCATCACTGCACATATGGCACTTTGGGTTGGTTTGATATCAAATCCCGCACTCTCCATTTTTTCCTTGAAATACTTCACATTTTCCACAAGTTTATCGTGAAGTTCATTGCTTCTTTTCAAAATATTGAGCATCTCAAGACTTGCACCTACTATGGCAGGGGTCACTGAATTAGAGAACAAATAAGGACGTGAACGCTGTCTGAGCATGTCGATTATTTCTTTCTTGCCTGTAGTGAATCCACCCATCGCTCCTCCAAAAGCTTTGCCTAACGTGCCGGTAAAGATATCTATCTTGCCATAGCAATCAAATTGTTCGGCAACTCCATGACCGGTTTTTCCCACAACACCGGCAGAATGGCTTTCATCAACCATCACAAGAGCGTCATACTTTTCGGCAAGTTCACAAATCTTATCCATAGGCGCTACGTTTCCATCCATTGAAAAGACACCGTCAGTGGCTATTATTCTGAATCTACAGTCTTTGGCTTCCTTAAGACATCTTTCGAGGTCTTCCATATCTGCATTCTTATACCTGAATCTTTTTGCCTTGCTCAATCTTACTCCGTCTATAATTGATGCATGGTTGAGTGAATCACTTATTATCGCATCCTCTTCAGTGAACAAAGGTTCGAATAATCCTCCGTTCGCATCAAAACAAGCGGCATATAATATTGTATCTTCAGTCTTAAAATAATCCGAGATTGCTTTTTCAAGCTCTTTATGGAGGTCTTGCGTTCCACAAATGAACCTTACAGATGCCATGCCATAACCTCTGGTATCCATGGCTTCCTTGGCAGCCTCTATCAATCGTGAATCATCTGCAAGTCCCAAATAATTGTTGGCACAGAAGTTCAATACTTCACCCGGTGTGTTTTCAACATCAATTTCAGCACCCTGGGGCGAATCTATTATTCTCTCGTTCTTGTATAGTCCGGCTTCCCTGATATCGGCAAGTTCTTTCTCAAGATGTTCTTTGAATTTTCCGTACATAGATTTAAGATTATTTAGTTATAAAAATTATCCAACCAAAATTAAGTAAAATTACCCGAATTTGAGTTATATTTGCATATTATATTTTACAAATGCCAGAATAAACACAATTGAGGGCAAGAAATACATACCTCAACCTTGCTAAATGCCATAATCTAATGAAAAACATCTTAATCATTGGTGCCACAGGTCAAATTGGTTCCGAATTGACAATGAAGCTAAGAGGTTTATATCCAAATGGAAATATAGTGGCAGGATATATTCCGGGTGCGGAACCTAAAGGAATTCTACTCGAAAGCGGTCCGTCTGCTTTAGTGGATATCACGAATCCTTCTGAGATTGCAGCAGCTGTTGATAAATATAGGATAGATACAATTTATAATTTGGCTGCTGTGTTAAGTGCTGTTGCCGAAAATAAGCCACAATTGGCTTGGCACATCGGTGTCTGCGGTCTCTTTAATGTCCTGGAGGTGGCAAGAGAAAAAAATTGTGCCGTCTTCACTCCAAGTTCTATCGGCTCTTTCGGTCCCGGCACTCCAAAGGTGCTCACGCCTCAGGATACAATCCAACGTCCCACCACTATGTATGGTGTAACTAAAGTGACCGGAGAACTCCTTTCTGACTATTATGCTAAAAAATTTGGTGTCGACACTCGTTCCGTAAGATTTCCCGGTTTAATTTCATACGTAACCCCTCCGGGTGGTGGCACTACCGATTATGCAGTGGATATATATTATTCCGCATGTAAAGGTGAAAAGTTTTATTGCCCCCTCAAACCGGGCACTTTCATGGATATGATGTATATGCCCGATGCCTTAAGAGCGGCAATTGAAATTATGGAGGCTGATCCCTCAAGACTCATTCATCGCAATTCTTTCAATATCGCGTCAATGAGTTTTGATCCGGAAATGATTTATAAAAAAATCAAGAAGTATGTTCCCGATTTTGAAATGGAATACAAGCCGGATCCTTTGCGTCAAGCTATCGCGGATTCTTGGCCTGACAGCCTCGACGATTCCTGTGCCCGCTATGAATGGGATTGGGAACCTGAATTCGATCTCGAAGCTATGACTAAGGATATGCTCAAACACCTCCAAATCAAATTCGAGCAACAAGAATTGGCATTGGTAAATTAATTGCACAATTTTTGTTAAAATAACTTTCTAACCGAAAACTCAAAAAAAGTTTTCGGTTTTTTTATCTAATTTCGCACATTATTAATGGGTTCTTGAAATGAATAGATTTATTTCTTTCACTGTAACATTTTTAATTGGTCTGTTTGGAGTTGTAAAGGGAATACATGCAGAGACTCACATTCTTTCCCGCCAACAATGTATAGAAATTGCTCTTCTGGATAATCCAACGGTGAAAATTGCCGATTGGGAGGTTAAGAAAGTGAATTATGCTAAAAAAGAAACCCTGGCATCGGTTTTTCCATCTATTGATTTCTCCACAGCCTATCAACGCTCAATCGAACTGCAAACCATTCGTATGGACTTCGGCGGTGAAAGCCAAAGTTTAAAGATGGGTTCCGACAATACTTGGAATGTAGGGTTCTCGGCTTCCTTACCGATTATAGCCCCTTCTCTCTGGAAGGCAATCGATATTTCCGACACCCAGATTCTTGCATCCCTGGAAGATGCAAGGGCCTCAAGACTCGATTTGGTGAATCAAATCAATAAGGCATACTATGCCCTTATGCTCGCGGTGGCTTCTAAAGCTGTTATCCAACAAAATTATGAAGTGGCCGTTTTTAATGCCGATATTTATAAAAAGCAATTTGAAAACGGCACCGCTTCGGAATATGATGTTCTCCGTTCTTCGGTACAGGTTAAAAATATTGAACCGGAATTGCTTCAAGCAGATATCGCTCTTAAACAATGTCAATTGCAATTGAAAGTCTTGATGGGTATCTCAGCAGAATACGATATAATGCCCGATATCTCTTTAGGTGATCTATCTGAAGATATGTGGGCCTATCCATCCGATTCTTCTGTTTCCCTCCAAGACAATACTTCATTACGTTCACTTGAAATCCAAAAATCAATTTTAAGTAAAAACGTTACCCTTAAAAAATTTGCTTGGATACCTACATTAGGAGCTTCTTTCAATCTATCATGGACCTCTCTTAGTAACGGTTCTCCTTTCCGCGACCAACAGTTCAATCCCTACAGTTATGTTGGTTTCGCTCTTTCTGTACCAATTTTTTCCGGTGGCTCAAAACTTTATGGCCTTAAACAGGCTCAAGTGCAACTAAAAGAAATCGATCTTCAAAAGGACTATCTACTTAATTCACTGAATATGCAGGTGGATTTAGCTATCGACAATATGAATCGTGAGGCTGCGCAAATTGCTTCAAGCAAGGAAAGTGTGGCACAAGCAAACAAAGCCTACGATATCATGCAAAAAAGTTTTGAGATCGGAGCTGCTTCTTATCTCGAACTTAGGGATGCTGAACTTGCCAATACTTCCGCGCAATTGGCTTATTTCCAAGCCATATATAACTATTTGGTGTCTTCTTCAGAACTTGACCTGCTCCTGGGTAAAGAAAATTTTAATTAACATAATCACTTCTCCAAATGAAGAATCAATCATACATCATAACTTTTTTCGCTCTTTCGTTTTTGACTGTGGCTTGCAGCGGTGATAAATCTGCAAATGATGCGGAAGAGAAAAAACCTGTGGTTAAAGTAGAGAAAGTAGACAATCGTGACGTTGTGCAAGTTGGCACATATACCGCAACAGTGGAACCGGAGTATATAAACAACATATCCACCTCAACACCAAACCGTATAAAGGAAATTCTTGTTGATGAAGGTTATAACGTGGCGAAAGGGCAAACGGTTGCAATACTAGACGATGTGAATATCACTTCTTATGAGATTCAGGTTGCAAATGCCCAGGCAAGTCTGGCTACCATTCAACAAGACTATGACAGGGCCGTGAAACTTCTTCAGATCGGAGGTGGAACTCAACAGGCTGTCGACCAAATGAAACTTCAGCTCACAAATGCCCAAAACACTTTGACCGCCGCTGAAAGGACACTCAAGAATGTTAAGGAAAACACAATTCTCATATCTCCAATTAGTGGTGTCATAACTGCTCGGAATTACGATCCGGGGGATATGACCGGAACACTCCCAATCGTTACGGTGGCTCAGGTCAATCCCGTAAAGATTATAATAAATGTTCCGGAAAGTGAATTGTCAAAAGTTTCCAAGGGCATGCCGGCCCATATCAATTTCGACACTTATGGTGACGAAGTTTTTGAAGGGGTGATTACAATGGTATCACCAACTGTTGACACCAATAGTCGAACTTTCGGTGTTGAGATCAGTCTTCAAAACAAGGATAACAGAATTCTCCCGGGAATGTTCGGTCGTGTGAAACTTGAACTCGGAAGCGCCAACCATGTAGTGGTGCCCGATAGGGCTATTGTCAAGCAACCCGGTTCTGCCAACCAATATGTATATGTTTATCATGATGGAACGGTCTCCTATAACAAAGTGGAACTTGGTCAACGTCTCGGCAACGCTTATGAATTGCTCTCAGGAGTTGAACCTGGCGACACAGTAGTTGTTACCGGTCAAACGAAACTCGCCGATGGTATCTCGGTAGAAATCACCCAATAATCCTCTCTAACTTACAACTCACAACCCCCAACTTACAACTCACGCACCAATAAATGGCCTCAATATACGCTTCAGCTGTAAAACGTCCGATTATGACCACACTGTGCTTCGTCACGGTCATAATTCTTGGACTATTTTCGCTGTTCAAACTCCCTATTGACCTCTATCCCGACATTGATACCAATACCATAATGGTTATCACTATGTATCCCGGCGCAAGTGCTGAGGACATTGAGCAGAATGTAACCAAACCTCTCGAAAATACGCTCAACTCTGTGGAGCACCTTAAGCATATCACCTCTAATTCCCGTGAAAACACATCCGTTATCACTCTTGAATTTGAATATGGTTACGATATAGATGTGCTCACCAATGATGTACGCGACAAACTTGACATGGTGAAATCAATGCTCCCGGATGATTCTGAGAATCCCATTATTTTCAAGTTCTCCACTGATATGATTCCTATTCTCATTCTCTCAGTCGAGGCGAACGAGAGTATGGCCGGTCTTTATAAGATTCTTGATGACAACATTGCCAATCCTCTCGCTCGTGTAGATGGCGTGGGTTCTGTTTCCATTTCCGGTGCTCCTAAGAGAGAGATTCATATCTATGTTGACCCCCAGAAACTTGAGGCATACCATCTTTCTGTTGAAACAATTTCATCGATTATATCTGCAGAAAACAAAAATATTCCCGGAGGTGCTTTCGATATAGGTTCTAACACCTATGCCCTCCGAGTGCAAGGAGAGTTCAAAGACTCCAAGGAAATGGAGAATATCCCGGTAGGTGTGTATCAAGGTAAGGTGGTTTACCTTAAGGATGTCGCTCGGGTGGAAGATTCTTTGGAAGAAAGAACTCAACAAACATACATTAGCGGTAAAGAGGGTGCCACAATCATCATCCAGAAACAGTCAGGAGCCAATTCCGTTGCTATTTCCGACAAGGTGAGGGCTATGCTGCCCAAGCTGCAGAAGAACCTTCCTTCCGACGTCAAGATTGGTATAGTGGTAGACACTTCCGACAATATCAAGAATACAATTGCATCTCTTGAAGAGACTGTCCTTTATGCTTTGTTATTCGTGATGATTGTAGTGTTCTTCTTCTTGGGACGTTGGAGAGCTACAATGATTATTGTGGTGACTATCCCGATTTCGCTTATTGCCTCCTTCATATATCTATATGCCACTGGCAACACGCTCAATATAGTTTCTTTGTCGGCTCTGTCTATATCTATAGGTATGGTTGTAGACGATGCCATTGTGGTGCTCGAGAATGTAACGACACATATAGAACGTGGCTCCGATCCAAAGCAGGCTGCCGTGCATGGCACTAACGAGGTGGCGGTTTCGGTAATCGCTTCTACCCTTACTCTAATTGCAGTTTTCTTCCCATTGACTCTCGTAACAGGTATGACAGGCGTTATGTTCCGTCAACTTGGGTGGATGGTGACTATCATGATGATTATTTCAACATTGTGTGCCCTCTCTTTAACTCCGATGCTCTGTTCTCAATGGTTGCGCCTTTCCAAATCACATTCCAAATTCTATGAGAAAATTTATGGACCCATTCAGAAAGGTCTTGATAAATTCGACGACGGGTATGCTTGGTTACTACAGAAGGTTGTTAACCATCGTTTTATCACTATCGTTATTTGTCTCGGAACTTTCGTAGGATCCATATTCCTTATGAAACATGTGGGAACTGAGTTCTTCCCCACTCAAGATAACGGACGTATAGGTGTTAATCTGGAAACGCCTATTGGAACCCGTGTGGAAATAACTCAGGAAGCCATCCAACGCCTTGATTCCCTTTGGCGTGAAAAATATCCCGAAATCACAGTCTCCAGTTATACTGTAGGACCGGCAAGTTCCGACAATACTTACGCATCATTGTCTGACAATGGTTCACATATCGCCTCCATGAATATCCGACTCCTTGATCCGGGCGACAGAGACAGAGGAATTAAGGAGATAGCCGACGGCATGCGTCAGGATATAGAAACCGGTTTCCCGGAATTCGCAAAAGCACAGGTAAATGTCGGTGGTGGCCGCGGTGCAGGTATGGGAGGTCAGTCCACAGTAGATTTTGAAATATATGGCTATGATTTCAATGAAACGGACTCTGTGGCGCGTGACCTCAAACAAATCCTTGAAGGAATCCAGGGTACAGCCGATATCACTATCTCACGTTCCGACTATCAACCGGAATATCAGGTTGATTTCGACCGTGAAAAACTTGCTCTATATGGATTGAATCTTCAGACCGCCGCTTATTATCTGCGCAACCGTATAAACGGAAGTACGGCTTCTCAATTCCGTGAGGATGGTGAGGAATATGATATCAAGGTGATGTATGATAAAAATTATCGTACTTCTCTAGAAGATATCGAAAATATAATAGTTTATACTCCCACAGGTGCCGGCGTGAAAATCAAGGAACTCGGAAAAGTAGTTGAACGTTTCACCCCTCCAACCATTGAACGTAAAGACCGCGAAAGGGTTATCACCGTTTCGGCCGTTGTGGATGGTGTTCCAATGAGCCAGGTGGTGGCTGACGCTGAAATTGAAATTGACAATATGCATTTGCCTCCGGGTATTTCAATCACCCTCTCAGGTTCGTATGAAGACCAACAGGATTCTTTCTCCGACCTTATGTTGCTTGGTATCCTGATCATTATTTTGGTTTACATCGTGATGGCGGCTCAGTTCGAAAGTTTCACTTACCCGGGCATAATTATGACCTCACTGCTCTTCGCATTTTCCGGTGTGTTCATTATCCTGTTCTTAAGTGGTCACACTTTGAATGTGATGAGTATGATCGGTGCAATTATGTTGATTGGTATCGTTGTCAAGAACGGTATCGTTCTTATCGACTACATTTCTCTCAATCGTGAAAGAGGTATGGGCATCAGGAATGCAGTTATCCTTGGCGGTAAATCGCGTCTCCGTCCTGTGATCATGACAACTCTTACTACGATTCTCGGTATGGTGCCCATGGCCGTGGGAAGTGGACAAGGAGCAGAAATGTGGCGACCTATGGGTACGGCCGTTATCGGTGGTCTCACTTTCTCCACCATACTTACTCTTCTATTCGTTCCGGTTCTCTATTGTGTATTTGCCGGCAACGGTGTCAAGAACTATCGCCGAAAACTCCGCCGTAAATCTTAACTCACAACTTACGATTCACAATCTACTCCAACAATGCAAGCAATATTCATAGCCTTCGACCAGGCACACAATGAAGCTATCCTCGATATCCTTGAAAAAAGTTCATGCCGCGGTTTCACCTCCTTTGGTGAAACCCAAGGCAAAGGAAGCAAAACAGGCGACCCCCATTTCGGCACCCATGCGTGGCCATCGCTCGGAAGTGCTATCCTGACGATAGTCGAAGACGCCAAAGTGGAAACCCTCCTTCAAAAGCTAAAAGACCTTGACGAATCAAAACCACGCCTCGGTCTACGTGCCTTCGTCTGGCCCATCACCCAAACCATCTGATCCCGAAAGCTTTTGTTTTTAAAGGCAAACATTCGAGCAATTCCATTTTGCCGAAATTAAAATCACTCTCATAAAAGTTGGAATAATATTCCTCTTAAGATTTTTCATTCGAAAAGAACCGGGAATCTCTTATAAGTTTCCCGGTTCTTCTTTCTTTAAAAGCCATAACCATTTTCTCCCTATTTTCAAAGTTAGTATTAGAGGTGTAGCAACTTAAGTTGAAACTCGAAAAGTTAAATTAATTTATGAGTCTCAGAATTTTTATGTAATTTTGCAATATGAAAAGAGCAAGCATAAAGACGCCATGAGAAATTATAGGCGTCTTTTGCTTTAAAATAATGTATTATGAAAATCGGCATTGCAATGGGTTCCACCAGCGACTGGAATGTAATGAAAGGCGCGGTTGACATCCTAGAATCTTTCGGAGTGGAACATGAAGTGAAAGTTTTAAGTGCTCATCGCACTCCACATCAACTTGAAGAATGGGTGAGAGACCTTAGGGAACGCGGGTTCGCTTCTGTAATTGCAGGTGCAGGCGGAGCTGCTCACCTCGCCGGTGTCGTAGCGGCTTTCACTACCTTACCCGTTATTGGTGTCCCTGTGAAAGGCAGCGCGTTCGAAGGTATGGACTCCCTGCTCTCTATGGTACAGATGCCCAGCGGAATACCGGTAGCTGTTGTGGCTGTAAATGGTGCAAAGAATGCAGCCCTCCTTGCAATAGAGATAATGGCCGTAACCGACCAAAATCTTAAACTAAAAATGGACTCTTTCCGTAAGGAGCAAGCAGATAAAGTATTATCCTCAACCCTATCCTAAACCTCTAAACTTACAACTCACAACTCAACTCATGGCCTACAGAATTTTTGTAGAGAAAAAAGAACCTTTCCGTGTTGAAGCCCATAGCCTCAAAGAGGAACTCAATTCAAATCTCGGATTAAATATAAAAGATCTTAGAGTTTTAAGTATTTACGATCTTTTTGGATTCGACACACAACTTAAAGACAAAACTGCATATAGAGTTTTCGGTGAACCCGCAACAGATGTCGTTACGGAGTCTATAAATCTCGAAGAAACGCCTTATCTGGCTGTGGAATCCCTGCCAGGTCAATTTGATCAACGAGCTGCAGCAGCCGAAGAATGCGTGAAACTAATCCAACCGGATGCCGATATAAATATAAGAAGCGGCAAACTTCTGATTTTCGATGAAAATATATCAAAGGCCGATCTGGATAAAATTTCGTCCTACATTATAAATGCGGTCGAATCCCGTGAAAAAGATATGACTAAACTCGAAGAACCGGGTTATGCTCAAGCTAAACCGGTAGAAATCCTTCAAGGATTTAGAAATATCACAAAAGAAAACGCACCTGATTTTTGCAAGGCAAACGGTCTTGCCATGAACGCCGACGACCTTATGGAAGTCGTTTCCTATTTTAAAAAGGAGGGTCGGGATCCATTTGAAACGGAATTAAGAATACTTGATACATATTGGAGCGACCATTGCCGTCACACCACTTTCACCACTGTCCTCACAGACATTAAAGTAGATGATTCTTTCATTTCTGTCGACCTTAAAAACAGTATCGAGGAATGGAAGAAAATCCGTGAAATTTTAGGAAGAGAAAACAAACCTCTTTGCCTTATGGATCTCGCCACTATCGGTGCTCGATATCTCAAAAAAGAGGGATATCTTAATGATCTCGAGCAAAGTGAGGAAAACAATGCTTGCAGCATTTATGTGGAGGTAGATGTTGATGGCAAACCCGAAACATGGCTTCTTCAATTCAAAAACGAAACCCATAACCATCCAACTGAAATAGAACCTTTCGGTGGTGCATCAACATGCTTAGGTGGTGCTATCCGTGACCCATTGAGCGGACGTAGCTATGTCTACCAGGCAATGCGTGTAACCGGTGCTGCAGATATATACAAACCGGTGTCAGAAACTCTTAAAGGAAAACTCCCACAAAGAGTTATTTCTGTTAAGGCAGCCGAAGGTTATTCATCCTACGGAAATCAAATCGGGCTTGCCACAACTCACGTTCGTGAAATCTACCACCCGGGATATGTCGCTAAAAGGCTCGAAGTTGGGGCTGTGGTTGGGGCTGTAAAAGCTGAGGATGTTCGTCGTGAAAGTCCGGCTCCGGGAGATGTGGTACTTATGTTCGGCGGCAGAACTGGACGTGACGGTATCGGAGGTGCAACCGGCTCCTCTAAAGAACACACCACCTCATCTCTTGAAGAATGTGGTAGTGAAGTGCAGAAAGGGAACGCTCCTGAAGAAAGAAAAATAGCCCGTCTTTTCCGTCGCCCGGAAGTCACTAAACTTATAAAGAAATCTAATGACTTCGGAGCCGGTGGTGTCAGTGTCGCTATCGGTGAACTTACCGATGGGCTCGACATATATCTTGACAGGGTTCCTTTGAAATATTCAGGTCTTAACCCCACTGAAATTGCTATCAGTGAGAGCCAGGAAAGAATGTCAGTGGTTGTTGACCCCAAAGACAAGGATCAATTCATGGATCTTTGCCGTCAGGAAAATCTTGAGGTAACTCATGTGGCTGACGTGACCGACTCCGGTAGGATGAGAATGTTCTACAACGGTAAGCTTTATGCTGACCTCAAACGTGAATTCATTGATTCGGCTGGTGCTCCTCATTTCGCAAAAGCTGAAATCGGTACCGTGGAACCCCTCAATCCCTTTGAACGAAATGTCAAAGGCGACTCTTTAAAGGAAAAATTCCTTAACTTGCTTAAGGATAACAATGTCACATCTCAAAAAGGTCTCATCGAACGCTTCGACTCCTCCATCGGTAAATCCACCGTTCTTATGCCATTTGGCGGAAAAACTCAACAGTCGGAGGTGCAAGTTTCAGTTCAAAAACTTCCTGTAGCACCTAAACAGACGGATACAGCCAGTTTGATGGCTTTTGGTTTCAATCCTTTCATCACTGAATGGAGTCCTTACCATGGCGCTTCCTACGCTTTTGTGGAGGCTGTGGGTAAAGCTGTGGCAGCAGGTGCAGATTATTCTAAAATGAGATTCTCTTTCCAAGAATATTTTGAACGACTTCATTCGGAACTTTCATGGGGTAAACCATTGGCGGCTCTTTTAGGCGCATTGAGAATGCAACTTGAATTCAAGCTTCCTTCCATCGGTGGAAAAGATTCAATGAGCGGAACTTTCGCCGACATTTCAGTACCCCCCACTTTAATAGCATTCGGAATTGCCCCGGTCAAAGCTTCCGAGATAATCAGTCCTGAATTAAAGGCTTCCGGAAATCTTCTCTATTTGGTTAGTCATAATCCTTTACCTTCCTTGATGCCTAACTCACAACAATTAATCGAAAACTTTACAATTGTTAATCGTCTTATCAAAGAAGGAACAATTGTCGCCGCATATTATCCTTCATTCGGAGGAGTGGCTGAAGCGTTGGCTAAAATGAGTTTCGGTAACCGTATCGGCGCTTCTGTCACGATTAAAGAATCTGATCTTTTCAATTATGGACACGGTTCAATAATTGTAGAAAGTAATGAGGTTTTGTTCCTTCCCGGTTTCGAACTTCTCGGCGAGACAACTCAAGAACCGGAATTGATTATCAACGGAGAAAAAATATCCATTCAAGACGCTTTCGAAGCCAACAGGAAAAAATTCACTGAAATCTACCCCGACAAAACAAATGTTTGTGGCGAAATAGAAAATGCCTCCGGCCACAAATCTTTTGACGAATATCCCGGTGGACCGAAAGAATATCCTGTAGTGTTCCTTCCTGTGTTCCCGGGCACCAATTGCGATTATGATATGGCGGCTTCTTTCAAAAGAGAAGGTGCCGAAGTGACAACAACCGTCTTTAGAAATCAGTCTGCACATGACATAGATGAATCTATCCAGGAAATGGTGAAAAATATCGATAATTGCGATATTCTGGCGTTCTCAGGTGGATTCTCTGAAGGTGACGAACCCGATGGAAGCGGTAAATTCATAGCCAATGTCATCATGAATCAGAAAGTGAAAGAGGCTATTCAAAGATTGCTCCATAGGAAAGGTCTTGTATTGGGAATTTGCAACGGTTTCCAGGCACTGGTGAAATCAGGACTTCTTCCTTACGGCAAAATCGGTGAATTAGACAGTGACTCACCTACTCTTTTCCACAATGATATAAACCGTCACATATCACAAATCGTGACCACCAGGGTAGGATCCGTCCAGTCTCCATGGCTCGCCGGTTTCAACGAAGGGGAACTTCATTCAGTGGCAGCTTCACATGGAGAAGGAAAATTTGTTGCCAACCAAGAACTTTTGGCTCAGCTTAAGAAAAATGGTCAGATAGCTTTCCAATACGTAGATTCAGAGGGTGACGCCACCATGGAATCTCCTTTCAATCCCAATGGCTCCTATGAAGCGATCGAAGGAATTATCTCTCCCGATGGACTTATTCTTGGCAAGATGGCTCACTCTGAAAGATATGACGACGGACTCATGAAAAATATTCATGGAAACAAGCGTCAGAATCTATTCGCCAACGCTGTCTCCTATTTCCGCAAACAACAAAAACAATAACGCACCAACAACACTAACAATTTACCCACAATGGCAAAAAGTTATGAAGAATCCGGGGTGAACCTCGAAGCGGGCTACGAAGTGGTCTCCAGAATCAAAAAACATGTGGCATCCACTGCCCGTCGTGGCTGCATGGGCAATATCGGCGCCTTCGGCGGTATGTTCGATTTAGGTTCATTACACTATAAACATCCCATTCTCGTAAGTGGCACCGATGGAGTCGGCACAAAACTTAAGATTGCTTTCGCATTGGGCAAACACGACACTATAGGTATCGATGCCGTGGCTATGTGTGTCAATGATGTTCTCGCTCAAGGGGCCGAACCCCTCATCTTCCTTGATTATGTGGCCGTTGGTAAGAACAAACCTGCAGTGGTGGAAGCAATCGTTGCAGGTGTAGCTGAAGGTTGTCGCCAGGCAGGTTGCGCTCTTGTGGGTGGTGAAACAGCCGAAATGCCGGGAATGTATGCCGTAGATGACTATGATATCGCAGGTTTCACGGTTGGGGCGGTTGAAAAAGACAAGCTTATCGATTGTTCAAAAGTTGCCCCTGGCGACGTATTGGTGGGTATCGCATCTTCAGGTGTTCATTCAAACGGATTCAGCCTTGTAAGAAAAATAATCTACGACAATCACTTGGATCTCAACAAGAAATACGAGGGAACTGGAGATATGACTTTAGGAGAACTTCTTCTCACTCCCACTAAGATATATGTGAAACCGGTGCTTGAAATTCTTAAAAATGCTGATGTTCATGGCATAGCCCATATCACCGGCGGTGGTTTCGATGAAAATATCCCGCGCATTTTGCCGGAAGGTTGCGGTGTCGAAATAAATGAAGGTTCCTGGGATATTCCCGAAATTTTCAAAATCCTTGAAAATTATGGCAATATCCCCCATCGTGAAATGTTTAATATCTTCAACATGGGTATAGGAATGGTTCTCGCGGTGGATGCTCACGACGTTGCAACTATAATGAAGATTCTTACTGAATGGGGAGAGAAAGCTTCTGTAATCGGTAAGGTCGTCAAAGGCGAAAATGTTACCCTAAAATGATCTCAGTCAAAAAATGAGTGGTAAAAAGAAAATAGCTATTTTCGCCAGCGGCAGTGGTTCCAATTTTGAAGCCATTGCAAAGGCGTGTCTCCATGGTAGAATAAATGCTGAGGTTGCAATTTGTGTTTGTGATCATCCCGGTGCTTATGTCACAGAAAGGGCGAAACGATTGGATATTCCTGTTCTTGAAATCCGTCAAAAAAGTTATCCCTCCAAGACCGAATATGAAAAGGTTATTTTGGATGAGCTTCAAAAACAAGGAGTGGAATTCATCGCGTTGGCCGGTTATATGAGAATTGTAGGTGATGTTTTGTTAAAGGCGTTTCCAAACAAAATAGTCAACATTCATCCATCGCTCTTGCCGGCTTTTCCGGGAGTTGACGCAATCGGTCAAGCCTTAAATTATGGGGTAAAGGTATTTGGTGTCACCGTCCATTTTGTCGACCAGACTCTCGACGGAGGCAAGATAATCGCACAAGCTGCTATACCTTACGACGGCAATGATCGTGAAGAACTTGAAACAATGATTCATGCCCGTGAACATGCCCTCTATGTCTCAACACTAAAATCACTACTTAACTAATATCTCTAAACTTTAAACTTTAAACTTTAAAATATCACCAATGCGTGCACTCATAAGCGTAAGCGACAAAAAAGGAATCGTTGATTTCGCAAAAGCGTTGAAAAATCTCGGTTGGACCCTCATCTCTACTTCCGGCACTCTCAAAACCCTTAGAAATGCCGGACTTGAAGTGATGGATATTCAGGATGTGACCGGCTTTCCGGAAATTTGCGAAGGTCGTGTAAAGACACTTCATCCCAAGGTGCATGGAGGTCTACTCGCACGTCGTGATAGCGACGATCATATGGCTCAAATAGCCGAAAACGGAATAACTCCCATAGACCTGGTTTGCGTAAACCTATATCCCTTCGAAGCAACCATTGCTAAACCCGATGTCACAATGGAAGATGCTATCGAAAACATCGATATAGGGGGTCCTTCCATGCTTCGCAGTGCCGCAAAAAATTTCAGGGATGTCACAGTGGTTTGCGACCCCGAGGATTATCCCACCGTGATTGAAGAAATCACTTTGAATGGCAACACCCAATATGAGACTCGCCTTAAACTTTCAGCCAAGGCTTACACTCACACTGCTCTCTATGATTCAAAGATTGCGGAATTTATGAGAAAGGCTGCAGGACTTCCTGAAAAATTATTCCTTTCTTTCGATGAAGTCCAGTCATTGAGATATGGCGAAAATCCTCACCAATCCGCCTCTTTCTATCGAAGTGCCAAGGAAACTCCTTTCTCAGTGGCATTCTCAAAACAATTGCAGGGTAAGGAGCTGAGTTACAACAATATCCAGGATGCCAATGCGGCTTTAAGTATTGTAAGGGAATTTGAATCTCCTTTCTGTGTGGCACTCAAACATATGAACCCTTGCGGTGCCGGTGAAGGTAAGGATCTTCTCCAAGCTTGGACTAAGGCTTATGAAGCCGACAAGGTTAGTATTTATGGTGGTATTGTCGCTATCAACCGTCCTCTCACTAAAGAGGTGGCCTTGCTCATGAAACCAATTTTCCTTGAAATCATCATGGCTCCGGCTTATGAACCTGATGCGCTGGAAGTGCTCGCATCCAAGAAAAATCTTCGTGTTCTTGAGGTCAATATGTCTCCGGAAAAAAATCCTTGCAAGGCTTATGTGGGTATAAATGGTGGTATGCTTGTTCAGGATGCCGACCTTCAATGCCTCGAATTGACACCCGAAATGTGTGTCACCAAGCGAAAACCGACAGATAAAGAACTGCAGGAAATGAATTTCGCCTGGAAAATTGTGAAACATGTAAAGAGCAATGCAATAGTCGTTGCCAAGGATGGTGCAACTGCCGGTGTAGGTGCCGGTCAAATGAACCGCGTAGGTTCTGCTGAAATCGCACTTAACGAAGCTAAGGCTTTGGGAATTACGGATGGTTTGGTACTTGCTTCCGACGGGTTCCTGCCATTTGGCGATACCGTGGAATTGGCTTCCAAATATGGTGTGACTGCAATCGTTCAACCGGGAGGAAGCATTCGTGACGAAGATTCTATTAAAGTAGCCGACGAAAAAGGTATCACTATGCTGTTCACCGGTATGCGTCATTTCAAACATTGATCCTTTCAAACATTGAGTATGGGAAAGAAAGTTTTAGTCGTAGGAAGTGGAGGTAGAGAACACGCTATAGTAAAATCTCTTGCCAAATCTCCTAAAGTGGATAAAATATTTTGCGCACCGGGTAACGCCGGTATAGCTAACGATGCCGAATGTGTCAATCTAAAGGTTGAAGACGTGGAAGGCATCATAAATTTTGCTCAGCGTAATGATATCGACCTTACGGTAATAGGACCTGAGGCTGCTTTGGTTGCCGGTCTATCTGATGCTATGCAAAGTTGCGGACTTAAAGTTTTTGGTCCCACGAAAGAAGCGGCCCAGATAGAAAGCAGCAAGGAATTTGCCAAAAAATTGATGGTGAAATATAATATTCCTACAGCCAAATATGAAACCTTCTCTAATTACGGTGAAGCCTTTGATTATGTAAAAAAAGGTTCTTTCCCTACAGTTATCAAATATGATGGGCTCGCTGCAGGAAAAGGTGTGGTCGTGGCTCAAAATTTTGATGAGGCCGAAAAGGCTCTTTCTGATATGCTTCGTGACCTTAAATTCGGTTCTGATAAAGTCATAATTGAGGAATTCCTGCAAGGTCCGGAATTCTCTTTCATGTGTTTTGTTTCAGGAGATAAAGTCTATCCCCTGGAACTTGCACAAGACCATAAAAGGGCATACGACGGCGACAAGGGTCCAAATACTGGCGGTATGGGTGCATATTCTCCAGTGCCGTTCGTTTCTCCCGAAATGCACGACAAGGCTCTGAATGACATAATGATTCCCACTGCTAAAGCGCTTGTTGAAGAAGGATTTCCTTTCTGTGGTGTCCTTTATGGGGGTTTGATTCTAACTGAAGATGGACCCAAAGTTATAGAATTCAACGCTCGCTTCGGTGACCCTGAAACTGAAGTTGTTCTCCCTCGTCTTGAATCAGATATTTATGATTTCTTCAATGCTGCAATAGATGGTGTTGATTTCATCCCTCAATGGAGCCACGATGCTGTGATCGGGGTGGTACTCGCCTCAAAGGGATATCCCGGTTCTTATGAAAAGGGTGCTGAAATCAAAGGATTGGAAGTTGTCAATGGTGAAGTCTTCCATATGGGTACAGAATTGAAAGATGGGAAGTATCACGTGGCTGGTGGCCGGGTACTTATGGTGACTGCCCATGGTGATGACCTTCCGGCCGCCAACATGAATGTGAAAAAAGAAATTACTTCTATCGAATGTCCTGCTTTGTTCCATCGCACTGATATCGGTAAAGCAATCCTATGAAATTGTATGGTGCAATTGTAAGTGCTGACAATTCTAAACTTAAAACTCAAACATCTATCATGACCATAAGCGGTACTCAATTAGCCAAAGAGATAAAAGAAAACGTTAAAGGAAAAGTTGCCGAAGCAATTAAAGAATTTGGTCGTCCCCCGCATCTTGTGGTGATTCTCGTAGGGGAAGACCCCGCAAGCCAATCCTATGTGAAGGGTAAAGGTAAGGATGCTGAAGAAGTGGGATTTAAAAGCACCACCATCCGTAAACCCGATACAATCTCCGAAAAAGAGCTTCTGAATCTTATTCATGAGCTCAATGCTGATGAAGATGTGGATGGTATTTTAGTTCAGCTTCCCCTACCAAAGCATATAGACGAAGACAAGGTTATAGAAACCATCGACAAATCAAAAGATGTCGACGGTTTTCATCCCGCAAACGTAGCGGCTCTATGGCAGAAACGTCCTTGCATTTATCCTTGCACTCCTAAAGGAATCATAAAATTGCTTGATAAAGCCGGAGTGGAGATCGAAGGTAAAAAGGCTGTCGTAATCGGTCGTAGCAATATTGTCGGTTTGCCTGTTTCAAAGTTGCTTCTAGATAGAAACGCCACAGTAACAATAGCTCACAGCAGGTCACTGAATCTTCCGGAAGTTACTTCGCATGCCGATATATTGGTTGTGGCTATAGGTAGACCAAAATTTGTTACTGCCGATATGGTAAAACCGGGAGCTGCCGTAATTGACGTCGGGGTTAACAGAGATCCCGATTCCGGTAAACTATGCGGTGATGTGGATTTTGATTCTTGTGCGGAAATAGCTTCCGTTATAACTCCCGTACCGGGCGGAGTGGGACCTATGACGCGTGCTTGTCTTATGGAAAATACTCTCGAATGCTTCCTAAATAAAATGCATCAACAACAGAAATAACAATAACAACACCAAAACTATAATAACCCTAACAACTATAAACCAATGATTGAAAGATACGGACGTGATGTGATGCGTCAGGTTTGGACTGAAGAAAATAAATTCAATGCTTATCTGAAAGTCGAAATATTGGCTGCTGAAGCCTGGATGGAACTTGGTGTGGTTCCTCCACAAGATGTTGAAAAACTTAAGAAAAATGCGAAGTTCGATATAGAAAGAATTAAGGAAATAGAACTTCAGACCAGGCATGATATAGTGGCTTTCACAAGAACTGTAAGCGAATCTCTTGGGGAAGAAAGAAAATGGGTACACTATGGTTTGACATCTACAGACGTGGTTGACACTGCCAATGGTTATCTTTTCAAACAGGCAGATGAAATCCTTCGTAAAGATATCGAGGAATTCATTGATATGCTTGCAAAACAGGCAGTAAGATTTAAAAACCAACCCTGTATCGGCAGAACCCACGGTATCCATGCTGATATCACTTCCTTTGGTCTTAAATGGGTGCTATGGTTGGCCGAAATGAAACGTAATCTGCATCGTTTCAATGAAGCAGCCAAAGGTGTTGAGGTTGGTAAAATTAGCGGCGCGGTAGGTAATTTCGCCAATATTCCTCCGTTTGTACAGGATTTCGTTTGTGAAAAACTTGGAATAGCGTCAGCCGATATCAGCACTCAGGTGATTCAACGTGACCGCCATGCTTATTACATGGCTACTCTGGCTCTTATAGGAGCATCCCTCGAACAGATGGCACTTGAAGTCCGCAACCTTCAACGTACTGAAGTCCACGAAGTAGAAGAGTCGTTCGGTAAAGGACAGAAAGGTTCTTCGGCAATGCCTCATAAGCGCAATCCGGTGAGCAGCGAAAATATTTGCGGTTGCGCCCGTGTTCTTAGAGGATATATGCAGACGGCTTATGAAAACGTGGCTCTATGGCATGAAAGAGATATCTCTCATTCAGCCACAGAACGTATAATAATGCCCGACGCCACAATCCTTCTCGATTATATGCTCAATCGAATGAAGGGCATCTTGGAAAATATCGTGGTGTTTGAAGATCAAATGCTCGCAAACATTTACCGCACCAATGGGGTGATCTTTGCTCAAAGGGTTATGAATGCGCTTATTGACAAAGGTTTCGCACGCGAGAAAGCATATGACACGGTTCAACCTATTGCAATGAGGGCCATGCAGGAAGGGAAACCTTATCAAGATCTGCTCAAGCAGGATGAAACGGTAATGGGAACTCTAACTCCGGAGGAACTTGATGCCTGTTTCACCCTTGACTATTATTTCAAAAACATAGATCATATTTACAAACGTAATAATTTAGAAGCATAATGTCTGACAGACTTGTTGTTATCGGCTCTCAATGGGGAGACGAAGGTAAAGGTAAAATCACTGATTATTTCGCATGCCGCGCCGATATGGTGGTCAGATATCAGGGCGGCAACAATGCCGGTCACTCCGTGATGTTCAATGGGAAAAAATATTCCCTGCAGAGCATCCCGTCAGGTATATTTAATCCTGACACTATTAACATTATGGGCAATGGAATGGTGGTGAATCCGGAATCGGTGGTTCTTGAACTTCAAAAACTACGTGACCAAGGCATCACAAATTTCCAACTTTATATTTCCGACCGTGCAGCCATGGTGATGCCATGGCATGCTGACCTCGATGGTGCTTATGAAGCTGGAAAAGGCAAAAAACTTATTGGAACTACAAAAAAAGGGATCGGGCCGGCATATTGCGATAAATATAGCCGTAGCGGCTTAAGGATGGGCGACCTCTTGGAACCTGATTATTTTGCAGAACGTCTGAAGGACGCTATGATAATCAAAAACAAAGAACTTGAGATGCTTGGTCTCCAAGCTTATGATTATCAAAAGGTCTATAAGAGATTCATGGAATTGGCTGAATTACTCGGTCCAAGAATTGTAGATACCTCAGCCATCATCAATAAAGCACTTAGAGAAGATGGCAAGAAAATACTTTTCGAAGGTGCTCAGGGCATGATGCTTTGTATCGACCATGGCACATATCCTTTTGTCACCTCTTCGACTCCTTCGGCTGCCAGTGTGCCGGTAGGTGCTGGTATCGCACCCCATTGGATCGACAACGTTCTGGGCGTGGCCAAAGCCTATTGTACACGTGTAGGAGAAGGACCTTTTCCCACGGAACTTTTCGATAATTTGGCCCATGAGATCCGAGAAAGAGGCCATGAATATGGCACTGTAACAGGTCGTCCTCGCCGTATTGGTTGGTTTGATGGTGTTGTAGCTCGTTACACAAGTCAGTTGGCCGGTATCAATCATTGGGCCCTTATGCTTTTCGATGTCCTCTCAGGAATGGAAACTGTAAAAATTTGTACCCATTATGAATTGGATGGTAAGATAGTGGATACTCCACCTTCAACAATTTCCAAACTCTCAAGATGTAAACCGGTTTATGTGGAACTCCCGGGTTGGACAGAAGATATCTCAAATATGAAAACATATGAGGAATTGCCCGAAAATGCCAAGAATTATGTCAAAAAAATAGAAGAGATTACAGGGGTACTGGTTGGTGTGATTTCTGTAGGTCCTGACCGCTCCCAGACCATCCTCGTCTCCGACTACCTCAAAAATTTCTAAACTCACACGATTGACCATAGATGTATAACCACTCCATGGCTGTTTTCAACCTCTAAACTTTTAACTTTTAACTTTAAACTTTAAATTCTCATTTCACCCCATGTCTTTTCTATCAGAAAAAGTAAACGAGGAAGGTATGACATTTGATGATGTCCTCCTGGTGCCGGCCTATTCTGAGGTCACTCCTAATATGGTGGATGTCAAAACTCGTTTTTCTAAAAATATAACTCTTAACATACCTATTGTTTCCGCAGCTATGGACACTGTCACTGAGGCATCTATGGCTATAGCCATTGCCCGACAAGGTGGCATCGGTGTGATTCATAAAAATATGTCTATCGAAAACCAGGCACTTCAGGTGCGTAAAGTTAAACGTGCCGAAAGTGGAATGATTTTCGATCCCGTCACTATTACTCCTTCCCAGACTGTTGGTGACGCTCTTAGAATGATGCAGGAAAACCACATCGGAGGTATCCCTGTTGTGGATGATGAAAATCGTCTTGTTGGTATCGTTACCAACCGTGACCTTCGTTTCCAAACCAACGAAGAATTGCCAATTTCCGAAGTCATGACTAAAGACAATATCGTCACCACAACCAATCCCAACCTCTCCGAGGCCTCTGATATTCTCTTGAAACATAAGATCGAAAAACTCCCGGTTGTTGACAAAGATAATAAACTGGTAGGATTGATTACTTATCGTGACATAACCAAAATCAAGGATTATCCACAGGCTTGCAAGGATTCTAAAGGCCGACTCAGAGTGGCCGGTGGTGTTGGTGTCACAGCTGACACTATCAATCGAGTGGATGCTTTGGTGAAAGCCGGTGTGGATGCCGTGGTGATAGACACCGCGCATGGACACTCAGCAAATGTTGTCAATACTCTGCGTGCCGTAAAAGCCGCCTATCCTTCTATCGATGTTCTCGTTGGAAACATCGCAACTTCAGAAGCGGCTGATTATCTTATCGCGAATGGCGCTGACGGTATAAAGGTTGGTATCGGTCCCGGTTCTATTTGTACCACTCGTATCGTTGCCGGTGTTGGAGTACCTCAGTTGACAGCAATTTTCAATTGTGCAAAGGTGGCTCAAAAACATGGAATTCCGGTTATCGGTGATGGCGGTCTCAGATATTCAGGAGATGTTGTCAAGGCTTTGGCTGCCGGAGCAGATTGTGTCATGATGGGTTCTATGCTTGCCGGTACTGAAGAATCTCCGGGGGAAACAATCATCTATAATGGCAGGAAATTCAAGGCTTACCGCGGCATGGGCTCTATTGAGGCGATGGAAGCCGGGTCTAAAGACCGTTATTTCCAAAGCGGCACTAACGACTCAAGCAAATTCGTTCCGGAAGGTATCGTGGCTCGTGTTCCATATAAAGGTACTTTGGCTGAGACCATTTATCAATTGTTGGGCGGCTTACGTTCCGGTATGGGGTATTGTGGAGCTAAAGATATTACAGCGCTTCATGATGCACGTTTCGTTAGAATCACGTCTGCCGGTGTTATCGAAAACCATCCCCATGATGTCACAATTACTAAAGAAGCACCAAACTATTCTCGCGGCGACTGATTGGCACTTGTCATTAAAATCTGATTATGGAAAAAATTCTGATTCTCGATTTCGGTTCTCAATACACTCAACTTATTGCAAGAAGGGTGCGTGAACTCAATGTTTATTGCGAAATACACCCATTCAATAAGATTCCGGCTCTTGATAAAGATATCAAAGGCGTAATACTTTCGGGTTCTCCGGCATCCGTCAGGGATGAAGATGCACCAATGCCCGACCTTTCAAATATCAAGGGAAAATTACCATTGCTGGGTGTCTGCTATGGTGCCCAATTGATGGCAGTGCTCGGAGGTGGAGTGGTGGAAAGCGCCCCCTCACGTGAATATGGACGTGCAATGCTCACCGTCGTAGCACCCGAAGACCCTCTGATGAAGGGACTCCCCTCTCCCACTCAAGTTTGGATGTCGCATGGCGACACTATTACAGTTCTCCCTGAAACCTATAAAGTGATTGGCTCAACAGAAAATGTTAGGGCTGCCGCTTATCATATTGATGGCGAGAAAACTTGGGGTATACAGTTCCATCCCGAGGTGTATCACTCTGTTGCCGGTAAAGATCTTCTCGCTAATTTCGTCTTGGGAATTTGTGGTTGTGCCGGAACCTGGAGCCCGGACTCATTTATTGAAACAACAGTCAAGGAACTCAAAGATAAAATCGGTGACGACAGAGTTATTCTTGGACTTTCCGGAGGTGTGGATTCTTCTGTTGCCGCTATGCTTCTCCACAAGGCAATAGGCGATCAATTGACCTGTATCTTCGTAAACAATGGTCTACTACGCAAGAATGAATTCCAAGATGTGCTCGATTCTTATAAAGGAATGGGGCTAAATGTGATTGGCGTGGATGCTTCACAAAAATTCTATTCAGATCTTAAGGGCGTCACTGATCCGGAACAGAAACGTAAGATAATAGGACGCGACTTCGTGGAGGTTTTCAATGCCGAAGCTAAGAAAATTAAGGATGCCAAGTGGCTTGCTCAAGGCACTATATATCCCGATGTAATCGAAAGCTGCTCGGTTAAAGGTCCTTCTGCCACTATTAAATCCCATCATAACGTAGGTGGACTTCCCAAAGAAATGCATCTTCAGATTGTGGAACCCCTCAGACTTCTTTTCAAAGATGAGGTGCGCCGTGTGGGTAAAGCCATGGATATGGATCCGAAACTTTTGGGTCGTCATCCCTTCCCCGGGCCCGGTTTGGGAATAAGAATTCTCGGTGAAGTTACTCCGGAAAAAGTACGTGTTCTTCAGGAAGCCGACAATATCTTCATTTCCAATCTCCGCAACGCAGGTCTTTACGACCAGGTGTGGCAGGCTGGAGTAATGCTCCTCCCGGTGCAAAGTGTAGGTGTCATGGGTGATGAACGCACTTATGAAAACTGTGTGGCTCTACGTGCCGTGATTTCAACTGACGGTATGACCGCAGACTGGGTTCATCTCCCCTATGGTTTCCTTGCCGAAACCAGCAACGAAATCATTAACAAAGTCCGTGGCGTAAACCGCGTTGTCTACGATATCTCCTCCAAACCTCCAGCCACAATCGAGTGGGAATAGCATCAAAAATCTTGATTAGAAAACAATATCGCATGCTCAAATGAGTATGCGATTTTGTTTGAACCAATCACTGCGTCATATGTTATTTCTATAGATAAAACTTTATACAAAACGATACAATTATGAAAACAAATTTTAAATTCGGTGAAGTTCTTAAATTTAATGATGCAGTTAAATATAATTCTGAAAAAGTTGAATTTAAGACTGTGTTTGAAACAACAAAAGGTGGCGTTTCTTTGGTTGCCATGAAAGCTGGTCAGAAGTTGGATACACACACCGCTCCTTTTGAAGTGATGGTAACTGTTTGCGAAGGCGAAATCGAATTCACAATGCTTGACAATTCTCATCGCATCAAGGCCGGTGAGTTCTTTTTAATGGGTGCCGACGTTCCCCATAGCGTTGTGGCAAACGTTGATTCAAAATTGATGATAGTTAAAATCAAAGAGAACCCACACAATGAAAATATTTAATTCGGTTTTCTGCCGAATTATAAAGTTAGTCCATAGCTCGTAGGATTTTTGGTCCTGATTCTGATGAGAAGGGTGCTCCATTTCGATGGTCACCCTTCTTAGTTTTTAATATAGACACCATCCTCCAAAATTAGAAAATCTAAATAAAAGATGTGTATTTCCCGTTTATTTATTGTATATTTGTTTCCTAATCTTTGCAATAGCCCCTCCGGTAAAGAATTGCCCAACTTACATCATCTTTATAATTTTCTAAATATAAGACTATGAGATTATTATTTACATTAACCTTAGCCTTGGGAATTTGTAGTGCATATGCGCGTCAGATACCTGCTGATGAGGCAAAGACATATGCAGAAGATTTTCTTGCTGCAAAAGCATTTGTGCAAACTCGTGGATTTGACAATCCGGCAGTAAAAAACTTGAAATTAATTGAAAATAAAAATCCGAATTCCTTTCATGCATTTAATATCGGTGAATCGCAAGGTTTTATTCTGGTTTCCGCTATTGGCGACAATCCTATGGTGTTAGGATATTCCGACAGGGGTACATTTGATCTTTCAAGCCTACCTCCCCAATTGAAAGGTATCTTGGATAACGCTTCTGTTTTCAAAGACGGAACCAATTTTTCAACTCGTGCAGACGGCAATGGTGTTCTTTATTCCACGGCAGACTGGGGTCAATATGCTCCCTATAACAATCTTGCACCTAAAAATGCAGCGGCAGGTTGTGTCTCCACTGCTATGAGTATTGCTATGCAATATCATCAGTGGCCTGATGTCACTCGTGGTGGTGAAATGTTCGACTGGTATTTCCCCGATTTTAAATTGAATTTCGATGATTACAAAATCAATTGGAAGGTTTTGAGCGATAAAAATGATCCCAAATTCAATGATGAGGTTGCTTTGTTGATGAAATCTACCGGTATTGCCTCTCATATGTTGTATGGTATGAATGAATTCAATGAAAGTGGGGCCGAAGTTTGGGCTATTGGCAACCGTCTTATCGAACTTTATGCTTACGACAAAGATTGTCAATATCTTGAAAAGAAAAGTTTCAATGACTCAGAATGGAATCAATTGTTAATTCAGCAACTTGATGAGATTGGTCCGGTGATTTATCGTGGTGGGACCATAGCTTCGCACTGTTTTGTGATCGACGGATATGACCCTGATGGTTTTTATCACGTCAATTGGGGATGGGATGGATTATCTAACGGGTATTATGCTCTCGATTTCTCGGATGTCGGGGGAATGAATTTCGGTGAAAATCAAGGAATGATTATCAATATCAAGCCTGACAAAGAAAGAAAAGAATACTCCAAGGCATTCATCACCAATGCAGATGTTTATACCTACGCTGGTTACACTTCCTCGATTTGGAATTTCTCTACTCCCGATATCGATTCCGGAGAAAATGTGTATTTAATCGCACCTATCGTTACATTAAACGGCCAGCAAGGATTTTTCAGAGTAGCGGTGGTCGACGAAAATGACAATATACTTAAATTGATAGGGGGCGAACCGAAAATGGCGTATAATTATATTAATGCAGTTGATGATGCACCTTATTGTGCACATCCAGGAATAAGTCTATATTTTAATATGGCTTTCCCTACTCTTAAAGATGGGGAAAGGTATCAGTTGGTCTCACAGGATGCTAAATTAGTAGATAAAGAATGGGGAATCCTTTCTCCTGAAGTTCCTTCCACCGACCCGGCTGATTATAAAATTGTGCTCGGTGGCATGTTGAACCCATCTCATTTTTATGCAAAAAACAACACTTCTATTTATTCCTACGCTAACTTTCATATAGACGAAAACCTTCCTTATATGGGGGAACAGAATTGTATCTTCGACCATGAATTTACGTTTGATAGGTTGAGATATGATGCTATTGCTGAAAATTTCTTCGTTCCTTCAAGTGGAGTTTCTATGGAAGTGTTTGCCAAAAATGAGGATGGGAACGATGTGGATCCCGTATATGTAGAAAGATACGGTAAAGAAAACTACGATGGTTTTCTGTTTAACTTCAATATATCTCCTTATGAACCTTATTACGAAGTTTATTTCAGATATACTCCTGCTGATCCAAAAAGGACTGAAGGAATTTCTGCCGACCAATTGATAGAAAATGATGGTTTGATATTCAAGATAGATGGTGAAAATTGCAGTTTGATAGGATATGATCCTGATTTGCTCCCGCAGGTTATCACTGTCCCTTCCATGGTTGCAAAAGATGGCAATGATTATAAGGTAGTGGAAATCGGTAGAGAAGCTCTGTTGCATGCTCCCATAAAATCGCTTACAATTGATGCCAATAATCTTACCCGGATAGGCAGAATGGGATTGGCAGGCATGAGAGTTTTGGAAGATTTGAAAGTTATAAACTTAAAGGATGATGCGATTGAGGAATGGTATGTTAGCCCACTCCTGCAATCTTCTATATCAAATTTATATTCCGACAAGTTTTTTACCTACAATGAACTTTGTGCCTTCGCCGGTGCATATTATGTTACAATGATGGAAAAAGCCAATATTGAGCGACCGGATATGAACTTCTTTTTCAGCGCTCTTCCGACCGAACCGAATTTTCATTCCACTTTTGATTCCTTCACAACAATTAATAACGGCATAAAATTTATTGATAATTCTTTCAATTCCCTTAATGTTCCGGGTGTAGGAAACACCTATGTTCCCTTGTTGGATTCTTATGACCTGCCTTTCACACAGATGTGGGAGTATGCAATAGATAAAGAGCAACATTTATTGGCAATATCCGATGTTATTGAAAATGTGAAGATTGAAAGCGTGGCAATTAACGGACAAACTGTTTCTGTAAACCAAGAGGGATATTATCCCATACCCTCAGATGCTATTTTGGCTATGGAAGTAACCGTAAATTATGCTGTGAATGGAAATCAGAAAATGCAGACAAGCTACACAGCAGATTATAATAACTCTATTGGGAGTGTTTCATTGGGTGCCGGTATTGACTCTGTAATAGACAATGATTTTGAAAATGTGGATGTATATAATATTCAAGGTGTGAAAGTTCTTGACAAAGCATCAAAAGATGAATTGAATTCACTCCCCTCCGACATATATATCATTGGAGGCAAAAAAGTGATAATCAAATAATACTGTAAATACTCATTTATTGTCACTATTTGAATGCAAAGCCGTAGGTCTCCCCGACTCCACGGCTTTGCCATTTTTTATTGCCTCTCTTTTAAGCCCCTCTTTCTGTTTTGATAGAACTGACCATCACTCTCCTTTTATCCTTCTTTATGAATCTACGAAAAGATCTATTGCCTTGCTTCTCCGCAGACGCAATGACATTTCAGCCCTACAAATGCTGATTGAGATAATATTCGCGATAATCATTAAAATAAATCAGATTCAGAAAAGAAATATGATTGACGTTAATCTAATTTATACTATAAAGTTTAAATATTAGAAGCATTAAGCTGAAAATTTTTAATTTTGCCCAACAAAAGGATTGATCATGGGTAACAATTTCGGCAAAATCTTGATTGTTGATGACAATTTGGGAGTTAGAAGAACTCTAAAAGTGGTGTTATCTCCTCATTTTGAGGAAATTTTAACAATTGGATCTCCTAACGAGATTTCAACATCTATTCGTGAATTTAAGCCGGATGTAGTTCTGCTTGACATGAATTTTAAAGCCACAATAAATTCAGGGAACGAAGGTCTTTTTTATCTGAAAGAGATAAAATCTAAATATCCGGGAATTGAGGTTGTTCTGTTTACTGCCTACGGTGATATACCTTTGGCTGTGGAAGGTATGAAAAGAGGGGCTTTTGATTTTATTGAAAAACCATGGGACAATGATAATCTTATAGAAACACTCAGGAAGGCTGTAGCAAAAAGCAAGAGAAAACCAAAATCAGATCCAAAATCTTATGATTCCATCTACTGGGGTTCTACATCAAAAATTGAAGAGATAAGGGAAGTGATAGATAAGGTAGCCCCAACGGATATATCAATTTTAATTACCGGTGAAAATGGAGTCGGTAAAGATTTAGTGGCTAAAGAAATTTTCTCTCTAAGCGACAGGAATGATAAGCCTTTTGTGGCGGTTGATATGGGTGCCATAACCGACACGCTATTCGAAAGTGAACTTTTCGGTCATATGAAAGGCTCCTTTACGGGAGCTGTATCCGATCATAAAGGAAAATTTGAACAAGCTCAGGAAGGCACTATATTTTTAGATGAAATTGGCAATCTTTCATTGACGTCCCAAGCAAAGCTTTTAAGAGCACTACAAAATCGGGTTATAACAAAAGTCGGAGGAAATAAGGAAATACCGATAGATATAAGAATAATCAGTGCCACGAATAAAGACCTGAAAAAGGAAGTGGCGGAGGGCCGGTTCCGTGAAGATTTGTTCTATAGGCTTGCAGGACTCCAAATTGCCATACCGTCTTTAAGGGAGAGAAAAGAAGATATTATCGGATTGGCTAATCATTTTCTTCAAATTTATTCAAACAAATATCATAAGAATGTAGAAAGCATCGCAAAGGAAGCAGTATTGTATCTGCAAGAATATAATTGGCCCGGAAACATACGTGAATTAAAACAGCAGATAGAGAAAGCAGTGATTTTCTCAGAGGGAGAAACTTTGAAATTTGAGGATCTAAAAGCAGGAGTGCAACAAGATTGTTACGGATGCAATAAGGCTGGTGCTACTAAGGATGAGAAAACATTGATATCCGATGCTTTAATGAAAACCGGAAGAAATATCAGTAAGGCAGCTAAATTACTCAATATGAGTAGGCCAACTTTATATTCTAAAATGAATAAATATAACCTATAATGGATATCTGGATTTGGATTGGTATTGTGGTCACAGTAGCTATAATGGCAATTTTAGCCACTTTAGCTATAACAAGACACAAAACCATCAGGAAAATCAATTATATGTTTGATGCTTTTGAGGATGGGGAAACCAATTTCAAATTCAGGGAGAAAGACAGCTTAAACAAATCACTAAACAGGTTAAGGGGAATTTTTGAAAAGCAAAAGATTGCAAACGAACAGGAATCATGGACTAAGCTTACCCGAGTCTTGACCCATGAGATAATGAATACCTTGGCTCCCGTGGTAAGTTTGACTGATTCCTTGAATAAAAATGAAAAAATTAAAAATGACGAAATACTAAAGGAAAGTCTAGATATAATTTCAGATTCTTCACACCATCTTATTGAGTTTGTGAATACTTATCGGCAGATAACCGGTATAGCAAAACCGGTTAGGCAAAAGATCGATTTGAAAAAAATTATCGAGAAGACTGTAAAAATTAATGAGCAATTTCTTTCTGAGAAGAATGTGAATGTATCAATGCAGCTCCCTGAAGATGATGTGAGTGTTTATGTTGATGAGATCCAAATTACTCAGGTTATTCAAAATTTGATTAAGAATGCATGGCAAGCTGAAGCCCGCAACATTGACTTTCATCTAAAAATATTGTCCGACGATTCCATTGTACTTTGGATAAAGAATGATGGCAAACCGGTTCCTGTTGAAGCTCAAGAGCAGATATTCATACCATTTTATACAACTAAAGAAGACGGGACAGGTATTGGCTTAAGTGTATGCCGTCAGATTATGCGATATCATAAAGGCAGCATAGACCTTTTACGCAGCAATTCTACGGAAACAATTTTCGAACTCTCCTTTATTTAGAAAAGGATTCAGAATTATTTTTCTAAAGTGAAAAGAAAAGTGTAAAGATTGTAAAGAGGGGACTTTACAAAAGTGTAAAGACTTTACACTTTTTGAAAATATAATATTTTGATAATATTCTATAAATCAGCATTTTAAGATTTTTGGCACGCTCATTGTATAAATGGAAGTGTAAAATTGAAAAAATGTTGAAAAATATTACAGTTTTCTCTTTGTTCATCGTCTTGACTCTTGCTCCAATACGGGCAGAGTCAAGGCTGATGACTCTTCATGATTGTATGGAGTATGCAATTTCCAAATCCACCAAGATCAAAATCCAGAAAGCTGATATCTCTGACAAAAGACTTGAAATTCGTGATGCTGTTTTGAGTGCTTTCACTCCGGTGGTGAATGCTTCCACATACGCATATTATAATTTCGGCCGAAGTATAGACCCGCAAACCAACACTTATTTCAATCAGACTTCGTTTCATAACAATTACTCCCTTTCAGCCTATATAGATCTATTTGACGGACTGTCAGCTGTTAACAATATCAAAATTTCCAAAACCGGACTTCTGATCTCACAATCTCAAGAAAAACAAATTGAAGCTGATATCTGTCTTGCGGTGATGGAAGCTTATTACAATGTGGTCTATTATTCAAGACTTTGTATAGTATATAAGAATCTTGTCAAAGATGCAGAGCAGGCATTGTCACTTGCCAAGAAACAAGAAGAATTGGGTGTAAAAGGTTATGCCGATGTCATTCAGATGGAGGCAGATTTGGCAGACAGGCAATACGATGTAATCTCTACAGAAAATATGGCTACCGACCAATTGATGACACTAAAAGCACTTTTATTCTGGGACGAAGATGAAGAACTGAATGTTGACCAATCCTTACCTGACTTTATAGAGGAAAGTTTTGACCCTGAAATGATAACATTGTTAGCAATGGATAATAATCCTGAGGTTAAGATGGCGGCTTGGAATGTTGAGAGTTCCAAACGGGAGTTAAGGGTTGCGAAATGGTCGTTATTACCTACCGTGACTTTATATGGTGGATGGAACACAAGTTATTACACTTATTCCGGTTATATGGCTGAATCATATAGGAATCAATTTCGTAACAATATGGGAGAATATATAGAATTAGGATTCACCGTGCCACTATATAACAGATTAAAGGGAGTAGCCAATATCCAGAAGAAAAAACATGCTTACAATAATGCCCGTTTGGAACTTGATCAGAAAAAGATGGATATAGAGATGGAAGTGAAAAGAGCCGTACAGGATTGTGAAGGAGCTTCTATGGCTTACCTCCAGTCTTTAAGAAAATCCTCTGTTCAGGAAGAGGCATTCAGATTAAATCAAAAGAAATTGGAACAAGGATTGATTTCACCACTTGAATTTCAGACTGCCAACAATAATTATCTTAAGGGGAAATCGGACGAACTGAACTCCCTTCTAAAATATCTTATCAAACAGGCAGTCGTGAAATATTATTCAGGAATAGATTATATAAATCAGTTTTAAGTTTTTATGTTCTTATTGCTTATAATATTTTTAAGTTTTTAATGTGTTTTATTGCTTTATTTCATACAGCCACCAATAACACTCGCTACACTAAAAACACTAACAACACCAAAAACAATAAAAACACTAACAACACTAAAAAACAATAATAACACTAAAAAACAATAATAACAATAAAAACACTAACAACACTAAAAACAACAACACCACCAACAACACAAATGGACAAGGAATTACCAAAAATAAAAGGATGGCGAAAAGCCATAACAAAAAAAGCTCTCCCTTGGTGGGTCGGAGGCATAATAATAATTACTATAATTGTGCTTTTGGTAACAACTACTTCCGACAGCTTGAGAGTGGATAAGAACAATCTTACTACAGCGACTGTTGAGAAAGGCGAATTCAATGATTATACCCGCGTTTCTGGAAGTGTGCAACCTTTGGTATCAGTCCAATTGTCACCCCACGAAGGAGGAATTGTTCAGGAAATACTGAAAGAAGAGGGTTCACAAGTTAAAACGGGAGATCCCATCTTGATTTTGTCTAACGACAATCTGGATTTACAGATACTTAATGCTGAAGCCGAATTAGCTGAAAAAGAGAATATTCTTCGCAACACTATGATTCAAATGGAGCAACAGAAACTTTCAGTGAGGCAGGAAGAACTCCAGTTGTCAACGGATGTTCAGCGAAATCTTCGTAATTTTAAACAACAGGAAGCCTTATATACAGATAAATTGATTCCTAAGGAAGATTACCTCAAAGCAAAAGAGGACTACGAATTGGCCCAAAAGAGATATCAGTTGGTGAAGGAACGAGCCATTCAGGACTCTCTATATCGTGGCGTCGAAATACAGCAGATGCAACAAAGTCTTGGAAATATGCGGCTAAATATGGACATGATTAGAAGAAGGAAAGAGAAACTGTTAGTGAGGGCACCCATTGATGGTGAATTGGGTCTTTTGGATGTCAATTTAGGTCAGTCTTTGGTTGAGGGAGCAATGATAGGCCAGATAAATTCCATGGACAGTTATAAATTGGAAACTAAGATTGATGAGCATTATATCGACAGGGTGATTCCCGGATTGATAGCAAACTTCGATCGACAAGGAAAGCAATATGAAGTGATTTTGAGAAAAGTTTATCCGGAAGTGAGAGAAGGGAAATTCCAGGCAGATTTCAAATTTGAAGAAGACCATCCTGAAAATTTGAGGCGAGGTCAGACATATTATCTCGATCTCCAATTAGGTCAGCCTGAAGAAGCAATTATCATACCACGAGGAACCTTCTATCAGAAAACCGGAGGAAGGTGGATATATGTGATCGATAAAAATGGAAATAAAGCTACAAAGCGAGATATAAAAATAGGAAGGCAGAATCCACAGTATTATGAAGTGACGGAAGGTCTTGAACCCGGAGAGCAAGTCATTGTCTCTTCATATGAAAGGTTCGGTGACAACGAAACACTTATATTTTAGTTTTGATGTTCTTTATTTCAAAATAATTTCAAAAATACCAACAATAACATCACCAACATCAATAACAACATTAACCCCAACAAAAACAATAATTACATCAACAACAATAACAACACCAACAACAATAACAACAAAAAATAACCAATCATGATAAAAGTAGACAATCTTTCAAAAATCTTTCGCACTGACGAGATAGAAACAACAGCGTTGAATGGAGTATCAATGGAAATTAAGGATGGTGAATTTGTCGCAATCATGGGACCCTCAGGATGTGGCAAATCAACTCTCCTTAACATTCTCGGTCTTCTTGATAACCCCTCCGGAGGTAGTTATAAATTCGGTGATGTCGAGGTAGCAGGCCTCAAAGAAAAAGAGAGAACCAAATTCCGCAAAGGTAATATCGGTTTCGTTTTCCAAAGTTTCAATCTTATTGATGAACTCAATGTGTTTGAGAATATCGAACTCCCTTTGAAATATCTGAATATCTCCTCCTCGGAGCGTAAGAAAAGGGTAACAGACATTATGAAGCGAATGAATATCAGTCATCGTGCAAAACATTTTCCTCGCCAACTTTCCGGAGGACAGCAACAACGTGTGGCAATAGCAAGAGCTGTAGTTTCCAATCCTAAACTGATACTCGCAGACGAACCTACAGGTAATCTTGATTCAAAGAATGGTCTTGAGGTTATGAACCTATTGACGGAACTGAATCAGGAAGGCACAACAATTGTCATGGTTACCCACTCTCCTAAAGATGCAGCCAAAGCTCAACGTACCATAGACCTACTCGATGGAAAAATCGTCTCGGATATCTCCAACAGTTTATAATTTGACAGCTCTTTTAAATTTTAATTCTAAATTTTACGGATGCGCATCTATAGTAAAGGAAATACATTAGTTTCCACCCTTCTTAATATAATCGGGTTAACCTTTGCATTCACAGCTCTCTATATTATTATAGTACAAGTGCATTATGACTTGACCTATAATTGTGGGATTAAGGATAGTGAAAGAATTTATTTATTGACTTCAGCAGACGGTTATAATGAAGGTAAATTTTCTCCTTATGTAAATAGACCAATCAGCGAGGGTATCATAGATGGGATAGGGATAATTGAAAGTGGAGGTCTTATTATACCAAGTGCTGATTATTTTGGGGAATTATATCTGACTGAAGAATCTGATCCTATAGACATCAAATTATCAAGAGCAACCAACGAAGGTGTGGACGCTTTAGGTTACGACTTAATTGAAGGCAGTTGGACTGATTGGGTAAAGAATGGTTTAGCTATGTCAGAGTCATACGCCTCTCGATATGGAATTAAGATAGGAGATCATGTCAGATTAGCAGGTTACGATTGGGTCATAGCAGTCATATATAGAGATTTCCCGGAGAATAGTGACTTTACTTTGCATGATGCGCTATATAATATTGGGGATCAAGATTTTGAAAGTTGGGGTCAATGGAGTTATAATTATTTTGTGAAATTTCAACCCGGAGTTTCTGATGAGGAAATTAACTCGGCGTTAGATATTCATTTGAGAAATTGGTTTAAAGACGAGGAAGGAAAATCGAATGAGAGTATTGATGAAAAGATTAAAAGATACGGATTAAGGTTTTTCGCGTTAAATGACATATATCTTAATCCCATAGTGAATTCTGTTGGAAATAAAGGCAACAAGACAACCACAATGACGCTTTTGGGTGTCGCCATATTGATAATCATAATAGCCTTTATAAACTATTTCAATTTCTTCTTTGCATTGGTTCCTGTGAAATTGAAGGAAATCAATATTAGAAAAATGTTAGGTAGCCGACGAAAAAGTCTAATTATTTCAATCGTCAAAGAATCACTATTCTATGTAATGGTAGCCTTGGGATTTGGAGCCATCCTTGTGGTAATATTTGCTCATTCACCTTATGCTAATCTAATCAACACGTCTGTATTGTTTAAATATCACTGGGGGTTGACTTTTATTACAATCGGTGCAGCCTTGGCAATTGGGATCATATCATCAATATTCCCTGCCTCATATATCACATCTTTCAATCCTGCTCTTGCAATAAGAGGTTTCATTGGTTCTTCAAGCAGAGGGAATGCCTTTAGGACAGGATTAATTGGTTTTCAATTCACAATATCTTTAATACTTGTGGTTTGTGCTATTGTAATAAACCAGCAAAGGAGGTATATGTTAAATTATGACCTGGGATTTAATAAAGAAAATTTATATTCAGTCAGAGTTTCTCCAAATGTTGCATCCAAAGCCGATGCAGTTGAAAGTAGACTGTTGCAAGACACCGCTATAACTGATGTAACATGGGCTGCAGGACCTATGGTTGCGGAAGGACGTATGGGTTGGGGGAGAAATTTCAATGGAGAACAAATCTCGTTGCAAGTATATCCAGTTGCTTGGAATTTTCTTAAATTTATGGACATAGCAATCGATGAAGGAAGAGATTTTGGTAAATCGGATAATGAGAACGAAAACGGTTTGTTTATCATGAACAAGGAAGCCCGTGAAAAATATGACTTTAAAATCGGTGACCGTTTCACAGGTCATAGAGATGACGAAAATCCTGCTGAAGTAATAGGTTTCTCTGATGACTTCAAATATAAGCCGCTAAGGGACATTGGAGGAGCTTTCTGTTTCTATCTGTATGGGAAATATCCATGGGGAGAACTTCAACAAATGTATGTAAGAACCTCACCCTCAGCTAATCCGGAGGAAGTTAGAAATAAAATAATTCAGATATTGAAAGAAATGGATCCTGAGATTAACGAAAACCAATATCAGATTGATTCTTTCGATGAAACGTTGGAGTATGTATACTACAAAGAAAAAAATCTTTCCATGCTAATCAATCTCTTCACTTTATTGGCTATAGTAATATCGTTAATGGGTGTTTTCGGTTTGGTGATGTTTGATACTGAAAGACGTAAGAAAGAGATTGGAATAAGACGTGTGAACGGAGCTACAGTTGAAGAAATTCTAGGAATGTTTAATATGAAATTCATAAAAATTATAATTGTTAGCTTTATAATAGCTGTGCCGATTAGCTTGTGGATAATGAGAACTTATTTGGAAGCCTACGCATACAAAACTCCGATTTATATCTGGGTATTCTTTGTAGCCCTATTAGCAGTACTTTTGATCACTACCGGCGTTGTAACACTACGTTCTTACAAAGCAGCCACTGCCAATCCAGTCGAGTCTCTTAGGACAGAATAAAGGATATATCTTGGAAATTTTGGATTCATGAAACGAGATACTATTATAAAGGTGTTTTCTTTATCATTAGGAATGACCATAGGAATCATTCTTATCGCGAAGATCTTCTATGAGATTTCTTATGATACTGCTTATCAGGACTCAGAAAGAATTTATAAGATTATGACTAATGTTGACCGAGGCGAAGGAGATGAGAAGTTCGGTCAAATTAGCGGTGGAGTGGCGCCCGGATTTAAATCAGAGATCCCCGGCGTTGAAGCAGCCACAAGGCTTACCGGATACTCCGACGGAGTCTTTAAGGATGAAGAAAAAAACACTTACAATGTTTCAACCTTTGCAGTTGACTCATGTTTCTTTGATGTATTTTCGAGAGACATATTAATCGGCAATCCTAAAGAAATTTTGTCAG
>JAFLTP010000073.1 GCA_022510405.1 Muribaculaceae bacterium | reverse complement strand
AAGAAAGCTACTAAATAAAATTAAAGTATGGCAAAAAAGACAGTCGCAGCAAAGAAGAGAAATGTCAAGGTTGACGCAGCAGGTCAGCTTCATGTGCATAGCTCTTTCAACAACATCATCGTGTGTCTTGCCAACAGTGAAGGTCAGGTTATCTCCTGGAGTTCAGCAGGCAAGATGGGATTCAGAGGAAGTAAGAAAAACACTCCTTACGCAGCTCAAATGGCAGCACAGGATTGTGCAAAGACAGCTTACGATCTCGGCTTGAGAAAAGTGAAGGCTTATGTTAAGGGTCCGGGTAACGGACGCGAAAGCGCCATCAGAACCGTACACGGTGCAGGAATAGAAGTAACAGAAATCATCGACGTAACACCGCTGCCCCACAACGGATGTCGTCCTCCAAAAAGAAGAAGAGTTTAAAATTTGACACTTCAACCCCTTTTCCCATGTGAAATTTGGTTGTCTGCTTTCTTTCTCTCGACAACCAGCGGCTGCACTAAAGAAAAGGGAAGATGTCCACTTTAATTTAAAAACAAGTAAAATGGCAAGATATATAGGCCCAAAGACCAAAATCGCCCGTAAATTCGGCGAAGCTATTTTCGGTGAAGATAAAGTACTACAGAAGAAGAATTATCCACCGGGTCAACATGGTCAGAACAGAAGAAGAAAAGTTTCTGAATACGGCACCCAGCTTCGTGAAAAACAGAAGGCTAAATATATGTATGGCGTTTTGGAACGTCAGTTCCGCAACCTCTTTGACAAAGCGGCTCGTACTAAAGGTATCACCGGTGAGGTGCTTCTCCAATTGTTGGAAAGCCGTCTCGACAACGTGGTGTACCGTTTAGGAATTGCACCTACACGACCGGCTGCTCGTCAAATCGTGCTCCACAAACATGTCACAGTAAACGGCAAGGTTGTAAACATACCCTCTTATCAGGTAAAACCCGGTGATGTTGTGGCTGTTAGAGAAAAATCAAAATCTTTGGAAGTAATAGCTGACGCTCTTGCAGGTTTCAACCATAGCAAATATCCATGGATTGAATGGGATGAAAGAGTGAAAGGTGGCAAGTTCCTTCATATGCCGGAAAGATCAGATATTCCTGAAAATATTAAGGAACAGTTGATAGTCGAGTTGTATTCTAAATAATAAAGGATAATACCCATGCCAATTTTAGCATTTCAGAAACCCGACAAGGTTATCATGCTCGAAAGCGACAACAAGTTTGGAAAATTCGAGTTCAGACCTTTGGAGCCGGGTTATGGGCAGACAATTGGGAATGCCCTCCGCAGAATTTTGCTCTCATCTCTTGGTGGATATGCCATCTGTTCTATTAAGATTGATGGAGTCAACCATGAACTTGACACTATTCCCGGAGTGCGTCAGGATGTCACAAATATTATCCTTAATCTCAAACAAGTGAGATTCAAGCAGCTGGTGCCCGATCAAGACACTGAGAAGGGTGTTATCGAGGTAGCCGGTAAAGATGTAGTCACCGCCGGAGATTTAGGCAAAGTGCTTAGTGGCTTCGAGGTGCTGAATCCTGAACTTGAAATTTGTAGGTTAGACCCCAAGTCAGGATTCCGTATGGAATTCACAATCAACAAAGGTCGTGGATGGGTCCCCGCTGATGAGAACCGTGAAATCATAGGCAATTCAGATCCGGCTCTTATCGCCATCGACTCCATTTACACTCCTATAAAGAATGTGAAGTATTCAGTGGAAAACTATCGTGTGGAACAGAAAACCGACTATGAGAAACTCATCATAGAGGTTCTCACCGATGGTTCAATCCAGCCTCAGGATGCACTCAAAGAAGCATCAAAAATATTGATTTATCATTTCATGCTATTCAGTGATGAAAAGATAGCAATAGAGACACCCACAGAGAATGAAGTGGATGAATTTGATGAAGAGGTGCTTCATATGCGTCAATTGCTTAAGAGCAAACTCACAGACATGGATCTTTCAGTAAGAGCCCTCAATTGTCTTAAGAGTGCCGAAGTAGAAACCCTTGCACAACTTGTGGCATTTAACAAGAATGACTTACTCAAGTTTAGAAATTTCGGAAGAAAGTCACTCACAGAGTTGGATGAACTTCTTGCCAACCATAACCTAAGCTTCGGTATGGATATTTCAAAATATAAATTAGATAAAGATTAACCCGAGATGAGACATAATAAAAAATTCAACCACCTCAGTCGTAAGAAGGCTCATCGTGAGGC
>JAFLTP010000072.1 GCA_022510405.1 Muribaculaceae bacterium | reverse complement strand
CTTTTACGGTGAGGTTCACCAATTGTTCTGCAAATGCTTTTAAATCTGCCATTGTAGTATGTGTTTTTTAATTTTTCGTTATTAATTTTCTTTGTTAGACAAGGTCTCGAGAACACCATGAAGTTTATGTCCGCTGCTTTTAAGCGCACTGACAACATTCTTGGCAGGACTCTGAAGCAAGCCGATGATATCTCCGATAAGCTCGTTCTTGCTCTTGATATGGCTCAGGGCGTCTAACTGTGATTCCCCGATATAAACTGATTCCTCCACAAACGCACCCTTAAGCATAGGAAGGGTTTCGTTTTTCTGACGGAACTTCTTTATTAGTTTTGCAGGTGCATTACCTACATTACTCATTAAAAGAGTGGTCTCGCCATGAAGAAGATCGTAAAGACCCGAATAATCGGTAGAGCTATTTTCAAATGCTTTCTTGAGAAGAGTGTTCTTAACACAAAGCATCTTCACATCATCCTTGAAACATGCACGTCTCAATGCGCTTGTTTTTTCAGCATTAAGACCTGAAGTCTGAGTGAGATATATTGCTGAATATTGTGTTAGAGTATTTCCTATCTTCTCAATTACAAGTGCTTTATCTTCCTTTTTCATCTCTTTTCCGTTTTTTAGTCAGCGATAGATTTAGAATCCACCTTCACCCCAGGGCTCATGGTGCTTGAAAGATAAATGCTCTTGATATAGGTGCCTTTGGCAGTAGCCGGTTTCAACTTTATTAAAGTGTTGATAAATTCTTTTGCATTATCAGTCATTTGCTCCGGAGTAAAGCTTACTTTACCGATTGAAGCATGCACAATACCTGTTTTATCAACTTTAAAGTCAATTTTACCTTGCTTAACCTCTTTCACAGCCTTAGCGACATCCATAGTCACTGTACCGCTTTTGGGGTTAGGCATAAGTCCACGGGGACCAAGAATCCTACCTAAAGGACCAAGTTTACCCATAACGGAAGGTTGAGTGATAATAACATCAACATCAGTCCAACCGCCTTTTATCTTATCAATGTATTCATCCAAGCCTACATAATCAGCTCCTGCTTCTTTAGCAGCAGCCTCTGCATCAGGATTGCAAAGAACCAATACTCTAACCTGCTTTCCTGTGCCATGAGGTAAGGATACAACGCCACGCACCATTTGATCTGCCTTTCTCGGGTCAACACCAAGACGAACATCGATGTCGAATGATGCATCAAATTTTGCGTAGTTTACTTCCTTAACTTTTTCTGTAGCCTCAGCTAATGTATAGGATTTGCCGGGTTCAATCTTCGACAAAGCCAACTTCTGATTTTTTGTAAGTTTTCCCATTGTTGAAGATTATTTAAGCGTTTTCAGGGAAGGCTCCCTTTACTGTTATACCCATGCTTCGAGCAGTTCCAGCCACCATTCTCATGGCGCTCTCAACTGTGAAACAGTTCAAATCCGGCATTTTGTCTTCTGCAATAGTCTTAACCTGATCCCAAGTTATTTCAGCAACTTTATTTCTGTTGGGTTGTGCAGAACCGCTTTTTAGTTTTGCAACTTCCTTCAGCTGTACGGCTACCGGTGGAGTCTTAACTACAAAGTCGAAAGATTTATCGGCATAGTAGGTAATGACAACAGGCAGAACTTTACCTGCCTTATCCTGGGTGCGGGCATTGAATTGCTTGCAGAATTCCATAATGTTGATACCCTTAGAACCCAATGCCGGTCCTACCGGGGGTGAAGGGTTCGCAGCACCACCTTTGATCTGCAATTTAATCTGTCCAGCAATTTCTTTTGCCATTTCTGTTAAATTTTAAAGGGTTTGAGGTGATTTTAAGAGAATACAGGCCGTAACATACCTTAAACTCTTTCAACCTGCGTGTTATCCAACTCAAGATCGGTAGGTCTACCGAAAATTTTGACTTCAACTTTGACTTTTCTTCGTTCGGCATTTACTTCACGAATGGTACCGGTGAAACCCGAGAAAGGTCCGTAATTAACCTTAACGGTTTCTCCCACCAAATAGTCAAACGCTTCGTCATTTTGAACATTCTGAGAATCATCAACAGCGCCCAACATTCTCATCACTTCTGATTCCCTTAAAGGTTCCGGCATTGCAGACTTACTTCTACCACGCAAAAAATCAATGACATTTGTAGTGTTGCGAAGTTCATAAATCACCTCTCCAGTGAGTTGAGCCTCAACAAAGACATAACCACTGTAGAGATTCTTTTCCTTCACCACTTTCTTGCCATTGCGTGAAGTGATAACCTTTTCAGTCGGAATCAATACTTGGGAAACAAAATTGCCAAGATCGGTGTTTTTGATGGCTGCATCAAGCACCTCCTTGACCTTAGCCTCTTTGCCTGCTATGGCACGTAATACGTACCATTCTTTTTTCCCTTCAGCCATTGAGACAATTTTTAATGATTAGAAACTGATGCTATAGATGATTTCCATCAGCATGTTGAAAATCTTATCAACGACCCAGATAAACGCTGCGATAATGACGGAAGCTACCAAAACGAGCACTGAACTATTGACAAGTTGTTTTTGAGTCGGCCAGGAAACCTTATATACTAATTCGTCATAAGATTCCTTTATACTATTAAATAATTTCATATCGTAGTTACGTTGGCACGGGAAGAGAGGCTCGAACTCCCGACACCTGGTTTTGGAGACCAGTGCTCTACCGACTGAGCTATTCCCGTAATTAATGGAGCCTCCTTTTAAGCCGAAGGCTCCATTTTAATATCAATCAATTTCTGATTTGTCTTTTATTATTAGTCTTCAATCACTTGAGTGATCTGGCCTGAACCTACTGTTCTACCACCTTCACGGATTGCGAAACGAAGACCTTGATCGCAAGCTACCGGAGTGATGAGCTTAACGTCGATCTCAACATTATCGCCAGGCATTACCATTTCTACACCTTCCGGAAGAGTGATTTCACCGGTTACGTCAAGAGTACGGATGTAGAACTGAGGACGATATTTGTTGTGGAACGGAGTGTGACGGCCACCTTCTTCTTTCTTAAGGATATAAACCTGAGCTTTGAAGTGATCGTGTGGCTGAACTTTACCCGGGTGACAGATAACCATACCACGACGGATTTCATCTTTGTCAACACCACGGAGAAGAAGACCTACGTTGTCACCAGCCTGACCTTCGTCAAGAAGCTTACGGAACATTTCAACACCTGTAACAGTTGATTTACGATCCTGACCGAGACCAAGGATTTGAACTTCGTCACCAACTTTTACAACACCTGTTTCAATACGGCCTGTTGCAACAGTACCACGACCTGTGATTGAGAACACGTCTTCAACCGGCATAAGGAATGGTTTGTCAACGTCACGCGGAGGAAGTGGAATCCAAGTATCAACAGCATCCATAAGTTCCATCACCTTGTCTTCCCATTCTTTTTCGCCGTTGAGAGCGCCAAGAGCTGAGCCACGGATGATAGGAGTGTTGTCACCATCATATTCGTATTGTTGGAGAAGGTCACGCATGTCCATTTCAACGAGTTCGAGCATCTCTTCGTCGTCAACCATGTCACACTTGTTCATAAATACAACAAGACGCGGAACGTTTACCTGACGAGCGAGAAGGATGTGCTCACGAGTCTGAGGCATCGGACCGTCAGTAGCAGCAACCACGATGATAGCACCGTCCATCTGAGCAGCACCTGTAACCATGTTCTTTACATAGTCAGCGTGTCCCGGGCAGTCAACGTGTGCATAGTGACGATTAGCTGTCTGATACTCTACGTGTGCAGTATTGATAGTGATACCACGCTCTTTTTCTTCAGGAGCGTTGTCGATTGAGTCAAATGAACGAACTTCAGAAAGACCTTTTTCAGCAAGCACCTTAGTGATAGCAGCAGTAAGGGTTGTTTTACCGTGGTCTACGTGTCCAATGGTACCGATGTTTACGTGCGGTTTGGTTCTTTCGAACTTTTCTTTTGCCATAGGTTTGTTTGAATTATTTTGTTTATTATTTTATTCTTTCGAGCCAATGACGGGATTTGAACCCGTGACCTCTTCCTTACCAAGGAAGTGCTCTACCCCTG
>JAFLTP010000071.1 GCA_022510405.1 Muribaculaceae bacterium | reverse complement strand
ATCCGGGTATCCAAACAAAAGCGGCAGAAGATGGGAACACCTATGCCATACAGGCAACCTTCGGCGTATCACGTCTACAGACAACCGACGACAGTTCCTTGCAGATAAGGGACGGTCAAACTGGCGAACTTCTTCTCCAGATCGGAGGGGAGGGAGACCAAAGTTTCTCTCAATGGCTTGCCGACTATTTCAATTATACCTACGGTGACCAGGAATTCCTGGACCGTGAATATAATTTCGGAATCGATATAAAGATGAGTGACGACAATGTCTGGGAGTGGTACCAGATAGGATGTTCGATCCTCGGATGGGGTAAACGAGTATACAACTATACCCTCCATTAAGAAAAAGCAGGTTTAAGCCTGTGGAAATATAAAAAGCCAAAGGAACCTTGCGGTTCTCTTGGCTCCCAAAAGAAAAAAACAATGAACTTGATTCATACCACATATAAAAACATAAAAAGCCTAATGCAAGTCGCATGGTGCACAGTCGTCGGCACTCGACAATCGGCATTGGCCACTTGTCTCATAGCATTAGGCACCTGCCTACTTGCATCCTGCTCTGAATCTGCCATTGAAGAACCTCAAACAGTTGATCAATCCCAAGCTGCCAATTCTGATTCTTACTATATAACCCTAAGGGTTTCAAATCCAACTGAAGCGGTAACGAGAAGTTCTTCTACTAAGGATGAGAATAACGGGTATTCTTCAAGTGGTGTTCTTCCCGGTACTACCGATGAAACGGCTTTAGTTTCAGCCACCTTATATTTCTGTATAGACGATGTGGTGAAAGCATCTTTCCCTGCCAACTATATTTCCACTACCAACACAGATGGAGAATCAACTATCCGTATTGAGCTTGGTGAGGATCCATCTGCTCTTTCTTCTATTGTGGGAAGCTCGGAACAGGATGTTCAATTATTCTTGGTAGGGAATACAACTTATGGTTCCAATAAAACTCTGTTCTCTCCAACCGGTGTTGGAATTGGCGACAATTTGGAAGCAGCCAAGTTCTCAATCTCAGGTGTTGAGGACATGCCGATAGGTAATTACGGATCATCCGGACATATAATGCCTCTGGTGAACGCAAAGGAATTCAAAGTTTCCATACCAGGAAAGACTTCCGGTAAAACTGAATTGGATGTTGTAAAATCTTTGTTTGAGAGAAGAACTGCTACCATCGCCTGGTGGGATGTTAAAGATAACGACAACAACAATGTCCTTAAACTTGAAAGAGCGGTAGCCCGTCTTGAATACAAAGACAAGAGGGCGGAAACATCAAATGAAATTTTGAAAGAAGATCATAATTTCCAGGTCGGAGATCTGAATGTGTATGTGAAACTATATTCACTCACTCCATTCAACATAAACAAAGAATCCTATCTTTTCAGACATTCTGCTAAAGCTGAAGGAACTGGGAAGACAGCTACAGGTAAAGCAGAACTATTCGGGAACGAGATTATAACTGGCGGCTACAACTGGGTAGCAAATCCCGACTGGAATTATACGGCAAATGTTGGATATTCTTTCGCTTCGACTGGAAGAAATTTCTTGAATCCGCTGAGTCTTAATGATAATAAAGATGCTTATATTATTGATTCCACAGATCCTGAAAATGATGGAACAATAACAATATCAGAACTAAATTCTCGTACCAATGGTTCAGGAGATGGTTATCATCCTTGGTGTTATGTTAGTGAGAACACGGTTTATTCCACAGAATTGATGCCTTTCAAGACTGCCACTTCCGAAACAACAAGCACAACAGATCTTTTAGCTGCTAAATATGCTACCGGTGTAGCCTTCAAAGTATTGGTTTTGAACCAAGAAGGTAAACCGCTCCAATATTCTGAAAATAGAGATAAATATCCTATTGAGATAACTAATTCTATTACTACTGAAGCAGCTAAAACCGGAAGGTATATCACAATCACTGATAAAGATGAGTACTGGGTGGACGTGGCTCCGGAAACCGCTACCATAGATGGTAAGGAAGGATCATACTACTTCCTGACGTACATCGCCTGCATAGTTCATAACGATGATTCAGAATATGCACCAGACGAAAACAAATTCGCACCGATGTTTTACGGGGTGGTGAGAAACAATACATACCAGATGTCGGTAGAAGGAATCGACGGATTACCGTTACCTCGTGAACCGAAGAGCATGTACTTGAGGTTGAATGTGAATGTGCTACCTTGGAATGTACGTAAAAACGATTTCTATTTCTAATGATGACTAATCTGAAATCTATAATAAAGAAAAAACCACATGGATTCGTACTCTGTGCGAGTTTAGCGGTCTTTGCCTTGGCAGCCCTTACATTGACCTCCTGTATCAATGAAGAAGTGGCTCCTTGCCAAAGTGCACAAGAACTCGTGGAGGGGAATGACTATTATATAAAACTTGACATTCGTCCTTTGGGTAATGTAGAGTCAAGAAGTACTACAATAGGTAATAACGGAGGTTCTTCCGACGGTACACAGAACGGTTTGGGCAACGAAAATAAAGTAAGCAATGTCAGTCTCTATTTCTTTGATGTAACCGGAAATACAAGTAGCACGAATGGCAAATTGCTTTATACCTTCAATACTTTAGAGGGTATTGAAGAGTTAACTCCGACAACCCAGAACCGCTCTTCATCCTATTCCATAACCAAGAAAATCGAAGTTTCAGATATCAAGAAAATCCTTGGTAAGAAGACTCATATATATGTATTGGCAAATCTGGATACATATCCGGATGCGGAGACTACCGATGAAGAAAATACAACGAAAGGTACTGAAGAATCCGAATTCTTGGAAGAAACTTTCAGTGTCAGCACCTTAGGAACCGGGTTTTCTCTGGATTTCAAGGATGGAGGTATGCTATGTCCCATGGCAAACTATGAAAAATTTGAACTTGACCTTTTAGAGTATACTTATAGTTCTGATGAGGATGCGTATAATAAGATTCTGAGTCTTTTCAATCAGAATTATACCGGAACCGGATATAAAGCAGGTGACCGGTTATATGTGATTCCGAAGGCTCTTGATCTCGAAAGAATGATAGCAAGAATCGACTATAAGGATGGAAGCAATACTGATTATGACAATACTTATGAACTTCCCCACCATACTGCCAACGTTGACGATTGCAATATCGCCGGTGGAGGCGTTTATCTCAAATTGAATAGAATAGCGCTATTCAATGCCGGTTCAGCAGCCTATGATTTCCGTCATACTGCTGAGGGCACTTATAAAGAGGCAGGTACTACTGTTAAACCTTTTGGGTTTGAGTCTGCTTATTCTTCAACCGGAACTACCGCAGAATCTCCATATACGTGGATTTCAAGTTATAGTTCCAATACTCTTACCCCTACTTTAAGCCAACTTTATAACGTAGACACCAGGGAGTTCAACCCACTAACAGATGGAATAGTTTCGGCTGATAAAGTAAAAGGCACTTCCACAACTTATTCCCCATGTTTTTATGTAATGGAGAATACAGTTTCTAAAACCTCCGAGATGGACCTTCAGCATTGTACGGGTCTTCTGCTGGAAGTAGTGTTATGCAAAAAAGATGGAGATATCTATACAGGTGATGGATTAAAAGAAGTTCGTATCACCAAGGATGACGGCTATTATCGTGTTCTTTCTTTCATGGAGAGCACTGCCTCTTCTGAAGTCTCCGGTGATACGGGTGATAATTCAGGGGAAAGTTCTGAAGAGGGCACAGCCGATGGGGCTAACACCAAAACCGGTTACTATTACTTAATATACAAATATCTCATTCCGCATAATATTGCTTATACAAATACAGGAACTCATGTGGATCCATCTGACGGTAATGAAGTTGACACTGAAGGAACTGCCACAACTCTTATACCGATGCAATACGGCATAGTGAGAAACAATATATATCAGCTATCGCTCAAAGGTATAAATAATTTGCCGGATCTCCATGAACCTGACGCATTGACTCTCACAATAGATGTCAAGATATGGCCTTGGGATGTGAGATATGATGATGATATAACCCTGTTTTAAACTGTAAACAATAAATGTTTCGGAAGTTGATGAAAACAAGTTAATAATCAACCTCACTGAAATAAAAAGCTTGGGGTAGACAATAAAACAATTTTGAATTAACCGCTTTAGATGAAAATTAAAAACCTTATAAATAAGATATTTGTTTCCTCCAAATTCTCCT
>JAFLTP010000070.1 GCA_022510405.1 Muribaculaceae bacterium | reverse complement strand
AGGAGAATTTGGAGGAAACAAATATCTTATTTATAAGGTTTTTAATTTTCATCTACTTTCACTAATTCAAAATTATTTTGTATCTTTGCAGTGAAACTTAAACAAATCACGGAGTATATCTCCAACTTCTTTCCTCTCTCTGAGGACGTAAACCCGGGATCCAACTACCGGGTTTATAGTTTTATCCAGGTTGGATAAAACTTTTATTTTGACCGGGGGTATTGCCCGGAGAAAGGAGGTTACGCCGTGAGCACCTTGTTTAAGTTTCAAAAAGGCCAGCTGTATAAGCTTGTTGATTGCAGGATTATAAGCATCAATGGTAAGGCTGTTGGATCTGATAAAGACCAAGTCTTCAAGATATGGATCCCTGTTGATCCTAAGGCTTAGAAAGTTTGCCGAGAGGGAGGTCAGTTGGAGACCCCCTTCTTTTTTGGTCATATTATCAACATCCAAAACCATCAAATACTTACTGTTTTACTGTTTAAAACAGGGTTACATTTTCATCTTTACGTACATCCCAATCCGCTATATTCACACTCACCTGCAATATCATGTTATCCGGTTGGCGAGGATCCGGAAGGTTCTTGATACCCAAGAGACTGATTTGATAGATGTTGTTGCGTACTATTGCGTAATGCATAGGATTACGAGAAGTTACCTGTCCATCAGTTCCTTGTCCATCAGTTTGCTGTCCATTAGTTACCTGTCCATCTTTGCCGTTCACATCGGTGGCTCCGGTGTTGGTACCACCTGTTGTGGAATTCACTGTGGAATTATGCGGTATTAGATATTTGTAAATCAAACGGAAATACCCTTTGCCATCACTCCCGGTTGATACGTATTCCAACTTCTGATAATAACTATCCGAATTACGAGTGATTCTTACATCCTCATCGCTAACACCTTCATAGGGAGAACTGGTGGTTGGATCCCACAATACCAATTCAAACTCCAGGCCCGTGCAATTGGAAAGTGTCATCAAGTCGGTTGACGGTACTGTATTTTCCATTACATAATACCACGGCGAGAAACCGTCGTTGTCATATCCTGTTACAGTAGTCTTAATAATATCATCTGCAGATTTAGATGCGTCCGGGTCTTCAGTAGTCAGTGACCATGTTTCATCACCGATGGTTGGTGCATTGAAGAATGAATTTGTTTTGTTCCAATTACAATCAGCAACCCATGTATATTCACCATTTGCTAAAGCATGGTTTTCATTATCAAAAGGTTCTATCGTATAACCATCATTATAAGTTGCACCTGTATTGTCACCTTTTGCAGTATGCCTGAAAAGATATGCCTCTTTAGAAGCATTGAAAATTGTAATGTTTCTCAATTTAAGATAAGCTCCTCCGGTGGAAGCATTGCAGTTCTCTACACTAGCGGTATGTCCGGACATTACATATAAATTATTTACATCTACACTTTCATTTCCATCTGTAAATGAAATAGTATTACCGCACTTATAATCAATCCTTGCAATCATCTTTTCGATTTTTAAGGACCCTGTTATCTTATATAACTTGTCGCCTGCTTTATAACCGGTACCGGTATAAGAAGCAGTGAAAAGAGTATTTGCTAAAGCATAAATTTCCCCATCCGTCGGATTCTCGGAATCTGGTGCAAATTGTGTTAAATCTAACTCACATTTCTCAATATTTCCCATGGGACAAGCTATACCGGTTGTTCCAAACACTTGAGAAAATCCTTCTCCAAATGAGGTGTTGAAAGTATTATTCAAGAAATTTTCTTCCGTGGAATTTGCCGAAACGTTGGGATAAGTAGAAAGATTGGTAAGTACATACACGTTCAACTTCTTACCTAAAATCTTTCTGATATCACTTATCTCCATTTTCTGGGTTAAAGTATAATTCTTTGTAGTATTGGCTACTTCCGCACTCATAAGAGCATTGGGAGAGTTGGAGGTTGTGAAATGACAAACGTAATCACCACCTATAACATTAAAGAAATAAATTGCTGCTGTTTCAACGGATTGCTCTTTAACAACCCCGTTGTTTGTTCCATCTGTGGAAGTGCCTTCGTCTTCAGTTGTACCTCGAGTGGTGTCCGATGCCGGAACGATATCAAGAGCGATATAATAGTTTACCTCAGAGTCGTAGTTACCATCTCGATTATTGCATTCATCGAAACTCTCGTTGATACACGAGGATAGGATAAGCAAGCACAGAAGGCTTCCTAACCCTATGCATCCTCCCACTCTCCCGAAGTTGGAGGGTTTAAAGGTTGCTGATATATATTTTATGATGTTATATAATTTCATTTTTAGAAATAAAATTCGTTCTTTCTTACGTTCCATGGCAGCACGTTTACCTGTAATTGTAAATACATTGAACGTGGATCCTGAGGCAGTGGTAACCCTGAAACTCCTCTTACAGTCATCTGATAAGTGTTGTTTCTTACTATCCCGTAATACATGGGAGCGAAATTCTTTCCTTCAGCTTTTTTTGTACCATTGTTATGAACTATACTTGCGATATAATTCAAGATAAATGATTTATAAGTTTTTGCTTCACCGTTTTCAATCACTGATATATCTACCGGTTCACATTCAATCCATTTGCCATTATTGTCGATAATGAATATCCAGCCCTCATGGTCGGTGGAATTATATACACCTTCCGGATAATTGCTTGCGGTTTCTATATCGGATTCCGTTGAAGATGGTGTTTCATATACCAAAGGTTTACCGTCTTTACCGAGAACTATGAAATTGAAAATCACTCCGGTTGCATATTGTGTAACCAATGGTTGCATCTGCTTCTCTCCACTTACAGTTACCTCTTGATAATCTTCCATCAAGTCAACTGAGGGTATAGTGTTTTCACTTATATAGCACCACGGATAATAACCATCAGTCTCTGTTTTAATTCTTTTTTCGAGATCCTCAATTTTGATTATACCATTTGTACCGGTAACACTATAATTTGTAGAGGAAACAGTTATAGGGTTAAGGAACGTAGCTGTCTTTCCAAAGGTTCCCGATGTAGTCCAATCCGGTGAGGCTATCCAATTATAATAATTATCCTTGTCGGAATTGTCTCTTTCATTATTGAAAAGAATGGGAGTGGTATTAGCAGCCTCAAGAGTGCCGGCAGAGGTATGACGGAAAAGATAACTCTGACTATTAACATTAAACGGCTGCATTGAATACAACTTAATTTGCAATTTATCTGTTACGCCTACGGTTGGAACTTTGTAAACATAAGGATCTGTGGGCAAAGGATTATCATCATTACCCGGTCTTGCTGCATCTTTGAATTCGAAACGGCCAACGGCTCTTTCCATTTCCACAATAGCACCTTTATTGGCAGAATCAGAATCCCAGTCCTCATTAACATCCCACCAAGCTATTGTAGGTGTGAATCTGTCGAACATAGCTTTCACTGCGTCAACTGCATTAACTCCGCTACTTTGAGGAATTGTCACGGTATAAGATTTGGCATTTACCAATGGTAACCTTTTACCCTTATTATCTGTACCGAAATCCTCTATGGGTGTTGTGCCTACCGAAGTAAGAGAAAATGTCGTCTCTGACGGTTTACCGCCCTTATTTAAAGTATAAGTGAATTTATCAGTATTACCAACAATCAGGAATTGCACTTTTTTCCCTGCAAGTTCGGCCAAAGAGTTTATATCATCTATTGCAACCCTTATCTGATAGGAATTGTTAGAAGAAGAAAGTTCTCCTACATAGTCTGATGGAAGCGTTACTTTTACCTCATCATTTACACAAAGATAAATTGTGGCTGAGGTCATTATATTTTCATTTTCAACCCCTTCTAAAGTTCCATTTGTTGACGAACCATCATTATTGGTTTCACCCCTTGTTGAAGACTGTGGATTATTATTCACATTGAGGGTGATGTAATATTGATGGTTAGAGGGTTCCTCATTCTTATTCTCAGGCACTGCAACTCCCTCTTCAGAGCAGGAAGCCAATAGGCAGGATCCTAATGCTATGAGACAAGTGGCCAATGCCGATTGTCGGGTGCCGATGACTGTGCGCCATGCGACTTGCATTAGGCTCTTTATGTTTTTATATGTGATATGAATCAAGTTCATTGTTTTTCTTCTTTTGGGAGCCAAGAGAACCGCAAGGTTCTATTGGCTTTTTATTTTTCCACAGGGCTTAAAAACTGCTTTCTCTTAATGGAGAGTATAGTTGTAAACTCGTTTACCCCATCCGAGGATCGAACATCCTATCTGGTACCACTCCCAGGCATTGTCGTCGCTCATCTTTATATCTATTCCGAAATTATATTCACGGTCAAGGAATTCCTGGTCACCGTAGGTATAATTGAAGTAGTCGGCAAGCCATTGCGAGAAACTTTGGTCTCCCTCCCCTCCGATCTGGAGAAGAAGATCTCCGGTTTGACCGTCCCTTATCTGCAAGGAACTGTCGTCGGTTGTCTGTAGACGTGACACGCCGAAGGTAGCCTGTATGGCATAGGTGTTCCCATCTTCTGCCGCTTTTGTTTGGATACCCGGAT
>JAFLTP010000007.1 GCA_022510405.1 Muribaculaceae bacterium | reverse complement strand
ATCAGAAGTTGGCTTTGTCGAAGATTGAACCCGGCAAATCCTATACATTGGCTGAAGCCACAGAAAAGGTAAAGGAAGTGAACTATGCAAAGTTTGATGCTTCGTTTGACATTGACGTACGTCTTGGAGTAGACCCGAGGAAGGCCGACCAGATGGTGCGTGGTGTAGTTTCCTTGCCTCATGGCACAGGTAAGCAGGTGAGAGTATTAGTGCTTTGTAATCCCGATGCAGAGGCAGCGGCCAAAGAAGCCGGAGCCGACTATGTGGGATTAGATGAATATATCGATAAGATCAAAGGCGGATGGACAGATGTGGATGTTATCATCACTCAGCCCTCCGTGATGGGTAAACTTGGTCCGTTAGGTAGGATTCTTGGTCCTCGCGGCCTTATGCCTAACCCGAAGAGCGGCACAGTGACAATGGATGTTGCAAAGGCTGTCAAAGAGGTTAAGCAGGGTAAGATCGACTTCAAGGTAGACAAAACCGGTATCGTTCACGCCTCTATAGGGAAGGTGAGCTTCACCCCCGAGCAAATGACCGACAATGCCAAGGAATTTATCAACACATTGATAAAACTTAAACCGGCCACAGCCAAGGGCACCTATATCAAGAGCATTTATCTATCCAGCACCATGAGCCCCGGGGTGAAGGTGGATTCTAAATCTATAGCTGACTAAAAAAGGAAGAAGAGATGAAAAAGGAAGATAAAGCACTTGTAATCGAGAAGATAGGCAATACGCTTGCTGAATATTCATGTGTCTACCTCACACAGACATCGGGCCTTAACGCCGAGAAGACAAGCGCTTTGAGACGTGCATGTTTCAAAGACAATGTAAAGATGCTGTGTGTGAAAAACACTCTTCTCAAGAAAGCCTTTGAGAACAGCACAACCGATTATTCGGAACTCTACGGACTTCTCCATGGCGAGACCACTCTCTTGCTTAGCAACGTGGGTAATGCCCCGGCCAAGCTGATAAAGAAATTCCGCCAGAAAAACGAAAAGCTTCCCTTGTTGAAGGGAGCCTTTGTCGAGGAGTCGGTATATATCGGGGAAAACCAGTTAGACGCCCTGAGCAGCATCAAGAGCAAGAACGAGCTTATCGGTGATATCATCGGCTTGCTTCAGAGCCCGGCCAAGAATGTTGTCAGCGCTCTTCAGAGTGGAGGCAACAAGCTTCACGGAGTTCTCGAGACCTTGTCTAACAAATAAAATTACTAACGCAAAAATTAAAAACAGATACAACAATGGCAGATTTAAAAGCATTTGCAGAACAATTGGTGAACCTCACCGTAAAAGAAGTTAACGAGCTCGCTCAGATCCTTAAGGATGAGTATGGTATCGAACCGGCAGCAGCTGCTGTAGCTGTTGCAGCTGGCCCGGCTGCCGCTGGTGCTCCTGCTGAAGAAGAAAAGACTAACTTCGATGTTGTCCTCAAATCAGCCGGCGCAAGCAAACTTGCAGTCGTTAAACTCGTGAAGGAACTCACCGGTCTTGGTCTTAAAGAAGCCAAGGCTCTCGTGGACGGCGCTCCCGGTGTTGTTAAAGAAGGTCTCCCCAAAGCAGAAGCTGAGGGTTTGAAGAAACAGCTTGAAGAGGCCGGTGCTGAAGTTGAGCTTAAGTAAGATTTATCTTATCTCCAAAATAGGTTAAGAGCACTCGAAAGGTGTGTTCTTAACCTTTTTTTGGCATACAATTTGCTATGCCTCTTATTCCGGAATATTTAATTCCGTTTCACCTTTCAAAATTTGATCCATTAAGAAGGAAAACGAAATGGCAGTACCAACCACTGATAAACCACGTGTTAATTTTGCCTCTATTAAGAATCCACTTCCTTTCCCGGATTTCTTAGAGGTGCAGCTTAAATCTTTTAAGGATTTTCTTCAGTTAGACGTTCCGCCGGAACAGCGTAAAAATCAAGGTCTATACAAAGTTTTTGAAGAAAATTTCCCCATTGCGGACACTCGTAATAATTATGTTCTCGAATTTCTTGACTATTATATTGATCCCCCGAGATACACTATAGAAGAGTGTCTTGAGAGAGGTTTGACTTATAGTGTCCCTCTTAAGGCTAAACTGAAACTATATTGCACCGACCCGGATCACGAAGATTTCGATACCACGATTCAGGATGTATATTTGGGTCCAATCCCATATATGACCGAGCAAGGAACATTTGTGATAAATGGAGCCGAAAGGGTAGTCGTGTCTCAGTTACATCGTTCGCCCGGCGTATTCTTTGGTCAGAGCACTCATGCCAACGGTACCAAACTTTATTCAGCCCGTATTATTCCTTTCAGAGGAAGTTGGATAGAGTTTGCCACAGACATCAATAATGTGATGTATGCTTACATCGATAGGAAAAAGAAACTTCCTGTCACTACATTATTGAGAGCTATTGGACTCGAAAGCGATAAAGATATTATACAGATTTTTGACCTTGCTGAAGAAGTGAAGGCTGATAGAGAAAGCCTTCAAAAGGTTATCGGTAGAAAACTTGCCGGTAGAGTAGTTAAAAGCTGGATAGAAGACTTTTCAGATGATACAACAGGTGAAGTCGTTTCAGTGGAAAGAACTCAGCAGATTGTTGACCGTGGGGTTGAATTGACTGAAGAACATATAAACGCTATAATTGAGAGTGGTGCGAAAACAGTTCTTTTGGAAAAAGAAAATGTCAGTGCCATTGACTACAGCATTATATTCAACACCCTTCAGAAAGACCAATCGAACTCTGAAAAAGAAGCAATTCAGCATATTTATCGTCAGTTGAGAAACGCTGAACCACCGGATGATGCTTCTGCACGTGAGGTTATCACTAATTTATTCTTCTCTGAAAAACGTTACGATCTCGGAGAAGTGGGCCGTTTCCGCATAAATAAGAAATTAAACCTTAATATTCCTGATAATGTTAAGGTCTTGACTCGTGATGATATAATTGCTATCATCAAATATTTGATAGGTTTGATCAATTCAAAAAGTGATGTCGATGATATCGACCACTTAAGCAACCGTCGTGTAAGAACCGTAGGAGAACAATTATACAATCAGTTCTCTACAGGACTTTCAAGAATGGCAAGGACTATTCGTGAAAGAATGAATATCCGCGACAATGAGGTTTTCAAACCTATCGACCTCATAAATGCAAAGACAATTTCATCCGTTATCAATACATATTTCGGTACTAACGCTTTGTCTCAGTTTATGGATCAAACCAATCCATTGGCTGAAATAACCCATAAACGTCGTATGTCTGCCTTAGGTCCCGGTGGTCTTTCAAGAGAACGTGCCGGTTTCGAAGTGCGTGACGTGCATTATACTCACTATGGAAGACTTTGTCCTATTGAAACACCTGAAGGCCCGAACATCGGTTTGATATCTTCGCTCTGTGTATATGCTAAGATCAATAATCTTGGTTTTATTGAGACTCCTTATAGAACAGTTTCTAACGGAAAGGTAGATATTGATAATAAGGATGTTGTATATATGGCTGCTGAAGTGGAAGAAGGAAAGGTTATCGCACAGGGTAACGCTCCTCTCAACGACGACGGTACATTTGTAAGATCTAAGGTGAAAGCGAGATTGGAAGCTGACTTCCCGATTGTTTCTCCGGAAAACGTTAATCTTATGGATGTTTCTCCGATTCAGATCGCTTCAATTGCCGCCTCGCTTATTCCATTCTTGGAGCATGATGACGCTAACCGTGCGTTGATGGGATCAAACATGATGCGTCAGGCTGTTCCATTATTAAGATGTGAAGCGCCGATCGTGGGAACCGGTATTGAAGGTCAATTGATTCGTGACTCACGGACCCAGATTATGGCTGAAGGTGAGGGTGTGGTTGAATACGTTGATGCCACTTTAATTAAAATAAAATACGACCGCACAGAAGATCAAGAATTTGTATCTTTTGAACCGGCCGTTAAAGAATATAAGATTCCTAAGTTTAGGAGAACCAATCAAAGCACCACTATCGACCTTCGTCCTATTTGTGAAGTAGGCCAGAGAGTAAAAAAAGGTGACATCCTCACGGAAGGATATTCTACTCAGAATGGTGAACTTGCCCTCGGTAGAAACCTTAAAGTTGCTTTTATGCCGTGGAAAGGTTATAATTATGAGGATGCCATAGTGCTTAACGAACGCATGGTGATGGAGGATATCCTTACTTCAGTGCATGTAGATGAATATTCCCTTGAAGTTCGAGAAACCAAACGTGGTATGGAAGAACTTACAAGTGATATTCCAAATGTGAGTGAAGAAGCCACCAAGGACCTTGATGAAAGAGGCATCATCCGAGTGGGAGCGCATGTGGTACCTGGAGACATTATGATCGGTAAAATTACTCCTAAAGGGGAAAGTGACCCGACTCCTGAAGAAAAACTTCTACGTGCTATCTTTGGTGATAAAGCAGGTGATGTAAAAGATGCTTCTTTGAAAGCTACTCCTTCTTTGAAGGGAGTTGTTATTGGAACAAATCTTTTCTCACGGGCAGTAAAAAACAAGAATAACAAGAAGAGTGCAAACGCCCAGCTTCCTATTCTTGATGAACAATATGAAGACAAACAGGCTGAACTGAAGGAACTTCTTGTTAGCAAGTTGAAGACTCTTCTGAAAGGGAAAAAATCTGCCGGTGTAAAAGATTTTATCGGTGCAGATATTATTCCTACAGGTGCAAGATTTGATGATCAAACTTTTGGGAACATAGATTATGAAACTATCAATCTTGCCGATTGGACAGATGATCCTCGAATCAACGATATGGTGACGGACTTGATTACCAATTATTTGAGGAAATCAAAGAAGATTGACAGTGAGTTGAGACGCAAGAAATTTGACATTACAATCGGTGATGAACTGCCTTCCGGAATCATGCAATTGGCTAAAGTTTATATTGCAAAGAAACGTAAAATCGGCGTTGGTGATAAGATGGCAGGCCGACATGGTAACAAGGGTATTGTTTCAAGAGTGGTTCGTCAGGAAGATATGCCTTTCTTGGAAGATGGAACTCCTGTTGACATAGTTTTGAATCCGCTTGGTGTGCCGTCTCGTATGAATTTGGGACAGATTTTTGAGACTGTCTTAGGTTGGGCCGGTAAAGAACTTGGCGAGAAATTTGCAACACCTATTTTCGATGGTGCAAGCCTTGATGATCTTAATGAATGGACTGATAAGGCGGGTTTGCCAAGATATGGTAAAACATATTTGTATGACGGTGGCACGGGTGATCGTTTTGACCAACCGGCAACTGTAGGTGTGATCTACATGCTTAAACTTGGCCACATGGTTGAAGACAAGATGCATGCAAGATCCATTGGTCCGTATTCATTGATTACTCAGCAACCTCTCGGTGGTAAGGCACAGTTTGGAGGTCAAAGATTTGGTGAAATGGAGGTTTGGGCGCTTGAAGCTTTCGGTGCTGCTCATATCCTTCAAGAAATCCTTACTATCAAGAGTGACGATGTAATGGGTAGAAGTAAAGCATACGAAGCAATCGTAAAAGGTGATCCAATGCCTAATCCGGGTATTCCTGAATCCCTCAACGTGCTTCTCCATGAATTGAGAGGTCTCGGTCTCAGCATTACACTTGAATAATTTAGAAATAGGAGAAAAATTAACATATGGCATTAAAAAGAGACAATAAACTCAAAAGTAATTTCTCTAAGATCACTATAGCACTTGCGTCTCCGGAAGAGATCAAGGCTAAAAGTAGCGGAGAAGTTCTGAAACCGGAAACTATCAACTATCGTACATATAAACCGGAAAGAGACGGTTTGTTTTGCGAAAAGATTTTCGGTCCGGTAAAAGACTACGAATGCCACTGCGGTAAATATAAGAGAATTCGCTACAAAGGTATCGTATGTAACCATTGTGGTGTAGAAGTGACTGAAAAAAAGGTGAGAAGGGAAAGAATGGGTCATATAGAACTCGTTGTTCCTGTCGCTCATATCTGGTACTTCAGGTCACTTCCTAATAAAATCGGTTATCTTCTCGGTTTGCCCTCCAAGAAACTCGATTCTATCATTTATTATGAAAGATATGTAGTTATCAACCCGGGCACTACCGGTAAGGAGAAATTGGATCTTCTTACAGAGGAAGAATATCTCGACATAATAGACAATCTTCCGGAAGAACAAAGATTGCTACCGGATGAAGATCCAAATAAGTTCGTTGCCAAAATGGGTGCAGAGGCTGTTTATGATCTTCTTAAGGATATCAAACTCGAAAGCCTTGCCAACCAACTTCGTGACGAAGCCAATAAAGGAGGTTCACAACAAAAGAAGACAGAATCCTTGAAACGTCTTCAGGTTGTTAATTCTTTCATAGCAAGTCTTGACAAAAATCGTCCTGAATGGATGATTCTTAAGGCTGTGCCTGTGATTCCACCTGAACTACGTCCGTTGGTTCCTCTTGATGGTGGTCGTTTCGCCACATCGGATCTTAATGACCTTTATAGAAGGGTAATCATCAGAAATAATCGTCTTAAGAGACTTATTGAAATAAAAGCTCCGGAAGTTATCCTTCGTAATGAAAAGAGATTGCTTCAGGAAGCTGTGGATTCATTACTCGACAACAGCCGTAAAGCATCTGCAGTGAAGAGCGAGGTGAATCGTCCTCTTAAATCTTTATCGGATAGTTTGAAAGGAAAGCAGGGTCGTTTCCGTCAAAATTTGCTTGGTAAGAGGGTTGACTATTCCGCTCGTTCCGTTATCGTTGTTGGTCCGGAATTAAAGATGCATGAGTGTGGTATTCCCAAACTTATGGCTGCTGAACTTTACAAGCCGTTTATTATCAGAAAATTGATTGAACGTGGAATTGTAAAGACCGTTAAGAGTGCCAAGAAAATTGTTGACAGAAAAGAACCCGTGGTATGGGATATTCTTGAACATGTCATGAAGGGTCATCCGGTTTTATTGAACCGTGCTCCGACACTTCACCGTTTGGGTATTCAGGCATTCCAGCCTAAAATGATAGAAGGAAAGGCTATCCAACTTCATCCATTGGCTTGTACAGCGTTCAATGCTGACTTCGATGGTGACCAGATGGCGGTTCATCTTCCATTAGGAAATGAAGCAATCCTGGAAGCACAAATGTTGATGTTAGGTGCTCACAATATCCTGAACCCTGCCAATGGCGCTCCGATCACCGTTCCGTCACAAGACATGGTGCTTGGTTTGTATTATATCACCAAGTTGAGAAAAGGAGATAAAGGTGAGGGAAGTGTTTTCTATGGTCCTGAAGAAGCGGAAATAGCTTACAATGAAGGTAAAGTAACACTTCATGCTCCGGTCACTGTATTGGTTGATGATGTTGATGAAGAAGGTAAACCCTATAAGAAACTTCTGAAAGACACTTCAGTAGGTCGTGTACTTTTCAATCAGTATGTGCCTAAAGAAATAGGTTATGTAAACGAGATTATATCTAAGAAATCTCTGCGTAACATTATCGGTAAGGTTATCAAGACTTGTGGTGTGACTCGTTCAGCACAATTCCTTGATGACATCAAGAATCTTGGTTATAAGATGGCATTCCGTGGTGGTTTGTCATTCAATCTCGGTGACGTCATTATCCCTGATAAGAAAGAAGAATTTGTTGCAGAAGGTAACGCTCAAGTTGAAGAAGTGTTGGCCAACTGGCAAATGGGTCTTATCGGTGAAAAAGACCGTTATAACCAAGTTATCGATATCTGGACACATGTTAACAAACGCGTGGCCGATACCTTGATGAAAGAGATGGAAGAAGACCAGCAAGGTTTCAATTCAGTTTATATGATGCTTGATTCCGGTGCTCGTGGTTCTAAAGATCAGATTCGTCAGCTTTCCGGTATGCGTGGTCTTATGGCAAAACCGCAGAAAGCTGGTGCAGAAGGAGGTCAGATTATTGAAAACCCCATTCTTGCAAACTTCAAGGAAGGTCTATCAGTGCTTGAATACTTTATCTCTACCCACGGTGCCCGTAAAGGTCTTGCGGATACCGCACTTAAGACTGCCGACGCAGGTTATCTTACCCGTCGTCTTGTAGACGTGGCTCACGATGTAATTATCACTGAAGATGACTGCGGAACATTGCGTGGCTTGGAATGTAGGGAAATAAAAAACAACGAGGAAGTTGTTGCTTCTCTAAGTGAAAGAATTCTTGGTAGAGTTTCGGTTCATGACATAGTTGATCCTTTCAATCCGAATGATGTGATTGTTCATGCAGGTGAAGAAATCACTGAAGCGATTGCTGAAAGAATTGAAAAGTCACCAATCGAATCTGTAGAAATCCGTTCGGTATTAACCTGTGAATCTAAGAAAGGGGTTTGCGCCAAGTGTTATGGTCGAAACCTTTCTAACCATAGGATGGTGCAAAAAGGTGAAGCTGTGGGAGTCATCGCAGCACAGTCTATCGGTGAACCGGGTACACAGCTTACTCTTCGAACATTCCACGTCGGTGGTGTGGCAAGCAACGTTGCAGCTGTAAAGGATGTGACTTCACGCTACGATGGTAAACTTGAAATTGATGAACTCAGAACTGTCAAGAATAAAGACAATGTTGATGTAGTTGTTGGACGTCTTGCAGAAATGAGAATCATCGAGCCTAAATCAGGTATCGTTTTAACAACCGCCAACATTCCTTATGGTTCTAAACTCTACTTTAAGGATGGTGATGAAGTTAAAGTTGGTGAAATGATATGTGAATGGGACCCCTTCAATGCGGTTATTGTTTCTGAAGAGGGTGGTCGAGTTCACTTTGAAAATATGGAAGAGGGTATTACTTTCCATACTGAAAGTGATGAAGGCACCAACCTAAGTGAAAAGATTATAATCGAATCAAAAGACAGGGCTAAAGTACCGTCTGCCCAATTCTATGATGAAGATGGCAACTTGTTACGTACTTACTCTCTGCCTGTAGGTGCTCACTTGCTAATCAATGAAGGTGACGTTCTCACTCCGGGTGAGGTGTTTGTAAAGATTCCTCGTTCTGCCGGTAGTGCCGGTGATATCACCGGTGGTCTTCCACGTGTAACGGAACTCTTTGAAGCAAGAAACCCGAGCAATCCTGCTGTAGTGAGTGAAATCGATGGCGAGGTTAAATTCGGAAAGATTAAGAGAGGTAACAGAGAAATAACAGTTACTTCAAAACTGGGTGAGGTTAAGACTTATCTTGTGCCTTTGTCTAAACAGATCCTCGTTCAGGAAAATGATTTTGTTCGTGCTGGAACTCCGCTGTCTGACGGTTTGATCACACCGGCTGACATCCTTAACATCAAAGGTCCCACTGCAGTGCAAGACTATATCGTAAATGAAGTTCAGGATGTCTACCGTATGCAGGGTGTGAAGATCAACGATAAACATTTTGAAGTTATCGTTCGTCAGATGATGAGAAAGGTGAACATCCTTGATCCGGGTGATACAAAATTCCTTGAACAACAAGTTGTCGATAAGGTAGAATTCATGGAAGAGAACGACAACATATGGGGTAAGAAAGTAATTACCGACAAAGGTGATTCCACCACATATGAAAATGGTCAGATCATCACCGTAAGAAAACTTCGTGATGAAAACTCTGCATTGAAGAGAAAAGACCTTAAGCCTATGGAAGTGCGTGATGCTGTTCCCGCTACTTCGGAACAGATTCTTCAAGGAATCACCAGGGCTGCTCTCCAGACATCAAGTTTCATGTCGGCAGCTTCTTTCCAGGAGACTACAAAAGTGCTTAATGAAGCAGCCATCCAAGGAAAGACTGACAATCTTGAAGGAATGAAGGAAAATGTGATTTGCGGTCATCTTATTCCGGCTGGTACAGGTTTAAGAGAATATAATAAACTCGTCGTAGCCAATAAGGATGAATATGCAGCACTTCAACTCACCGACAATCCGGAAGAAGTGATACTCGAAGAAGAAATTATCGATAGATAATTTTGAAACAATAGATAAATTGGGAACTGAGAAACTTATTCTTGGTTCCCTTTTATTATATACAAAGGATAAGAGTAAGTATAAACTATTTTTACCAAAAGATAATTTTTCTGAGATTGAAGATTATCTCAAATTATGCTTGGTAATATCAGGTAAGATTACAAAGAGACAGAACAATATGTAGATAAAGTTTCTTATGTACCATAAAATGGAATAGTTTCCAAAAAAATCACTAACTTCGCATAATATAATTAGATTTCAAATACTTTTAAGCATAATGGTTGAAAAAATAGAGGCACTCAAAAAAGAAGTAAATGATTATAAAGCGGATTCGGCTGCACAGGTAGAAGAATTTCGTTTAAAATACCTTAGTAAAAAGGGTATTTTATCTTCTTTGATGGAAGAATTTAGAACAGTGCCCTCAGAACAAAAAAGAGAACTCGGACAAAAACTTAATGAGTTGAAGAATTATGTCACTGAGAGATATAATTTCCTTAAGGACAATGCAACCTCAAAAAATACTTTAGACATTTCTTCTATTGACCTTACAAGAAGTGCCACAAACTTCCCCATAGGAAGCAGACATCCAATATCGATTGTGAAAAATGACATTATTCGAATTTTTTCCGATATGGGATTCACTGTGGCTGAGGGTCCTGAAATTGAAGATGATTGGCATGTGTTTTCTTCATTGAATTTCCCACCCGATCATCCGGCAAGAGATATGCAAGACACTTTCTTTATAAGTAGAAATCCGATCGATGTTTTGCTTAGAACGCATACTTCTTCTGTTCAAACAAGAACTATGGAAAAAAACCAACCTCCGATCAGAATTGTTTGTCCGGGTCGCGTTTATCGTAATGAAGCCATTTCTGCAAGAGCACATTGTTTCTTCCATCAAATCGAAGGACTCTACATTGATAAGAATGTTTCATTTGCAGATCTCCGTCAAGTGCTTCTTAATTTCGCACAACAAATGTTCGGTTCCGAAACTAAGATCAGATTGCGTCCCTCTTATTTCCCCTTCACAGAACCTTCTGCAGAAATGGATATAAGTTGTGATATTTGCGGTGGCAAGGGATGTCCGTTCTGTAAGGAAACAGGATGGGTAGAAATCTTAGGTTGTGGCATGGTTGATCCAAATGTGCTGAAAGCATGCGGAATAGATCCGGAGATTTATTCCGGGTATGCATTTGGTTTAGGTATTGAAAGAATCACAAACTTGAAATATAAGGTTAAAGATCTTCGAATGTTTAGTGAAAACGATGTAAGATTCCTGGAAGAATTTGAATCAGCACGATAATAACTAAGGAGGTTAATACCTCCTTAAATTTTAAATACGTCAATGACAAAAAAAGAAAGATATGAGAAAATCATTGAATGGTTTTCTGAAAATATGCCTTCTCCCACCACAGAGTTGCAGTATGATACTCCTTTCCATTTGCTTCTGGCTGTGATTTTATCAGCACAATGCACGGATAAAAGGGTTAATATGGTCACGCCCGCTTTATTTGAAGCATTCCCCACACCCGATATTTTGGCTCAGGCTTCAGAAGAATATGTGCATTCTTTTATTAAAAGTGTCACTTTCCCCAATAATAAGACAAGGCATTTAATACGAGCTGCCAAAATCCTTACCGAAGAATTTAATGGTGTAATGCCATCGGATATAGATGGATTGATGAAACTACCCGGAGTTGGAAGAAAAACAGCCAATGTAATGTTGGCTGTAGTTTGGAATAAAGCAGCAATGGCCGTAGATACTCATGTCTTTAGAGTAAGCAATCGCATAGGATTGACCACTAATTCAAAAACTCCTTATGCCACAGAAAAAACCTTGATTAAATATTTTCCTGAAGATATAATTTCAACAGCCCACCATTGGCTTATACTTCATGGAAGATATGTTTGCAAGGCCAGAAATCCGGAATGTGATGAATGTGGTTTGAAACTATACTGTAAGGAATATGATAAAATCAAGAAAGACATAAAAACTAAAAAAGTTTCTAAGAAGACAATAAAGGCTTGAAAAAATTCAAGCCTTTATTGTCTTAGTATTTTATTACAAATTACATCCTTCCGGGGGAGCTATTTTGTCTTTCTTACATTTCTTAATGATATTTGTAATCCTGTCTTTGGTTTGTGGGTGAGAAGAAAACATTTTGACCAATGCATTGGAAGAGCCACCGGCTTCCAATTCCTGAAGTTTTGAAAAAGCCATTGCCATCGACCAAGGATTCTTGCCGTTATTTTTTAAGAAATCATAGCCATAATCATCTGCATTTGTTTCTTGTTTTCTTGAATATTTTGAACTTAAGAGTGACTGCCCGATAACCCCTAACTGGGAATCCGTTAAATTGGCCATAGTCTCTCCCGTAGCCCCAATACCATCAAACAAGGCTGAATTAAGCAAAGCTTGTTTCATTGCATTCTTTGTGTCCTTATGAGCCACATGTCCTATCTCATGGCCTATCACTCCAAGCACTTCATCATCACTCATGAGATCCATTAACCCTGAATAAACTCTCACGCTTCCGTCTGCACATGCAAATGCATTTACCTCATTTGTCATGTAAACTTTAAAATTTAGAGGCTGCCCGTCAACTTCTGTAAGTCCGTCTGTTAACTTTAGCAGTCTTGTTGTGTATTCACTGTCATTGGGTGCTACTTTATTGTTGGCATCGGAATATATAATATATTCATGCACATAATTCTTAATATCATCATCCGAAAGGGTTAAAGCTGAATATGCTTTTGATGCTCCACTTATAATTTTATCCAATTGAATTTTGGCCTCTATGTTCCCATTATAAAATAAAAATATAGTTATCAATAAAGGAGATAGGAATTTATAGAAATGTGTAGCTATCTTATTCATATTCATATATTATTTATTTCTTCAAGTTCTTCTGCCGTGAAATTCAGATTATTTAAAGACTCAAGATTGTTTGATAGTTGTTCCACGCTGCTTGCTCCTACGATTACGCTTGTGACTCTTTCATCTTTTAGAAGCCAACTGATAGCCATTTGAGCAAGGGATTGACCCCTTCTTTTTGCAATGTCAATGAGTTTTTTGACTCTTTCAAGTGTTTCCTCTGTCAAATCTCCCTTTTTTAAATAACCGCCTCTTCCTATTCTTGAATCAGCTGGAATTCCATTTAAATACCTATCTGTCAAAAGACCTTGAGCAAGTGGAGAAAAAGCTATGAAACCTACCCCTTTTTCTTGGCATCCTTGTAAAATGCCCGAATTTTCAGGTTCTCTGTCAAAAATATTGTACTTTCCTTGGTAAAGTAGACAAGGGGTTTTATTCTCTTTTAGATAATTATAGGCAAATTGAGCAGCTTCCGGTGGATATTTTGAAATTCCCACATATAATGCTTTTCCTGCTCTCACTATATCCGTGAGGGCCTGTAAAGTTTCTTCCAGAGGAGTATTGGGATCATATCGGTGGGAATAGAATATATCCACATACTCAAGATTCATTCGTTTGAGACTCTGATTCAAACTGCTGATCAAATATTTTCTGGAACCCCATTCACCATAAGGACCATCCCACATGTCATGACCGGCTTTGGTAGAGATAAAAAGTTCATCTCTGAATGGTTTCAAAGATTGTTTCATTATCTCTCCAAATGTTTCTTCTGCTGAGCCATAAGGAGGTCCATAATTATTTGCAAGGTCAAAATGTGTTATCCCGTGATCGAATGCATAATGAATTTTTTTCTTGGAAAGCTCTAAAGTATCCACACCTCCGAAATTATGCCACAACCCAAGGGAAATAGCCGGAAGTAGGATTCCACTTTTCCCACATCTTCTATAAGGCATACAGCCATCATATCTTTTTTCTGATGGATAATAATATTCCTTTAACATATTGATTATTGATTTTGCTTTTTAATGGAGTTCATATAATCCGTCATTTTCTTTTCATGAGGATTTTCTGCAGGTTTCCAAAATCTCATATTTTCAAGTCCATCCGGGAGGTATTGCTGTGCGACATAATGATTTTCGAAATCATGGGCATATTTATAACCTGCGTGATAGCCTAAATCCGCCATAAGTTTTGTGGGTGCATTTCTTAAATGTAACGGAACGGGTAAATTTCCACTCTTTCTAACTTCTTCTAAAGCTCTGTCTATTGCCAGATAAGAAGAATTGCTTTTAGGGGAAGTGGCAAGATAAACTGTACATTCCGAAAGAATAATCCTTCCTTCGGGCCAACCAATTTTTTTTAGGGCATCGAAGGTAGCGTTGGCAAGTAATAATGCATTTGGATTTGCGAGACCGATATCTTCGGCAGCAAGAATAACTAATCTTCTCGCAATGAACTCCGGATCTTCTCCTCCTTCCACCATCCTTGCTAACCAATAAACAGCCGCATCCGGATCACTCCCTCTCACTGATTTTATAAATGCAGATATTATATCATAATGAAGTTCTCCATTCTTGTCGTAGGCTGCCGGATTTTCCTGAAGAATTTCAGTCACATTCTTATCATTTATCAAAATCGCTTCTCCTGAAGGAGTGGATTGTTCCAATAGGTCCAGAATATTTAAGAGTTTTCTGGCATCACCTCCGGAAAATCTATACAAAGCATTCTTTTCTTCAAATTTGATAATTCTTTTCTTAAGAAAAGGATCTTCGTTAATTGCCCTGTTAACCAGGATTTCCAAATCATCCATATCCAAAGGCTTTAAAGTATAGACCTGACATCTTGACAATAAAGGTCTAATCACCTCAAAAGAAGGATTTTCAGTTGTTGCTCCGATAAGAGTTACAACTCCTTGTTCCACAGCGCCTAAAAGAGAATCCTGTTGAGATTTGCTGAATCGATGAATTTCATCAATGAATAGAATTGGTCTTGACTTACTGAAAATTCCATTCATTTCATTCCTGCATTTCTCAATCACATCTCTAACTTCCTTCACACCGGCTGAGACTGCGCTTAAAGTATAAAAAGGTGCTTCCACTGCTTTGGCTATTATCATGGCCAATGTGGTTTTGCCTACTCCGGGTGGTCCCCATAGTATGAAAGAATTTACACGTCCCCCCTCAATCATCTTTCGGATTATTCCGTTTTCTCCCACCAAATGACTTTGCCCTATATATTCAGCCAAGGTAGAAGGCCTTAGTCGTTCCGCTAACGGTATATTGTTGCTCATCTGTTTCTTAATTCTTGGATTAGGTTGTCAAGATCCAATTCATTGAAATTATTTATCACAATGTTGGAATATGGCAATATTTTTTCTTCTGTTAATGTACCTATAATTCCTACAACATATGAACCGGCATTTTGTCCGGCCATCACACCTTGCATCGAATCCTCAAATACAACGCATTTTTGGGGTGGGATATTTAATTTTGAGGCCCCTAAAAGATAACCTTCCGGAGAGGGTTTCGAGGTTTTAACCAAATCACCTGTTACAATGAAATCAAAAAAATCTGTCAATTCCTCTATCTCATCTCTAAGATGTCGCATCTTCTGATTATCACTACTGGTGACCAGGACACACGGGAGGTTTCTTTTCTTTAATTCCACAAGGAATTCTCGGGCAAATGGTAGATATTCATAATGCATTTGGTCTTCAAGTTCATGTAATCTTTTCGATACTTTTGTTCTCGTTTCTTCAGTTTCAAAATGATCGTTTAGAATTTTAGATAAGGTGCATCCTTTTATAACTTGTTCCAAATTTTCAACTCCTGTAGGAAATTCCAAATTAATTTGACGCCATATTTTGCTGTATTGGCTTTCACTGTCAATAATAACTCCGTCAAGATCAAAAAGGAAACCTATTCCTTGCCCGTTTTCTTTCATTCCGTTAAGAATCTTTCTAAAGTAAATAAATTTCTACAAATCTAATTAAAAATAGCGTCTTTTTAATTATTTTTGCGTAACTAAAATGACAGATAACAATTTAAAAGAAATCACTCTTTCTTTGATGCCTTCTCAAGCATCGAATCCTTCCCTTATTCTAAAAGAACTTCAAAAAAAAGATGGTCGTATTAAATCTTTTAAAATAGTACGCAAATCTATAGATGCACGGAAACAACCGGTTAAAATAAATTTGGCTTTGTTGGTTTCTGATCAAAATGAAATTATATTTGATTACCCCGTAAAAAAATATGAACGATTGCCCGAAAATGCACCTCAAGTTGTTATTATAGGTGCCGGTCCCGCAGGATTATTTGCCGGATTAAGGGCTATTGAACTGGGACTTAAACCCATAATAGTGGAAAGGGGTAAAGATGTGGATTCACGAAGAATAGATATCGCCAATATCAGCAGAAACTCGAAAGTTGACCCGGATTCAAACTATTGTTTCGGTGAAGGAGGCGCCGGCGCTTTTAGCGATGGAAAGCTTTACACAAGAAGCAAAAAAAGAGGAAGCATAAGGGAAGTGTTGGAAATTTTACACCAATTTGGTGCATCTGAAGAAATCCTTATACATTCACATCCTCACATAGGAAGTGACAAATTACCAAAAGTTATCCGTAATATTAGAGAAAAAATTAGGGAGTGTGGAGGGGAGGTTAAATTCGGTTGCAGAATGGAAGAAATCCTTTTGGAGGATAATAAAGCCGTAGGTATAAAGACATCCGAAAATGAAATAATAAAAGGACCTGTCTTTTTAGCTACAGGTCATTCAGCAAGGGACACTTTCAAAATGCTTCATCGGAAAGGGGTCAAGATGGAACCGAAGGGAATTGCAATTGGAGTAAGATTGGAACATCCTCAACCTTTAATTGATAAAATGCAATATCATTCTTCCGAGGGACGTGGAGAATTTCTACCAGCAGCTGAATATTCATTTGTAAATCAAGTTGATGGGAGAGGGGTTTATTCCTTTTGTATGTGTCCGGGGGGTGTTATTGTGCCTGCAGTTTCAGAAGATGGACAGATTGTAGTCAATGGAATGTCGGCTTCAGCCCGTTCAGGTAAATGGGCAAATTCCGGATATGTTGTTGAACTGCATCCGGGAGATATTTCGGGATTTGAAGAATCCGGTCCGTTTGAAATGCTAAAATTGCAAGAATCTTTGGAAAAAATTTTTTATGAAGAAAGTCAAGATGGTTTGAATGCCCCGGCTCAAAGAATCAATGATTTTATTGTTGGAACTCTTTCGGATTCCTTACCATCAACTTCATATGCACCCGGACTCCATTCAGCTGATTTCAATTCCCTTTTCCCGAAAGAAATCAGCGAAAGATTGAAGTCTGGCTTAATTCAGATAGGGAAAAAATGCAGGGATTTTGTTTCTAATAAAGGGCTTATGATAGGCTTGGAGTCAAGAACTTCCAGTCCGATAAGAATTCCCCGTGATCCGGATTCCTTATCTCATGTGTCTATAGAGGATTTATATCCGGTGGGTGAAGGTGCAGGTTATGCGGGGGGAATCGTTTCTTCTGCTATAGATGGTATGAATTGTATTGATGCTTATTTAAAAAAATTGAATAGCAATGCCTAATATCCTTAATATTGATACATCGTCAAGCATTTGTAGTGTGGCATTAGCAAAAGAAGGTGAAGTCGTATTGGGTTATGAATCTTCAAAAAAAATGGATCATTCCACATCTTTGGCACCTTTTGTTGAAAAATGTCTTGACTTTCTTAGGGATAGAAATGAAAGTCTTGATGCTGTCAGTGTAACTTCCGGTCCCGGTTCCTATACCGGACTTCGAATTGGAATGTCTCTTGCAAAAGGTATTGCTTTTGGTTTGGAAATTCCATTGATAACCCTTTCATCTTTGGAAGTGATGGCTGTAAGGGCTATATTTACATATCCAGGATTCAGCGGTGAAGAAATTGTCATTCCAATGATTGATGCAAGAAGAATGGAAGTTTATACCGGGGTTTTCGACAGTAGTTTGAATTTGTTAGAACCCGAGAAGGCTTTAATTCTTGATGAAAATTCTTTTAAGAAATTCAAAAATTTTGATAAAATAATTTTTATAGGTGACGGTATCGAAAAATTTAAAGATATATATCAGAATAAAAATGCCATATGGCTCGGGGATGGCATGCCTCACGCTAAATATATGGTAGCCATTTCCGAGAAATATTTCAGAGAAAATAAATTTTCTGATGTGGCATATTCTGTACCCAGCTATTTGAAAGAATATCAGGCTACCACGCCAAAACAAAGATTATAATTATGGTGGAATATAACACAGCGTTGCCTAAACTCGAAATGAGGGAGTATGGCAGAAATATACAAAAATTGATAGATCATTGCGTCCTTTTGGAAGATAGGGAGGAAAGAAACAAATGTGCATATGCAATCGCGGAAATCATGGTGCATCTCTTTCCGGAACTTAATGGAGAAGATTTGACAAGTAGAAAGGTTTGGGATCATATCAATTTGATTTCTGGATTTAAACTTGATATAGATTTTCCATGTGAAGTGTTGACAGAAAGTGAATCGAGACCCATGCCTCGAAAAATTTCTTACCCTAAAAAATCAGATAAATTTCGGGTTTATGGTTCCAATCTTGTTGGAATGATTAAAGAAATTTCCAAGATGGAAGGAGGAGTTGACAAAGACCGCTTGATTTTCTTGGTAGCTAATCAAATGAAAAAACAACTTGTGGCTGTTAATACCGATAGTGCTACCGACAGACGGGTTTTCAATGATATAAGAGAAATAACCGGAGGAGGTATAGATATTGATCCTGAAAATTATAAACTTAACGAGTATATAGGAGTATCAAATCCTCAGGAGGGTAAGAAAAAGAAAAAGAAATAGAATATTAGAATAAAAAGGTTAATAACCCTTTTAACACTATAAACTGATGAGTTCTTTTATAGTTGAAGGAGGAAGGAGATTAAATGGCATTTTGACCCCCTTAGGTGCCAAAAATGAGGCATTGGAAGTGATTTGTGCCACTTTGCTAACTCCTGAAAAAGTTACTATTACAAATATACCGGATATTGCAGATATAAGAAATCTGGTTTCTCTACTTGAAGATTTAGGAGTAAAAGTTACTACTATTGACCATCATACAATCACCTTCCAGGCTGATGATATTGATTTGGATTATCTTTCGAGTTATGAATTTAAAGTAAAGATGAAATCACTTCGTGGGTCGGTAATGGTAGCGGGACCACTTCTTGCACGATTTGGAACTGCAGTCCTATCAAGGCCCGGAGGTGACCGAATAGGCAGAAGACGTCTTGATACTCATTTCCTTGGATGGCAAAAATTGGGAGCAGAGTTTGAATATCATTCAGAATCCAAAACTTATAGTCTCCATGCAAAAATGGGATTGAGAGGGGCCTATATTCTATTAGACGAAGCATCAGTGACAGGGACCGCCAATATTATTATGGCTTCTGTTTTGGCAAAAGGAGAAACCACCATATATAATGCCGCTTGTGAACCCTACGTGCAGCAGCTGTGCAAAATGTTGGTTAGAATGGGAGCCAAAATAGAAGGAATAGGGTCAAATCTTTTGAGAATTAATGGAGTGGAATATCTCAGTGGAACTGAACATTCCTTACTGCCTGACATGATAGAAGTGGGCAGCTTTATTGGAATGGCTGCTATGACGAGAAGTGATATCACTCTAAAAAATGTTGGAATGATAGATCTTGGCATCATTCCGGATGCGTTTAAAAGATTGGGAGTCAATGTTGAATGTATTGGGGATGATATTCATGTAAGACAGGATGAAATCTATGAGATAGAAAATTTCATGGACGGTTCTATAATGACTTTCTCTGATGCACCATGGCCCGGACTTTCTCCTGATTTATTAAGTATATTTTTGGTTGTGGCCACTCAAGCCAAGGGAAGTGTGTTGATACATCAGAAGATGTTTGAGAGCAGGCTTTTCTTTGTGGATAAACTCATTGAAATGGGTGCGGGAATTATTCTTTGTGATCCTCATCGTGCCGCTGTGATCGGTGCCGGAAGATTTAATTTCCTGCGAGCAACCAATATGGTTTCTCCTGATATCAGGGCTGGTATTGCTATGTTAATTGCAGCAATGAGTGCAAAAGGAACAAGTGTTATACAAAATATTGGTCAAATAGATAGGGGATATCAAAGAATTGATGAACGTTTAAACGCTCTTGGAGCCAATATAATTAGAACGGATGATTAAAAAAGAAGATATAATCAATATAGGCAAATTTCAAAAAACTCATGCTTTAAAGGGTGAGCTAAATATGATATCCGATATTGATCCGGAATATTTTTTGGAAGGCAATCCTTTGATTATAGAGTATGATGGAATTCTTGTGCCATATTATGTAGAATCCATAAGACCCAAAGGATCTACAAGTTTTCTGGTAAAAATTTCAGGAATAGAAAATGAGGAGGAAGCTGCTTTGTTTGTCAATAAAGAAATTTCTATTCTTAAAAAAGATGCAGAAGAATGGTTGGAAGATGAATTAATAGATTCAAATGAATTGGCAGGATATAAGGTGTTGGATGTTTCTACAAATGGGGAATTGGGAGAAATTGATAGGGTAGACGATTCCACTGTCAATCTCTTGTTCATTGTAAAACAAAATAATGGAGACGAAATTTTTATCCCAGCAAATGAGGATTTTATTGTTGAAATTGATGATGAAAATAAATTAATAAAAATGAATCTTCCTTTGGGTTTGATTGAACTTAATAGAAAGGAATAAACCAAATTCTATTTTTCAGGTCCAATATGTAATCGGGAATTATCATGAAACAATTTTTAATAAAACAATTCATTCAAAAATTAACGCTTCTCTCTGTTGTCTGTGCATGTTTTATTTGTTACCCTATACAAATATTTGGGAAAACAAATGAAAAAGACAGCCACGAGAGGATAGAGGAACTCGATGAATTGGATTTTATAGAAATGTTAAATTCAGTCGATCCGGGTTCCGGAGCTTCGCTTATTCAAAAGTTCCAGGCAAAGGAAGGTAAGAACAGACTTTTAAATGGGAAATATAATCCTTCGGGAGAATGTAAGGTCGAGGCTTTCAGAAATAAGGAGGTTTTGTTGATCACTATACCGGCACATCTTCTTTTTGAACCCAATGACACGGAGTTGAAACCTGGTGCTCAGGATTATCTTTCACCAATAAAGCGATATTTAAAAGAGCCCGATATGTTTAGGGTGATGTTGGTGATGCACACTGATAATACCGGTTCAGACGAATACAGAGACAGATTGACGGTGGAAAGAGTTAATTCCGTTTTTGATTGGTTTGAAGATTCCGGGGTCAATACAAGATATTTATTCTCTTATGCCTTGGGAGATGAAATGCCCCTGAAACCTAATGATTCGATGGACAACAGAAGACAAAACCGCAGGCTTGAAATTTATCTTGTTCCCGGCCAGAAGATGGTTGAACAAGCCCAAAAAGGTCGAATCGCTTTTTAATTTTTTTATCTTCTGTTTATTATAAGAATATAATCAATTAATCCATCCTGTTTTTATAATCTTCATAAGTGAATTCACGAAGTTTAACCGCTTCTCCTGATATAGGTTGCAACCATATTGAAGGATGTTGAATACCATTGAACATATTGGTTTTAACGGTAGTATAGTGATTCATATCTTTTAAGGTTAATATATCTCCCGGTTTTATTTCCTTCGTGAAATTCCAACCGTCTACAAAATCACCACTTAAGCAGGAATTCCCTCCTAATCTGTATCGAAATCCGCTTTCATCATCTCCAATTGCTTCTTCCACAATCGGTTTATACGGCATTTCTAGACAATCAGGCATATGACAAGCAAAAGAAGCATCAATTATTGCTGTTTTGATTCCTGAATTTTCTACAACATCCAAAACTTGTGTAACCAAATCTCCTGTCTGCCATGTAAAAGCACTCCCCGGTTCCATTATTAACTCGAGATTTGGATACTCTTTATGAAAATCGTTCAAAACATTTATTAAATGGTTAATGTCGTAACCTTTCCTTGTCATAAGATGTCCTCCACCCATATTTAACCATTTTAATTTTTGCAGCCATTTCCCAAATTGTTCTTTTAGCGCAACCAAAACTTTTTCCAAATCATGACTGTCTGATTCGCATAATGCATGAAAATGGAACCCTTCCAATCCCTCCGGAAGGTTTTCGGGTAAATCTTGGGCCAATACTCCAAACCTTGAACCCGGGAGGCATGGATTATAAATATCAGTATCAATAACGCTGCATTGTGGATTTACTCTTAATCCACAGCTTACTTTATGTTTTCCTTCCTCCGCATTATGTTTATTTACACTTTCCTTGAATTTTTCAAATTGTGAAAGACTATTGAAAGTGATATGAGTGGAACCTTCTAAAAATTTCGGAAATGTTTCTTCGGTGTAAACCGGGCAATATGTATGTACTTCATTCCCTAAATACTCCAAAGACAATTTCATCTCATTGAGGGAACTTGCAGTAGAACTGGTGACATATTCACTTATTATAGGAAAAGTTTTCCATAAAGCATTTGCTTTAAAAGCCATAATGATTTTAACATTGGCTTTTGTTTCCACATCCTTAATGAGCTGCAAATTCTTTCTTAACTTATCTTCGTAGACTATATAATATGGAGTTTTAATTTTATCTTTTCCCATAATCTATAACTTCTATTTTTAAATTGAACTCACAAATTGTAACTATTAGTGACAAATCTCCACTCATTTATTAAAGGATATCGAATTTTGCAAACCTTAACAATAGTTTCTTGACTCCCATTTCCTTAAATGTCACTGTAATAGTTGGTTCACCTGAAATAGCACTTATTGAATCTATCACACCTATTCCAAATTTTGAATGGCTTATCCTGTCCCCGGGCTTTAATTCCTCCGCAGTATGCTGAGGAACTACATTTGACAAGCCCATATCTTTAATCCTTTTTAAATTTCCGGGCAAATTAACTTGTGTTTTCTTAATTCCTTTTAAATTTGAATAACTACCGGTATATGTATTGTTATGATAGTTATTATAGGGATTGACATTGCTGAATTCATTGTTTCCGATATTGGAAGAATTCTTAGTGTTTAAATATTTTGGATTTATGTCGGCTATAAATCTTGACGGACTTGATAACACGGTTTGACCATTGCGAAAACGACTTCCTGCATAGGTGATAGTGCAAGATTCCTTTGCTCTCGTTATGGCCACATACAGAAGTCGTCTTTCTTCCTCCACTGCATCCATACTTGTCTTGCTCATGGCCGCCGGAAACAAATCTTCTTCCACTCCAACAATATAAATGTGTTTGAATTCCAACCCTTTGGCTGCGTGCACTGTCATCATGGTCACCTTCGGTTGGTCATCCTCTTCTTTCATATCTTGATCAGTTGCCAACATCACATCTGAGAGAAATGTCTGCATATCTGTTTTCCCTTCTCCCGTTTGTTGCTGAATGTCTACAAAATCTTTTAATCCCGATAAAATTTCTGTGAGATTTTCATGTCTGCTTATACTTTCAGGAGTGGTGTCATAAGCAAACTGAGCTAATAACCCCGTCCTGTTGTAGATTAATTGTCCCAACTCATAAGCGTTGGTTCCCTCAGCGTTGTCTTTGATGAATTCATCTATAAGAGATTTGAAACCATTTATTTTTGATATAGTACCCGAATTCAATCCGATTGATTTCAAATTCCCTTCAGAAATTAATTCCCATAAACTTTTGGATTGAGAAATTGCGGCATCAGTGAGTTTTTTCATAGTCGTTTCACCTATTCCTCGAGCCGGAAAATTAATAATTCTACGTAAGGATTCGTCATCACTTGGATTCACTGCCAGTCTAAAATATGCTATTGCGTCTTTAACTTCTTTCCTTTGATAAAAAGATAAAGAACCAAATATCCGGTATGGGATATTTCTTTTTCTTAATGATTCTTCCAATGCTCTTGACTGGGCATTTGTGCGGTATAAGATTGCATACTCCTCATAACTGTCATGATGGCTTAATTTACTTTGATTGATCAGATTTGCCACCAAAAATGCTTCTTCAAGATCACTGAAGGCTGACACAACCTCAATTTTTTCACCTATGGCGTTTTCGCTATAGACATTTTTTTTCATTTGATGGGTATTCTTGTCTATAAGACTGCCTGCAGCATCGATTATATTCTGTGTTGACCTATAGTTTCTTTCAAGTTTAAAAATTTTTAGTCCCGGAAATTTTCGCTCCAAACTTAATATATTTTTAATTTCGGCTCCTCGGAAAGAGTATATGCTTTGTGCATCATCTCCTACCACACATATTCTTTTCTTTTCTCCCGCTAATTGTGACACAATTAAGTGTTGGGCAAAATTAGTGTCTTGATACTCGTCAACAAGGATATATCGGAAAAATTCTTGATAATGTCTCAAAATATCGGGATTATCCCTTAAAAGGAGATTCATATTAACCAAGATATCATCAAAATCCATGGCATTTGCCACTTTACAGCGTTCACAATAGGATTGATAAATTCTTCCGGTTAAAGGTCTCTTGGATCTTTTGTCCATATTCATCAAGTCAGAATCTTGAAGATACTGTTCAGGGGACATCAAACGGTTTTTGGCATTTGAAATAATTGCCAATATAGTGGATGGTTTATATACCTTTTCATCCAATCCTAAATCCTTTATTATCATTTTCATTAGGGATTTGGAATCACCGGTGTCATATATTGTGAAACCGTTCTTATAACCTAATTTCTCAGAATGGCGTCTTAAAATGCTAAGGAATATTGAATGGAAAGTCCCCATCATCAACTTTGAGGAAATTTTATCTCCCACCACAGATTTTATTCTTTCCTTCATTTCTCTGGCAGCCTTGTTGGTAAAGGTGAGGGCAAGAATTCTATATGGCTCATAGTTATGTCTTAATAGATGAACAATTTTATAGGTTAATACCCGTGTTTTTCCTGATCCGGCTCCCGCTATCACAAGAGATGGTCCATCCAAATATTCTACTGCTGCCCTTTGTTGTGGATTAAGTTCGTCTAAGTAATTATAATTAACTGTTTCACTCATCTTCAATTTTCCTTTATTTCTTCATATTTAGGAATTCTTTCCAGAAATTCTATTGAATGATTTCCATAGTTCACTTTGCAACAAAAATTCTCATATCCATTTGAGACAATCAAATAATGAGCCTTCAGACTCATGTTATACCTTATGATTTGATTGAATACTTCCTGGTTGATCGAGACACTTGGGGCCTTGTATTCCACAATGATCAAGGGTGATCCATCAGGGGTAAAAATCACTGTATCACATCTTTTATATGTGTCGTTGAGTTTGATTCCTATTTCGTTTGCCATAATGGAAGGAGGATATCCCAATTCGTTAACCATCCAGTTTACGAATAATTGACGGATAAATTCTTCTTCAGTCAACACAAAATAATTTTTCCTAAGAAGGTCATAGACCTTAAATACACCATTCCTCCTGACGATTTTTAATTCGACAGGAGGAAGGGAAAGTTTTGTGAAATCTATTTCTGGAAATTTACTGCCTTTCAAGGTTTCTCATCCTTACTTATTTATTTACTACTTTGTTTTGTCCATTGTAATCCGGATCATATATTGAGTTAAGTAAGTCAGCCAATCTTAATCCTCCTTTTAAAAATTGATTTTCAACCACCGGTGTCCATTGGCTCACATAATCATAACTGATTTTGGTGCCTTCAGGGGTAAGTGCATATACTGATTTACAAATATCAAAAGTTTCTTCCCCCCATAATTCCGGGGTACCATTGGCGAGGATTTCAGCCTTTTCTTCAGGAGTGGCACGGTTTATTTGGTTGTTCCATTCAGTATAAGTCCATTTATGTGCTGATTCAGGTACTGAGGAATCCCAAACAGAATGAAGGTTGGAGTCGCGGCCGAAATAATTGACTGTCCATCTGTTGCCACCTAAATCACTTGCATGTCCCATATGCATAGGCTGATGAACATCACCCATTAAATGCACCAATATTTTCATGGCAAGTTGTTGTTCCTCTTTGGTAGATTCATCATTTTGGAGTATTCCTATCTGAGCATATATAGCCCTTATAATATCGCCGTCAGGATGTAAGGGAGCTTCTTCGTATTCCATTCCCGAATCTATGTTTTTATAATGCCAGGTCTTGGAATAGGCATATTCGGGAGTGTGGGAGGCATTGTCAAGCCAATTTGCCCAATACACTATTGATTTGCCATCGAGTAATTCAGTAATTTTGGCTAATGTTGTAGGAGTAAGATTATTTTCTGCAATATATGCTGTCACGTCATGACCTTTTTGTCCCCAGCCGAAAGCTGATAAACTTCCAAGTGCCAATCCAAATGTCAAAAGCGTCTTTGTTAGTTTCATGTTATCGAAATTTGATGTTCAAATTTAATCAAAAATTATCATATTATACATATGGATAATTGGCAAATCCTATAAATGTTGTTAAACATTTTTGGAAAATTCCTTTAAAATTTTATATTTGCAAAAGAAATTAGCCTTGTATGGCTTTAAACCATTAAACCATGAAGAACAAAACAAAACGTCTCCTATTAGGTGATGAGGCGTTTGCTTTGGGAGCCATAAATGCAGGTCTCTCCGGAGCTTATGCTTATCCTGGAACTCCTTCCACTGAGATTCTGGAATTCATTCAATCAGATAATATTGCAAAACAGCGTAAAATCCACAACGCCTGGTCCACCAATGAAAAAACCGCCATGGAAGAGGCGTTAGGGATGTCCTTCTGCGGTAAAAGAGCCATTGTTGCTATGAAACATGTAGGGATGAATGTGGCAGCTGATCCATTTGTGAATTCTGCTATGACAGGTGCTAATGGTGGTTTGTTGGTGGTGGCAGCCGATGATCCTTCTATGCATAGTTCCCAAAATGAGCAGGATTCGAGATTTTATGGTGATTTTGCGATGGTGCCGGTTCTTGAACCTTCGAATCAGCAGGAAGCCTACGATATGGCAAAATACGGTTTTGAACTTTCAGAAAAAGAAGGAATCCCGGTATTGATTAGATTCGTCACTCGACTAAGTCATTCAAGGGCAGTTGTCGATGTGGATAAAGATCCTTTACCGGAAAATCCTCTTCATTATCCGGAGAATAAGCAACAATGGGTTCTTATGCCGGCATCTTCTCGAAGAAGAAATAAAAAGTTGGTTTCAGACTTTGTTGATTTCCAAAAGATATCAGAATCTTCTCCATATAATTTTGTAGAAGATGGTAAAGACAAGTCATTGGGAATAGTGGTGAGTGGTATCGCTTATAACTATTTGAAAGAAGCTTTCAATAATCAGGTTCCTTATCCTGTTGTGAAAATTTCTCAATATCCTCTTCCTGTTAAACAAATTTCTGAATTGTTTGACAATTGTGATAGCGTTTTGATTCTTGAAGAGGGTCAACCTTTCATTGAAAAAAAGATAAGAGGTGAATTGGATAACCATTTAAAACCGGTTTATGGGAAATTATCCGGAGAAGTGGAAAGAACCGGTGAATTAACCCCGGATCTTATTAAGGAGGCCATTATAAAGATAAAAGATGAAAATTGTGGGATAGAAAAGCCTGAGAAAAAGGAGATACCTTCAATTGTGGCGAATCGACCGCCGGCTCTTTGTCAAGGATGTGGCCATAGAGATGTATTTCAAGCTTTGAATGAAGCCTTGGAGGAATATCCTTCTCCAAAAGTTTTTGGTGACATTGGTTGTTATACCCTGGGATATCTTTCTCCGTTTAGTGCAATCGACACCGTGGTTGATATGGGTGCATCCATCACTATGGCTAAAGGTGCTGCTGATGCAGGACAACATCCTTCAGTTGCAGTGATCGGTGACTCAACATTCACCCATTCAGGAATGACCGGACTTTTAGATGCAGTCAATGAAAATTCTCCCATGACAGTGATTATAACGGATAATCTCACCACCGGAATGACAGGAGGTCAAGATTCTCAAGGAACAGGTAAACTTGAAGAAATATGTCTGGGAATCGGGGTGGATAATGAACATCTTAAGACAATAACTTCTCACCCTAATAATGTGGAAGAAATGAAAAAGTTATTTAAAGAAGAATTTGATTATCCGGGTTTATCGGTCATTATTTCTCGCAGAGAATGTATCCAAACTGCACGTAGAAAAGCCAAGTCTAACGCTAATTCTAATTCTTGAATCTTATGACAACTAATATAATATTGGCCGGTGTGGGAGGTCAAGGAATCCTTTCTATAGCAAATGTGATTGGTATTGCGGCGTTGAAAGACAATCTATATCTAAAACAGGCTGAGGTGCACGGCATGAGCCAACGTGGTGGCGATGTTCAATCTAATCTTCGCATAAGTGATTCTCCTATAGCCTCTGATTTGATTCCTTATGGTGGAGCAGATATAATAATTTCTCTCGAACCAATGGAATCACTTAGGTATTTACCTTTCTTAAGTAAAAAAGGATGGGTTGTCACAAACACAAATCCCTTTATAAATATACAGAACTATCCTGATATGAAGGAAGTGATGCAGGAACTGGAAAAAATTGATAATCTTGTTGCATTCGATATGGATCTTATTGCCAAAAAAATTGGTTCCCCGCGTTCTTCCAATATGGTTCTTTTAGGTGCCGCTTCTCCTTTTTTAGGTTTGCCTTTTGATTTGATCGATGAGGGTATTTCTAAATTTTTTGATTCTAAAGGTAACAAAATAGTAGATTTAAATCTTAAAAGTTTCAGGGCTGGGAAAAATGAGGCTCTAAACTTTATAAAAGAAAGAAATCTTTCAAAACTCTAAACCATGCTCCCGTTATCTGTTTCTGAATTAAACAAGGTGATATCAGATTTGGAAATACAGGATATCACCACAGCCACAATAAGGCAAATCGTAGCGCTGGCAAAGGCTTTGGAAAAAAAATCAGGTGAATCTTTTATTCATCTTGAAATAGGGAATCCGGGATTAATGGCTGAAAACGTAGGAATTGAGGCAGAATGTAAGGCTCTCCAATCAGGTGTTGCCAATACTTATCCTGATATTTCGGGTATCCCTGAAATAAAAGAAGCCGGTTCTAAGTTTATTAAGGCCTTTCTTGATTTGGATATTCCTCCTAAATGTATTATCCCCACGGTAGGATCTATGCAGGCGAGTTACACTTTGATGACTCTCTTGAAACAACGTATTCCGGGGAAAGATTCTATGCTAATTTTTGATCCGGGTTTCCCGGCCCAAAAACATCAAGCAAAAATGCTTGGCATGAATTGCGTAGAATTTGACATCTATGATTATAGGGGGCCTAAATTGAAAACTAAACTCGATGAATTATTACAAGACGGAAATGTAACTGGAATGATTTATAGCAATCCCAATAATCCCAGTTGGTCAAATTTCACAGAGGAAGAATTAAGATATATAGGGGAAGCAGCAACTAAATACGATGTGATTGTTCTGGAAGATCTGGCATATATGGGTATGGATTTTAGAACTGATTATTCTCTCCCATTTAAACCCCCATATATTCCTTCGGTGGGAAAGTACACGGATAATTATATTCTTCTTATTTCTGCGTCCAAAATATTTAGTTATGCGGGTCAAAGAATAGCTGTCGCTGCAATGAGTCCGGAAGTTTTTTATAGAAGGTATCCTGTTCTTGATAAATTTTATGAGATGCCGAATTTTGGAGAATGCTATATCTATGGGGTTCTTTACACAGCATCTTCCGGTGTTACTCATTCTGCCCAATGTGCTATGGCTGCTATGATGGATGAAGCTGCTAACGGAAATTTGAAATTTATTGATCATACTAAAGAATACGGTAAAAGAGCTTCCAAAATGAAGAATGCTTTCCTTTCTAATGGTTTTCATATCGTATATGAAAAAGATGGCGATCATGATATTTCTGATGGATTCTTCTTTACAGTGGGCTATAAAAATTTTTCGGGAGAGTTGTTGCAAAAGGAGTTGTTGAGATACGGGGTGTCAAGTATTTCTTTAAAAAGCACGAACAGTACAAAAGATGGAGTTCGGGTGTGTGTCTCATTAATGACTAAGGAAGACCATTTCAAGGATTTGGAAGCACGCTTAAAAAGTTTTAATGATGACCATAAATAAAAGAATGACAGCAGAAGAGGCTGTCAAAATGATTAAAAGTGGAGATCACATTTATGTTCAGGGAAGCACATCTATCCCTGAAGTCTTAATGGCAGCATTGGCTAAAAGAGGAAACGAACTCAAAGATGTGACTGTTTATTCCGGTTTTGCAGTGGCAAAAGGAGAGTCCCCGATTTGTAAACCGGAATTTAAAGATAGTTTTCTGGTTGACAGTTTCTTTGTCAATAATTCGATTAGAAAATGGATTGCTGAAGGTTTTGGGGTCACCACACCTTGTTTTTTAGGGGAAGTTCCGTCTCTCTTCCGGGATGGTTACTGGAAGGTGGATTATGCTTTTATTAACTGTAGTGTTCCTGACAAGGATGGCAATGTAAGTTATGGCGTCTCTGCAGATGTGGCCGTTTCAGCAGTGGAATGTGCCCACAAAATCATAGCTCAAATTAATCCTAATATGCCTTTTTCTTATGGCGACCCTGTTATCAATATATCAGAGTTGACGGCTTATGTGGAAGTTGATGAACCATTGGTGGAAGTATCCACACCTTCACCATCAGAAGAAGAAATAAGAATAGGTAATTATATTGCAGAAATAATCCCTGACGGCGCTACCTTACAAATTGGTGTTGGGGGAATTCCAAACGCAGTTCTAAGGGCATTGAAAGATCATAAGCATTTGGGATTGCATACGGAGGCTATGACCGACGGCGTGTTGCCTCTAATTAAGGCTGGTATAATTGATAATTCCCGTAAAAAAATTTATCCCGGAAAATCTGTGGCCTCTCTTGCTTTGGGTTCAAACGATCTATATAAGGAAATGAACTATAATAAGGATATGATATTTAAGGATGTGGCATGGACAAACGATCCTTTTATTATAGGTCAGAACCCCGACGTTATGGCTATCAATTCTTGCCTTGAAATCGATTTGACCGGTCAAATATGTGCAGATTCTATTGGTACTCAAATATATTCCGGTATTGGTGGGCAACATGATTTTGTGTATGGAGCCTCGAGAAGTAAGGGGGGTAAATCTTTTCTCGCCATGCTCTCCACTACATCAAAAGGTGGCAATAAAATCAAACCGGTTCTATCTTCGGGAGCTGGTGTCGTAACCACTCGTTTTCAAGCTGAATATATTGTGACTGAACATGGCATTGCCAATCTGAAAGGGAAAAGCCTTCCTCAAAGGGCTAAAGCTTTAATTAAATTGGCTGCTCCTGAGTTCAGGGAGGAACTTGAAAAAGCCGCATGCGAAAGATTCGGTTATAGTTTCCTTAGATTAAAATGACTTTTAGACCCCATTTTTGTAATAGGGACATAATAATCATTGTATTTTATACAATAAAAAATTTACTCAAATAATTGCACAACTATCTGAGATCTTATATTTTTAACATAAATAGGTCTACGGACTTCTAATATTTTATTATTTTTGTAACCTAAAGGTTTATATACATAAAATTTTGCCCTGCACATAATTTTTAATGGAAACGGAAGAACTGAAAAGAAAATTAATGGGATTATGGGAGAAAACCACTCATAATTCAAAAGAATTGGTAGCAACACTTTTCGATTATTACTTTGATATCAATCTTATTGAATTCAAAGAAATGGATGGGAAAGTGGTCAGTGCCCTTTTTGGTATTCCCTATGTTTTTGGCTATGGCAAAAATAACCTCAAAGGTCTTTATCTCATATCGTTATCATCTGAAGAAGGTTTCAGAAAAAAAGGTATTTTATCCGAACTCTTGAATAATTTAAATGACAGAGTCAAGGAAGAATTTGATTTCACTTTTATAGTACCACACACTGAACTTTTGGCGGATTATTATGGCACTCTCGGTTATCTGAATTCATCCTTTATATTCGAGGAAAGATACACACCGCTGCATGATTTTAAAAATGATTACCTCTTATCTTTAAACGATTCTGATGAGAGAATTAGAGATTTAAAAAAGGGACTGTTGGATGAAATTAGAGTAAGTATAAATGATAATTCTCTCTTCACTAAAGACCAGATTATCCGCTTTATTGAATCCATAGAGAATAAAAGCACGTCGGCTGTTAATCTGATGCACTCTTCCAAAGACCTTGATTACATATTGCAAGACCAAAACTTAAGAAATCTTACTTCGTGTGTGGCTTATGATCAAGACGGTAGAATCACCGGAGTTGCTTTCACTCAGAAAGAAGAGTTGAAAAGAATTAAGGTTGTAGCTAATTATGTAGCAGATACATGCTCTTATTTTGCCCTCCTGGACTTTATAAAACGGCAAAACCAGGATTATTCCATTTCCGTGAATACATCCGACCCTAAATTTCAGACACATTCCATTATACAGCAAACATATGCTTCTGAAAATCCGGCGGGAGGGGACTTGGATAACACTTTCAGCTCTGTGGAAATAGCTTTCAATATAAATAGGCTCCTACAGCCCTTAGGAATGGTGAGATTGCTGAATTTTCACAATATTATAGAATATCTTGCTCAAACAAGAAGTGATGTGGATTTCAAGTTATCAATTCGCAATGAATCAAGTGATATCTCTTTTTCCAAAAATACTGATACCTATGATCTTGATTCTAATAAGGAAGATAACGAGTATACAGTGTATATTGTTAAAAACGGTAAATGCAAAATAGAACATAAGAGTGATATTGGATCCGACAGACAAATCCTTTATTTAAGTTCGAAAGAAGTTTCCGAACTGTTATTGCGAAAAAACGATTCCAGCAATCTTATAATGGAGGCTTTCGGTATACCACGTCTTAATATACAAATTCGGTTATTACCAATCTGATTGGTTAAATTATTTATAATTAATAGGATAGAGGTTCTTCTATCCTATTATTGTTTATTTTAAACGCCACGAGAATCAAAAATTCAAGAATTTCTTATCAAGTTCCAATAAATTTTGATTCTCATATAACTCAGAGAATAGAAAATTCCTTATCTCTATTCAGGATAGTATTCCAGGTGTATTTATATTATTGGTTCCGACACTAATCAATATCTTAAACAAGTCAATAAAATGTAGGGGAGAGGTGGTTTAATTTCTTTAATTAAATATTTTAAATTTTAGTTTAATAACTTGAATATTTAATATTAGCAATTTCTAAATATTAAATTTATTATTTGGATTCGTTGATAAAATTGGTTTTGGAACTTAAATATTTAAACTATTGATTATTTCAAATTGTTAATTAATTAAACCGCCAAAATTTAATTAACAAAAATTAATTATTAATATAAATATGGGTATTATAATAAGTTAGGGATAATTCTTAAAGTGATATTATATAAATTTTAGGAATAACGCCATCTTCTTAATATAAAATATATAAATCATTAAATTAATCTTTGTTCTTTTAGAAAGTTATGAGTAAAATTTAAATAATCACTTTAATATAATTTATATAGATTTAAATTCTTAAATTCAATTTCTTAATTTTCCTGTCCATAAAAAATTGTTTTATTTTATGAATTGTTTGTATTTTTAAATTTAATTTACTAACTTTGTAATTCAATATTATAAACTTAACTTTTTCAACCGAATGGAAGATTTTCCGGTAGCAGCTCGGCTCAAGGCTCTTATTGAGGCTTTAGGGTTATCTGATTCTCAATTCGCTGATAAGTGTGAGATTTCTCGTTCCACACTTTCTCTTATCCTTTCCGGTAAGAATAAGAAAATCAGTGATGTGATGCTGGCTCAAATTCATGAGGCTTTTCCGGAGGTCTCTATATTATGGATCTTATTTGGGGAAGGTGATAAGTTTAAAACAGTGGAATCTCTACAAAAAGTTGCCCCTGTTTATCATGAGAATTCATTATTTCAGGATAATCCACCGGGAAATGAAGAACAGTTAAATCTCGTGAGCCTTAAACAGTTGCAAAATATTATCCAAGACATTGTAAATAAGTCTTTTAACTCATCAATTTCAACACTTGAGAATTTGGTGCTAAAAACTTCTGAACCTTCTTCCATTAGAAAAGTGAGTAAAATTACCGTTTATTACGGTGACTCTACATTTGAAACATTTGTTCCTGAATAGCCCGGGGCTTTTTGGCATATATTTTGCTATATTATTTCCGAAGTATATGCACGATAAAATGAAAAATGAAACTTTGGCACAAGGAGCAATTGAAGTTTTGGGGGCTCGTGTGCACAACCTTAAAAATATAGATGTTAAAATTCCACACAATTCTTTGAGTGTTATCACTGGTTTAAGTGGCAGTGGAAAGTCTTCTCTTGCTTTCGATACTATTTTTGCCGAGGGACAAAGGCGATATATCGAGACTTTCTCAGCATATGCCAGAAACATGCTGGGGTCTTTGGAACGTCCGGATGTTGACAAAATAACCGGCCTTAATCCTGTTATAAGTATCGAACAGAAAACAGTTAATAAAAACCCTCGGAGCACTATAGGCACCACAACTGAAATTTATGATTTCTTACGCCTTCTTTTTGCACGAATTGGGGAGGCAAGAAGTTATTTATCAGGTAAGCCTATGGTGAAATATTCTAAAGACAAAATCATTTCGCTTATTCTGAATAAATTTGAAGGCAGAAGAATTCAGATTCTTGCTCCTGTTGTCAAGAATAGGAAAGGCCATTATAAGGAATTGTTTGAATCTCTTAGGAAAAAAGGATATTTAAATGTTAGAATTGATGGGGAAATTCAGGAATTGGTCTATGGTATGAAGGTTGATCGATATAAAAATCACACCATAGAATTGTTGATAGACAGACTGAAAGTTAAGGAAAAAGATATTCAAAGATTAAGATCTACCATTGAGGATGCCTTGAAACAGGGTGACAAACAAATGTTGGTGATAGACATGGATTCAAATGAAGTGACACATTTCAGTCTTCTCCTTATGGATCCCGACAATGGTTTATCCTATCCTGAACCGGCACCTCACAATTTTTCATTCAATTCTCCCCAAGGATATTGTCCACGATGTAAAGGTTTGGGATTTATTCATGAAATCGACCATGAAAAGGTGATGCCGGATATGAACCTTTCAATTTATGATGGAGGTATATTGCCTTTGGGAAAATACAAAAATTCCCGAATTTTCTGGCAGATAGATGCAATTTGTAAATTGTATGGAGCCAATCTAAAAACTCCTCTAAGTCAACTTCCGGAAGAGGCAATTCAAGACATAATGTTTGGTACCGACCAAAAACTTGAAATTGATAATGCCACTATGTCAATGCATTATGATAATTCTAAGTATGAGGGAATTATAAAATTCATTGAATGGCAAAATGAAGATAGCGACATTGCCGCTGAAAAAGGAAAATGGACTGGCCAATTCTTCACTCCTGTGTCTTGTCCTGAATGTCGCGGGGATCGTCTTAATCGAATAGCCCTTCATTATTTTATAGAGGGCAAGAATATTGCTGATTTGTCGCGAATGGACATTTCACAGTTGTATGAATGGACTAAAAATGTTGAGGATAAAATTGAACCTCAGAAAAAGCTTGTTGCAACTGAAATTCTTAAAGAAATAAGAAGCAGATTGAAATTCCTTATAAATGTGGGACTCGATTATCTGTCGTTGAATCGTGCAAGCGCTACTTTAAGTGGTGGAGAAAGCCAGCGTATTCGTCTTGCCACACAGATTGGTTCCAACCTGGTAAACGTATTGTATATCCTGGATGAACCTTCTATTGGCCTCCATCAAAGAGATAACGTCAGACTAATAAACAGCCTTAAAAATCTTCGGGATGCCGGAAATACAGTTGTTGTGGTTGAGCATGACAAGGACATAATGAAAGAGGCTGATTATATTGTTGATATTGGACCCGGAGCCGGTAGAAATGGGGGAGAAGTCTCTTTCCAAGGAAATTTAAAAGAACTAAAAAAATCAAAGACTCTCACGGCCTCTTATTTAAATGGTAAAAAAGAGATAAATCTTCCTGAGAAAAGAAGGGAAGGTAGTGGTAAATTTATTTCTATTAAAGGAGCTTCAGGTAATAATCTAAAAGATGTTAATTTAAATATTCCATTAGGGAAATTTATATGCGTCACCGGTGTCAGCGGTAGTGGTAAGTCTTCGCTTATCAATGGCACATTGCAAAAGATTATCAGTCATAAGCTTTATCGTTCCAAAGAAAATCCTCTTCCTTATAAAGAGATTGCGGGCTTAGAGAATATTGATAAAATAATTATGGTTGACCAATCTCCTTTAGGTCGTTCACCACGTTCAAATCCTGCAACATATACGGGAGTATTCTCTGACATTCGTAAATTATTCGTGGAACTTCCGGATTCAAAAATTAGAGGTTACAAACCCGGCAGGTTCTCATTTAATGTTTCCGGAGGTAGGTGCGATGTTTGTAAAGGACATGGTTACCGTACAATTGAAATGAATTTCCTCCCCGATGTTTTGGTTCATTGTGAGGCTTGTAGGGGTAAAAGATATAATCGTGAAACTTTGGAAGTAAGATTCAAGGGAAAATCTATTGCAGATGTCTTGGATATGACTGTGGATCAGGCTGTTGAACTTTTTGAAAATGTGCCGGCTATTTATCGTAAAATCAAGGTTTTACAAGATATTGGCTTAGGTTATATTAAACTCGGCCAACCATCCAGTACATTGAGTGGTGGTGAAAATCAACGAGTTAAGTTAGCTACCGAACTCGCCAAAAAAGACACCGGTAAAACCTTGTTCATTCTTGATGAACCTACAACCGGCCTCCATTTTGAAGATATTAGTGTATTGCTCAAGGTTTTCAAAAAGTTGGCGGATCGTGGTAACACTTTGATAGTGATAGAACATAATCTGGACTTAATCAAAAGTGCGGACTACATAATTGATATGGGTCCGGAAGGTGGTAAGGATGGAGGAAAAATAATTGCTGAAGGCACACCTGAACAAATTGCAGAAACCGACACTTATACCGGAAGATTCCTTAAAGAAGAATTATCATCAAGTTCGCAGTAGCAATCACCGGATAAATAAATTTCCTATAGTTGGAATTATATGATCATTGATCATAGAAAAATCTCCAAACAAAAGTATCGGTTTGTTTGGAGATTTTTCTTTTTATGATTATCCCGATGTTTCCCCAATTGCGATGTCCCTACGATTAGGCTTTGGGGAAATAGAGGATACTCATTTTCTTTTTATATAAAAATGAAAACTTTTTATACAATAACAGAAAGATAACACGTAAATGTCAAAATTTATTCATAATCCATATTATGTTAAATAGGATTATGATATATTTAGATAATAAGGATTTAGGTGTACCCTCTCTTTACTATATATCTTTTCTCTTTACTATATACCTTTTTCTTTGATCATTAGGAGTCCTTTTTATCTATTTTGAATAAAGAAATTTATTATAATTGCTTCTATTAATATTTTATACTAATTTTGTAATTAAATTGGAAAAATATGTGTTTTTCCTAATCTAATATCAACAACCCTTTAATTTTTAATTATTTATGTTATCTACGGATTTAAAACAAGGCGGTTCTTATTCTTTTGATCTTATTAAGGAGCAATCTCAAAATAAATTTTTTAGGGTCAAGACCGATGATGGCGAAGAATTTAAAATCCTTAAGTTTAAGTTCCAGTATAATCAACCATTACCCGACCAAATACAATGTTACGTCAAATCTCTTTATCCCCTTACCCTTTCCCAAGATATTTCAGTTCATGTTCAGAACTTTTACAACGAAGGAGAAGAATATAGTTTTATTGTAAAAGATGTGTTGCGTGAAGACAGTTCCCAATATGAACTGAAAGACGAGCACGGTCTTTGTTTCAAGTTATCTAATTCTCCTGTGCCTCTAACTAAAGGCACTCGTGTGAGGTGTCGTGTCATTAAAATTAAAGATGCGTATGTCAATCTAAAATATGTCGGATCTCTTGGAAGTAAATTCAGCCTTGCATTCCATACAATAGAACAATGGCTGCACCTTTTAAATATAAGGCCACATCATGCTGATTATTATAAAAGATTATTGGAATCGATTCCCGAACTCCAACCGGCTCTTTTAAAATATGAAAATCGGGTTCCGGGTTGGACTTTGGATCTTCTCCAGATCTGCACCACTCATATTACAGAATGGCTCGTGGCTTGTCGCGACGATCTTAAGAAACTTAAAAAGATATGCGAACGTCTTGAATTGGGAAGGACTCTTGCACTTTATATGGTTCAGGAATCTGATTTCCTACGTGCTTGCAGTAATGAACATAGACTTATGTTGCAAGGCCGTATATCCACATATGTAGAACTTTTTGAAAATTATAGACAAGCGGCCAAGATGATTTTGGACAACACACATGCGGAATATATCGACAGGATGTTCTCTCGTCTAAAAAAATCAGGCTACTTATATATGCCGGCGGTTCAGATTCGAATTATGATGACAATTTTAAAACTCCGGCCTGAACTTATAAACGCACGTATGGGGGAACTCTTCGAGGCTTTACACAATTGGGATATATCTAACTGGGAAGCGGAACCTTTCAGAGCTGCCCTGGTGCAACAACTTCAATTGTTTATTGAAGAGAATTCCGGAAAAATTAATAATTTGCCGGCAAATGATTCCAGTCAAGACAGCAAAGTGATTGTGAGAATGATCCTTGCAATTGCTATTCAAAGAATTCTTGCTAACGATACTGATAATATTGACCTTAATCTTAATAGAGCCGGACTTTATAGATATATTTCATACCTCTATCCCTCTGAAGTCAACAACCTGCTGGATAAAGGTGTTTGTTCGCTGTTAGGAATTGAATGGAATAACGAATATTCTTGGAACGATACGGAAAACCCTACCCTTCTTTTCGTAAAATCGTCTTTTCCTTTGCCGGCAGATGAGGAACGGTCGATGATAACCAAGTCTTATATTACTTCAAAAGCTGAACTTCATCTTTCATCCAATAGACTTCACTTAATTGGTAAAGGAGCAGATCCCGATTCCACGGTTCTTCCAAATTATTTGTTTGATTGGTTGAATCCCGTAATTTCCACTGTAGATCCGATTAGTTTTCCTAACACTAAGAAATCCAAAGATCTAAAGGCTTTAAGTGAAACTTGGAATCAGATTGCTTGGTCGTTATTCGGTGGCAACGATTCTAATGTGGAAAGAATTGAAAAGAGATTCCCGGATGAAGGTGATGAAACGATGGTAGTGATTGATGACATTAGGATCTTAGATTCAGGACATGAAAAACAACGTCTTCAGTTTCATTGCACTATCCATGACGAGTCGCTTTTCGGGGAAGGCTGGATGCCAAGCGATGCGCTCCATATGATTGGATGGCTATCCTACAATGATATTCCCGGAAATTATGACGGCACTTTGAAATTCGCTTGTGACATGGAAGGTGAACCTTTGCTTTTCCCGGCTACCGTACATGTAAAGAATGATGGTTCGTTGGAGTTCAGTATGAAACGTCAGATTGAAGAATACCTTTTGGAAAACAGTTATCCGGGGAAAGAATCCATCTCCATTGTAACTTATCTTGACAGAATTAATAACGCTTGGCTTTGTTTAAGCGAAACCGGAGCAACCTATAAGGTGGCATGTGATGATTCAACAGAATCTTTGCAGATAGGTATGTTGGTAAGAGTGAAATACATTGAGCAAGACAGATCTTTGTCGACTCCTCAATTTTTTATAGGTGAATTGGCTGAAGACCAGCAAAATCTTCCCATGCTGATTAAAAAATCTGAGTGTCTGTTTAATTTAATGCAGGGTTTGGGGGTGAAAGATGATCAGGAACTCCCCTATCAAGTCATGGAATCCGGTCAGGTCATGTCGAAAGAGGAGCTGGAAGAGTTGATTTATATATTGCAAAGACGTGCTTTCTCTGAAACGGAATACATAAAAGCCTATAACTTCCTTGGTCTCGCTTCTCTCCTATGCCGTTTGGTTGACAATAAATTTCTTGAAAAGGAAATTTCTGTCCATATGAAACTTCTTGAATTTCTGCAGGAATTCAGTAGAAATCGTCATTTGGATTATGATATGGTTGAATCTTTTGAATCCCAGGTTCAAAACTACCCAATGCTTGAGCGTCTTTACACCCGTATAAAAATTGTCTCTGATATTGATTCAAATCACAACACTCCGGGTCTTTGGGAAATAAGACAAAACCCAAGAAATGAAATTGAGGGTAAGTTGGCTTCTTTAGTCCTATCCTACAATATGTTGCCTAAGGAATTGGAAGAATCTCGTAAACAGATACTTAATGAAATTTCTTCCCTTCTTAACATTAATAATGCGATTTCTACAGCCAAATATTATGGCGACGAATCTCAAACCATTGAATTTAAAAGTAGTTTGGTATTCTCTTCTAAATCCGGTTCTCGACCTGATCCTAAGGGACAAATGCATGAAATCACCCACATTGTATGTGGTTTTATGAATGCTCGTGGAGGAAAATTATTCATTGGTGTAAATGATTCCGGTTATGAGAATGGTTTGGACGATGATCTCACTTATCGAAGAAATCGTGGTGAAAAGGCCACAATTGATGGTCTGATAGTTGACCTCCAGAACCATCTTGACCGTACACTCCCAACACATGCTAAGGATCATTGGGAAATTTCATCCGATCCGGAGTCTAAGAAAGGAGTGATAATTGTGGATATAAAACCCGTAAGACAACCTGTTGAATTAGATGGTATCATTTACGTAAGGGCAAGTTCTACTACCAAACCTCGTCTCGGAGAGGAAAGAGAGGAATTTATAAAAAGCCGAGAGCATAATTTCAATATTCTTATGGCTCTTTGGGGTTTACCTAATATCTCTCAGATTCAATCCGATGAGCCTGAAAACATTCAGGAAATGACTTCCGGTGATGCAACTGAAAAAGAAACCTTGAATCAATACACAGATTCCGATATAAATGAAATAGAGGGTAATGTGGAAATCCACACAGGCAAACATCGTTTGAATGTTCTCCATGATTGGGAAGGTAATTTTGTAACACCGGCATTTTACCTGTATTTCAATCCTAACGATTCTTTTTATACATCCACAGAGGATTTGTACATCGACCATGTAAATAACCTGTCCGAATGTAGATTGGCGCTCGTTATCAAAGAAAATGAAAGAGATTCTAACCTTATTTTCACACTTAATGATGGTACTGTTGGGAAAATTCAAATGCAGGAAGTGGCGAGTGCTTCTCCAAAACAAATTCAAAAATTTGATACACAGGAAAAGCTGATGGCAATTAATATAGGAGAGAATAAGGATTATCTTCTCAGTGTGCTAAGGGCTCCCAATCGGTCATTATTCTATAGACTTGACAAAATAAACAAAATAGAAAACAGTTCTTTGGATAATGGTAAATTCCAGCCTCTTTGTAATTTAAATTATAAAGTGCTTCGTCAGGAAATTATTTCTCCGGATAAAGTTTCCTTCTTTGAAAAAGATGCGATTGACCGCGATGCTAATTTTTATGGCGTTTCAGTTCCTGTTTGGGATGGCACTCTATCCGATGATGAAAGAATCATTGAACTCCTCCGACCTGTAGTGGCGGATAATTGATATAAAATTCGGCACACTTTTTGTATTATTGAAAAAATAAATTAAATTTGCACTATAAAAAAGGGAGAGGCACTACCCTTTCCCTTTCAGGAATTGCCTTGTGGTGTAATGGTAGCACACCGGATTCTGGTTCCGTTTGTGAGAGTTCGAGTCTTTCCAAGGCAACTTTTAATTAATTTCCTGCCTTGTGGTGTAATGGTAGCACACCGGATTCTGGTTCCGTTTGTGAGAGTTCGAGTCTTTCCAAGGCAACTTCCCGGTTATCATATTTGATAACCTTTTTTATTGTTGGATATATTTGTTTCTTTTTAGATGTCTTTAGGTCCTATGGAAAACAATTCCATTGAGTTAAAAGGGGTAAGAGTTAATAATCTTAAGAATTTCAATCTTTCCATTCCTTTAAATAAATTCATTGTAGTCACGGGTGTGAGTGGATCCGGTAAATCCTCTCTTGCTTTTGACACCTTATACGCAGAAGGTCAACGGCGCTATGTGGAATCTCTTTCTGCATATGCCCGTCAGTTTCTTACTCGAATGCCTAAACCTGAATGCGATTTTATAAGCGGACTCCCTCCTTCCATTGCGATAGAACAAAAGGTAAACACACGTAACCCGAGAAGCACTGTTGGAACTTCTACAGAAATATATGATTACCTTAGGATGCTTTTTGCTAAAATTGGCCATACTTTTTCACCTATCTCGGGAGAAGAAGTGAAAAAACATTCTATAGAGGATATAATAAAGGCTCTCGGAGAGTATCCTCAAGGCACACGTATTGCCGTTTTGGTTAAAATCATCGTCCCAAAGGAAAGAAATTTTAAACAGCACCTCGATATTCTCCTGAAACAAGGTTATACCCGTTTGGAGAAAGATGGAGAATTCTTAGAAATTCAAGATTTACTACAATCCGATGCTGAATTAGATGCTTCAAAATTTAATCTTTTGATTGACCGTCTCTCTGTTTCTTCTGAAAAGGACGAGATCTCTCGTCTCACAGATTCAATAGAGACTGCTTATTATGAAGGAAATGATCAGTGTGTGATTAAAATATGGACTGATGATAGTATAAAAGAATTGCCTTTTTCAAAAAAATTTGAGGCGGATGGTATGGAATTCCGTGAACCTTCTGACCTTATGTTCAATTTCAACAACCCCTATGGAGCTTGTCCCGAATGTGAAGGTTTCGGGAAAGTCATGGGTATTAGTGAAGACTTGGTCATTCCCGATAAAACTTTGTCAATCTATCAGGATGCCGTTCAAGCTTGGAGGGGTGAAAAAATGAGTGAATGGAAAAGATATTTCATAAATATCGCAAACAGATACGATTTTCCCGTTCATGCACCCTATTCTTCCTTGACTAAGAAACAAAAAGATTTCTTGTGGCATGGTAATAAGGATTGGGAAGGAATCGACGGTTTTTTCTCATGGGTAGATACTCAACAATATAAAATTCAATATCGGGTCTTGAAAGCCAGGTATAGAGGTAAAACTGTATGTCCTTCTTGTCATGGAAACCGTTTACGTGAAGATGCATCTTATGTAAAGATCGATGGACACAATATCCAGGAATTGGTCACTTTGCCGATTGATAAACTTAAGGTGGTATTCGAAAATTTAAATCTTTCAGAAAATGATAGATTGATTGGGAAACGCCTATTGACTGAGATTAATTCCCGACTGAATTTCTTATGTGAAGTCGGGCTGGGTTATCTTACACTCGACCGTCTTTCATCCACTCTTTCGGGTGGTGAAAGTCAGAGAATCAATCTGGCAACTTCTTTGGGTTCATCTTTGGTTGGTTCTTTATATATCCTTGATGAACCAAGTATTGGTCTTCATCCAAGAGACACCAACCGTTTGATTTCTGTATTAAAGAAACTACAGGAAACCGGTAATACTGTCTTGGTGGTAGAACATGATGAGGAAATTATGAGGGCGGCCGATTCCATTATTGATATCGGAAAGGATGCCGGAAGCTTGGGTGGTAATGTTGTGTTTAATGGTAATCTTACAGACGTTAATGATATTTCAATTTATCCCGATTCTTATACTTTGAAATATCTCAAAGGAGAAGAAATCATTGACTACTCCCCTATCCGGCGACCATGGAAGAAATTCATTGAAGTAAAAGGTGCTAATGAGAATAATCTAAAGAATATCGATGTTAAATTTCCCATAGGGGTAATGACAGTAGTCACCGGTGTCAGTGGTTCAGGTAAATCTACATTAGTTAAGGAAATTCTTTACAAAGGTATAGCAAGATTGTTGGGTGAACCGGGTATGATTCCGGGATCACATTCCAAAATAGAAGGCGATATTTCTGACGTGAAGAACATATATTTTGTTGATCAAAATCCAATCGGAACATCTACCCGTTCAAATCCTGCCACCTATTTAAAAGCCTACGATGAGATAAGAAAACTTTTCTCCGAACAACAGCTTTCCAAGCAGATGGGTTTCACTCCTTCTTATTTTTCTTTCAATTCGGAAGGTGGAAGATGTGAAGAATGTAAGGGAGAAGGCAAAATCCTTGTTCCAATGCAATTTATGGCTGATATCCAGTTAGATTGCGAAGTGTGTGAAGGAAAACGTTTTAAGAAAGAAGTGCTTGATGTGTCATATAGAGGCAAGACTATATATGACATCCTTGATATGACTGTGGATCAAGCAATAGCATTTTTTGAAGAAACAAACGGAACAGCTGAAAAGAGAATTATAAAGAAATTGATGCCTCTTCATGAAGTTGGTTTGGGTTACATTAAATTGGGCCAGAGTTCATCTACCCTTTCAGGAGGAGAAAATCAACGGGTGAAATTGGCTTATTTTCTCTCTGAAGAAAGTCAGGGACATAATATCTTTATATTCGATGAACCCACCACAGGTCTTCATTTCCATGATATTGCAACTCTTTTAAAGTCATTGAATGCACTGATTGACAGGGGTAATACTGTGATAATAATTGAACACAATATAGATATGATAAAATCTGCCGACTGGATTATAGATATTGGTCCCGAGGGAGGCGATAAAGGTGGAGAAATTATTGCACAAGGAGTTCCTGAGGAGATTGTAAAGGTAGAAAGGTCATACACAGGTAAATATCTTTTGCCAAAACTTCATAAGTTAAATTAAGAATGAAAGGTATTTTATTTAGTTTGATTCCTTTTGCTGTCTTTGCATTCATCTCTTGCGATAGAACAGCTGTAGATGAAAATTTTGAAGAGGCGCGTTTGTTATTTTCCAAAAGTGCTGAATTGATTTTAGAAACAACTTCTAAAATTAATTCTGTGAACGATTCTTTGTCAGTGGACTCACTAATAAATATTTATAATAAAGAGATCACTGATATTAATTTTTCATTTCCTCCTGAAACTGATCTAAAACTAACGGAACAAGAAAATGATTCCTTGTTTAAGCTTATTGAATCGATGCATAAAATCAAAGCTGAAAAACTGAAGAGTTTAGCTTTTGTCCCAACGGATTCTATAATCCAAGAAAATGTAGGAATGTAAAAAACAGGAGAACGTCCACATAAAGGCGTTCTCCTCATTATTTAATACTTATCCTTGGTCAAGTAGGTTGTTTTAAACTCTGTTTGTCGGTTAGTCTAACTTGTGAATCACTAATCCTGATCTTAATTTTGGTTCAAACCATGTAGTTTTGGGTGGCATTATATTACCGCTGTCGGCAATATCTATGAGTTGGTCCATTGTCACCGGATAAAGAGCTAAAGCCATTTTCATCTCTCCACTGTCTACCCTTCTTTGCAATTCTTCCAATCCTCTGATACCACCTACGAAGTCAATTCTCTTGTCGCTTCTAAGGTCATGAATTCCTAAGATATCCCTTAAAATAAGATCGGAAGATACGGTAACATCAAGAACTCCTATAGGATCGTCATCATTATAAGTGCCGGGTTTAGCTGTTAAAGAATACCATTTTCCTTCAAGATATAATGAAAAGTTATGAAGTTTTGAAGGACGGTAAATTTCTTTGCCTTTTTCTTCTACTTCAAAGTTCTCTCTGAGTTTATCAAGGAATTCTTCCGGACTTAATCCGTTTAGATCTTTTACAACCCTGTTGTAGTCTATAATATTTAGATGGGAAGCAGGAAAAGCCACAGCCATGAAATAATTATATTCTTCATGGCCTTTATGATGAGGATTGTTTTTAGCCTTCTCAGCACCAACTAATGCAGCGGCTGCCGATCTATGATGACCATCTGCTATGTATAGATTAGGAATCTTTTCAAATTCTTCAGTTATGGTTTTTATCGTCTGTTCATCTCCTATTTTCCATAACGTGTGTCCGAAGCCATCCGGTGCTATGAAATCATATTCAGGTTCTTCTTTAGATACTTTTTCAATTATTTCAGCAAGTGCATCATTATCAGGAAATGCAAAAAACACAGGTTCAATGTTTGCATTATTGACCCTTACGTGTTTCATACGGTCTTCCTCTTTGTCCCTTCTGGTGAGTTCATGTTTTTTGATTCTTCCCTCCATGTAGTCATCTACCCAGGCTGCAACAACAAAACCATATTGGGTTCTGCCGTTCATGGTTTGGGAATAAAGATAATAATGGTCTTTATCATCCTGAACCAACCATCCTTTATCTTGGAACATAAGAAAATTTTGAGCTGCCCTTTCATACACTTTTGGATCATGCTCATCCGTACCGTGCTCGAAATCTATTTCAGGTTTGATTATTCTATAAAGTGATTTTTCGTTCCCTTCGGCCTCTTTCCTCGCCTCTTCACTGTTTAAAACATCATAGGGACGGGAAACTACTTCTTCCACAAGATGTTTGGGAGGTCTTACACCTTTAAATGGTTTTACTTTAGCCATTGTATTAGATTTTTTAAGGTTTAGTTTATTTGCAAATTTAATTTATGACTGCGAATTTACCAAAAAACCTGAACCTTTCTACAACTATTTATGTTTAATAGAAAGAAATCAAAAATCTTGAATTATGAAAAAATATGTTTGTAGTGTCTGTGGATGGATATATGACCCTGAACTTGGCGTTCCTGATGATAACATAGCACCTGGTATAGATTTTGAATCTTTACCCGATTCTTTTGTTTGCCCGGTGTGTGAGGCACCCAAAAGTGAATTTAATCCTGAATAGGTTTAAGTCTTGAATATTAATTAGGAAAGGCAACTCTTATATGAAGGGTTGCTTTTTTATTTTTTTGCAAATTTTGAAACACACCCTTTTCTTTTTAAATTTGCAATACAAACCTTAAGTCGATATAGTGAAAATTTTTGCCAACATAGGGGCTATCCTCGTAATGGTGGCGTGGGGTACTTCCTTCCTCAGTTCTAAAGTCCTGATGGTTAATGGAGGATTCACTCCCGTGGAAGTTTTTATTTATAGATTTGTTTTTGCTTATATATTGCTTCTGGCCTTTACATGCAAAAAAATAAGGGCCAACAATCTTCACGATGAATTCCTTTTCTTAATCTGTGGCATGTGTGCCGGTTCGATATATTTTATTGCAGAAAACTATGCCCTGGAACTTTCTTCTGCAGGAAATGTATCTTTATTGGTGAGTATATCACCTATTTTTATAACGGCACTTATGGCCTTCATCTATAGATTTATTCCTAAACCGAATGTTATAATAGGATCTATAATTGCCTTTATTGGAGTGGCGTGCATTATTTTCAGCGGTGATCAAGAATTGGAGTTTAATCCATTGGGAGATATGATTGCTCTAAGTGCAGCTTTGTCTTGGGCTATATATTCTATTGTAGTTAAAAGCTTGACTCCTATATATTCTTCTCTTTTTATTTCTCGAAAATTGTTTTTTTATGGGGTTATCACGGCTTTTCCTCTATTATTGATTCAAGATCAGCCTTTAAAACTTTGGCTTCTTTTTGATATGCAACAACCGCAATACATGTTGAATTTCTTGTTCTTGGGTCTCTTTTGTTCTGCCTTCGCATATCTGGTGTGGAATGAAGCTATGAAGGTTTTGGGGGCCGTTAAAGCCAATAATTATCTATATATGCAACCTCTCGTCACTATGATAGCCGGTTACTTCATTCTCGATGAGAAAATATATTTCTTAGGTTATCTGGGATGTGTCTTAATTATTGGTGGGATTATTATTTCTGAAAAAATTCAGTCAAAATCACGTTAATGCTCCTAACCTTTATGTATAAATTTAAGGACTAATGCTATGTATTTCGGAAGTCTTTTGGAGAACTTCCGGTATGTTTCTTGAAATATTTACCGAAGAACGACTGGGATGCGAAATTCAATTCATCTGAGATTTGTTGTATCGACATTGTTGTTGACTTCAAAAGTACTTTAGCCTCCAGTATCACAAATCTGTCGATCCAGTCAACTGCACTGAAACCGGTCGCTTCTTTAACAGTTCTTGAAAGGTGTTTGGTGCTTACTTCCAATTGCGAGGCATAAAAATCTAAAAATCTTTCTTTTTTGAAGTATTGTTGCACAAGCGACAAAAATTTCTCGGTTAGTCTTCCTATTGGTTTTTGTTTTGAATCCAATACCGGAAGATAGCATTTGGTTCCACATTCATAGAAAAAGGATGCGATGGCCAATACCATGGCTTGATAAGCATTGATACTCTGAGAATCCGCAAAAATATCCCTTATATGATAATAAAATTTTTCAAATTTTTCCACAAGTTCTCCGGGCACATTCACTACTTGATTGATCGATGCAGTGCCATAGGAACTGCAATCCTTAAGCACTACGAATAAATTGTCGCAAAATCGTTTAGATAACACTATGAATGAGGCATCAAATGCGCCGTTGATTTGTGCATTTTGAATTATTTGTCCCTGTTTGATATTTACTATACAAGGACCTGTAAATTCATAGGGTAGCAAATCAATCTCAATTCTGCCCTCCCCTTCTTTCACAAAGATGGAACAAAATGAAGTAAACTTTATTGGATCTGAAATTTCCGGTATCATTGAACCTACAAAATTACAATATACCCAAAAATCATGGGCCAAGATGTTGCTGACATCTTCCACCAAATCTATATTATACTTCAGTCCTAATTCCATTCTTATGCATTAGGTTATTACATAAACCTTTTCTCTTTAAGCAATTCTTTAAAACTTTGTGAAACCCTTTCGTTCATATCCCTTGGATATCTTATTTCCGCAAAAACCTGGGCAAGGTTATCTTTCCCATTCTCTTTTACGAATTTTTGGTTCTCAGGATTATCGTCATGTGTTGAGAATATATTTTTTATTTCATTTTCGGAGGGTAGTTTATACGACTCGTTATGGATGATGCCGTTAACTGGTAACCTGTCAGTATATTCTCCTTCAATTTCCGGTTTGCCGATTGCAAGAGACGCGACAGGAACCACCAGATCCGGTAATTTCAAAAGATATGAAATTTCTTTTGCATTATAAGTGACTGTGCCAAGATAACAACTACCGTATCCTTTTTGCTCTGCTATTGTAACTATCTGTTGAGCAAAAATAACAGCATCGGTCATGGCTGTTATAAATGAATGGAAATTATTATATCCGGCATCTGCATGGTTAATCTCACACCAGTTGGTGAACCGGTTGAAATCCGCACATATGGTTAGGATTAAAGGTGCTGTTTTAGAGGCCGGTTGATTATAATGGAAATTTGATAACTCTTTTAGGTTCTCACAATCTTCCGTCACTATCACGGAATATAATTGCATATTGCCACAAGTTGGAGCCTTCGACGCTTGATAAATAATATCTTCAAGTTCTTTTCTGTCGATTTTATCCTCCTTGAAATGTCTGCAACTCCTTCTCGTTAAAAAATAATTTTCACTCATTTTCATTATAACTTATCTTTGCAAATATAATCATAGTTGATTAAATTTGCAATTATATCAAAATGCAAGAAAACTCCCTTTTACGGGTAAAAAATATTATTGATGTCAGATTTAAACCATCCTATTTATACTTATGACGAGGCCTATGAAGCTTCTTTGAATTATTTTAATGGTGATCAATTGGCCGCACGTGTGTGGGTCACAAAATATGCTCTCAAAGATTCTTTTGGAAATATCTTTGAAAAGACACCGGATGATATGCATCATCGTATCGCACATTCTTTGGCACAAGTAGAGTCTAAATATCCATTTCCTTTGTCGGAAGAGGAAATTTATGAAGTGCTTAAGGATTTTAAATACATAGTGCCACAAGGCAGTCCCATGGCCGGTATTGGTAACGACTATCAGGTTGGATCTCTTTCCAATTGTTTTGTGATTGGATTGGATAAGACTCCGGATTCATATGGAGGTATTATCAAAATTGACGAAGAACAGGTGCAGTTAATGAAAAGAAGAGGTGGAGTTGGACATGATCTAACCCATCTTCGTCCAAAAGGTACTCCTGTAAAAAATTCTGCATTGACCTCAACCGGTGTGGTTCCTTTTATGGAACGATATAGCAATTCCACCCGAGAAGTGGCGCAAGATGGCAGACGAGGTGCTTTGATGCTGACTCTTTCTATTAAACATCCGGATTCGGAAGCTTTTGTTGATGCAAAATCCACTCCCGGTAAAATCACAGGGGCTAATGTCTCTTTGAGAATTGATGATGAGTTCATGAATAGTGCTCTGTCTGGAAAGAACTACGAACTGAAATTTCCGGTTGATTCTGCTGATCCTGATTATTCTAAAGAAATTGATGCTTCGGCTTTATGGAAGAAAATCATACACAACGCTTGGCAAAGTGCTGAACCCGGAGTTTTATTTTGGGATACCATTACTCGTGAAAGTGTGGCCGATTGTTATGCAGATAAGGGCTTTAAAACTATCTCTACGAATCCTTGTGGAGAAATTCCTTTATGTCCCTATGACAGTTGTCGCCTGCTGGCTATCAATCTATATAGTTACGTTAAAAATCCTTTCACAGAAAAGGCCGAGTTCGATTTTGAACTTTTCCGACAGCATGTGTCGAAGGCCCAGCGTATCATGGATGATATTATCGATCTTGAAATGATTAAGATCGATGAAATAATAAAGAAAATCCAGGAAGATCCTGAACCTGATGAGGTGAAAAGCACTGAGTTGAATCTTTGGCGTAAAATCAAGGATAAGACCGGTAAAGGCAGGCGTACCGGTTGCGGCACAACCGGCGAAGGGGATATGTTGGCCGCTCTGGGTTTAAGATATGGAACTAAAGAAGCCACTGATTTTTCTGTCAATGTGCATAAAGAACTGGCGCTCGCTTACTACCGTTCTTCAGTAAATTTGGCTGAACAACGCGGACCTTTCTCCGTGTTTGATTATGAATTGGAGAAAAACAATCCTTTCATCAACCGTCTCAAAGAAGCTGACCCTCAACTGATCGAAAAAATGCAAAAAGTAGGTCGCAGGAATATTTCTTGTCTTACGATTGCACCAACCGGGACTACTTCTCTAATGACTCAGACAACTTCAGGTATTGAACCTGTTTTCATGCCGGTATATAAACGTCGTAGAAAAGTTAATCCTACCGATGAGAATGTAAGAATTGATTTTGTTGACGAAGTGGGCGACTCTTTTGAGGAATATATCGTTTATCATCACAAGTTCTTGACTTGGATGAAGATAAATGACATTGAACCTAAAAAAAATATGTCGGCAGAGGAGATTGATGAGCTTGTTAAGAAATCGCCATATTATAAGGCTACATCAGGAGATGTCGATTGGATGGAAAAAGTTCGCATGCAGGGCGCTATCCAAAAATGGGTTGACCATTCAATCAGCGTAACTATCAATCTCCCAAATGACGTTTCCGAAGAATTGGTGGAAAACCTTTATGCTGAAGCATGGAAGTCAGGTTGCAAAGGATGCACTGTCTATAGGGACGGCTCAAGGTCTAATGTTCTCGAAACTGTTAATAAGTCTTCCGAAACCCATGATAATCAACAAAGCCTTATCCATTCGGTTGACCATGAGGTGAAACGACCCATTGAACTGGAAGCTGACGTGGTGCGTTTCCAGAATAATAAGGAAAAATGGATTGCTTTTGTGGGGCTTGCCGATGGAAAACCTTATGAAATTTTTACCGGACTTGCTGATGATGAAGATGGAATATTTTGTCCCAAGAGTGTTACCCACGGTAAAATCATTAAGGCTACTGATGAAAATGGTAAGAAACGTTATGACTTCCAATTTATAAATAAACGTGGATATAAAACCACGATAGAAGGTCTTAGCGAAAAGTTCAATCCGGAATTTTGGAACTATGCAAAATTAATATCCGGGGTGCTAAGATATGGTATGCCTATCGACCAGGTTCTAAAATTAGTTGGAGGTCTCGAGTTGGATTCCACCAATATAAATACCTGGAAAAATGGCGTGGAAAGAGCACTTAAAAAATATTTGCCTAACGGAACTGAAGCAAAAGGACATAAATGTCCGAACTGTGGTAATGAAACACTTGTTTATCAAGAAGGATGTCTCATTTGCACTTCCTGCGGCGCTTCGCGTTGTGGCTAATTAAACAACAATATTAAAAACGACAACAACATTAACAACAACAACTTGACTCATACATGAAAATCTCATTTAATCTAAATTATCACACTCAATGGGGCGAATCACTTTATCTTTGCGGTGATTTGGTACAATTAGGGGCCGGTGACCCACGGCAGGCTCTCGAAATGAGTTTGGTTTCTCCCGATCTTTGGAGAGTGGATGTGGAATTTGATCAAATTCCACCGGCTTTCGATTTCTTTTTTGTAGTAAAATCTAAAGACAAGGAATGGAGATTCGAATGGGGTAAATCTCATCATTTTGAAGGCTGTCAAGGAGTTTCTGAAGTTAAAATTTTCAGTTCCTGGCAGGATATGCCGGTTGATAAACCTTATTATTCTTCGGCTTTTATTGACGGTATCCTGAAGCGTTCTCATCTTGAAAAACCATTGCCAACTTTGCCCGACAGTGTTCAACTACATGTCAGCGCTCCTATGGTTTATCCTGATGAAGTTTTGGCTATATGCGGTGAGGGAAAACTTTTGGGCAATTGGTTGCCTTCAAAATCCCTCATAATGAATGATGCGAATTATCCGGAATGGACTGCCAATATTCCTCTTTCAGAATGTAAACAGCCTTTCGAATATAAATTTGTAGTGCTTAAAAAAGACACGCATGAAGCAGTAGCATGGGAAACCATCAATAATCGTATATGTGGATTTGTCAATGAAAAACCTGGCAGCTTGATTTTGGTTGATGGTTTACGTTTTGCCAATCCTCGCGATCATTGGAAAGGAGCAGGAACGGCTATTCCTGTTTTTTCTATAAGAACAACCGAAGATAATGGTGTCGGAGACTTCCTGGATCTAAAGAAAATGGTGGATTGGTGTGTTTTAACAGACCAGAAGATTCTTCAAGTGCTTCCTATCAATGACACGACCAAAACCAACACTTGGGTTGATTCTTATCCTTATAGTGCTAATTCCACTTTCGCACTTCACCCGATGTTCCTTCGTCTTGAAGAAGTCGGCATTCTGAATGATCCTGAACGCATGGATTATTATAAGAAAGAGTCTGCTCGCCTAAATGAACTTAAGGAAGTAGATTACGAAGCTGTCAATAAATTAAAGGTCGGATATCTTAAAGAAATTTTCGATCAAAACGGTCAAGATACCCTTAACTCTCCAGAATTCAAAGAATTCGTGGAAAAAAATATTGAGTGGTTGATGCCTTATTCGGCTTGGAGGGTATTATGTAGTCAATTTGGCACTCCGGATAACAATGCTTGGGGCGAATATGCCAATTTTGACTATAACAAAGTCTCCGCTTATTGTAATGAACATATTGAAGAAATCAACTTCCATTACTTCGTGCAATATCATCTTGACAAACAATTACACGATGTGCGTGATTATGCACATTCAAAAGGTGTTGTTTTAAAAGGTGACATTCCTATTGGTATCAGCAGGTATAGTGCGGATGCTTGGCAATCTCCAAGATTATTCAACATGAACTGTCAGGCTGGTGCTCCGCCGGATGACTTCTCTGTTCTCGGGCAGAATTGGGGCTTCCCAACATATAACTGGGAAGAGATGGCAAAAGATGGTTTCCAATGGTGGAAAGCACGATTCCGAAAAATGGCTGAGTATTTCGATGCTTATCGTATTGATCATATCCTTGGATTCTTCCGTATATGGCAAATTCCTTTGGATGCATTGCATGGTCTTTTAGGTTATTTCAATCCGGCTCTACCCTTCTCTCCCGAAGAGTTACGCCATTCATATGATTTCTGGATTAATCCCGATATTCAGACTAAACCTCTGATCCTGGAATGGATGCTTACTGACTTTTTCGGCGACAACACTCAAGAAGCAAAAGACCTTTATCTTGATTATATCGGTGATGGCAGATACAAAATCAAAGATTTTGTCGACACCCAACTTAAAGTGGCAAGATATTTCGCTTCAATTGAGCACAATGAAACAAATTATCGCATCAGTCAGGCTCTTCTTGGTCTTATTGATGACGTACTTTTCATTGAGGATCCATATAAGAAAGGACATTATCACCCACGTATCGCAGCTCAGTTCACTTATCAGTTCAGAGTCTTGACAGATTACGAAAAATGGTGCTTCAATCGCCTTTACAACGACTTCTTCTATCATCGTCATAATGACTTCTGGTATGGTAAGGCAATGTGGAAGCTTCCTCCACTCATTGATTCCACAGGTATGCTCTGCTGTGCTGAAGATCTCGGTATGATTCCTGACTGCGTGCCGGAAGTGATGTCAAGACTTGAGATCCTTTCTCTCGAAATTCAGAGAATGCCTAAAGATCCTAAACTTGAATTCGGTGACACCTGGAGGTATCCTTATTTCTCTGTTTGCACCACATCTACCCATGACATGGGTGGCATTAGAGTGTGGTGGGAGGCTGATAGAGCCGTGACCCAACGTTTCTATAACAATGCACTTCATGAACATGGTGAGGCACCTTATTATGCAGAACCCTGGATTTGCAAGAAAATTCTGGATCTGCAACTGAATTCTCCTTCTATGTTCTGTATTATACCTTTAGCTGACTGGTTGTCGGCTGATGGCAATTTGCGTAGGGAAAATCCTCATGAAGATCAAATCAACGAACCTGCGAATCCAACCCACTACTGGAGGTACAGAATGCATCTAACTGTGGAAGATCTTTTGAATCAAAAAGACTTCAACACTGAAATGCGTAACGCCATAATATCTTCCGCACGTTGAGATAAAGACCTTTAAGCATAAATTAGGCGACCCTAAAAGGTCGCCTTATTTCTTTATCATTTCTATGTTATCAATTCCGACTACTTAATACCGCAAACTGTCATAAATTCCTTTCTAAGTTCCGGATTCTCTTTGAATTTACCACTTGATTCATAAGTCACTGTCATTGAATCCTGTTTTTCCACTCCACGCATTTTCATACATAAATGGGATCCTTCACAGCACACTATGACTCCATCATTAGGTATTATTTCTGATATTTCTCTACATATTTGTGCCGTGAGCCGTTCCTGCACTTGAAGTCTCTTTGCATAAACATCTACAATGCGTGCCAATTTTGACAATCCAAGGATTTTCCCTTTAGGTAAATAGCCCACACATACTTTGCCGAAGAAAGGCAATATATGATGTTCGCACATGCTATAGAATTCTATATCTTTCACAATCACCATCCCGCTGCCGTCGTGCTCGAATATTGCTTTCGACGCTATTTCTTGCGCTGATTGAGAATATCCCTCAGTTATCGAATATAATGCCTTGGCCGCTCTTTCCGGTGTCTTTATCAATCCTTCTCTATCCGGATCCTCTCCTATCAACTTCAGGATCTCTCGATAATGACCGGATAATTCGGAAATGATTTTTTCTTTGTCTTCTCTCATTATTTTATTACTACAATCTGGCTCTTAACCACTCTCATTTCTGATGATAGATTGGGAAATGCCTTCTTAAGTTCTGTCAAAGCACTGTTAGCTTCCGAAGCCGTACGGAAATTACCTATTCTTGTATACCAGTTCGGTGAACTTGAAAAAGTGTAAATCTGGCCTTTATATTTGGGAAATTTAGTTAAGATCATATTTCCTCGAGACTTTGCCCTGCTTTCCAAAGTGCTTTGGTTTCTTCCGTCGCTGAAAACTTGGATTCGATATCCAGCCACTTTGTTGATACCGGTTTTTAAGTCCGGTCCATTTTTTTTCCCGGAAGATTGTTGTAATATTGGTTCAAGAATGGATGGAGGAATCTCAATGGTGATATTTCCATTTGATTCTTCCATTATCTTTTCTATAGGATTAATGTTTCCATTTGTTTGGGTAAATCCCCAAACAAATGAAAACATCATTATTAAAAAATACGAAATTCTTTGCATCAGATTTTCTTATCAGTCGAATGCCTCAACTATACCCATAAAGGAAGGGGCTTCAAGTGATGCTCCACCTATGAGACCACCATCTACATCCGGCTTGCTGAACAATTCTTTAGCATTGCTCGGTTTGCAGGAACCGCCGTACAATATTGAAGTATTGTCAGCAATTTCTTTGCCATATTTATCAGATATGACTTTACGTATATGGGCGTGCATATCTTGAGCTTGGTCAGCTGTGGCGGTCTTGCCGGTGCCAATAGCCCAAACCGGTTCATAAGCTATCACGATTTTTGAGAAATCTTCAGGTGAAAGTTCGAATAAGGCTTCTACTTGACCTTTTACAACTTCATTGTATGAGCCATTCTCTCTTTCTTCAAGCACTTCTCCAACGCAGAATATGGGTGTCAGGCCATTTTCAAGTGCAAGTTTGGTCTTTTTAAGAAGCTGTTCATTGTTTTCTCCGAAATATTGACGTCTTTCGCTATGTCCGAGGATAACATGTGAGGCTCCTGTGGATTTTACCATCGCTGCGCTTACTTCTCCTGTATATGCTCCCTTGGAATGTTCAGAGCAGTTTTCTGCGCCTAATTTCAAAGGTTCATCAATAACTCCTTTTACGGATACAAGATGAGTGAAGGGTACACATATCACCACTTCGCAGTTAGCCTTTTTTTCTTTCAAAAGATCATTCACTTGGCTGGCAAGTTCAACACCTTCTTCGAGAACTGTGTTCATTTTCCAGTTGCCCGCTACTATATTCTTTCTCATTCTCTATATGTATTTATAGTGTTTGTTTTTCTATTTGCAAAGGTAACTTTTTTTGACCTATTTCTATTGATATTTATCATTATTTTTTATTTGGCACATATCTTGCATTATTATTTTCTCCATCTTTACTAACTTTGCAGAATACTCTCTCAACAATGGAATATAAACTTACTTCTGATTATAAACCCACTGGCGATCAACCTGAAGCTATTTCAGAGCTTGTAAAAGGTATTGAAGCCGGTAATCCACATCAAACTCTTTTAGGTGTAACTGGTTCCGGAAAAACCTTCACTATGGCGAATGTAATTCAACAGGTGAAACGTCCTGCTCTTATTCTATCTCACAATAAAACTTTGGCTGCGCAACTTTATTCTGAATTCAAAACTTTTTTCCCCGAAAATTCAGTGCAGTATTTCGTAAGTTATTATGACTATTATCAGCCTGAAGCTTACATTCCCACCAGCGATAAATACATTGAGAAAGATTTGATGATCAATGATCAGATTGAGCGTCTTAGGCTTTCTACAGTGGCTTCTCTGCTCTCCGGACGTCGCGACTTGGTGGTGGTCTCAAGTGTCAGTTGTATTTATGGTATGGGAAATCCGGAAGATTTCTCCCAAAGTGTTATCGAAATTAAAGTAGGACAAAAAATCAATCGCAACACTCTTATGCGTCGTCTTGTCGACGCGCTTTATTCTCGCAGTGAAATAACTCTTGCTCCGGGTGAATTCCGTGTTAAGGGTGACACTCTTGATATTATGCTTTCTTTCGAGGAAATACAGTTAAGGGTGATTTTCTGGGGGGATGAAATTGAAAAGATCCAGACCGTTGACCCTCTTTCAGGTCTCACTTTGTCCAATCTCGAAGGATTTAAGATATATCCTGCTAACATTTTTGTAACTACACAGGAGAGAATGGGGAATGCGATTGACCAGATTTCAATTGACCTTGGTAAACAATGTGATTTCTTCGCCAAGGAAGGTAGGATGTTGGAAGCTGATCGTCTTCGGGAAAGAGTCTCTTACGACCTTGAAATGATGAAATCTATAGGACATTGTTCCGGTATCGAAAACTATTCCCGATATTTCGATGGTCGAGAACCCGGTATGCGTCCTTTCTGCCTGCTCGATTATTTCCCACGTGACTTCATAACTATTATTGATGAAAGTCATGTCACTATTCCACAGCTTAGGGGAATGAATGGCGGTGACCTTTCTCGTAAAATGAATCTGGTGGAATATGGTTTCCGTCTCCCGGCTGCTATTGACAACCGCCCTCTTAAATTTGATGAATTTGAAGCCTTAACTCCTCAGAAAATTTACGTGAGCGCTACTCCCGGGGATTATGAATTGATTAAAAGTGAAGGGGTCTTCACTGAACAAGTGATACGTCCTACGGGACTTCTCGACCCTGAAATTGATGTCCGTCCCACCATGAATCAGATTGATGATTTAATGGAGGAAGTTCGTATTCGTATTGAACGTAATGAGAGGGTCTTAATTACGACTCTTACAAAACGTATGGCCGAAGAATTGGATTCGCATCTTAGAAAATGGGGTGTCAATAGCGCTTATATCCACAGCGATGTGGATACTCTTGAAAGAATCCGAATTCTTGAAGACCTTAGAGACGGTGTATATGATGTTTTGGTGGGAGTTAATCTTCTTAGGGAAGGTCTTGATTTACCTCAGGTAAGTCTCGTTGTTATCCTTGATGCTGATAAAGAAGGATTCCTTCGCAACCACAGGTCCCTTACCCAGACCGCAGGACGTGCGGCGCGTAATGTCAATGGCAAGGTTATTATGTATGCCGACAAAATCACCGATAGTATGCAACGTACTATTGATGAAACGGAGCGTAGACGGGCTAAACAAATTCTTTACAATGAGAAAAATGGCATCACCCCTTCTCCTATCATAAAGAAATCTTCGGCTCGTGAACTTATCACTCTGTATGGCGGAGATTCTACAGAAGTAGAACCACTTAGCATCAGTGATAAATTCAAAAATGCTGGTCAAAAATCCGGTCATCATAAAACTCCTACTTCTCCTGTTGAAAAACGTGCTGCTGCAAAAGGTAAAATTCTTTCTACTGCAGGTCCCAAACCTTATATTGAAGAAGAACATGAAGTGGGTATGGCAGCAGATCCTGTTATAGAATACATGTCTGTTGATGAGTTAAAGCATAGAATTGAAAAGGTGAATGAGGAAATGCTTAAGGCTGCCAAACGTACAGACTTCATAGAAGCGGCTAGATTTCGTAATGAACTGATTTCTCTAAAGGAAATTCTTGACTCCAAATCTGATAAATAGAAGAAGGGATATTATGGATATCAACAAAAAATATTTTCTTCCCACCTCAAAGGATGAAATTGAAAAGTTAGGTTGGAATCAGCCTGATATCATTTTATTTTCAGGTGATGCTTATGTTGATCATCCTTCTTTTGGAGCAGCTGTGATTGGAAGAGTGCTTCAGGATGCCGGATATAAAGTTGCATTGGTGCCCCAGCCTAATTGGAGAGACGATCTAAGAGATTTCAAGAAACTTGGCAAACCTCGTCTTTTTTTTGGTGTTTCGGCGGGTGCCATGGATTCTATGGTAAATCATTACACTGCAAATAGAAGGTTGCGCCATACTGATGCCTATACTCCCGGTGATAAACATGGTATGCGGCCTGACTATCCAACTATTGTCTATTCTAAAATTCTTAAAGATTTATTCCCTGATGTCCCGGTAATAGCGGGAGGTATTGAGGCTTCTCTTAGAAGAGTATCACACTACGATTATTGGCAAGATAATTTGAAACCTTCTATTCTTCTTGACTGTAATGCGGATATGCTCTGCTATGGAATGGGTGAAAAAACTATGAAGGAATTGGCTGATAGATTGGCAGCCGGAGAGAAAATTCAGGATATTACAAATGTTCCCCAAACTGTGTTTTTTTCAAACGAAAAACCATCGGAGGCAGATATTATCCTTAATAGTTTTGAAAGTTGTCTGAAGGATAAAAGATTTCAGTCCCAAAATTTTAGAAAAGTTGAGGAGGAGTCTAATAAATATTCCGGAAAGGTCATATGGCAAAAGCATGGCAACCGAATGATTAAAATTAATCCCATGCATCCTCCTATGACACAGGAAGAAATGGATGCCATATATGCTCTTCCTTTCACTAGAGTACCTCACCCTCGCTATAAAGGGAAAGTGATTCCTGCATATGAAATGATTCGACATTCCATAACTCTACATCGCGGGTGTTTCGGGGGTTGCGCGTTTTGCACGATTTCAGCTCATCAAGGTAAATTTATTTCTTCTCGTTCCAAGGATTCCATTCTTAATGAAGTTGATAAAGTCACACAAATGAATGACTTTAAAGGGTATATATCAGATTTAGGCGGACCCTCTGCCAATATGTACGCGCTTGGAGGGAAAAATAAAGAAATTTGTAAAAAATGTGTGAAACCTTCCTGCCTTCATCCCATGGTTTGTCCCAATCTTGAAGTTGATCATTCAAAACTTCTGGATATTTACAAAAGTGTGGATTCTAATAATAAGATAAAAAAATCTTTTGTTGGGAGTGGACTCCGCTATGATCTTGCAATGGCATATTCGGGAAATCCCAAAGTTGAGGCCGCTAACCGTGAATATATTTCTGAACTGATAAAAAACCATGTGAGTGGTAGATTGAAAGTCGCTCCCGAACATACTTCGGATAAGGTTCTTAATTTGATGAGAAAGCCATCTTTTTCACTCTTCAAAAAATTCAAGGGAATTTTTGATAATATCAACAGAAAATTTAATTTAAATCAACAACTTATTCCTTATTTCATTTCTTCTCATCCCGGTTGTGATCTTAACGATATGGCTGAACTGGCTGTCGACACTAAGGATCTGAATTTCCATCTTGAACAGGTTCAAGACTTCACTCCTACTCCAATGACTCTTGCTTCTGAAATTTTTTATTCAGGGATTCATCCTTACACAGGTGAAAAAGTTTATACTGCCACTAATGAAAAGGATAAACTCTCTCAAAGAAGAATGTTCTTTTGGTATAAGAAGGAAGAAAAAGATGAGATACTTAAAGATTTAAAAAAAATAGGTCGGTTTGATATCATAAAAAAATTATTTCCATTAAATTTGAAAAAATATAAAAAATAAAACTTTTAACAAACCTCACGATGAATAAAACGTCTGTTATCATGGGATCATTGGTTCTGCCTCTTCTTGCTTCCTGTGGACATGAAGAGAAAACTGAACAGAAAATTATTGAAAAACCTGAAATTGAAGTTAAAAACGGAATGCTGACTCCGGAAGTTCTTGAGGCTTTTGGACGAATCTCACAGGCTGTTCCATCACCCGATGGGTCTTCGGTTATCTTCACTCTTTCTTATGAAGATATTCAGGAAAACAAGTCGAATGCTGAAATCTATAAAATGAAATCAGATGGTTCCGATTTGACAAGACTCACCAAAACTGCCTCCTCTGAATCTAATATACGTTGGATTGAAAATGGTGAAAAAATTGCATTCCTCCGTAAAGACAATGACCTCAATTCTATGCAGGTGTTTGTTATGGATGCAGATGGCTCCAATGTGAAAAGATTATCTGAGGTTAAGAATGGAATCGAGTGTTTTGAAATATCTCCCGACGGTAAGAAAATTGTTTATGGATCTCCTATAGATGATTTCAATCAAAAGGATGAAGATTTATTCAAAGATCTTCCTAAAACCACCGGTCGCGTTGTTGATGATCTTATGTATAAGCATTGGGATGAATGGGTAACTCAGATTCCACACCCTTTTATCGCTGATTTCTCTCTCGAAGGCATTTCAAATCACAAGGATATTATGGAAGGAGAACCATATGAATGTCCGATGCGACCTTTCGGAGGAGCTGATGCTTTTGCATGGGCTCCCGATGGTAAGTCCCTTGTATATGTCAGCCGTAAACAGAAAGGTATGGATTATTCTTTTTCCACCGACAGTAATCTCTATCTTTATAATCTTGAAAATGGCAGCACTAAATGTCTAACCGAAGGCATGCCTGGTTATGACACTGACCCCGTGTTCTCTCCCGACGGTTCGAAACTTGCATGGCTCTCCATGGCAACTCCAAAATATGAGAGCGATAAGAAACGCCTCATGGTTTTGGATTTGGCATCTAATGAAATGACAGATCTAACAGCCAACTGGGATTATTGGCCCGAACAAATCGCATGGAGTCCTAATGGTGAGTCTATTTGGTTTGTGGCATATTATCAAGGTGTGGAACCTGTGTTTAAAATCAGTCTGGCCGATTGTAATATTGAAACAATAGCTGATGGCGTGTATGATTATGCCTCTGTAGCCCCCATTTCTGATAATGCCGCAATTTCTCTTCGCCATTCTATGAGGGAACCCAATGAAATATATTGTGTTGCCAAAGGACAGGAAGTTAAACAACTTACTTCCGTCAATTCTGAACTTATTTCTCAATTGAAACTCGGTGAAGTACAAAAGGTAATGGTACCGACCACCGATGGCAAAGAAATGCTTTCTTGGATTATATTACCCCCTGATTTTGACCCTAACAAAAAATATCCTGCTATCCTTTATTGTCAGGGAGGTCCACAAAGTGCCGTTAGTCAATTCTGGAGTTATCGTTGGAATTTTATGATTATGGCTGCCAACGGTTATGTTGTCATAGCCCCTAACCGTCGAGGTGTTCCGGGTTTCGGAACTGAATGGAATCGTCAGATATCAGGTGATTACGGTGGTCAGAATATGAAAGATTATCTTTCTGCGGCTGATTATATTGCAGCCCAACCATATGTTGACAAGTCTAAAATCGGTGCTATCGGTGCAAGTTACGGAGGTTTTTCCGTTTATTGGTTAGCCGGTCATCATGAGGGACGTTTTGCAGCGCTCATTGCTCATGCCGGTATTTTCAATTTGGAGGCTCAGTATCTTGAGACTGAAGAAATGTGGTTTGCTGATTTCGACCTTGGTGGTCCCTATTGGGATAAGTCAAATAGTATTGCTCAAAAGACTTATGCAAATTCTCCTCACCTCTTTGTTAATGATTGGACAGCTCCGATTCTGGTAACTGTTGGAGAACTTGATTATCGTATTCTCGCCTCACAAGGTATGATGGCATTCAATGCTGCAAAAATGCATGGCCTTGAATGTGAGATGCTCGTTTTCCCGGATGAAAATCACTGGGTTCTGAAACCACAGAATGCTATTCTATGGCAACGAGTATTCTTCCGTTTCCTCGACAAATACCTCAAATAAAACAAAGAAAAACAAAGTAGAAAAACATGGGCTGATGAAAACCGGATTTTCGTCAGCCTTTTTTATTCCTTTACACCCTACTCTATCTCTTGCCACACTTCATTAGGCTCTCCTCTCAAATCCCTTGTCCCTATTCTATCCGAATTCCTCATACCTACTTTTAGGTATTTTCTATTTCCTAATCTCTTTGAATTTTTAATTTCATTAATTTTGTAATTGACTTTTCCTCTTTTGAAAATTATGAGGCTTTCAGACTTAAAACCAGGTGAAACCGGTGTCATAGTTAAAATTTTAGGTCATGGCGCTTTTCGTAAAAGAGTCATGGAAATGGGTTTTGTTAAGGGCCGAGAAATAACACTCGTTCTGAATGCTCCCCTTCAAGACCCTATCAAGTTCCATTTGATGGACTATGAGGTTTCGCTTCGTAAATCAGAGGCCCATATGATTGAGATTGAACCTCTGGATGAATGGGAACATGAGGTTGAAGAAAAAATACACGTAAAACCTTTTCAGGAATCCATAGAAACTCAAAAGGTTAGTAAAGCCAAAACTATCAATATCGCCCTGGTAGGAAATCCCAATTGTGGCAAGACCTCCCTTTTCAATATCGTTTCAGGTGCACATGAACATGTGGGAAATTATGCAGGCGTAACAGTTGGGGCCAAGGAAGGAAAAATGAAATACAAGGGTTATGAATTTAATGTGGTCGACCTTCCCGGCACTTATTCTTTGTCTGCATACTCACCTGAAGAACTTTATGTGATGCGTTATCTTAAGGAGGAGACCCCTGACGTTATCGTAAACGTGGTTGTTGCTTCCAACCTGGAACGTAATCTTTTCCTTACGACTGAACTCATCGACATGAATAGAAGCATGGTTATTGCTCTCAACATGTTTGATGAGTTGGAAAAGAAAAATATCAAACTCGAGCACGATATTTTGGGAAAGATGTTGGGGGTTCCGATTATTCCCACTGTTGCGGCAACCGGCTGGGGAATTGATAATCTTCTTGACACTATAATTCAGGTGTATGAACTTCAGAATCCCGATACAAGGCATATTCATATCACAATGCGTCCGGAAATTGAGGATGCTGTGCGAAAACTTATTGATGCACTGAAAGAAGATTCTGATCTCCCTCAAAGGTTTTCTCCCCGTTTCTTGGCAATTAAAATGCTTGAGAAAGATCCGGAGATGAAAAGAATGCTCGAAAAATATCCAAACTATCCGTTATGGGAGAAAATCAGGGATGCTCAAAATTCCCGTCTCGAAAAAGATTTGGGGGAGGACGCCAGTGCTTTGATTTCTGCTGAAAAATTCGGGTTTATCCAGGGTGCTCTTGCAGAAACTATGGCGTCAGAGGGCGAAAAAATCGACAACTCCACTAAAATTATTGATACATTTGTCACCAACAAGCTTTTTGGTTTCCCTATTTTTCTGTTGGTGATGTGGCTTATGTTTTGGGCAACTTTCCAAATTGGATCGTATCCTATGGAATGGATTGAAGCTCTGATTTCTTGGGTTTCGGAGTTGATTGGAAAATATATGCACCCGGGCCCTCTGAAAGATCTTATTCTTGACGGTATTATTGGTGGTGTTGGTTCGGTTATCGTTTTCCTTCCAAACATTCTCATCCTTTATACTTTCATTTCTTTTATGGAAGACTCGGGATATATGGCAAGAGTGGCTTTCATCATGGATAAACTCATGCACAAAATGGGTTTGCACGGAAAATCATTTATTCCCATGGTGATGGGTTTCGGCTGCAATGTTCCCGCAATAATGTCAACAAGAATTATTGAGAGCCATTCCAGCAGACTGATTACTATTTTAATCAATCCATTTATTAGTTGCTCTGCACGAATTCCTATATATGTACTTCTTGCTGGTGCCTTCTTTCCTCATTACGGAGCCTGGATTTTTGTAGGTCTTTATCTTTTGGGGATTATTGTGGCTGTAATCACTGCCAGATTAATGAGAAGATTCTGGTTTAAGGCTGATGAAACTCCATTTGTTATGGAACTTCCACCTTACCGGTTACCCACATGGAAAGCTACTTTAAGAAATATGTGGTCGAAGGCCGACCAATATATCAAAAAAATGGGAGGATTGATTCTGGTGGCTGCCATTATTATTTGGGCTTTATCATATTTCCCTCGTTATAATCAAAATGATGTACCCGAAAGTTTCACGGTAAATTCTATGGCTGAATTACCTGAACAAATTTTGGAGAATGCAGATGAAGAACAACTCTCTGAAGTGATTTTGAATGAATATCAGGAAAGCCATTCAATACTTAGTTACATAGGACGATTCGTGCAACCTGTTATGGAACCCCTTGATCTTGGGTGGAAGGCATGTTGTTCTCTCCTTGCAGGTTGTGCTGCCAAAGAAGTGATCGTTTCTACACTCGGTGTCCTTTATGTTGGAGATGATGATGCCGAACTGCTTTCTGCTCGTTTAAAGACTCCTTCTAAAATCACGGGGAAGGCTCCTTTCACCACGGCTTCAGCCTTAGGATTCCTTGTTTTTGTTCTTTTATATTTCCCATGTGTAGCCACTATCACAGCAATTGTTAAAGAAACGGGTACTTGGAAATGGGGACTATTCTCTGTACTTTACAACACAACACTTGCCTGGGGACTCGCCTGGATCACTTTCCGGATCGCACTCCTCTTTTAATCATAAAAAAATGTCCGGACCTGCATCCGGACACTCTTTCACAATTACCATATATAACTTGATGTGCTAATATAATTTTATATCAAAGTTATACTTACTCAACATCAACCAATGGTTGATACTCCAATGTTGGCTTTTCTTCACCTTCCTTATAGTTGACACTGATTGTGCCTCCTATTTGGCCTTCTGCATTAAGCTTCAACATTAATTCAGCCAATTCATCTTCGAGATATTTCTGAATGGATCTCTTCAATGGTCTTGCTCCGAAATTTCTGTCATATCCTTTCTCTGCCATGAAATTCTTGGCTTCATCACTGATTGTTAGGGCAAATCCCAATTTTTCTACTCTGGAATAATAGTCCTTCAATTCTATGTCGATAATCTTGATGATGGCCTCCTTGTCAAGTTGGTCAAACATGATGATATCGTCAACACGGTTCAAGAATTCCGGAGAGAATGCTCGGTTTAAAGCTTTGGAGATCACTCCATGTGCTTGTTGCTTTGAAACTTCTTCAGTGTTGAAACCTACTCCACCACCGAATTCCTTAAGTTGGCGTGAGCCGACATTGCTGGTCATTATAAGGATGGTGTTTTTGAAGTCGATCTTTCTTCCTAATGAGTCAGTAAGTCTGCCTTCATCCATAACTTGCAGTAGAAGATTAAACACGTCGGGATGGGCTTTCTCGATTTCATCAAGCAATACCACTGAGTAGGGATGCCTTCTTACCTTTTCGGTTAACTGACCGCCCTCTTCATATCCTACATATCCCGGAGGCGCTCCAACAAGTCTGGAGACAGTGAATTTTTCCATAAACTCACTCATGTCCATTCTGATTAAAGCATCTTTGGAGTCAAAAAGATATTCTGCTATTTTTTTTGCAAGGTGAGTCTTACCAACACCGGTTGGACCTAAGAACATGAATACTCCTATCGGTTTGTCAGGATTTTTTAGTCCGATCCTGTTCCTTTGGATAGCTTTCACAACTTTCTTTATGGCATCATCTTGTCCGATTACAGCTCCTTCAAGCATATCACCCATTTTAAGAAGTCTCGTACCTTCTGCTTGGGCAATCCTTTGGGTGGGAACTCCGGTCATCATGGCTACTACCTCAGCCACATTTTCCTCGTCTACCTCTTGCCTCTCGCTGTCTATCCTTTTTTCCCATTCTTGCTTTGCTTTTTCAAGTTCGGCTTTTTTCTTCGACTCTGTATCCCTTAGTTGGGCTGCAAGTTCAAAGTTCTGGGCTTTTGCTGCAGATAATTTTTGCTCGGTTACTTCCTCAACTTCCTTTTCAAGCTTTTCAATCTCTTCAGGAACAACTATGTTGGATATATGTACTCTTGAACCCGCTTCATCAAGTGCATCGAGCGCTTTGTCGGGGAAATTTCTGTCGCTCACATATCTTTGTGTCAAATCAACACAAGCCTGCAATGCTTCATCGGTATAATTCACATTATGATGTGATTCATACTTGTCTTTTACCTTTCTTAAGATTTCCAATGTTTCTTCCGGACTTGTCGGTTCCACCATAACCTTTTGAAACCTTCTTTCCAAAGCTCCGTCTTTTTCTATGTTTTGACGGTACTCGTCCAGGGTTGTCGCACCTACGCATTGGATTTCTCCTCTTGCCAAAGCCGGCTTTAACATATTGGCCGCGTCCATCGATCCTGCTGCTCCTCCGGCTCCTACAATCGTGTGTATCTCATCTATAAATAGAATGATATCCGGATTCTTTTGAAGTTCATCAAGCACTGCTTTGATTCTTTCTTCAAACTGGCCTCTGTATTTGGTACCTGCCACCATTCCCGCCATATCAAGTCCTATCACTCTCTTGTTGAATAACACTCTTGGAACTTGATGTTGAACGATTCTAAGGGCAAGACCTTCTACAATCGCAGACTTACCTACTCCCGGTTCTCCTATAAGAACAGGGTTATTCTTTTTCCTTCTGGAAAGGATTTGTGCAAGACGTTCAATCTCTGTCTCTCGGCCAACAACTGGGTCAAGGGAGCCGTCGGAAGCTGCCTTGGTCATATCGTATCCAAATTTGTCAAGTGCCGGTGTCTCAGATTTCTGACCGCTTCCCTTCTGTTGGTTGCCTTGTCCTTTGGGTGCGTTGCCTCCAAATTGTCCGAAAGGCGACATTTCTTCTTCATCTTCATCATCGTCTCCAAAATTCTTACCTCCTTTGGGTAATTGCATGTCGCTGATATTTTGGATGGTGATGTCAAAATTGAGATATTTTTCCTTTATTTTCTTTAAAACTTCACTGTCCATAGCTCTTTGATCATGTATAAGGGCCAATAGTATGTGTTCTCCCGACACCACATTAGCATTCATCTTTCGTGCTTCTGACACTGCAAGATGCAAATGCCTTATGGCTGATAAGGAAATTTTGAAATGTTGCTCAAAAAGTGTAGTACTCTCTTTCGGAACTTCTGCAGACTGAAGGTATTGTTCCAGTTCTTGAGCAATGTCTGAGACCGGAATATTCAAATGGCTCAAGATTCTGAAAGCATACCCGTCTTGATTATGGAGGGCTCCCAAGACGAAATGTTCACTCAGTATAACCGGTGAATTGAATTTCCTTGCTTCCTGGTATGCAGTTTCCAATATAGGACGAAACTGCCTTGAATAGTCATTTTTCATTAAATATTTTCCTTGGTTTTTTACCTGTATTTATTTCTAATTGATATTATTGCAAATTATGTGCCAATATTTTATCAGGCTTTTTTATGAACTTCTTTACGTTTGCCAGTTTCACTTTAATTATGTAATTTTGCCTATGACTTTAATAGGCACTTTTTAGCCCTTGAAGTCATAAATATTTTTAGAATGCAAGGTGATGATAAGATTATTCCGATTAATATAGAATCGGAAATGAAAAGCGCCTACATCGATTATTCGATGTCGGTTATAGTTTCTCGTGCTCTGCCTGATGTGCGTGATGGTTTTAAACCCGTCCACCGTAGGGTCCTTTATGGCATGAATGAACTCGGAAATTTCTTTTCCGGAGATACCAAAAAATCTGCCCGTATCGTAGGTGAGGTCATGGGTAAATACCACCCTCATGGTGATAGTTCCATTTATATGACAATGGTGAGAATGGCCCAGGAATGGTCACTCAGATATCCTCTCGTTTTCGGGCAAGGAAATTTCGGATCCATTGATGGCGACTCTCCTGCTGCAATGCGTTACACGGAGGTCAAACTTGACCGTATGGGCGAGGAAATGCTCCGGGATATTGACCGGGAAACAGTTGATTTTGTTCCTAATTTTGATAACACCCTTGAGGAGCCTTCAGTTCTCCCGACTCGTATTCCCAACCTATTGGTGAATGGTGCTTCCGGTATCGCGGTTGGTATGGCCACTAATATGCCTCCTCATAATCTCTCGGAATCCCTTAATGCATGTATCGCCTTAATCGATAATCCCGATATTGATATCGATGGTCTTATGCAATATATTAAGGCCCCGGATTTCCCAACCGGAGGTGAAATATTTGGTCTTCAAGGTGTTAAGGATGCATTCCTCACCGGTAAAGGTCGGATCGTTATCAGGGCTAAGGCGGAAATAGAAAACACGGGAACTCACGAACAGATTGTCATTTCAGAAATTCCTTACGGGGTAATTAAAAATGATCTTGTTAAAAGCATAGCCGACCTTGCTATTGAGAAAAAAGTGGAAGGTATTGCTGATATTAAGGATACTTCCGCTCGGGGTGTTATGCATATCGCCATTGAAATTAAACGTGACGCTAACGCCAACGTTGTTCTTAATAAACTTTTTAAACTCACCCAACTTCAAACCACTTTCAGTGTTAATAACGTTGCTCTTGTTAACGGACGTCCAAAGACACTCAATCTAAAGGAGTTGCTTGAAGCTTTCGTTGAACATAGGCATGAAGTGGTGATACGCAGAACTCGTTATGAGTTGAGAAAGGCCGAGGAAAGGGCTCACATACTTCGCGGGTTGATGATAGCATGCGACAACATCGATGAAGTCATTGCTATAATTCGTTCTTCCCAAACCACCGATGAAGCCAGACAACGTCTTTCTGAAAAATTTGATCTTGATGAAATCCAGACCCGTGCTATCGTGGAGATGCGTCTCCGTCAGCTCACAGGTCTCGAAATGGAGAAATTGCGTAAGGAATATGATGAGTTGATGAAATTGATCGCTCATTTGAACGATATCCTTAACAATGATGAAGTCTGCAAACAGGTGATGAAGGATGAACTCATCGAAATCAGGGATAAGTATGGTGATGAAAGACGTACTAAAATTAATCCTTTTGCCGGTGACCTTAATGCCGAAGACTTCTATGCTGATGATGAAATGATTATTACCATTTCTCATCTCGGTTATATCAAACGCACTCCGCTAAGTGATTTCAGAGCTCAAAACCGTGGAGGGGTAGGTTCCAAAGGAAGTGATACCAGGGATTCTGATTTTATTGAATACATCTACCCTGCTTCAAATCATAACTACATGCTCTTCTTCACCAAGAAAGGAAGATGCTACTGGCTCAAGGTATATGAAATCCCTGAAGGTGCAAAAAATACTAAAGGCAGGGCTATCCAAAATCTTTTGAATCTTGATTCTGACGATGAAGTCAATGCATTTATCAGAATTAAAAGTTTTGACGACCCTGAATTCAATAAATCCCATAATCTAATTTTCTGCACTAAACAGGGTGTGATCAAGAAAACTTCCCTTGAGGCGTATTCTCGTCCACGTGCCAACGGAGTTAACGCTATTATAATTCGTGAAGACGATCAAGTGATCCAAGTCAGACTCACCGACGGAAATTCTGAAGTAATTATTGCTGATAAGGAAGGTCGTGCCATTCGTTTCCATGAAAGTAAAGTGCGTGAAATGGGTCGTATGTCCACAGGTGTACGCGCTATGACGCTTGGTGAAGACGGTGATGAGGTTATCGGTATGATAACCATGGAAGAAGGCACCAATGATACTGTAATGGTAGTTTCTGAAAATGGATACGGAAAACGTTCGGCTATTGATGACTATCGTATCACGAATAGAGGTGGCAAAGGTGTCAAGACGATGAATATCACTGATAAAACAGGAGCGTTGGTGGCTATTAAGAGTGTAAACGATTCCAACGACCTTATGATAATTAACCAAAGTGGTATCACTCTTCGTATGTCGGTCGCTGATATTAGGGTTATGGGTAGGAACACTCAAGGTGTTAAATTGATTGACTTGGCTAAGCGTGGCGATACTATTGCGTCCGTTTGTAAAGTCGACAGTGATCCGCAGGAAGAAATTCAAGAAGAAGAATCTCAAGAAGCTTCCCAAGAAGGATAATCTCATTCAAAATAACATCAATAACCCCAAAAACATCAAAAACAACAAAAACACCAACAACAATAACAACAATAACAACAATAACAACAATAACAACATCAACAACAACAATAATAACAACATAACTTAGCATGAAAAAATTAGTTTCCCTTATTCTCGCTATCGGAGTTGCTGCCCCTCTTTTCGCAGCACCTAATACTCCGGTGACTTTGGCTAAGAAGTCTAAAGACTTATCTGAAGCCCGTAGTCTTATTCAACAGGCTATTAATGATCCCCAGTACAATCAACAAGCTGAGACCTATTATGTAGCAGGTATTATCGAACTTGATGCTTACGATAAAGCTTCTGCTACTAAAATGATCAATCCCGATGATCCTTCTGCTGCAGTGGATGTGATGGGTGAAGAATTGTACAATGCTTACAATTATTTCCTTAAAGCACTCCCTCTCGACTCTCTTCCCAACGAAAAGGGGCAAGTAAAACCAAAATATAGTAAAGACATCCTAAATAAGATTAAAGGTCATCAATCTGACTTCTTTACTATCGGTGCCGACTATTATAATAATAAGGAATATTATCCTCAGGCTTACCAGGGCTTCTTGATTTATGGTGACATACCCACTAAATTGATCACTAACGATCAATCTATCGTTAATCAAGAACAAATCGCTACTTCTTATTTCAATGCAGGTCTTGCTGCTTCTCAAGGTGGTGCAAACCAGGAAAGTGCTGAAGCATTCAAGAAAGCTCGTCTCGCCGGTTATGCACAACCCGAAGCTACTATCTATGAAATAGCTTGCTGGCAAACTATAGCTCAACAAGATGAAAGCCGTATCAATGAAGCCCAAGACCATATTATGGAAGCAGCTCAGGCAGGTATCGATCAATTCGGTCTTGATCAACAAATATTCATCAACAATCTTATCAACTCTTTGGTAAGTGAAAATAAAACTGATGAGGCAATCGCAAAACTTAATACACTTATAGATCAAAATCCCGATATGCCTAATCTTTATGGTTTGAGAGGATATGTTTACGACCGTCTTGAAAATGATGATCTCTCTGAAGCAGACTATCGTAAAGCGGCTTCCCTTCCAACTGCTGATTTTGAAACTCTCAAAAACGCAAGCAACAAGCTTTATCGTGTAGGCACTGCTAAATTGAATGCTCTCGAAGGCACTGTTGCTGATGCTTCAGCTCGTGAAGATATCAAAAACAATTACTTCCTCCAGGCTCAAAAATATGCTCAACAGGCTAACGAGATGCAACCCGGCGATTCTTACATCCAGAATATCCTTGATAGCATCGATTATGCTGTAACAACTTTCTTCAACTAATTTAAGATAAAAAGCATGTTATCTGAGGGAGAACTTTTATGGTTCTCCCTTTTATTTTTTTGTCAAAGAGCATATTTATTGAACAATTTTTTTATGTAATTTTGCAAAAATATTCCCTTTTTCATAAAATTGAGGGAATTTGCTAAATTTCAATAGAATAATAAAAAATGGGTCTTTTCTCTTTTACGCAGGAAATAGCCATGGACCTTGGCACTGCTAACTCCATTATTATACATAACGATAAAATTGTTGTCGACGAACCTTCTGTTGTCGCTATAGAAAATAAAACAGATAAACTGTTGGCTGTAGGCACGCAGGCTCATCAAATGGAAGGCAAGGAACCTCCGGGCATACGTACTATTAGACCGCTTAGAGATGGTGTTATCGCCGACTTTAATGCAGCTGAACAGATGATCAGAGGCCTTATCAAAATGGTCAGTTCCAAACGTAGATGGTTCTCTCCTTCTCTTCGTATGGTCGTTTGTATCCCTTCCGGTTCTACTGAAGTGGAAATCCGTGCTGTGCGTGACTCATCCGAACATGCCGGCGGTCGTGATGTCTATATGATCTATGAACCTATGGCCGCTGCTCTGGGTATCGGATTGGATGTCGAGGCTCCTGAAGGCAACATGATTGTAGACATAGGGGGCGGATCTACTGAAATTGCTGTTATTTCTCTCGGCGGCATTGTCAGCAATAAGAGTATTCGTATTGCCGGAAATGACCTCACGGCAGATATTCAAGACCATATGGGACGTGTGCATAACCTTAAGGTGGGCACAACTATGGCAGAAAAAATTAAAATAAATGTAGGTTCTGCCCTTCCGGTTTTAGAGGATGGTCCGGAACCTTTCATTGTATCAGGTCCTAACAAGATGACTTCATTGCCGATGACAGTCCCCGTTACTTATGAAGAGATTTCTCATTGTATTGATAAAACAATCTCCCGTATGGAGGCTGCTATCCTCGCCGCTTTGGAAGAAACACCTCCTGAACTTTATGCCGATATTGTAAAGAATGGTATTTATCTTGCCGGCGGTGGTGCTTTACTTAAGGGCCTTGCTAAACGTTTCAGCGACAAAATGAAGATCGATTTCAAAATCGCGGACGATCCTTTACATGCTGTGGCTAAAGGTACCGGTGTGGCTTTGAAGAACATTAACAAGTTCTCATTCCTTATTCGTTAAGTTTCGGCTATTAAATTTCTTCGGCTCCCTTAGGATTCAGTTCCCATGAGGAATCTGTTGAATTTCTTTATAAGGTTTGGTTCATGGTTCATTTTTGCTGTTTATGTAATTTTGAGCTGTGTCATTCTCTTTACCTATAATTCATATCATTCCTCTATCTACTTCAGTTCAGCTAATGCGATTTCAAGTTCCCTTTTTGGAGCTACTTCTGAATTAACCGGATATTTCAATCTAAAAGAGATAAATCGGGATTTGGAAGAGAATAATGCCAGACTTGAAAATGAAGTGTTGAACTTGAGGCATCAGTTGGCTGAACTTCACACTCTCAACTCCGATTCTTTAGATTTTAATAATTCTAAAGTAAGGTATGATTATGTGGCAGCAACTGTAATTAACAACAATATAAGGCATCCTAAAAATTATTTCTCTATCAACAGAGGAAGTGCCGACGGTGTCAGAGTAGGTCAGGGTGTGGTGGATCACAACGGTGTGGTTGGTATTGTTAATGTCACAGGTAAAAATACAGCAAGAGTAATTTCTCTTTTGAATGAAACTCAAAGATTCTCTGTAAAACTTAAAAATACCGACTATATTGGTTCTTTGGTCTGGAAAGGAGGTGATCCTAATATCGCATATATGGAGGAAGTGCCAAGACATACTAAATATCAGGTGGGAGATACAGTTGTTACAAGTGGATACTCCCTATCTTTCCCGGCTGATATTCCAGTAGGAGTTATTATGAATCGTATAAAGGGTGCCGACGATAATTTTTATATTCTTAAAGTGAGATTGACCCCTGATTTTAAGTCTTTGGGAACTGTTAGAGTTATCAAAGATAACTTCAAAGAAAGTCTCGATTCATTAAGTCAATTTGATCTCCCTTAAAAATTTGTTGCTCGTTTCAAACGCTGATTACATCCATGACTAATACAATTTTAAGATACGCATTGCTTTTTATAATATGTGTTTTATTGCAGGTGTTGATTTTCAATAGAATCACCCTTTTTCATGTGGCGGTCCCCGTCGTTTTCATATATTTCATAATCCGGTTGCCTATAAACTTGAAATTGTATTATGTTTTTACTCTTTCGTTCCTTTTAGGTTTGATTGTAGATATTTTTTCTGACACTCCCGGTGTAAATGCATTGGCTTGCACTTTGATCGCGTCTCTCAGATCCCCAATCTACTATGCGTATATGGCGAAAGACGATATAACCCGTCGTTTGACTCCGGGCATTTCTACAATGGGATTTTTTGATTACAGTAAATATCTGCTCACATTTGTTGTGATTTATTGTTTGCTCGTTTTCACAATAGAATATTTCAGTTTTGCTGACGTTAAAGGGATAGTGATACTTTCTGCCGCAAGTAGCCTCCTTACTTTTGTGATTTTGCTTGCTGCCGATTCCCTAATCCCTGTAAAAAGCATTGCATGAGAAAAAATTATCAGCTTGCTAAACGACGTTTTGTTATTGGTGGTTTTATAACTGTGGTAGTTATAATCTACCTTATCCGGCTTTTCTCGCTTCAAGTTGCCGACGATAAATACAAACAAAATGCTGAAAGCAATGCGTTCTTAAAAAAAACGATATATCCGGCTCGTGGGTTAATCTATGATCGTGGAGGCAGATTGTTGGTGTTCAACCAGCCTGCCTATGATATCATGCTTATACCTAAGGATGTCCATGATATAGATACCACAGCTTTTTGTGAACTTTTAGGCATATCCAAGGAACAATATATTAATCTTTGGGCCGATATGAAGAATCCGAGAAAAAATCCCGGTTACTCTTCTTATACTCCTCAAAAATTATTGTCACATATATCATTTGAGGATTATGGCCGACTGCAAGAAAAGCTTTATATGTTTCCCGGGTTCTATATCCAGACTCGAACGATAAGAAAATACAATTATCCCGCCGGTGCTAATATTTTGGGTAATATCCGTGAGGTTTCTGCCGAGGATGTTAAACGGGATGAATATTATCGCCGTGGTGATTACACGGGTGACCTTGGGGTAGAAAAAAGTTATGAAGTGGCTCTACGTGGGAAGAAAGGTATGGAGATTCTTATGAGGGACGCTTTAGGTAGAATTAAGGGAAAGTATGAGGAGGGTGCTAATGATATTGCACCGGAATCCGGCCGCAATCTTACTCTTGCCATAGATATGGACCTTCAGGTCTATGGCGAAGAATTGATGCAAAATAAGATTGGGGCAATAGTGGCAATTGAACCCTCTACGGGAGAAATTTTGGCTCTGGTAACTGCTCCAAATTACGACCCTTCTCTATTGGTGGGTAAAGAAAGAGGTAAGAATTATGCCGACTTGGTGCTTGATCCCTTGAAACCGCTCTACGATCGTTCAATTCAAGGGGCTTATCCTCCCGGTTCTACTTTCAAACCTACTCAAGGATTAATTTTTCTACAGGAAGGAGTCATAACCGAAGCTACTGCTTTCCCATGCTACCATGGTTATTTAAACGGTATCAGGGTTGGATGTCACGGCCATGGGTCTCCTCTTCCTCTGAAACCTGCTTTACAAACTTCCTGCAACGGCTATTTTTGTTGGGGGTTTAAACATATGATTGATAAAAAAGGTACTACCCCGGCTGAACAGCTCAACAAATGGAAAGATTATCTTGTTGATATGGGCTATGGATATCGTTTGGGGGTTGATTTACCTCACGAAAGTCGTGGTTTCATTCCCAATTCTGAATTCTATTCTAAATCTTTCAGAGGTCCTAAATGGAGTGCCAATTCGGTTATATCCGTTTCTATTGGTCAGGGAGAAGTATTGGCTACACCATTACAAATTGCCAATCTATGTGCCACAATAGCAAATAGAGGGTATTTCTATACTCCACATGTGGTGAAGGAAATAGCTGATTCTACAATTGATATCAAATTTAAAGAAAAAAGAGGTCCAAAAATAGATAAGAACTATTATGAATCTATTGCTGAAGGTATGAGAATGGCGGTGACCGGCGGTACGTGTAGACTCGCTAACCTCTCAGGTGTTGAGGTTTGTGGTAAAACAGGTACTGCACAAAATCCTCATGGTAAAGACCATTCGGTATTTATGGGCTTCGCACCTTATCACAACCCTAAGATTGCAGTGGCTGTTTTTGTGGAAAATGCCGGTTTTGGTGCCACTTATGGTGTACCTATCGGTAGTCTCATAATTGAAAAATATTTAAAAGGGGAAATTTCTCCTGAAAGGCAATACATCGAGGATAGGATGATTGCAGCTAATACTATTATCAACAGTGGTGTCAAGAAGCATTGATTCGGAATCTTCAGTTTTTCGTAATCTTGATTGGGTTACAGTCTTGATTTACTTGCTGCTCGTCACGGCCGGGGCTATAAGCATTTATGCCGCAAGCTATGATTTCGACAATGCGAGTATTTTTGACTTTTCCGAATTTTCCGGGAAGCAACTCCGTTGGATAGGCCTTTCTTTGATAATTGGTTTTGTTATTCTATTATTGGATTATAGAATATACGAGGCTTATGCATATCCCATATATGGGGTGGTTATTTTGGTTTTGATAGCGACGGTGTTCTTATCGCCTAATATCAAGGGATCACATTCATGGCTCGTATTTGGCCCTGTAAGTCTCCAACCGGCTGAATTTGGAAAATTTGCTACAGCTTTGGCGCTTGCTAAATTGTTTGATTCTTATAATTTCAATTTAAATGCCAAACCCAGTAATTATTTCCGTGCCCTGATAATAATCTTTTTGCCCGTATGTATCATTCTTTGTCAAAAAGAAACCGGGAGTGCTTTGGTCTATTTATCCTTGGTTTTTGTCCTCTATAGAGAAGGAATGAGTGGCTTTGTACTGGGTGGTATGTTTTTGGCCGTTTTGTTTTTTGTCTTGGCCGTTAAATTCATGGAGCCCTTTGTTATGGGTTTGACTTTAGGTGAATTTTCCGTGTTTACTTGCATTTGCCTTATCTACTGTCTGATGTTGATTTTCTATTGTCGGGATTTCTTCATTGCCAGGAATGTAACTGTAGGTATGCTGGCAAGTGGATTAGTGGTTTTGATTTTGGAACTTTGCGGGGTAAATGTCAACGGTTTGATTTACTTCTTATCAATTCTGGGGTCGGCTGTTATTTACACTGCAGTTGCAATGTTTCGTCATCATATCACCAAATTTGTAATTTCTATTGGTTTCGTGTTGGTATCGGTTGGGTTCCTCTTTTCTGTCAATTATGTCTTTGATAAGATTTTGCAACCACATCAGCAAACAAGGATTTTGGTTTTATTGGGCATAGAAGAGGATTTAAGGGGTGTTGGTTATAATGTAAACCAGTCTAAAATTGCAATCGGTTCCGGAGGTATCGAAGGTAAAGGTTTTTTAAATGGAACTCAGACAAAATTAAAGTACGTTCCTGAACAACATACTGATTTTATCTTCTGCACCATAGGCGAGGAACAAGGATTTATTGGTTCTGCGTTGGTATTGGTAGCCTTCTTGATTCTCATACTTAGATTGATATATATAGCTGAACGGCAAAAATCCACTTTCTCAAGGGTATATTGTTATTGCGTTTTATCTTTGTTGATTTTTCATGTCTGTATTAATGTGGGTATGGTGATTGGTCTGTGCCCCGTGATTGGTATACCTCTACCCTTTTTCAGTTACGGGGGTTCTTCTTTATGGGGTTTCACTATATTGCTTTTCATATTGCTACGCCTTGATGCAGCAAGAAAAGAGATTCGTGATTAAAAAATTTTTTAGTCTTTAACGATAAAATTCCTTGTTTTTTGGTTATAATATTATAGTAATTTGATAAAGTTTGGAATTTAAACCTGATTTGAAGGGTAAAAATATATTTTCTTTATTACCTTTAGGAGATTTAAACTCTCAACTTTAAACTTTAAACTTAAATTTTAAGAATTATGAACAAGAGAGATTACAAAAAGTATGTAGAGAGTGTAGGCGATTCTGCTTTGGCATCAATGGTGGACATTGCTGAATCTTACGACAATGTTGATAAGGCTAAGGTTACTGACGCTGTTCAAAAAGTGATTTCTGCGGTTGCTGCTGCTAAATCTAATGCTGATGTCACTTTTGATAAAGGTGTAAAAGCTTTCGATAATATCGTCGCTTATTCAAAAGCAAAGAAAGCTTTCTTTAAACAGCTTTTCAACAAGATTAATGAAAACTTTTTCAAGGAACTCGATGAAGCTGTTAAAGAATTTAACTCTGCGGTTCCTGAGGAAGTGAAAGCTGAAAATAAAGCTTCGAAATAAAAATTTGGGGGCTTCATGAATCTCTGGGGTTTGATACTTAAATGTGCAGGATGGAAAGTTGATATAACTATTCCATTCCGTAATAAAGCAGTGATTTGTGTAGCGCCTCATACCTCGAATTGGGACTTTATTATGGGCCTTTTGGCTTATAGATCTTTGGGAAGAAAAGCCAATTTTCTAATGAAGAAATTCTGGTTTTTCTTCCCTCTTAAATATATTTTGAAGGCTTTGGGTGGTATCCCGGTTAACACGGAATCATCTCAATCCCTTACCTCTTTGATTATTGATGATTTCAATAAAGCAGAATATTTAAACCTTGCTGTCACTCCCGAGGGGTCAAGAAGCCCGGTGGATAAATGGAGAACGGGATTCCTGACGATTGCATTCCATGCTAATGTCCCTATTCAACTTGGTGTAATCGATTTTAAAAATAAATTGGTGCTCATAAAAAAGGAATTCGTCCCTACAGGTGATAATGCCAAGGATTTGGTAGAAATTCGAAAATATTATTCTCACTTTAAAGAAGCAGCTTTATATCCTGATAAATTTATTGCATAACTCCTATATGCTCGAAAATAAATTGAAACTATGTCTCGTTCCAATGGAAATCCTTTGGGGAGACAAAGAAAAGAATCTTAACACTCTGGAAGAAATCTTTGAAAAAATTCATCCGGAAACTGATCTTGTGGTGCTCCCTGAAACTTTTTCCACGGGCTTCCCGTCTTCCGAAATGCAAAAACAGATTGCAAATTATGCCGAATCTAAAGATGGACCCACTCTTAATCTGTTAAGAAAACTAAGTAAGGAACATAATTTGGCTATTGCAGGAAGTCTGATTGCTAAAGAAGGAAACAATCTACTTAATAGATCTTTCTTCTTGGAATCTTCGGGCGATGAATATTTTTCAGCTAAAAAACATCTGTTCTCTCCGGGTGGTGAGGATAAGATTTTTAAATCCGGTAGTAAGAGACTGTCTGTGAGATATAGAGGCTGGAATATTTCAATGATCGTTTGTTATGATTTGAGATTTCCGGTGTGGTGTCGAAATTGTAATAATGAATACGATTTATTGATTGCTATTGCTAATTGGCCGGTTTCAAGAATTGATACTTGGGACACTTTATTGAAAGCAAGAGCATTGGAAAATTCAGCATACGTTTGTGGAGTTAACTGTAGAGGCATCGATGATTTGGGAGGTGACTATAATGGCAGTTCCCATGTATTTAATTATAAGGGAAAAGACTTGGCGGTTGATGTAAGTGAGGATGGTTTGCTTTATGCCGGCCTTTCTCTTCAAAGATTGAAAAACTTCCGTGACAAGTTCCCTACTTGGAAAGATGCCGATGATTTTCTGTTGAAATAATAAATCAGTTGAAATAATATAGTGGAAATTTGTCTTTTGAGTGTTGGGAAAATTTCTTCTTCTTGGATTCAACAAGGAATTGATATGTTTGAATCCAGAATTGGAAGATATATAAAATTTTCAACCCTCATAATTCCCGACATCAAAAATTCAAAATCTTTATCGATAGAGAATCTTAAGGAGGAGGAAGGTAAAGCTATAATCGGAAATATTAACTCGTCTGATTTTGTTGTTTTGATGGATGAGAAAGGTAAGGAATATACTTCAAGAGGTTTTTCCGAGTGGATTCAAAAACAAATGAATGCCGGCAGAAAAAGATTGATGATTGTAATAGGAGGTCCTTTCGGTTTTTCCCAAAATGTTTATGCGAGGGCTGATTCAACTATCGCTTTGTCAAAACTAACTTTCACTCATGAAATGGCTAAACTGATTCTAACTGAACAAATCTATAGAAGTATGACAATTCTTCGAGGAGAACCCTATCATCACGATTAATAGAACGATGGAGTCGATTTTAAAGGATATCAAGAAAGATTTTTTTAGTTTGAGAAATGGGATCGTTGCCGAGCCATTAAGGAAATTATATCCTCAAGGTGTTATAGTTTATGGACTTAATGTGCCACAATTTATGGAATTGGCCAAAAAATATCCCAAAGATAAATCTCTTGGATTAAAATTATGGGACGACAAGAACTGTAGGGAATCAAGACTTTTAGCCTTATATTTGATTCCTCCGGAAACTCTTGACCAAGAGTCTGCTAAAAAAATGGTTATGGAGGTTCAAAGTTCTGAAGAAGCGGAATTCCTACCTTTTAGATTGCTTAGGCTCCTTCCTTTTGCAAAGGATTTTTACGAGAATATGAACAAGGTTCCAATAAATGATGAATTGTCAAGTTATTGTCTAAGGATGTTAAAAAATAATTTAATTAATATGTCTATCCTATAACTGACGTAATATATTCTTCGTTTGTTCTGTTGTTAAGCCTCGTCTCTCTGCATAATCCTTGATTTGATCCTCTCCTATCTCTCCTACCATGAAATATTTGCAATCGGGTTTGGAAAAATATAATCCGCTGATTGAAGATGGCGGATACATGGCTCCGTTTTCAGTAAGGGTTATACCGATTTCCTCATAGGGAATAAGATCTTGAGTTTCAAGAATCATTGTTTGATCCGGAAGCATGGGATAACCCCACGCAGGACGTAATGCAACTTTCCAAAATTTATCTGAAACATACTGTTGCAACCATTCGGCCGAAGCCTCTACTAATCTGTCGGCCAACGTTTGGAGAATTAGTGACTTATAATTGTCGCCATTTTCTTCTAATTTCCTTGCTTTTTTCACTATTTGATGGCCTGCAGTCACAGCAAACATTCCTATATAATTATCTTCCTCCTGTCCACATAAGTCTGAACATGAAAGGTATTCGCTTTCTTCCCTCTGTTGTCTTAGCATAGGAAATATAGTGTCGGAAATTGTTAGGTTCTTTACGTCTCCTTTAGCTTTGTCGAATCTTACTATCGCTTTGCCGTCAAATGATTTTGATTCTATAAATTCTTTCAAGAAATCATTAGCATAATTATATAATTGAATGGCCTCTATGGCTTTGGTTTTATCTTTTTCTTCTAAAGCGTTCCACCATTCTTCTCTTTCCTCCGAAGTTGATGAATGAATTACATGGTCAAGATATCTTCCTTGTAGCTTCCATGCAACGAAAAACATTTTCCAATTGATAAGCGGTAACAAGTCATTTAAAGCTATATCTACTATAAAAGGTTTTCCTATTTCGCAGTTTGGTCTGTGGCTTATAAAATTGTTTCTATTTTCTTTCTTAACAATTTCTATTACTTCCTCAAAAGGTAAAATGTTTTCTTTTGAAGAAACAGGATTTTTTAAAGATTCATACTTTTCTTGATTCTTTTTAAGATATTCATCACGTGTTATTGGATTTAATAAAAGACTGGCTGCAATTGGATTTTGGGAGGCATCTCCCATATGTAAAACCATACCTCCATACACTGGATCTATCTTTAAAGCAGTATGAATTAATGAGGTTGCTGCCCCTCCAACCATTATAGGGGTTGTTATCCCTGCTTCCGACAATAATTTTGCCGTGGATGCCATTTCTCCCAAAGATGGGGTTATTAAGCCTGAAAGACATATAATGTCCGGGCGTTCTTTTAACGCAACCTCTACAATTTTTTCTCCCGGCACCATTATGCCAAGATCAATTATCTCATAATTGTTGCAGGCTAAAACAGTGGAGACAATATTTTTACCGATGTCATGTACATCCCCCTTGACAGTTGCTATTAAGATCTTGCCGGCTTTTTTCCCTGCATTATCATTATTTGCCTTTTCTATATACGGGGTTAGGATCTCTACAGCTTTCTTCATGGATCTGGCTGTTTTCACTACTTGGGGTAAAAACATTTTTCCTTCACCAAATAAGTCGCCAACTTTCTTCATCCCTTCCAAAAGGGGCCCTTCTATTATTTTGATGGGATTATTTATTTCATCAAATGCTTTTTTTAAATGTGTGTCTAAATTCAACATTTCCCCTTTCACTAAGTCATCGATAAGAATCTCACTTATTGATCGATTTTCAATGTTTTCTTTAGGCTTTTCAGATATACTCCTTTTTGAAGTTTGTTCTTCATTAGCCATTAGAATTAATCTTTCTAAGGCCTCATCATTCCGGTCGAAGATAACGTCTTCTATTGTGTTTTTAATATCTTCTGGTATATCTTCATATCGGGTATTTTGGGAAGGGTTAATGATAGCCATGTCTAACCCCGCTTTTTTTGCGTGGTGAAGGAAGATGACGTGCATGTTTTCCCTTATCTTATTCTTCCCCCTGAAAGCAAATGATAAGTTGCTGACTCCTCCGGAAGTTCGTGTGCCGGGAAGATTCTTTTTTATCCATCTCACTGTTTCAATGAAGTCGATGGCATATCGGCTATGTTCTTTCATGCCGGTCGCTATCGTCATAATATTCACATCGAATATTATATCTTCCGGTTCAAATCCACATTTTTCGGTAAGTATCTTATATGATCTATCACATATTTCAACCTTCCGTTCATAGGTTTCTGCCTGGCCTTTTTCATCAAAAGCCATGACCACAAGGGCAAACCCCAGTTCCTTTACCCTTCTTGCTTTTTTTATAAATACCTCTTCCCCTTCTTTAAGAGATAATGAGTTAACAATTCCTTTTCCTTGGATATTTTTTAAAGCGGATTCAATTACTTTCCATTTTGATGAATCTATCATAAATGGTACTTTTGCCACTTCCGGTTCCGCAAGTATATATCTGATGAATTTCACCATTTCTTTTTCCGCATCAAGCATTGCGTCATCCATATTGATGTCGATCACCTGGGCTCCTTTTTTAATTTGGGCCTTCGCGATTTCAGCGGCTTCTTCAAGTTGTCCTTCCTTTATCAATCTAAGGAACTTGGCAGATCCGGCTACATTACATCTTTCTCCAACCACTAAGAATTCATCTTTCACTGTTAGCATATCAAGACCCGAAAGTCTCAAAAGATTATCCGCTTCTTTGGGTTTTCCCGGTTTATAATTTTTTACTAAAGTCGATAATTCTTTAATAAATTCTGGAGTAGTTCCGCAACATCCTCCTACAATATTTAGGTATCCCTCCTTTAGTAATGATGATATACTTTTAGAAAATTCTTTTGGTGACACATCATAACATCCTGATTCATCAGGTAGACCGGCATTGGGATGGCACGATGTGAAATGAGGATTGATTGAGTGAATTTGTTTTATATATTCTTTCATTCTGTCAGGGCCGAATCCGCAATTTAATCCGATCGACAACACATTTTCATAATGACCTACTGAAGTTACAAAGGCTTCCAATGTTTGTCCCGACAATATCCTGCCTCCCTTATCCGAAACAGTGCCTGATACAAGAATAGGAATCTTAACGCCTTTGTCCTTCATCTCTTTATTTGCTGCATCCAAGGCTGCCTTAAGATTCAAGGTATCAAAGAATGTTTCGCATATTAAAACATCCACTCCTCCTTCTATCAGTCCATTTATCTGTTCTTTGTATGCTTCGAAAAGTTCGTCATAACTTATGTTTCGTTTAATCGGATCAGTGATATCCGGACTCATGGAACAGGATCGGTTTGTGGGACCTATGGAACCTCCCACAAAATGAATCTTGTCTGCGTTGTTTTGTTCATATTCCTCAATAGCTTTTCTGGCTAACAAGGCTCCTTCCCGGTTTAACCTTTTCACCAATCCTTCCACCTGATCCAATCCATAGTCTTGCATTGAGATTGAATTCGAGTTGAAAGTATTGGTGGTGAGGATATTGGCTCCGGCTTTGAGATAGGATAAATGAATTTTTTGTATGGAGGAAGGTTTTGTCAGATTAAGAATATCATTATAACCTGATATGGAGATGGAGTGATTTAGAAATTCTCTCCCTCGGAAGTCTTGTTCTTTAAATCCATATTTTTGGATCATTGTACCTAACCCTCCGTCAAGCACTAATATTCTTTCCTTCAATACCTCTTTTAAATCCATCTTCAATCAAATTATATACTCAACTATCAACCTAACCTTTTATCTCATCTTTCACCCTAAATTAAAATACTTTTTCTGCAATTTTTTCAACACTTTCGGCTGCGCTCATTGTATAGAAGTGAATACCGGGTGCCCCCTTTTCCAACAATTCCCTACATTGTTTGATTCCCCATTCTATTCCCGCCTGTTTTACTTCGGAATCGTTTTTACAATCCCTCACTCTTGAAGCCAATTCTTCCGGAATGTCTATTTTAAAGGTCTTGGGAAGCAAACTAAGATGATGTTTCCTGGATATGGGCTTGATTCCCGGTAGGATCGGCACTTTTATACCTTCTTCTCGACATCTTTTAACAAAATCAAAATATTTTTGATTATCGAAAAACATTTGTGATATCAAATAATCAGCCCCGTTTGCTACTTTTTGCTTTAGATAATAAATATCGGATTCCATATTGGGAGCCTCTTCATGTTTTTCCGGATAACAAGCCATTCCATATGAGAAGGGTGTCTCTATGCCGTCAATCTTTATATCGTTAATTCCAAATCCCTTATTAAAATCATTTATTTGGTTTTGTAAGTCTGTGGCATGGATGTTATGATTTTCCGGGTCTGCTTTTTCTGTGTTTTTGTTATCCAAATCACCTCTTATAAGAAACAAGTTATCGATTCCCAAAAAATTCAAGTCTAATAGGGCATATTCGGTTTCTTCTTTTGTGAAACCTGCACATATGATGTGTGGCACAGGTATCAATCCAAACCTGTTCTGAATTGCAGCTGCAACCGCTACTGTGCCGGGTCTTTTTACCACACTAACTCTTTTATGGGTTCCATCTGGCAATGGCTTATAGATATACTCACTGTGATGAGAGGTGATATTTACAAATTTTGGATTGTATTTGGACAATCTGTCGATTATTTCATATACCTTATATATACTGTTGCCTTTAAGAGGAGGAAGAATCTCTATAGAAAAAATCGGATTCTTCGATTCTTTTATGATGTCGATTATTTTCATCCTAAATCTTTATTCCTTTTCATTTTACAATGCAAAATTAATCATAATTCCACACAATCCCCACAAATTCAAAAATTTTGCCGTAACCGAAAACTTGATTGATTTAATGAGTATAGATTTTTGGTTAAGGATTTTTACGTAATTTTGTACCGGATTTTAATTGAAGATACTTTCGTAGTCTATGAAAGGATATTTAGTGACAATTCTTTTGCTGATCGTTTCAAATGTTTTTATGACATTTGCTTGGTATGGGCATCTTAAGTTGCAAACATCAGGGGTTTCAAAAAATTGGCCTCTTTATCTCGTTATTTTGGTTTCCTGGGGTATAGCACTTTTTGAATATAGTTTTCAAGTCCCGGCAAACAGAATGGGATACCAAGAAAACGGTGGACCTTTTTCACTTTTCCAACTAAAAATTATACAAGAGGTTATCACTTTGACTGTCTTTACTATTGTGGCCATGTTCCTTTTTCAAGGAGAAAAACTTCATTGGAATCATATTGCCGCTTTTTTATGTTTGATAGGGGCAGTTTGTTTCACTTTCCTTCCTAAAAATTGAATATGTTATCTCTTCATTTCGCACCGGTGCAAGGCCATACTGATGCTGCTTACAGGCATTTCCATTCTAAAATATATGGAGGAAATCAGACTTATTACACCCCTTTCATTCGTTGGGAGAAAGATGGAATAAGACCTCGGGATATTAAGGATATGACATCTGAATTAAATAATGGCATCCATCTTGTTCCCCAAATTATTTTTCGAGATGCTAAAGAATTAAACTCTTTGGTGGAGAAACTGAAAGAATTGGGAATTAAGGAGATTGACCTGAACATGGGGTGTCCTTTCCCGTTACAAACCGGTCATGGTAGAGGTGCTGCCACAATAGCAAATGAGGATTTGGCTAAAGAGGTCGTGAAGTGTGTTAAATCTAATTCCGACATTCAATTTTCATTAAAAATGAGATTAGGATTGATGAATCCGGAAGAATGGAAGATACTTCTCCCCTATCTTAATCAAATCAATCTCAAACATATCACTGTTCATCCAAGGATAGCGAAACAACAATATGGTGGCGAGGTTAATCTCGAACAATTTGGTGAGTTTGTTAAGGAAAGTAAGAATCCTGTGATATATAATGGAGATTTAAAAACGATTGAGGATATTAATAAGATTCAGGCTCTTTTCCCGGATATCACAGGAATAATGTTAGGTCGCGGTGTTTTGGGTAGACCTTCATTAATTACGGAATTCCAAGAGGGTAAGGAATGGGATAAAGAGTCAAGAATCGCCAGGATGTTGGAATTCCATCGACTGTTGTTCTCCCATTATTCATCTGTGCTCTGTGGAGACACTCAAGTAATTTCTAAGACACAACCTTTTTGGGAATTTGCAGAAGATGAAATCGGCAGAAAAGCTTGGAAAGCAATCAAGAAGGCCGGTAATCTCTCAAAATATCAAACTGCGATAGCAACAATATAAAACTCATAATGAAAATTCTGATTCTTGCGGCTATGGATAAAGAGACAGATTTACTCATAAATCTGTTGGAAAATCCGGAAATGAGAATAATTGCCGGGTGTAAAACCTGGAGAGGAAATATTGGTCCTCATTCTGTAGATATCTCACGGTGTGGAATAGGAAAAGTAAATTCCGCACTCAACACTCTTAGATTCATCCAACTGATTCAACCTGATTTGTTGCTAAATTCAGGTGTTGCAGGGGGTGCCGGCGTGCCGATTGGAACTATTCTGGTCGCTAATAAAGTCGCTTATCATGATGTCTGGTGCGGTCCGGGAACTGAATATGGTCAAGCGGATGGTTTGCCGCTTTTTATGGAACCTTATCAAAAAATCCTTGAAATTACTCAAGACTCTGATATGGAACAAGGATTGATTTGCAGCGGTGACAAATTTATTTCAACTCCTGAAGAGATAAATTTTATTCGTTCTAAGTTTCCGTATGTCAAAGCAGTAGATATGGAATCTGCTTCAGTAGCGCAAACATGCATTATTTGTGGCATACCTTTTGCTATTGTCAGAGTTGTGAGTGACACTCCCGGTGTTGGTGAAAATATTTCACAATACAAGGATTTTTGGGATACTGCTCCTCAAAAAACGTTTATGGTTCTGGCTAAAATACTGGAAAATCTATAATGAAATTCGCAATAAGAAGATCAAATATAAAATCAATAATGATGCCCCTTGCCATGGTGTTTGGGGCTGTCTTTTATCCATGGATGGGATACATAACTTTTCTCTCACCCTATCTCATCTTTCTGATGCTCTTTATCACATATTGTAAGCTAACTCCACATGATTTTAAGCCAAGTAAATTTGAATTATGTCTTTTAGGAGTCCAAATGCTATTGGCCGCTTTGGCTTATGGCTTGACATTTTTTTGGAACAGAACTTTAGCTGAAGGTGTTTTCATTTGTGTTTTCATTCCTACGGCTACTGCTGCCCCTGTAATAACTTCCATGTTAGGAGGAAGCATTTCTAAAGTGGCTACTTACTCCCTTTTATGTAATGCTACTGTAGCTGTAACAGGCCCGATTGTTTTAGCCGCTCTTGGGGATCATCCTGAGATAACTTTTAGCGAGTCATTCCTTTTGATATTGAAACAAGTTTTCCCTTTGATTTTGGCCCCTCTTGCTCTCGCAATGCTGATGAGGAAATTCACTCCTAAATTGCATTCTAAAGTTGTAGGAATGCAACAACTTTCCTTTTATCTTTGGGTGGTGTCATTATTGATTGTCGTAGGGAGTTGCACCAGTTTTGCTATTCAGAACTGGACTCCGGAAACCACAGGAACAATGATTCTACTCGCTTTGGGTGCTTTGATTGTTTGTTTATTGCAATTCAAGATAGGAAGAAAAATAGGAAATAGATTTGGTGATACTGTCTCAGGTGGACAATCTTTAGGACAAAAGAATACGGTCTTGGCCGTTTGGTTGGCTCTTGCTTATCTCAACCCTATGGCATCCATTGCACCGGCTGCCTATGTAGCTTGGCAAAACCTTATCAATTCATGGCAATTGATGCGTCATCAGTCAAAAATGGAAATATTGAAGCCTACAGTATAATTTTTTTTGTCAAGACAAATAGTTGATTTCTAAATAGTTGGATAGTATTTACATTTTTTAACATATAAATAATCATTTTTTTGAAACAATTTGGAACCGGCAGAGGTTATATGTTTAAAAACAATTAAATTCAACACAACTATGAAATCTAACGAAACATTTAAGCAGAGAGTTTTAGGACTTCAGTCTAATTTATTAAGTTTTGCATATCAGTTAACAACAGATAAAGATCAAGCTCGTGACTTACTACAGGACACTACTCTTAAAGCGCTTGACAATGAAGAAAAATATGTTGACAATGTAAACTTTAAAGGGTGGATTTTCACGATAATGAGGAATATTTTTATTAATAATTATCGTCAAACTGTTAGAAAAGCCACTGTTATTGATCAAACTGAAGACCTTTATCATTTAAATATCTCTCAAGATTCAGGGCTCTCTTCTCCGGAAGGTTCTTATGCAGTTAAAGAAATTACTCATGCTCTTGAAGGTTTTTCTGATGATTATCGTATCCCCTTCAATATGTATGTTGCTGGTTATAAATATAACGAAATTGCAGACAAGATGGGTTTACCTCTTGGCACTGTTAAAAGTCGTATTTTCTTTGCACGTAAAAGACTTCGCGAACAACTTCAAGATTTCAGATAATAGATTAATTGGTTCTTTGATTAATTATTAATTGATTTGCCGGGTCGTGAGGTCCGGCTTTTTTTTGTAATTTTGAATCCTATTTATTGTAGTTAATTATGTGGAAATTATTGTTGTTGGCCGGTGCAGGAGGATTTGTAGGAACTTGTTGCAGATTCTTGGTCAATCGTCTTTTTCTGGTTATTTGGAATGCGCCATTCCCGATAGCTACTTTCACTATTAATGTTGTGGGGTGTTTTATTTTTGGGGTGCTTTCCGGTATCTTGGGAAGAAATGATATTATTCCTGCTCAATTTAATGCTCTTTTGTTGGTGGGATTTTGTGGAGGATTCACTACTTTTTCAACATTTTCTAATGAAGCATTGAATTTAGGAATTAATGGTGACACTTTAATTTCGTTTTTTTACATTGCAGGTAGCGTCATTGTAGGGCTTTTTGCTGTTTGGTTCGGATTAGCCATCACTCGGTGAACTTTGCATATGTAGTGGAATATTTTTATATTTGTACTTACTTTCCCGTACCTTATTCTTAATGAAAAATTTGCTTATTGCTGATGCGGGTTCCTCTAAAACCTCTTGGTCTTTTATCGATAAAGAGACCAATGATGTCATACGCTTTAAGACTGATGGAATTAATCCCGCTCACGACTCTCGTGATTCCATCATGGCAAATTTGAAGGAAGTAAAGGATTTGATTTTTCATCAATCGGTGGATAAAATTCTTTTTTTCGGTGCTGGATGTGCAACTCCTCTCCTTAATCATTATATTTACAATGCTTTTACTTCCGTTTTCAATATTGATAACGTGATAGTGGATAGTGATTTAAAAGGAGCTTATATTGCATTGTTCGGAAATGAAGATGGAATTGCTTGCATTTTGGGAACCGGGTCGGCCTCAGCTCTTTTTTCAAAAGGAGAGATTATGGCAAAAACTCCTTCCTTAGGTTTTATTTTGGGAGATGAGGGAGGAGGAGTATCTCTTGGTAAACATCTTTTGAATGCTGTTTTTAAGAACCAATTGTCAGATGATTTAATCGAGAAGTTTCAAAAGAAATATAATTTATCATTGGAGGAGCTTATAGAAAAGGTATATAAACAACCGAAACCTGCTCCTTTCATTGCTTCTTTTTCACCTTTTCTTTTAGAAAATGTCAATGAAAAGGATATTCAGTTATTAATAGAAAAAGAATTTGAAAACTTTTTCAAAAAAAATATTATGCCATATAAAGCGTTGGGTAATTATAAAATAGGCTTTATAGGTTCTATTGCCTTAAATTATAAAGAAATATTGCTCAAAACCGCTGATAAATTTGGATTTCAAATATGTAAAATCTTGAAAGATCCTTTGCCGGCTATTGAAAAATTTTATTTAGACTCTATCATGTAATGAAAAAAATAAGTGTCATATTTCTATTTCTAATTTTATTTAATTTTAATTCAGCTCTGTCACAAACTGTAATTGAGATTTCTCCTCTTTTTGAGTATCCTGTGGCTCCGGATGGAATGGAGTCGCTTGAAGATAGATGCAACTTTATTGTAAAAAACTTTTGGGATAAGTTTGATTTTAAAAGAAAAGATGCCATAGATCAATACGCTCTAAATGAAGCTTTCGGTGTTTATGCTTCCACAATGAGATATGCTTCAAGGAAAGTGGTGGATCAATCTGTAGATAAACTCTTAGGTAAATTATCAAGTAATCCCGGTTTACAACTCCAGTTCTCAAAAGCTGCTGAAGAAAATCTATATGGTCCAAGGGCTGATTTTTGGAGTGACGATCTCTATTTAAAATTTTTGGACTCTTTGATAAAAAATAAGAAAATCAAGGATTCAAGAAAGAGTAGATTTATAAACCAGGCGAATTCTATTCGAGGAAGTGAAGTTGGTAATACTGCCCCATCTTTCGAATTTACTGATAAAGACGGAGGGCTAAAGAATTATTTCCCAATGTCTACACCCACTGTTATTATTTTTGGTGATCCGACTGACACCGACTGGAAGATAGCAAGATTAAAAATGGAATCAAATCTGAAATTCCGTGATGCGGTTGACAAAGGTAAAATAAATGTTTTATACATTCTTCCGACGGAGGTAGATAATTGGCAACAAAATGTAGCAAATTATAACAGCCATTGGACAATCGGAAAATCTTCAACTGTAAGTGACAACTATGACACTCGTTTGAACCCTTCAATCTATGTCGTTGGCTCAGACGGTAAGATAAGTAAAAAATTTCCAACGCTCTTCGAAGCTATGGAAACTGTTTTGGAGTCTGTTAATTAAGACCTCATTTCACAAAATTTTTAATACCCCCGTTGCAAAAATTTAATACTCAAGAGATAATAAAAACAAATGAGAGCATTAAGCCTTTCCGGCAAACTGAAATGGATATATTTTAAAGCCACTGGATATTCCTATGCTAATATGGGAAGGTTGTTCCTGCGACTTTTTATAGGGATTATGCTTATGCAATTTGGTGTGCGCCAAATTGATCACTTCGATGTTTTGAAAGATGTTTTCCCGGGAGTTATCGGAATGTCGAGCCATGCGTCTCTTATTGTGATGATATGTATCGAGATTGTATGCTCCACCTTTATTATGTTTGGTTTCTTGACAAGGGTTATGATAATACCTCCGTTTGTTTCAATGGTGCTTGCGGAATATTATCTTTTACACGATTATGTCACTGAAGCTCCCTATTTGTTGGATTGGCAGAATCTCGGTTATGTCCCCATTCTTTTTATGGGTATATATTTTTTCCTTTTATTAGTGGGACCCGGCAAAATTTCTGTGGATTATTTCTTGTCCTTACACATTATCCACACTGAAAATAAAAGCGAAGGAGAATTGGAAGAGGTATGAGAATTGCAGTTTTGGTTTCAGGGGGTGTCGATAGTGCAGTTGTGGTCCATAAACTTTATAATGAGGGCCACGACCTTCATCTTTTCTATATCCGAATTTCCAATGATAATGGTGAAGGAGAATGTTCTTATGAAGAAGACATTGAGATGTGTAATTTAATTGCCTCAAAATATGGATTGCCTATCACTGAGGTGTCGCTTCATCAGGAGTATTGGGACTATGTCATGGATTATGCCTTGAAGACCGTTAAAGCCGGTTTGACTCCTCATCCGGATATGATGTGTAATAAGATTATTAAGTTCGGTTTCTTTGAAGAAAGATGGGGAAAGGATTTTGATAAAACAGCCACAGGGCATTATGCTTCTATCAAAGTGGACGACAAAGGTTATTATCTTGCTACAGCCAAGGATCCGGTAAAAGATCAAACGGATTTTCTCGCACAGTTAAATCAGAAACAATTGTCCCATCTTTTGTTTCCATTGGGAGATATGCCTAAGTCTGAGGTTAGGGAATTGGCTAAGCTGGCAAAATTGCCGAATGCCAATAGAAAAGATTCACAAGGAATCTGTTTCCTCGGAAAAATTAATTACAAGGATTTTGTCAGGCGTCATTTGGGCGATATGACCGGTGATGTAATCGAATTTGAAACCGGAAAGAAAATCGGTTCCCATGCCGGGTATTGGTTCTATACAATTGGACAAAGAAAAGGTCTCGGTTTAGGTGGAGGACCTTGGTTTGTCGTGAAAAAAAATATACCTGAAAACATTATATATGTATCGAAAGGTTATGATACTCCGTTACAATATGGAAGAGAAATATTTCTCACTGAACCGAATTGGATAACTTATGATCCTTTGAAAGATCAAAACAATTTGAAAGTGTCTTTTAAAATTCGTCATGTGCCCGAATTCCACACCGGAATATTGGAAAAAAATGACTCAAAGGATTGTTTGAAACTAATTTCAGACCAGGATGTTCAAGGAATCGCACCTGGTCAATATGCTATTATATATACTCCGGACAATAATATTTGCCTTGGATCCGCTTTGATAACTTTAGAATCTTAAACTGAGAATGGAAGATAAATACAGGCTTGAATTAATCGGTATAACCTACAACCAGATTGAATCTGGGGTGTATGCCTTGATTCTGCAACAAGTGGGAACTAATAGAAGAATTCCTATTATTATTGGATTTCCTGAAGCGCAGGCGATAGAATGTAAACTTCAGGAAATAAAGACCCCAAGGCCCCTTACCCACGATGTAATGATGGCGGCTTTAAACCAATTCAATGTCAAACTTGAATATGTTTTGATTAAGAGATTGAATAACGGGGTCTTTGCTGCTGATTTGCACCTTTCTGACGGTGTGAATGAAAAAATAGTGGATTCTCGTTCCTCCGATGCTGTGGCTTTGGCCATAAGAGCCGGGGCACCAATTTTTACAACTGAAGACGTTATTAGGGAGGCAAGTTTTGACCCGGCCGAAAAAAGAAGACCGGGGTTGCCTCCAAAACCTTCACCGAATGTGGCTCAAGTTAAGGTCGTGAAATCCGGTGGACTCGAAAGTATGTCTGTAGAACAACTTCATAAAGCCATGGACAAGGCAGCTCAAGATGAAGATTATGAAGAAGCCGCACGACTAAAGGCGGAAATTGATAGGCGACAGAATATTTCTTCCAACGGTTAATCTAAAGGTAGAACTGATATGGTTAAAATAGGGATTTTAGGGGCCGATTCGCCTTTGGCTGGCGAGATTATCAGGATACTTATTAATCATCCTGAGGTCGAGCTCGTTTCTTTATTCGCTCCTAATTTGTTGGGAAGAAGTATTTCTTCAATACATCATGGGTTAATTGGCGAAAATCCTTTATATTTCACTGATAAGATCAACTTGGATGAAATAGATTTTCTTATGGTGATGCAATCTAATGAAATTGCACAAAATATAGTGGATCGTTTCCCCGAATTAGATGAACTCAAATTGGTGGTATTTGAAAATGATTTCCCACAACTTAAATTATCCCATGGTTTCGAAATAGGTCTTTCCGAAATAAATAGAAAAGCTCTTGTTAGGGGTGCCATATCTGCTTATATCCCTTCTCCTATCACTGTCCCTGCTTTGGTGACATTAGTACCCTTGGCTAATTACCTGCTTTTAAATTCCGATATTGAAATTGAAGTTTCTGTTCCATCAGAAATTTTTGAAAAATACAACGAAAATAAGGAAGCTTTGTTAATTGAAAATCAATTGAAAGAGAGACAAGCAAGTTTTAATGGAAATGTAAAATTAAAAATTCTTGAGGAACATAATTCTCAAAGAACGGAAAAAACTAAAATTTCTCTTTCTTGTGCTTTACCTATAGAGGAAATCGAAAAAATTTATGAGCAAATTTATGACGACCATAATTTTGTTTTCTTAACAAGGAATGAACTCTCGGATAAAGAGGTTGAAGGCACTCAAAAAATTGTATTCAACTTAAAGAAACCAGAGTCTGACTCTTTGGTCATTGAATCTGTTGCCGACGCTTGGCTTAGAGGTGGTGCCGGGGATATGGTGCATGTTTTGAATCTTTTCTTTGGACTCCATGAAAAGACTGGTTTGCATCTCAAATCTTCAAGGTTCTAAAAAATAATTTATTATTAATTTCTTATGTCTAAGGATTATGTCGGTTAATAGAGTCATTCTTTTAGGATATGTAGGTAGTGACCCTGAAGTTAGGTATCCCGAAAAAGATAAAGCGATTGCGTTCCTTTCGTTGGCAACTAATGAACCTTCAAGCAATGGAATGGAAGTCACCGAGTGGCATCGTCTTGTATTCTTTGGTGAAACTGCAAAAATTGTGGAGAGATACGTTAAGAAGGGTACTCAATTATATGTGGAGGGTAAATTATCTACAAGAGAATATCAAGATAGAATGAAGATTACAAGAAAACGTACCGAGATAATAGTGTCTTTTTTTGAAATTGTTGGCCGACATCCAAGCTAAGCTCCATTCTATTAATTGGAACTTATTTATTAAACATAAAATCATTTAACCTTAAAACTTCTTTTCAACCGATGCGAAAATGGCGTATTGAAGATTCTGCTGAAATCTATAACATTAGCGGCTGGGGTTTAAAATATTTCTCTATAAATGAAAAGGGACATGTGCAGGTTACTCCCCGTGAAAACTGTGCTCCTGTAGATATTAAGGAAGTAATGGACCATCTTTTGGTAAGAGATGTTTCTGCACCGGTTCTTTTAAGATTTCCGGATATCCTCGATGACAGGATACGTAAGATTTCTATGTGTTTTAAAAAGGCGGCTGATGAGTATGCTTATAATGGCCAAAACTTTATAGTTTATCCTATAAAGGTGAATCAGATGCGTCAGGTGGTGGAAGAGATTGTTAGCCATGGAAACAAATATAATGTGGGTCTTGAAGCAGGTTCCAAACCGGAACTCCATGCGGTACTCGGGGTGAATCCGGTGGCGAATTCCCTTATTATTTGCAATGGATATAAAGATGAGGACTATGTAGAATTGGCTCTACTCGCCCAAAAAATGGGAAGAAGGATCTATATCGTCGTTGAAAAAATAAATGAATTGAAACTGATAGCCGATGTAGCTAAACGCCTCAACATCACACCTAATCTTGGTATCAGAATCAAACTTACTTCTTCCGGCTCCGGTAAATGGGAAGAATCCGGTGGCGACGTAAGCAAATTCGGACTTAATTCTTCAGAACTTCTCGATGCTCTCTCATTCCTGGAAAAACATGGCTTGAAAAATGCTTTGAAACTTATCCATTTTCACATCGGAAGCCAGATCACCAAGATTCGTAAAATAAAAAATGCTTTGAGGGAAGCGATGCAATTCTATGTGCAGCTTTCCAAAATGGGGTTCGGAATTGAATTTGTAGACATAGGTGGTGGTCTGGGGGTTGACTATGATGGCACTCGTTCTTCCGTAGGAGAGCATTCCATGAATTATTCTATTCAGGAGTACGTAAACGACTCTGTTTCGGCTTTGGTCGATGTCTGCAACAAAAACAATCTTCCCCAACCTAATATTATCACAGAAAGCGGCCGTTCTCTCACTGCTCACCATTCAGTGCTTGTGATTGAAGTGCTCGAAACAACACAGCTTCCTATTTGGAACGATAACGAAACCGTTGGAGAGGAGGCACACGAATTGGCCAAGGAACTTTACAACATCTGGGACAGGATTAATCCAACAACAATGTTTGAGGATTGGCATGATGCACTTCAGATTCGTGATGAAGCTCTCGAACTTTTCAGTCTCGGTCTTCTGGATTTGAAAACCCGTGCGCAGATTGAAAAACTCTTCTGGTCTGTGGCACGAGATGTCAATGATCTCACTCGTTCCATGAAACATCCGCCCGAAGAATTGAAAAAGGTTGACCGAATGTTGCCGGAAAAATATTTCTGTAACTTCTCACTTTTCCAAAGTCTTCCCGACTCTTGGGCAATTGATCAGGTTTTTCCGATTATGCCTATCTCAAAGTTGGATGAAAAACCGACTCACCGTTGCACTATCCAGGACATCACTTGCGATTCGGATGGAAAAATTAATATGTTTGTGTCCCCGCAAGGAGTTTCACATTCTCTGCCCGTTCATTCCCTTAAAGGTTCTGACCACTATTACATTGGAGTATTCCTTGTAGGGGCCTACCAGGAAATTCTGGGTGATTTGCACAATCTTTTCGGTGACACCTCAGCTGTGCATATTTCTGTAGATAAAAACGGTTATGAAATCGAACAGATAATCGATGGTGAACCGGTAGCTGATGTGCTTGATTACGTGGAATATAACCCTAAAAAATTGGTAAGGAATCTTGAAACTTGGGTAACAGCTTCTGTTAAGGATGGAGTCATCACTCCTGAAGAAGGTCGCCAATTCCTCAGCAATTATAAGTCCGGTCTTTATGGTATAACATATCTGGAACGCGACTGATGCGTTACTTTATTGAACTGGCTTACAATGGAGCATCTTTCCATGGTTGGCAGGCACAACCTAATGCTGTCTCCGTTCAATCAACAATAGAAGAGGCTCTATCCAAAATCTTAGGTAAAACTACACCTATAACAGGTGCAGGGCGTACAGATACGGGCGTACATGCCCGGCAGATGTTCGCCCATTTCGATACCGATTTTGATATTGACGACCAAAAACGTTTTCTTTTGTCATTAAACAGCCTTGTCGGTAAAAATATCGCTATCAAGAAGATTTGCCGTGTAAAAGATGATTCCCATACACGTTTTGACGCCATTGAAAGGGAATATAAGTATTTTATTGCTTTTCAAAAAAATCCCTTCTTGAAAGATTTTTGTTGGTACTCCCCTTCCCATTTTGATATTGATTCGATGAATGAGGCTGCAGAAATTTTGATACACACTAAAGACTTCACTTCTTTCGCAAAACTGCATTCCGACGCCAAAACAAATATCTGTGATGTTAGAAAAGCTATCTGGCTCCCTGTGAAACAAGATTCTGAGGCTTTGCAGTTTTTAGGTAACTTAAATGATGGTATAGTCTTTACAATCTCTGCCGACAGATTTCTCAGAAATATGGTAAGGGCTATTGTTGGAACTCTTGTCGACGTGGGTAGACATAAAATTTCCATAGAAAAATTCAAAAAGATAATTGAAGAAAAAGACAGATGTTCCGCAGGAACTTCGATGCCTGCAAATGCACTTTTCCTATGGCGTATCTCCTACCCCGATAAAACATTCATTGAAGATTGAATGTTAATTTATATATCGAATCTTGATTATTTTTTGCCATGACACCTCAAGAAGCCAAATCCCGTATCGACCAATTACGTAACGATCTTCATCGCCACAACAATAACTATTACATATTGAATCAACCGGAAATTTCAGATAAGGAGTTTGATATGTTGATGAAAGAACTCGAAAAATTGGAAGAGGAATTCCCGCAATTTTTTGATCCCTTATCTCCAACTCAACGTGTCGGTTCGGATTTGAGTAAGGATTTTGAGCATGTCGTGCATGATCGGCCTATGATGTCTCTTTCGAATTCATATTCTATCGAGGAAGTGGATGAATGGTTCGACAGAGTAAAAAAATCACTCGAAGGAGAAGAATTTTCCGTTGTGGGTGAAATGAAATTCGATGGGGTTTCCATTTCCATCACTTATAAAAACGGTCGTCTTGAAAGGGCTGTAACTCGTGGAGATGGTACTCAGGGTGATGATGTCACTTCTAATGTCAAAACCATTAAAAGTATTCCTTTGGAATTGCAACCCGGCGACTGGCCTGACTATTTTGAAATAAGAGGTGAAATTCTCATGCCATGGGAAGTCTTCGAAAAACTAAATGCCGAAAGGTCTTACAATGAAGAGCCTCTCTTTGCCAATCCCCGTAATGCGGCTTCCGGTACTCTCAAAATGCGTAAATCAAGTGAAGTGGCCAAACGTCATCTTGATGCAAGGTTCTATTATCTTTTAGGTGACAACCTTCCTTTCGACAACCATTATGATAATATGTTGGCTGCGCGTGCTTGGGGATTCAAGGTCTCAACTGCTATGAAAATGTTGAATTCACTCGACGAAGTCGATGAATATGTCAACTATTGGGATGTTCACCGTAAAGAACTTCCGGTCGCTACTGATGGATTGGTATTTAAAATTAACTCTTTCCGTCAGCAATTGAATCTTGGGTATACAGCGAAGTCACCTCGTTGGGCGATAGCTTATAAATTTAACCCGGAAAATGCTTGTACCCAACTGCGTTTCGTTTCTTTTGAAACGGGAAGAATGGGTATTGTTACTCCGGTGGCGAATCTCGAACCGGTACTTCTTTCCGGCACAATCGTAAAACGTGCTTCACTTCACAACGATGACATTATCCAGGAGTTGGATATTCATCAGGGAGATTGGTTATATGTGGAAAAAGGTGGTGAGATAATACCCAAGATTACAGGAGTGGACGAATCTCAAAGAAGACCTGATGCTGAAAAAATACACTTTGTGACTCAATGTCCCGTTTGTGGCACCAAATTGGTAAGAATTTTTGGTGATGCGGCTTGGTTCTGCCCCAATAAATATGGTTGCCGTCCTCAGATCACAGGTAAAATCGAACACTTCTGTGCTCGACGCATGATGAATATAGATGGTATAGGTGAGGAAACCGCAGAACTTTTATTCGATTGTGGTCTTGTAGAAAGAATTGCAGATTTATATGACCTTAAGCAGGAGCAACTCGAAGCACTTGACAGAATCGGCACCAAAACGGCGGCAAAAATAATTAAAGGCATAGAAGATTCCAAACAGGTACCGTTTGAAAGGGTTGTTTATGCTCTTTCTATTCCGAATGTGGGTGAAACAACTGCCAAACGTCTCGCTTTAGGGGTAAAATCTATGGAGAATCTTCAAAATATGTCAGAAGAGGAAATTAATTCCGTCCAAGACATAGGTCCTGTCATTGCCAAATGTATCTACGATTTCCTTCGTGATCCCGTTAATATCGATAATATTGCACGACTTAAAGCCACCGGCGTTCAAATGCAACTTTCAGAGGATAAGCTTGCTCCTAAAGGAGACAGGCTCGAGGGCAAAACAATTGTAATTTCCGGTACCTTTACACATCATTCGCGCGACGAATACAAGGAGATTATTGAACGCGAAGGAGGTAAGAATGCCGGAAGCATTTCTAAAAGCACTTCTTTTGTTCTTGTGGGTGAAAATATGGGACCTGCAAAAAAGGAAAAATGTGAAAAACTTGGCATACCAATGATTTCCGAAGACGATTTCCTCAAAATGCTCTCCTAACTTTACACTTTAAACTTTACACTTTAAACTTTACACTTTAAACTTTAAACTTTCAACTTTACACTTTACAATTTAAACTTTACACTTTAAACTTTACACTTTAAAAAAATCTTCCTATCTTTGCCTTTAGAAGCAGGGGTGCGTTTTTTTCGCTGAGATTATACCCTGTATACCTGATGCGGATAATGCCGACGTAGGGAGCTTCCAATTTATTTGAAGTCTATGTTGTTTCCGCATTATTTAAATTGATGCGGATTTTTTATGCACAAAAAACTGAAGACTCTTTTATCTATTGCAGGTAGTGATCCGATGGGAGGAGCCGGAATCCAGGCCGATATCAGAGCCGGTCAAGCAATGGGTTTCCATGTTGTGACTGCTGTTACTTCAGTTACTGTGCAAAATTCAAAAGGCATATATGATATCCTCCCCATAGATTCTTCACTTCTGCAAGCTCAGTTACATAGAATCCTTGAAGACTGCCAACCTGATGCCATAAAAGTTGGTATGATGGGCAGTGTGAATAACTTTATTGAAGTAGGCAACTTTCTTTTAAATCTTCCGATAAAGAGCCCTGTAGTGGTGGATCCGGTTCTCTCCGTCACTGCCGATGGAGGCCATCTTTTCTGTGGCACCTCTCCTTCAGAAATAGCCCAATTATATTTGTATAATATCTTCCCTTGGACTTCAGTAGCTACTCCCAACATTCACGAATTAAAGGTTCTTTTAAACAAAAAGAGACTAAATCTCGCTTCCTTCACAACTATTTTGAAAGAATTGTCTCTTAACCATTTGATTGTCAAAGGTGGAGACGCCAAAGGTAAAATAATTACAGATAAACTTTTGAGTTATACTGGAGTTTGCTCCCACTCTCATCCCAAGATCAATTGTAAAAACCTCCATGGCACAGGATGCGTTTATTCTTCTCTTTTGGCGTGTAATCTGGCTCTCGGTTTCTCCCTGGAAGAAGCATTCATGATTACGAACAAAAAAATGGAGGAAATAATCAACAGTAGTTGTGACTACAGTCTGGGAAATTCTAATTACGGACCCTTAAACTTAATAAAATATGACCATTTCGATTAATGATAATCCGGTGAAACTGCCGAATGATTTTATGACTATAGCCGATCTTGTGAAATGGAAAGAGATTCCTTCGCAAGGCACTGCCATTGCGGTTAATAATAAACTAGTTAAGCAGGAGCTCTGGCCGGTAACCAATCTAAAGGAAAATGATCTTGTCACTGTAATCTCTGCTGCTTTCGGGGGTTAAGTTCTTTTTATGAACGATTTCATAGTCATAGCGATCACTCCTCCTGTTCCATACCCGGATGAGGCCGGAAGAATTGAGAATATTCTTTCCAGTGATCTTGCACACTTTGTGCATATTCGTAAACCGAATTATTCGGAAGACGATGTGGAATCGCTCATAAAGGAAATCAAACCCGAATTTCATCACAGATTGAAATTGCATGACCATTTCGAACTTTTGGATAAGTATGACCTCGGGGGTGTTCACTTGAACAGCCGTAATAGATCTACTCACCCGAAATCGAAATCTGTAAGCATATCCCTTCATTCCTTGGAAGAAATTGAAGATGCGGAATCCTATGATTATTTTTTCATATCTCCTGTTTTCGATTCAATATCAAAGGAAGGTTATATGGCTCGCTTCGATCATGCGAAACTTTCAAAGGCTGTCAAAGGTAAGAAAGCCATAGCCCTTGGCGGTGTCACACCTGAAAAATTCGATTATTTAAAATCCCTCGGATTCAAAGGAGCCGCCCTCCTTGGCCACTTCTTCCCTTCCCTCCCCGCTCACTTAAAACCCAAAAAACACTAACAACACCAAAAAACAAAAAACCCTAAAAACAATAATAACACAAAAAACAATAATAACAATAAAAACACCAAAAACTTTAATAACAAAAGAAAATTACCCCGGAGGGGTTCAACATAGATAACCCCTGGCAAGAAACCTCGGAGAGGTTCGCAGCCTGGGGATAAAAGACAAAAATAAAAAAGTACCTCTCTCCCCGAAGTGGGCCTAACACAATTAAAACAATAAAAACAACAAAAACACTAACAACAACAAAAACACAAAAAACATAAATATGCTACAATTCATCACTAACACAAACTCAAAAACTCCCGTTACAGATCAAATTTTCGCCGTTCTCGAAGGTGGATGCCGCTGGATACAAATCCGTATGAAAGACGCATCTGACGAAGAAATAAAGAAAATAGTTGATGCCGTAAAACCAAAATGTATCGAAACAGGTGCATTCCTGTTGCTTAACGACCGTGTGGAACTTGCCAAGGAACTCAACGTAGGTGGCGTTCATCTTGGTAAGGAAGATATGCCCGCAAGTAAGGCGCGTATGATTCTTGGTCCTGCTGCCGTTATCGGTGTCACTGCTAACACATATGCCGATGTGGCGGCTGTAAGTCAACTCGATATCGACTATTATGGCATCGGTCCCTATGCTGAAACTAAAACAAAAGAAAACCTTGCACCCGTTCTTGGTCTTAGCGGTATCCGTGACATTTGCTATGAAATGGAGAAAAACGAAATCAATAAACCACATGTCGCCGTAGGCGGAATTACAATCGACGATGTGTTGCCGCTTCTCGAAGCAGGTGTCAACGGTATCGCTGTCAGCGGGGCTATAGGGAATGCCGATGATATCGTGAAGGCTACCAAAGATTTCCTCAAGGTTCTTCCTCACACTGAAATGGATTGATCGGATGGATGCTGACTTGCTGAAAATCGGACCCCGTGAATTCTCTTCTCGCCTTTTCGTAGGCACAGGTAAATTTCCTTCCCCTGATATTATGCTCAAAAGTGTAATTGCTTCAGGTTCGGAAATGATCACAGTGGCTATGAAAAGGGTGAATCTTATGAACGAGGCCACCGATGATATGCTTACCCATATCAACCGTGATCATGTGCAACTACTCCCCAACACTTCCGGGGTAAGGGATGCAAAGGAAGCGGTTCTTGCTGCTCAAATGAGCCGTGAGATTTTCCATACTGATTTCATTAAACTGGAGATCCATCCTGATCCAAAATACCTTATGCCGGATCCGGTGGAAACTCTTAAAGCCACGGAAACTTTGGCAGCGGATGGTTTTGTGGTGCTTCCTTACATTCAAGCGGATCCTGTGCTTTGCAAGCTCCTCGAGGAGGCCGGAGCCTCTGCCGTTATGCCGTTGGGAGCTCCTATCGGTTCCAACCGAGGACTGGTTACCAAGGATCTGTTGGAAATTATTATAGAACAATCTAATCTGCCGGTGGTGATTGATGCCGGACTCGGCGCTCCGTCACATGCGGCTCAGGCAATGGAAATGGGGGCCGATGCGGTGCTCGTTAACACTGCTATCGCTACAGCCGGTGACCCTGTGGAAATGGCCGAAGCTTTCAAACTCGCGGTCATTGCCGGCCGAAAAGCACGGCTTGCTCAACTTGGTGCCCAATCACTAACCGCCGTAGCTTCTTCACCCCTCACCTCTTTCCTCAACTCTTAACTCACAAATTACAACTCTCAACTCTCAAAGATGCAAATAGAAAACATAAACGTTTCTCAATATCCCGGCTCTACAAAAAAATACGTCACCGGCAAAATCCATCCCATTCGCGTAGCAATGCGTGAAGTCCATCAACACCCTACTGTTAGAATTGAAAACGGCAAAAGAATTGAAACCCAAAACCCTCCGGTCACTGTCTATGATACAAGCGGCCCATATACCGATCCAGCTATCAAAATAGACATAAACAAAGGACTTCCACGCAACCGAGAAGAATGGGTCATCGATCGAAATGACACGGTAGTCCTTGATGACATCACAAGCGAGTACGGTAAAGCAAGAAGAGACAACAAACAACTCGACTCTATCCGATTTCCCATTTTTCATAAACCACGCGTTGCTAAAGATGGTCAACGTGTCACCCAACTTCATTATGCCCGCAAAGGTATAGTCACACCCGAAATGGAATACGTGGCTATCCGTGAAAACCTCGACAACGAGGCAAGAGGAATCAAAACTTACATCACTCCCGAGTTCGTACGTGATGAGGTGGCGGCAGGTCGAGCTATAATAGCTGCAAATATCAACCATCCCGAGGTAGAACCCATGGTGATAGGTCGTGCTTTCGCTGTGAAACTTAATACAAATATCGGCAACTCCGCCCTCTCTTCTGGCATCGAGGAAGAAGTGGCAAAAGCGGTATGGAGTTGTTACTGGGGTGGTGACACGCTTATGGATCTTTCCACCGGCGACAATATCCACGAGACCCGTGAATGGATTATACGTAATTGCCCTGTTCCTGTAGGCACCGTTCCCATTTATCAGGCGCTCGAAAAAGTCAACGGTAAGGTGAAGGATCTTACTTGGGAAATTTATCGCGACACTCTTATCGAGCAATGTGAACAGGGTGTGGATTATTTCACTATACATGCCGGTGTACTTAAGGAACATGCCAAACTGGTGCAGGAACGTCTCACCGGCTGTGTTTCCCGTGGTGGCTCAATCATGACTCAATGGTGCGTCGAGCATGACAGGGAATCTTTCTTATACGAACATTTCGAGGAAATTTGCGAGATACTGAATAAGTACGACGTGGCGGTTTCTTTGGGCGACGGTATGCGTCCCGGTTCCACTCATGATGCCAACGACCGTGCCCAATTCCTCGAACTTGAAGTGCTCGGTAAACTCACAGAGATTGCTTGGAAACACGATGTGCAGGTGATTATCGAAGGTCCCGGCCACGTACCGATGCATAAGATTAAGGAAAATATGGAGAAACAGATAGAGGCGTGCCATGGTGCTCCGTTCTATACTCTTGGTCCTTTGACCACCGACATTGCACCAGGTTACGATCATATCACTTCGGCAATCGGCGCTGCCATGATTTCTTGGTATGGCACCGCTATGATTTGCTATGTCACTCCCAAGGAACATCTTTCTCTCCCGAATCTTAATGATGTCCGTGATGGTGTAATAGCATACAAAGTGGCTGCCCATGCCGCTGATTTGGCAAAGCAGTTGCCCGGTGCTAACGTCCGTGACGATGCGTTGAGCAAAGCCCGTTACGAATTCCGTTGGAAAGACCAGTTCAATCTCTCGCTCGATCCTGAAAGGGCAAAACAATATTATCTCGACTCTCGCCGTGATGCACCGGAAGCCGACGACAGGTTCTGCACCATGTGCGGCCCTAACTTCTGTGCTATGCGTATTTCTCAAAATATTGCGGAATCATGCCCCGAATGAAATCTGATCCATCTCCCGATGCTGTCTTCGGTCATGGTTTCGCAGAGGTCATAGATTCTTTCGATTGGGACTCGACGGTTGATAACGTCGATAGGGCTACAATTGAGGATGTGGATGCCGTCTTGAAAAAAGCATCCTCATCCTCCGGTTTGCTCTCTCCCGAAGATCTGGGTATCCTGATTTCTCCGGCTGCTTCCTCACGTCTCGAAGAAATGGCGGTCCTTTCAAAATCTATCACTGATAGAAGATTCGGCAAGACAATTTCTCTCTATATTCCAATGTATGTGGGAAATGCCTGCACAAATAAATGTGTTTACTGTGGTTTCAATCATGACAACGATTTCTCCCGAACAATTTTAAGTCCTGAGCAAATCGAGGAGGAATGTAAATCGATAAAGGAATTGGGTCCCTTCCAGAATCTGCTCTTGGTCGCTGGAGAATATCCGGCCCTTTGTGGCGTGGATTACCTTGAGAAGGTGCTCGCCACTTGCCGCCCTTATTTCCACAACCTCACTCTCGAGGTGCAACCCATGAAAGCGGCCCATTATAAACGTTTGACAGAAAGTGGTCTGAACGGTGTGGTATGTTTCCAGGAAACCTACAACAAGAAGGCGTATCCGAAATACCATCCCAAAGGAATGAAATCTCATTTCGACTGGCGTCTCAACGGTTTCGACCGTATGGGAGAGGCCGGACTACATAAAATCGGACTTGGTGCACTGCTCGGTCTCGAGGATTGGCGAGGCGAGGCGGTTATGTTAGGCCGGCATCTTAGATACCTACAGAAAAAATATTGGAGAAGCCGTTTCTCCATCAACTTCCCCCGTTTGCGGCCATCCGAAAGCGGATTCAAACCCAATTTCATAGTTTCCGACCGAGATATTGTCCAATTGAGTTGTGCCTTCCGTATTTTCGATCCCGATATCGATATCTCTTTTTCCACTCGCGAAGATCCCCGGTTTCGGGATTCGATCATTGGTCTTGGTGTTACTTCCCTAAGCGCCGGTAGCAAAACCGAACCTGGTGGCTACAGCCATCCTCACGAGGCTCTTGAACAGTTTGAGGTCTCAGACTCCCGTACTCCCCGTGAAGTCGAAGCGGCAATCCGATCTCGCGGCTACGACCCCGTCTGGAAAGACTGGGACGCCCTCTTCGACTAACCTTTGTAGGGACGTGGCGTGCCACGTCTGGTTGGTTAAAATTTTGATCCTACAATTCGGATCTCCCCATCGGGGGTCTACCCAAAACGGGAAGAACTTATCACCAAGTTCTTAATGGATCGGACTTTTCCAAAATCCTCTATCCATGACCCTGAAAGGGTTCACAGAGTGTTAGCCGGGGGTGCAGCGAAGCGAAACCCTCCGGAAAAATAAATCACAAAATTTATAATAAATGCCTCTCTCCCCAATAGGGGCCTACCCAAAACGGGCAGAACTTATCCTTAAGTTCTTAATGGGCAGGACTTTTCCCAAAGTCCTCAAAATGGGAAGAACTTATCCTAAGATCTCAAAACGGACACGACTTTTCCAAAGTCCCCTCCCCATGACCCTGCAAGGGTCACAGATTGTTAGCCGGGGGTGTAGCGAAGCGAAACCCTCCGGAAAAAATAATCTCAAAATTAAAAAAAATACCTCTCTCCCCATCGGGGGCTTACCCAAAACGGGCAGAACTTTTTTAAAGTTCTAAAAACGGAAAGAACTTTTCCAAAGTCCTCAAAATGGGAAGAACTTTTCCAAATTTCTCATTCCTCCCAGCCCTCCTAAAACTCCTAGAACTCCAAAAAACACCAAATACAAAAAAACAAATTACCCCGGCGGGGTTAAACATAGATAACCCCTGGCAAGAAACCTCGGAGAGGTTCGCAGCCTGGGGGCAAAACAAAATAAAACAAAAAATGCCTCTCTCCCTGAAGGGGGCCTAAAACCCCAAAAACATTAAAAAACCCCAAAAACATTAACAACCTAAACCCCACAACATTTGTTATACTAATATATAACTCTAAAACATTAAAATTATGAAATTTACACAACCTAAACTCCCTTACGCTCAAGACGCTTTGGAACCCGTCATCTCTGCACGCACTATCGAATTCCATTATGGAAAACACGAAAAGGCTTATATAGATACTCTTAATAAACTTATCGAAGGCACCGACTATGAAAACATGGCGCTTGAAGATATCATCTGCAAAAGCGATGGCAAACTCTTCAACCAGGCTTCTCAGGCTTGGAACCATATTTTCTACTTCTTCCAGTTCAGCCCCGATGGTTACAAAGAACCTTCAGGTACTTTGAGAGCTCAAATCGAAAAACAGTTCGGTTCCCTCGACGAATTCAAAAAACAGGTTGAAGAAGCCGGTGTTGCAGTTTTCGGTTCCGGTTACGTATGGGTATCTCGTGATGACAACGGTGAACTCTTCATCACACAGGCCAAAAATGCCGAAAACCCAATGACTCAAGGACTAAAACCAATCCTTACATTCGACGTATGGGAACACGCATATTACCTCGACTATCAGAACTTGAGAGCTTCATATCTCCACAAACTCTGGGATATCGTAGACTGGTCAATCATCGAAATGCGCTACGAAAACTAAAACAGAAAAAACTTTTCCAAAGTTCTAAAACGGAAAGAACTTTTCCTAAAGTCAAATACCAGGAGGCCTCCAAGCCTCCTTTTTTATTTGATTACCCCATTACATCCAAAATATGAAACCAACGCTGTCCTCGGCGTGCCACAACCTACAACTTACAACCAACTATTCCATGCAAACCCTTTTCATCTATATGCAGTCCCTGATCACTGCACTCAAATCCACCGGCAAAATCCGCACCGCCGAAACTTACTCCTCCACCCTCAATTGCTTCAAAAAATTCCGTAAAAACAAAGACCTACCCCTCCGTTCCATCGATTCAAAACTCATGCAAGAATTCCAATCATGGCAAAAATCAAATGGCCTGACTCAAAACACAGTCTCCTTCTACAACCGCATCCTTCGCGCTGTCTACAATCGAGCCGTCGAAGATAAAATAATTGAAAACCTCTTTCCTTTTCGCCACGTCTACACCGGTATCGGCAAAACAAAAAAACGAGCCCTCACTCTGTCTGCCATCAAAAAAATAAAGTCTGTCGACCTTTCCCTTTACCCCTCCGAGGATTTTGCCCGAGATATGTTTATCCTTAGTTTCATGTTGAGAGGAATGAGTTTTATCGATATGGCTTTCATTAAGAAAACCGACCTCGCCAACGGTCGTATCAACTACCGCCGTCGAAAAACCGGCCAACTCCTCTCAATCGAATGGACAAAAGAAATGCAGCTTGTGATTGATAAATATCCTCGAAACCGGACTCGTTACCTATTGCCGATTATAACCAAGGAAGAAATAAACCAACGATGCGCATATAAATATGTCAGCTATAAGATTAACAAATCACTTAAGAAAATCTCCAATCGCCTGAAACTTGGAGTGCCCCTCTCAATGTATGTCGCCCGACATTCATGGGCTTCCATCGCTCACTCCAACGGCATCCCGCTCAGCATCATAAGCGAAGGACTCGGCCACGATAGCGAACTCACCACCAAGATCTATCTCGCCAGCCTCGACAACTCCGTAATCGACAAAGCAAATCATCGTCTCATCACCCTTCTATAGGAGGGAGGACATTCCGGTCCTCCCAAAATTGAGAGGAAGACTTCCAAGTCTTCCCTTTCCCTTCAACCTCTCCCCATTCGAATTCACTATTTTTAATAATATTTCCCATTTCAAAAATATATGGTTTTGCAGTTTTTTCTATATCTTTGTAAAAATTTAGGAATCCCTAATCACGGGTTACACCAAATTTTTGTGATGGAACTGGATGTCATATCCTCACAATCAGGCGAATCCACCCCGTCTCCGTCCCCCGACGTTGACGACGCCGTAGGCGTGCCCAAACCCAAATGGTTCGTTGCTATTGTCAATTCCCGTCACGAAAAAATGATCGCCCGACAATTCCAAAACCTGAATATTGAATCTTTCGTCGCAACCCAGTCCGAAATGAGAGTCTGGGCCAATGGTAAACGAAAAGAACTCGATCGTGTGGTGATCCCTGCGAAAGTCTTTGTAAGATGCACCGAGAAACAACGCCGTGAAATCGTAAAACTTCCCTTCGTCAACCGTTTCATGGTTAATCGTTCCCTCGAGTCTCCAACTGTAGGTTCTCCAATAGCCGTTATTCCTGACGCACAAATACAGACTCTAAGATTCATGCTCGGGCAGACAGATCATCCTGTCACATTCACCGACCGAATTTTCAAACCAAAAGACATAGTAAGAGTTGTCAGAGGTAAACTCAGAGGTCTCACCGGTACCATCATCAACAACCCTGACGGCTCCCACAACCTCATCGTCTCCCTCTCCCTCCTCGGCGGTGCATCAGTCCACATCGACCCCTCCGACGTCGAAAAAATCAACTAACCTCCCCTAATAACCCTGCAAGGTGTTTCCAAACGGGCCGGACTTTTCCAAAGTCCCCTCCCCATGACCCTGCAAGGGTCACAGAGTGTTAGCCGGGGGTGCAGCGCAGCGAAACCCTCCGGAAAAAATAAGTCAAAGAATATAGTATATTACCCTCAAACGGGCAGGACTTTTCCAAAGTACTCTCCCCTAATGACCCTGCAAGGGTCACAGAGTGTTAGCCGGGGGTGTAGCGAAGCGAAACCCTCCGGAAAAAATAAATCACAAAATTTATAATCCATTCCTCTCTCCCTGAAAGGGGTTTCCAAACCGGTCGGATTTTTCCAAAGAAATGGGCAGGACTTTTCCAAAGTCCTCTCAAAATGGGATCGAACCCCACTCCCTTTCTCACGAAATGACCCTGAAAGGGTCACAGAGTGTTAGCCGGGGGTGTAGCGAAGCGAAACCCTCCGGAAAAATAAATCATATTATAAACTATATTCCCCTCAAACGGGCCGGACTTTTCCTAAGTCCTCATTCAAAACGGGAAGAACTTTTCCCAAAGTTCTCAAACGGAAAGAACCTTTTCTAAGGTTCTAAATTTAACGGGAAGAACCAAATGGGCAGGACTTTTCCAAAGTCCTCTCAAAATGGGATCGAACCCCACTCCCTTTCTCACGAAATGACCCTGAAAGGGTCACAGAGTGTTAGCCGGGGGTGTAGCGAAGCGAAACCCTCCGGAAAAATAAATCATATTATAAACTATATTCCCCTCAAACGGGCAGGACTTTTCCAAAGTCCCCATTCCTCCCAGCCTTCCTAAAACTCCTATAACTCCAAAAAACACTAAATAAAAAAGCAAATTACCCCGGAGGGGTTAAACATAGATAACCCCTGGCAAGAAACCTTAGAGAGGTTCGCAGCCTGGGGACAAAACAAAATAAAACAAAAAATGCCTCTCTCCCTGAAAGGGGCTCCAAACGGGAAGAACTTATCCCAAAGTTCTCAAACGGAAAGAATTTTTCAAAGTCCTCACCCCATGACCCTGTAAGGGTCACAGAATGTTAGCCGGGGGTGTAGCGAAGCGAAACCCTCCGGAAAATAACAATAAATCTTTCGGCGCAGCTGATCCTCTAACCACGGCCTAACCCCTTCCCTCCTCCTCAAAAATATTC
>JAFLTP010000069.1 GCA_022510405.1 Muribaculaceae bacterium | reverse complement strand
TTTGTTTTTCAACAGGGACACTCGGGGGATTCCATTGCAAAATTAGAAATAAATTCGTTGTTATTACATCCTAAACTTGATAATACTAATCTCATTTGTTGATTCCGATATTCCTCCGGTATTAGAAATGCCATACCAAATATTGTCTTTTGTAAATAGCTTTTCAACTGTCAAAGGACTACCATCTTGATTTTCTAAAACTATCTTTCCGGAACCATTAAAATCTTTTTCACTTACAAAACGATTCAGGATCTCGCCTGTGTGAATATTATATAAGTCTGAATAATTATTATCAAGATAAATAAGATTCTAAAGGCAACCTCTTTTATCAAAACCTAATGAACATGGTCAAATACATATAAGAGGCTTTCATTGTTTTAGTAGTTTCCTTTCATTATTATTGGATTCGAGCACAGACATCTGATGAATGGCAATTTGATTAAGTTTAATCAAACGTTCGGACTGTTCCATACCCTGTTCGATAAATACTGCATTAAGATTTTCCATATTCGAAAGGCAAATCAATTCATTTATAGAGGCATAATCCCTAATATTCCCTTTTAAATCAGGATTCTCATCCCTCCATTGTTTGGCTGTCTTTCCAAAGAGAGCCATATTTAAAACATCTGCTTCATTCGCATAAATTATACTGGTCTGCGCCGGAGTTATCTCTTTGGGAATAAGTTTCTCTTTTATAGCATCCGTATGGATCAGATAATTTATTTTTGATAATTCTCTTTTTGCGGACCAACCTAATAATTTTTGTTCCTCCTCTTTTAAACGCTGATATTCCTTTACTAACAACAACTGGAATTTGGGACTTATCCACATTCCAAAGTGATAAGCTATATCCCTATGAGCATAGGTGCCACCATAACGGCCGGCCTTTGATTTAATTCCAATGGCATTTGTTCTCTCTATCCAGTTCTTGACAGATAAGACGAAATTATTGCTTCCGGCAGAATTTTTAATTGTACCGAATTCGGTACAATTAAAATCAGGATTATAAAGAATCTCCCATTCTCCAAGATATTCAAGAGTACTTTTAAGGCTCAACCATCTGAAGATTATGTGTTCTTGCATCTGGCTGCGTGCCATGTCAGTGAGGCTAATATAATCTTCATCATTATATCTTACTATAGTAATATCAGTATTCTGAACATTTATCTTGGCCATACTTTATCAATTCTATAACAATATCGCAAATATACAACTTTTCAAGGAGATAACTATATTTGAAAATATTATCTTAGTTCTCGTTCCTCCCCCTATTATTTCTTTTATCGAGAAAATTAAAAAAAAATTTTAAACTTTGTTATTATTTTGTTACTAAGCTTTATTCAATTTTATCATATCTAATTGTATTTCAAACTAATAATTTTAGAACTTGGCTATTAGCCTAATTCCCCGGACGTAAAAGGCGAACCTTTCACAACCCTACTAAACTTTCACTACGGAATAAGCACTTTTTTTAAGGATCTTTTTGATATAAACCCCACTCTCTTTATTTAAAATTTGAGAGGAAACTATATCATGATTCATTTCTTAAAGGTGACTGTCTTGAAACATATTTGAAGTCCCAGCGAGTAAAATTCGATGTGTCAGGGACCCCCATTTGGCAATGATTATTAATTGCTCCAGACCTCAGTATTTTCGGATGGAAAGGGGCGAAAATCGATTTAAAGATGAGCAATTGGGAGTATTGGCTAATCAACAAGATGAATAATCTTCTTTCCCAGATTAGTAAACCAAAGTAAATTAGATATTGTCCCTTCAAAGGATAGCTTAAAATTCCTATTTTTATAACTATTCGAAATAATTTTTTTTAAACCACTCCCGCGAAAACTCTTGAACCTTAGCTTTACTACCTTTCGGCTTTAGAGTTTCTATAGGCTGTAGCTATGCTTCATACTCTTTCTCTATAGGTAAAGTATGATATAAAATCTCCTCTTTATGACTACAAGAAAATAGAATCAAACATAAAAATAGGAATATGGTATTAAGATGTTTCATAAACTGTAATATTAATAAGAGGGAATTTATTTAGTATCAATAATGTAAACACCTATATTTTGGCTTATAAATGATTGTTGAGGAATATGGTCTACCAGCATCGCACCTCTAATATAGGTCACTCTTTCAACGTTTCCATCTACAAACTATGACCCCTTTTCTATTTCATAACTTATACCAACTTGATAAAATTCTAAATCAGTAGAATAACCCCATCTATACTTGGTGGACAATATCTTGCCAAATTCGATGTCATAAAAAATAATTAAAGAATATTTTGAGAAATCAATATCCTGGTTTAGGAACTCCTCATTACCAAAAATTTCATCTTCGGGTAATTCCGACATTGAGTTAACTACATATGTTTTCTCTTTTATAATAGGCAAACCCTGCGATTCAGAATAATAAAATTCCTTCATAACCGGAGCATAGATTTCAATTGTCGGTAAGGGTACATAAGTCACCTTCCTTTCATTTTTATTACAAGAGTTCAATCCAAATAATAAACCAATCAAACACAATATCAAACATTTAATCTTTTTCATTATCTCTATGTGCTTTGTTAGTTCTAAATCTTTGTTTATGATGAGCTGAATTAATTCTATATAGATAGATTGTTAAAATAATAGTAAAAAAATATAGCAAACAGACCGGCACTCCCTCTCATCACTAAAAGAGCTTCTCGAGAAAAATCATCATACCATATAATCATAATTAAGAACAAGGCAATACCAATGGAAATAAGGAATAATGCCAAGTATTTTTATTTTCTATTGGCAGGTAATTGAGCAATTTTGTTCAATTCTTCTTTTTCTTTATTTATTTTATCTTTTTGGCGAAACATTCTTATGATTTGATTTTTGAATTGATGAAATTAGTCGTTATCAAATTTTTTACATTGTAAATAGGGATGATGAGTTATCGGAATTATTCAAGGATCTCTTTCCAGTTCTGAAAATAGAACCGAAGTCAGTGTTATAACTGACTGAAATAACAATCATATTACCATTGTTCTTTATATATCTTTCTCTATAAAAAGGATTAACTTCTGAATAGCTCCACATTGGATACTTTGTCCCTTTCTTCTCGAACATATACCACCACCCGGCTTCTATTGACCAATGTTTATTTGGTTTATATTCTATGGATAGTGCATCTCCATTTTCATCTCTTCCTTCATAATACCCATTCAAGTATTTGCCCGGGATTTTTCGCCAGTAAGAAATAGTAAAGGGACCTTTGCTCCACCATAAGGTAAAGTTAGCGTCAAAAGCATTTAAGTGATGTCTCCAGTTTAAACCTTTGCTGGCATAATGGTAAAATCCTATTGAAATATTTGCACCAAATCCTGCAACATCGCTAATTTTTAAATTTAAATCACCTCCCGTGCTTAAGCCTTTTTTAATATTATTACTTTGTTGTAGAAACAATCCTTCTCCAATATAATAAGTTTCATCAATCACCTGATTCTTTACGGTTCTATAACCCAAAAGCAGAGAAGCATAGAATTTTTTATATTGGAATGAAGGCATAATTTGGTATCTCATTGTCTCGGAAACCTTCAAATCAGGATTACCGTTAACTATAAGATAAGGAGTCTTTTGTTGTGGATAATCAGTAAGAGAAGTTAAAGATGGAATTCCGGGATTATATGTAAAATTACCAACAATACTCCATAAATTTGAGATATTCCATGAAAGATAAATTGAAGAAAGATTTCTTATGAAATGCCTTTTGTTTAAATCGTTCTCAATCCAAAATAATTTTGCTCCTGTAGACAAAGAGAAATACACCTTTCCAATGGTTTGACCATATTTTGCATAAACATAATTGTTATTTTCTTTCAGTATTGGTGTATAATCACTTGATAAGTATTTATTTTTGCTATATGAATATGTATTTTGATAACCTACCGACAAGGATGATTTGTCATTGAAATTATGTACATAACTTATTTCACTGATAAGTGAACTTCGGTTACTATTGGCATCCATAGAATAATCTTCATCATAATTTCCAAAGTCATAAATACTGTTATATCTGTATTTAGAATGGTTGATGGTTCCTACTTCCTCGATTTCCAATGAGTTATTATCATTGAAATCATAACGGAAGAATAAATCAAGTGAAGGGTTGAACCCATCATTTGTAGTTTTATTTATATATGAATATTCTCCTAATTCTGAATCTTTTACATTACCATAAGATTTACTGGTATTATAATTTGGCATAGCCCTCAATGTAGCTGAAAACAACGTTTTTGAGTTTGGAGTAAAATCATATTTAAAACGCAGGTTGTGATAATGATAATTGAAAGGATTGTTATCATGGTCTTCAAGGTCAACTTTAAAATCCGGAGCGATCAAACTTTCCCAAGTATTGTCAAACACATCATGATAATTTCTCCATGAAGGGCTATAACCTATTGTAAATTGTGATGGTCCCTGATGATATGAGAAATTGAAGTTACCATCCATAAAAGCAGTATTTAATGCACTTCTTCCCCAAAGATATACAGTCCCACCGTCAGTTCTTTCTTTAAGGGTAATATTCAAAAAACCGGAATACCCCTGGTCAGCATAACGAGCGGGGGTTACTCGTGAAAACTCGATCTTTGTTATATCTTTTGCCTGTAATCCTTGGATATCCTCAATAGTAGAGGGTATGCCATTTATAAGTATCATGGGTCTACCGCCATCAACAGTGAGAGTTCGGTTTATTGGATTTGATTCCAGACCTGCCAAAGGCAGTTTTTGAAACAGACTTATAGCTGTTGAGGAAGCCTTGATATCTGCCTGTGTGGGATATACAATGGTTCTTCCGTTTGCATTTACCATGGATTGACCTGTTACAACTACTTCTTGAAGTGCCACTCCCTCATTTAAGTAAATAGTTCCTAAATCCACATTCCCGGAACCTTCTTCAATTAATATCTCCGTGGGATTATATCCCACCATAGTAATTTCGACCTCTAATTTTGTTTTGAGGTCTGTGGCTAATTCAAATTCTCCGTTATTACCTGTATTAGAAATAGTAATTATATGCCCCTCCGACATCAGTTTGCAAGTGGCTCCTACAACTTCAGTAGAATCATTGTCCGAAAGAACTATACCGGTTATATTCATTGCATTCGCAAAGATTCCGATGAATATGAAAAAAAACGTTAGAATCAGTTTCATATCATGTCTATTTTTATTTTTTACGATGCAAAGTTAGAGGGACAAAAAGACATATACTATACACAAAAGTGTAATTCTAAATTCTTTTATCATATATAAAGAAACGTGAGCCATTATGCCACGTCTTAAATGAAGGTCGTAGGAAACCCGT
>JAFLTP010000068.1 GCA_022510405.1 Muribaculaceae bacterium | reverse complement strand
GTCACGAGAGAGGATAATAATATTGATAGAACTATGAATAGTCTCATGTTGAGTTGTCTTTGAATTGAAATTAATTTGACTTTATAAAAATTCCGAGTTTCCCGAATCCTGAGATTAATGAGGATTTGGAATTATTGTAAAGGATATATAAGGTTTTTTATGAGCCATATTTTTATGGTCAAAAAACAGCTTTCTATATAGACTTAATAACCTTTTTTAAGAATTTAAAAAGCATGAATGCCTTAAAAAGATTGTTGATGACAACGAGATTTCGCAGTCATTAATGCGTAGATTAATTTTGCCATTATTCCTATTTGAAATAAAATCAGATAGAAATAACAGAAACATAACGCTTAGGCTTGATAAATCAAATTAAAAGGATGGAAAACCGGGAAAGATTATCCCGTGGTGGTTTAGGAAGTGGTTTGTAAAATCCTTCCTCTTTTTTATAGTTCTCCTTATTCGCAATATAAATAGAAGGGATTTTCAGGAATGAAACTATAGGAGAAAAATCTATATTGCTTTCTTGTGTGATTTCGGATTGTGACAATGAATAGAATATCTTATTCATACAATCCTTATCCTGATCACTGCAATCCTGTTCCTGCTCGGGGCAATGACAAGAAGAATAATGTGAAATATTTTGCTTCTTTTTTGTTTTTGAAGGAAAGAATTGCACTGTATGGGAATGTTCACATATCACCAGATTCACTCCTTTACCAATCATCACGATTGATAAAGAAAGGGAAATTATAAGCATTATGTGAATCATCTTTTTCACTTTACAAATTTAATCAAATAATGTCAAACAACTTTACAAATAGCTGATATTTAGAATTTTTAACAACAATAAGAAGTAATAATTACTTTTTTAAACTCCATTCAATAAGTTCTTTCATGTATTGACGGCTGTCCTTGCCCCACCATTTAGTCTCTTGCATGTTGTGGAAGTTTCTTTCGCCATCCGGTTGTCCCATAAGCAAACCTACCATTGTTTCACCGATAACAAATAACTTCTCTCCATTTTCAAGTTTAGTGTATGTTCCATGCAGATGACCTCCTTCCATACAAACGCTTGCCGGTATACTACCTGTCACTTGACGGGAACCGCTGCAAGGCACTTCAAGTCGGTAGCTGAATATTTCATTTATAAAACTGATTGCACCGCAATTCCCCTATACGTCTTCTTTATCCCCCCAAAAAAATGTATTACCAATGGCTCGGTAATATCGTTTGCACCTTAGTTATCCTTAATTTCACGGAGCGATTCCTCGTCAACCATCAAGATCACCCTTCCATCATCATTGATATAATCACAATATATTTTTAGTTTTTGAAACTGACTTAAAACGGCTGATACTAAATAGTCCGGCCAAAATTGCAAAGCCAAGTGCAATGTATAAGGCAACATGTACACCGGGAGCTCCATTTGATAAGGAACCAACATCTGTCGATTTTGAGACAAATGCAAAAACCAGTGTCACCAAGGTTGCGCCAAACGTTTGACCCCCAATTCTCGCAGTACTTTGGAATCCTCCGGCAGCCCCTGAACGGTTTACAGGTGTAGCAGAAATCATTACAGTTGTATTGGGAGTCTGGAAAATACCGAAACCACAACCACAAAGAGCCATCCGCCACGCGATATCCCATTCGGCAGCCGATCCTGTCGGAACCAATACCAAAAGAATAAGACCAACTGAATAAACAAGCATACCGAAAGCAGCTGTAGCGCCCGGATTATGCTTTTCTATAAATCTTGCGGCAAATGGTGATACCACCATCGTGGCAAGTGGCCAGGGTGTCATCAGCAGACCTGTTGTAAGTTCTGAAAAACCGAATCCGTTCAGGAAAAGAAACGGCAAAGCTATCATGGCAATATTCTGTGTTATGAAGGAAGCCGTATAAGTTATCACGCTAAGAGTGTATAGCTTACTGTGTAACAAGTCTAATGGAAGCATCGGATCAAGATGCCCTCTCAAATGCCTTATATAGAAAATTCCTATCACTAATCCGCATACCAACAAAAGTATGTTTTCCAAAAGGCTCCCTTTGGAAGAGAAATTTCCTAAAGCATAAAATATAGTTCCGAAGACTACAACATTTGCCAATCCGCTTATCCAATCAAATCTTACCCTATGGTCTTTAGGTGGATTTTGAGGCAAATATTTGTAAGCCATAAGAAATGCAATAATACCTAAAGGTACATTTATAAGAAACAGCCACTGCCAGGATGCTACAGATAAAATCGTGCCGGCAAGAGATGGACCGGCAGCTGAAGCAATAGCTATTACCATTGTATTGACTGCCAATCCTCTGCCCAAAAATTCGGGTGGATAAATCAAACGCACCAGAGCTACATTAACCCCCATTGCTTCCGCAGCCCCGATGCCCTGAAGGGTTCTTGCTACAATAATCATGGCAAAGTTTTGTGCTAAAGCACAAAGTGCAGACCCGGCTGTGAAAACTGCTATACCGATTATGTAATTCCTACGATAGCTGTAAATATCCCCTAAAGAGGAAAGTGGAAGAATAAGGCATGTTATTATTAACTGATAAACCGTTACGATCCATACGGCACTTGAATCAGATATATGAAACTCCTGTGCCAAAATTGGTAACGCCACATTGACTACGGTTCCATCAAGCATGGTCATTGCCAATACTATAAGCACAGAACCTATTGCAATGTACCGGTGAAAATTTATTTTCAAGTCAGACATAATTTTCAGTGTTAAGTGGCATGTTAAAGTTCATATCTTATCCAGACTACACCGTTAGGGAAGTTGGAAACACTCTTGAAAAACATATGTTTGGGTAAAAAGTCATCTTTATCCTTTATACCGTCAAAAAGAGATGGCTGACCCGTCCTTCCGTCGATTCCTGGGGCAATCATGACACTTAGCTCATTCAAAAGTCCTGCTTCAAGAAATGCTCCGTTTATTCTTCCTCCACCGACAATTGCCAAACGTCTTACACCAAAATTTTCATAAAGAATTTCAACAGCCCTTTTTAAGTCAATTTGGTCTTTACCGGTGACTATGTATGATATGCCTTTCTCCCTAAGGTAATCAAGGTATGTCTTGGAAACCTCCTCACTTAGAATGCAAAGCCTATTTTTATTTTCGGTCTTATCCCAGAGAAGTTCCCCTTGATTATCAACCGATATTTCATATCCCGTTGTTTCAATGGACTTATAAAAACATTCATATCCCGCTTTCTCGTTAAATTTTGGGATAAATTTTTCAAATCCGCAGGTATGAAGCTGATAGGAATATTTACCTTCCAACACTGAAAGACAATCTAAAGATTCAAGTGCTGTATAATACTCCTCGCCGCTTATCTTGTCTACCATATCGCAGGCGATTCTACCATCAACAGACTGCATCATATGACAGATGATATATGGTTTCATTTTAATTAAATTTTAAGTTAAACATTAAAATTTTTCTATAGTAAATAGAAAATCCGTTGAATCACTTCAACGAATCTCCACAACATTTTATCCCAAAAGAAACTTTCCATCCCGGAAAATTAATTATATTGTGTTAATAAACTGAAAATAAAATGTTTGGTTGAATAACATATTTTATGAGAAATCTACTCTATGTGGTTAAAGGATTTAATGGCATTTATTTGTGTTTCCAAGGTATCAGACTTCTTTGACTAGAGCATAGGTAAACTTTTCAATTAACTACTTGTTTTTTCCCATTCACTATATATACACCTTTTTCAAGTCCGGCAAGATTTTTTGTCTTGTCAAGAATCTTATTACCGTTTAAATCATAGACATTATAAACTTGGTTCTCAGGGGATTTTTTTATTCCACCCATCCCACTTTCATCTTCGTCGAGATTTATAAGATTGTATGATTGGACACCCAACCCTATTTCCTCGGCATATTCTACAATATGCGTGCCATGCAGACTCTCTATTCTGTTGATTAATGAAGAGGCATCGTCACCAGCCACAGATTCATGATTGAAAACTAAATCGAGACAAGCTCTGTCAAGGGCTACAGGGTCTGTGGATGCTAAAATACCCATATCTTTCAATTGAGGTTGGGAAGGATTGCCATCGCAGTCACAATCTATGGAGATATTGTTCATGACATTAATATAGACAATATCCTTTCCCTCCTTTTTGAAATAATTATGAACTGCCTGGGCGGCTGAAGCCATAGATTCTAAAAATGAATTCTGGTTGCCGTTGCCCCAAGGACTCGTGGAACTTTTTCCTGCACTGTGTATATAACTTTTTCCCGACGCAGATGCTATTCCAATACTGGCATTTTTGAGCACACCTCCGAATCCTCCCATTGCATGACCTTTAAAATGAGCAAGATTAATCATGAAGTCATAGTTAGATAAATGAGAACCCACTATATCATATTGAATCCATTTTGAATCTTCTACAGGAATCTGCATGTCTCCTTCCTCATCCATAATATCCACCTCGGCTATATCGTTGTAACCTCTTTCAGCTATCGTTTCTCGATGGCGTTGAGAATTAGACCTGTTACCTCCGTAAGCTGTATTACACTCAACCAATGTTCCATCAACTTTCTGAACCAAATCTTTTATCAGCTCAGGTTTAAGGTGATTGCTTCTGCTTGATTCTCCGGTTGAAATTTTTACAGCCACTTCCCCTTTAGGTTCAACTCCCAGGGCCTCATAAACCTTCACCAGAGATTCAGGAGTTATTTCAGATGTATAGTAGACATTTGATTGTGCAAAACAAACAAAAGAAGAAAAAAGTAGTAATGTTAAAATTATTTGTTTCATAAAAAATGATTATTTGAAGTTCTGTCCGAATACATCTGACATTGGAATTTCATCAAGAATTGTGTCAATTTCCTTTTCTTCATCTTCTGAGAGGTACACCTCTGCGGCTCCGGAATTCTCTTCAAGTCTTGTGATATTTCTTGTACCCGGAATGGGGACAATCCATGGCTCTTTAGCCAACATCCATGCTAAAGAAATCTGAGCCGGAGTTGCATTTTTATCCTTTGCAAGACGATTTAACAATGCCAACAATTCCCGGTTCTTATCATAATTCTGTGCCTGAAACTGGGGCATATAGGCTCTATAATCCGATGTCTTGTCAAAATTAGAATTCTGGTCGTATTTCCCTGAAAGGAATCCGTTAGCCAAAGGAGAAAATGCCACAAAGCCTATTCCAAGTTCTTCAAGGAGCGGGAAAAGATCACCATACCATCTTGCCATCATTGAATACCTGTTTTCAATCGCCGACAAAGGGGTGACCGAATGGGCTCTTTTGATTGTGTCTGCTTCAACTTCTGAAAGACCCCAGGCAAGAATCTTGCCTTCCTGTATCAGGTCTGCCATCACACCGGCAACTTCTTCTACAGGAACTTCCGGATCTTGCCTATGCTGATAATAAAGGTCTATATGATCTGTCTGTAATCTTTTTAAGGAACCTTCTATAGATTGCCTGATTGTCTCCGGCCTGGAATCAGGAATCAAAGGATATGGATATTTCCCATCAGTTTTATCAAATTTTAAACCGAACTTGGTGGCAATAACTATCTCTTTCCTATATGGCTTTAGAATTTTTCCAAGCAATTCCTCGTTATGATGATCGTTGTCTGCGGTGCCATAAACTTCGGCCGTATCGAAGAATGTGTAACCAATCTCTATTGCTTTGTCTATGATATTTGTAGCTTCCTTCAGATCTGTGGCTTCTCCATAGGCATGGCTAAGTCCCATACATCCGTAACCTATTGCCGAGACTTCCAGGTCTCTAAGTTTTCTCTTTTTCATGACCAATTATTTACATTGCTCCCATACCTCCGTCAACAGCCATAACTGATCCAGTTATATAACCGGCTTCATCAGATACAAGATATGTTGCCGCACTGGCTATCTCTTCCGGATCTCCGAATCGTTTCATCGGTATATTGGAAGCCACCATTTCTTCATGCTTTCTCGCTTCTTCTTCGGTTAAATCTGTTACGTTCCAAATATTTGTCCTGATCGCTCCGGGTGCTATCGCATTTACCCTCACTCCCTTGTCGGCAAGTTCCAAGGCCCAAGTTTTTGTAAAGTTCTCTATGGCAGCCTTTGCTCCTTGATACATCGACACAAATGGACCACGATGGGTTGCGCTCACGCTCGACATATTCAGTATATTCCCTTTTGAATTAATAATCAGTGGGAGTGCCTTTACTGTCAAAGCCACAACTGACCTGACATCCACATCGAACGCCTTGTCATAGTCTTCTATGGTGACATCGGTAATTGGCTGCACAGGACACCATCCTGCATTATTTACCAAAATATCCAGTTGCCCTAAAAATTCAGAATTGATTTTTTCAATGATTCGGTCTATTGTTTCTGACTTGGTTATATCTCCCGCAACATATACTATATTTTTATGAAGAGAAGCGGTTTCCTCTAATTCTTTCTCTTTTCTTGCAGTTATGATAACTTTTGCTCCTTCTTTGGCAAACCGAAGGGCGATGGCCTTGCCTATGCCCGAACTTCCTCCGGTAATGACCGCTGTCTTTCCTTCTAATTTATAACTATTCATATAAGGTGGAATATTAATGATCAGACATTAAATTTCTTGATGATATTCAAAAGATTCATTCTTTGCTCCGGATCTTCAAAATTCACGATTATGCCATGTCCGAGGTCAAGAGGCTCGATTGCCTTCATATCATCGTCAGTAAGATTGAAGTCAAGGATATCAAGGTTCTGTTCCATCCTTTCTTTCTTCACGGATTTGGGTATTACTATGATATCTCTTTGAACAAGGTAACGCAAGGCTACCTGTGCAACACTTTTCCCATATTTTTGTCCGATTGCGGATAAAACCGGATTTGTGAAAAATCCGTTCGCTCCTTCCGCCAATGGTCCCCATGCCATGAGATGGGTGCTGAACCCTGAACAGATTTCCTGCATCCTTTTCTGCTGAGAGAAGACATTAACCTCTATTTGATTGACTGCAGGTTTAACGTCCATGTTTTCAGCGATGTCAACAAACCTGTCATAATAAAAATTGCTTACTCCGATAGCCCTTACTTTCCCTGCCTTTAAAGCATCTTCCATTGCCCTGTAGGCATTATAGTAATCTCCAAAACATTGATGAATCAACAAAAGGTCAATATAATCTGTCTGAAGTTTTTTCAGTG
>JAFLTP010000067.1 GCA_022510405.1 Muribaculaceae bacterium | reverse complement strand
ATCAAAGTTATCTTACTGAAAAAGCCAAACGTAGTTATGCACGAATAGTGAAAGAGCGTATCAATCGTTTTAACAGGGTTAATATATAATAATCTTTAGAGAAAGTACTAAAACTTGTAGTAATAAGTTCAATCATTTCTCAAAAAATTATTGAGGTCAACTGTACGAAAAAATTCGTACAATTAAAATAAACTTATTGGATTCCATTTTCTTATTATCCTATTATCTTATCGAACAGGTGTACAACTTGTACTCACCTTAATGATCAACCCGTGACAAATTGTCACAATTTCTCAATTTCTTCATTGAAAATTGTATAAAATTATTGAAGTACAAACGGAGAAATTCGCTAGCTTTGCAAAAAGAGCAATTGAAGTCGCTAAGATTGAGTTAAATGCTTGATTTTGATTAAGTTATCGCGAGACAACAAGGCTAAAAACAATAAGAAAAGAACGAGGTACAAGGCGATATAAGCACCCGTTGATTTTCAGAGAGTTGAATTTGTCATAACTTGTTTTTTAACTGCTGAAAATCACTTTGTACTTATTAACCTAAAAGACTGAACGTCAATTTGTTGAATCCATGTATCGTTCCATGTCTCTGACACTTATTTTAAATCCTCAATCTATATTGAGTCCTCCCTTGTAACATCTACTATAAGCACATTCTGACCGTTGAGATACAGGAAATGTGCAAACGATTTGTAAGGGGCATAAGAAGTACCCGATGTTTTTTTTATTGTCGGATGGTCAGTTGAACTCTCACTATCATTTTCATCTTCCTCCGGTTTAAGATCATTTAGAATATCATCCTCTTGTGGTATGGAGATTCGTTTCCCGTCATCCTTGAAAACCATATTTATCCTGTCATCAATTTTCCATATATGAAGATCAAAATATCGGTCCCGCTTATCTTCTTCACGGAAATTATTCAATATCCCCTCCACGGCCTTCCGGCAAATTACACTGACAAACGTTTTTTCCACATTATCAACTTTCTCCTTATCAAGAAATTCTCCCACCTTCTCTGCAACTTCATTAACATCATTTTGAGTTAATGACACTGAAATATTAATTGCCGAACCGGGTTCAGTTTTTGGTAACACTGTGAGAAATCTTAGATCTTTATTCTTTTCATGAAAAATCCAAGTGACCAAAAGGAGTAACCCTACCAACATCCACGAAGAAGCCGGGAAAGCCCACCAGATCAGGTATTCCGGTTTATCCGGCCATCTTATTATTTGTTTGTCTGACAATAGATACACAAATAATATCATCAATCCATAAGGCAGAATGGTTAGGCAGAAGCCCAACACTTTACGGTGAATCACATCATATATCGTCTTAACATGCGCCATTAGGGCATAAGGAAATAAAGACAGACTGAAAATCCTCAACACCCCCGGTAAAAGATGTAACCTGTCATCTCCTGTGTTGCCGAAAAGAGTACCAAAAAATTCCGGGAAGATGATGATGAGGAGAGAAAGGCCCACCACAGAAATCAAAAGATAAATAGAACATCTTTGAAATATGTAGTAAAGTCCGGTGACATCATTCTGTACCACCAAGGCTTCTCCCAAGTTCTTGATACCTGAATCGATACCATCTAAAAGTACACCGAGTATAATAAATATCTGGAAACTTACAGCCCAGCAATAAATCCCCTCACTGCCCAGACTCTTTATCATTATGGAGTTAATCACATAGAGTGTCACAGCTATCAATATGGTGTTTATACTGCCGAAAAAACCTTTTTTTAAGTTCTTAAAAATCTGTTTTAAATATTTTGTCCAGTCCCAACTCCATTTAATGTTATTGTTTTTCGAATGGAAATGAAAAAGGCATATTCCGAATATTAACAGATAATTAATTGCCGAAGCCCATGCAGCCCCGGTAATACCCAAAGAAGTGTAGCCCACAAACACTATATCGAAGATAATTTTGGCTAAAAGCCCACAGGCCACTGCAATTCCTACAATTTTTGTTCCTCCATCCGAGCGTAGGATATGTGTCAGGATTCCAGCAGTCAACATCAGCGGTATTGCAAAACAAAAAGTTTGGAGATATCGAAATGTGTAGTGTTTCTCTACCAAATCGTCGCTGATTAGCAAATCAACGATGGGGGTACAAAAATGATACACCAACACTGCAAGAATAATTCCTAATATACCACCTACTATCATAGAGGAGGAGAAAGACACCCCCATTTTCTTGATATTGCCCTCTCCCAAGGCACTTGACACAGAATCTGCCCCACCCTCTCCTAATAAGATTATTAAAGCAGAAATAAAAGTTACTACAGGTAGAACGATGTTCACTGCCGACAGGGCTTCATGTCCAAGCAGCCAGCTCACTACGACGGCATCCGTGGTAGAAACGAGATGATCCGAAACTGCTATAAACACCGATCCTCGAAGATAATGATTAAGCGACTTTATTATTATGTAAGAGTTTCGTGCCAGCATTTTTATTTGTAAGAAAAGTTCGCCGGAGGATATAGAATGACTTTTTATCCAGTGTTTTGCCAGTGATGTTTTGGTCTCGTAAGAGAAAAATTTCACAAAATTATATAATTTGTTGTTTCAAATCAAAAGCTTTAGAAAGTATAAAAAGAGTGTAAAAAGATAGTCCGTCTCCCGGTGAACTTCCTCCAAGTGTACAATGCTTTGTCACAAAATATCTTATACTGCTGTGTAGCCACCAACCACCGACAAAATTGCTCTTGTTACATAATAACTGCAACTATAATCAATAAAATTCGCTCTTATTCTTGACCCTTGCTACCAATTATACCTCAATACATATTGTAAACCCGTGACAAATTGTCACAATTTCATCATTGAAAATTTTATAAAATTATTGAGGTACAAACCGGGGATTTTTATTAATTTTGTAAAAGAGCGACGGAGGTCGCGAAAATTGAGTTTAAATGCTTGATTATGATTGAGTTGTCGTGAGATGACCGGATTTAAAACTGTAAGAAAAGAACGAGGTACAAGGAGATATACGCACTCGCTGATTATCAAGCAGTTGAATTTGTCAGAATTTGTTTTTTAACTGCTGAAAATCACTTTGTATCTTATAAATCGTAATAGACTGAACGTCAATTTGTTGAATCTACTGCATCGGGAAATGAGCAAATATCCGATTTGCAAATTCGAGGTTAGCATTTAGAGAACGTATTCCGGCTTTTTCTAATCCCCCTTCCCATGGGAACAAATTGACCAAAGTCAACATCCTCTGTTAGCTCAAATACTCCAGACTGCTTCGGGAGGTGTCGCCATTCAGCAAGTCGGGACGGGTTCCGGAGGCTCCTACAACCAATCCTCCTGGGACGGCCGAGAAGACGACCCCTCCCGCCGCAAAAGATAAACCACACTACAAGATCTCATTCTCATAAGATTTACTGATAAATTTTAATTTCTTTTTAAAAATCTATCTCTAAAATAATTGGATTATTGGTAGTTTCCAAGACATGGGTCAGGATTTCTGATCTCTTTACATATGGTAAAAGTGATTCACTAACTAAGAAATAATCAATTCTGAACCCTTGATTGGCTAACCGGTATTCCGGATTATTATTGAAGAAATAAGAATAATCTCTCCCTTCGGGATGAAGATAACGATATGAATCTACCAATCCAGTAGCTTCTAAGAGTGAATTGAAATTCCGGTGTTCCCAGTCGAGAAAACATCCTTGTTTCTTGACAGAAACATTATCCCACGCATCCAAATTGGTTGCCACAATATTCAAGTCACCACAAACTATCACCGGTTTCTGACTTACAGCTTTTACAAGATACTCATGGATTTCATAATCCCACCTTTGTCTTATTTTTACAAATTCATCATTGGAGAGGTTGGAATATGGGAAATAAACATTCACAAGAATGAAATGCTCAAAGTTTAAAGCTAATAGACACCCCGTATCAATAAGCCAGTCTGAAGCCTTCGGTACATTGGCCAATGAATCTAATTCAATACCCTTCAACAATTTCATAAAGGTACAGACTCCTCCTACTAAACCGCCGTTCATGTTTCCCCACCAAGTGAAATATCCCGGGACTTTTATAAAACTATTCCCTTTAGTCCTCACTTTTTGACAACAAATGATATCCGGCTGCAGTTTCTCAGATAATCGCTTCACTGCCTCCAATCTTGCCTTAAGCCCATTCACATTCCAACTGATTATCTTCATCAAAAATATATACTTTAAATAATCAAATAATTTCGGATTATTACATAACAGCTGTTAAAGGATTTTTTCCCAAAAACATTTTCAATTATGTTTTCACGTCCACGCTACTAGACTCCTACAATGGCTCAAGATATATAAAAATAATCACATTTTAAACAGATTCTCCTTTGAGTCTGAGATAAGCTTTACGCACAATACCCGCCATAAGCATCCTACGTTTTCTCAGGAATTCAAAATAATTATCCTGTCCAAAGTTTTCAGGTATGGCGTTCTCCGTTAACGAACGATAATAGGCATCTTCACCAATTTTTGATTTGATTTTATCAACGTATTCCGCAGGCGGATTATCTGATATTATAATATTTGTAGTCTTATCAATATATGTAAAATTGGCTATCTGATTGATTTCTCTATTAGAAACTATTCCATTTTTAATAAGATAATTTTTAGGATATAAATGGTGCTTATCTATACTACTAATTGAGCCATGAGATCCAGCAATCCAAAAAGCTGATGCCGGGATATTTGAAAAGAGTAAATTTGTTCCTAAGACATTAAGCGAGGCAAGGTAAGCATACCATGAAGGAGAAATTGCTGCAGAACTGTTAAGATTCGCCGGAAGTGTAACATTAAAGAAGTCTTCTGTAAGATTTAGCTCTATTTGGGTCTGCAGATAAGAAATAAATTCATCTGAAGTTTTAATATTCCTGAAATCAGCGAATATTTTTTCAATTGTTGATTCTGCAGATGCGGAATTAGTGTAATAAGAAGTCACTGAAGTCATAAATAACCATAAGGTTATTATACGCCTAAGTTCTTCTGGAGCAACCTTGTACTGTGTCTTTCCTATCAAATATATGATATATCCAAAGACAACGATATACCGAGACGATACCAAAGAACCTTTTAGATAGCCTGCTTCACCAAATAAATTAAGAAATGAATGCCAGTTATTGAGGTTAGTTACTATATCAAGCGCCTCACTAAAAACTGCAAGATTTTTGAGACGTGTTTCCTCACTAACGATTCCAGTCTCCAGATCTTTACCTCGGAGAAGTTTATAAGCATAGGATAAACGTCCACGACGGAATCCAAGACCCACAGTCATTCGGATTAGATGTGACGATTCAACATCTATGATACGATTGTAAGAGGTATTGTCACTTGGCATTTTAGAATCAGAGCAAAATCTCACAATTTTATCATGTACTTTATTATCATAAACCGCTAATAATGTCTCTATAAAATTATTTTCATTCAGATTTTGCCCTCCTGAATTTACTCTCTTAAAAATCTCGGCTACTTGTTCTTCGTCAGCTATGGATTTAATACGTAGTGTCGGAAGCATATAATCGTATAAAGAAAGAAGATCTCTAATATTATCTTCAATCAAATATCCCTCCTCTTCCGTTAGTGGTTCTAAATCTTTTTTTAATCTGCCTTCATTAATTCGTTTTTTTATACCTCCCACATATCTTCCAAGATTATGGTCTGCTTCGGCTGAAAAGATTTCACTAATATCGCTAATCCAGTTTGTATCTTTTTCAAATGCGGGAGTCCACACCTCGAATTTCTTTATCAAAGGATTAAATGCAATTCTTATCCGACGAGATTTAAAGTCTTTGCCTTTTACCTCTTGTCCAAACATTGAACCCAGCAATGAAGTCAGTCGTTGTTGACCATCAATAACCAAATCAAGCGGACGTGAATAGGCTTTTTCATCTAAACCAATATGACTTACATTCTCATACCCTTCAGGAGCAGACCATAACATGACATATCCAATAGGGAATCCACTCATCATTGAGTCCAATAATTCGCGAACCTTGAAATCTTTCCATACAAATGGACGTTGCAAATCAGGAAGACCAACTTTACCACATTTTATGTCAATAAGAATTTCTCCAATTTTTCTATCTACTCTTTCGTATAGTTCTTTAGCCATATATAATTTTATACAAAATCTTGAAACAATCCTAAAGGATGATACTTCAAAATTAAGTAAAAAAGATATTTTTCACTACATGAAAAATGAGTTAATCAAGAAATTTGAGAATAAAGAACTAACAGAAGGTGGTGTCAATGAGATATTCTCGTCACTGGAGCAAATCGACAAGAGCCAGTATCCACTTTTAGACCAAATGATTCAAGCTGCTTCGGGAGGTGTCGCCACTCCGTAAGACGGGTGCTGGAGGCTCCTACGACCAATCTTCTTGGGACGGCCGCTAACACGATCCCTTCCGTCGCAAAAGATAAAAAACAAGAATCTAACACATAGGCACTTTTAGCTATGTGTTAGATTGTTTCTACCAAGTTATAATCTTGTCAACGATTTCCTGTTGCTCTGAAGCAGTGCGTCGAAGATAAATTCGAGTGGTTTCAATACTCTCGTGTCCCATTAAATCCGCAAGCAGAGATATATCGTTGAATTTTTCCAGAAAATTCTTGGCGTATCGATGGCGGAAAGAGTGTGGATAAACAACTTTCGGATTAAGTCCATATTTTATTGCATAGCGTTTTAGTTGCTGTGCAATGCCGCGAGGTGTAATTCGTTCTCCGAAACGATTAAGAAAAAGATAGCCACTTTCTTTATTATTGGCATTTAGCCACACTTGGGCTTCATCTCTCAATTTCTTAGGGATAAACAGACGACGCACTTTACCGCCTTTTGTATAGATGTCGTAATAACCGACTCTTATATGCTCCACTTTTATCTGGATCAATTCGCTGACTCTTGCTCCAGTCGCCGCAAGAAAGCGGATAACGAAGTACCATTCTAGATTATCCTCTTTCTTCAATTTATTTTTCATAAAGATATAGTCGGCATTGCTGATAACATTCTCCAAATATGTGCGTTGCTGTACTTTTATAGATTTTAGACGCAAGCGCGGCTTGTGCAGGTAATCCAGATACTTGTTCAATGCCTGTATTCGAAGATTTACCGTTTTAGGCTTGAATGACTCAATAAGGTAAGTCTTATAGAGCAGTAGGTTTTTCTTTGTCAATTCTTTGTATCGAGAATTGAAGTCGTTCACTGCATAGATATATGCAGCAACCGTGTTCTTCGCCATGTTTGAATGGGTTAAATACTCTTTGAAATTTTCTACCATGATTTATTTGTTAAGTTTTTATATTTGGGAATCTCCCATTTAATATATCATGGTCTGTATGGCAACTTAATTCCTATTATGAGAAGTTTCTCGCAACCGGTGAGGTGAAATGTATTGACAACGAGATTCCGTTTGAG
>JAFLTP010000066.1 GCA_022510405.1 Muribaculaceae bacterium | reverse complement strand
TGAGCCACCGGTAACCGTTGAGTTGCTGATAATAATTGTAGTTGATAGAGGGATGAAATCTTGCTTCATCTTCGGGACGCATCACCGGCACCGCATCGCCTCGGAAATATGAGCCTGTCATTGCAAGGATGTGTGCGGTGGTTTCATTTAGCAATCTTCGAATCAGCGAACCGAGTCTGTTTTCTTCATCCGCCGATCCATGATGGAATTCATCAATACCGAAGAAGACATTGTTGAGTTTCTCTGAGTCTATTCCATTAAGGGCATTAAGCAGAGTGGCATGAGTGCAGACAAGTGTCTTTGCATTTGGATGGTCAAGAAATTCCCTTACTTTCTCTTTTTTAGAGCTTTCAGAGCCAGCCGTGGCGCAAAGATTCCAATATGGGGGAACGCGCCAGTCAGCGAAGAAACCGAATTGTATAAGCGGGGTGTCATTGAATGAACGGCCAATATTCTTCTGAGGTACAGCAACAATAACTTTTCTAACTCCCTGGTTTTCGAGTTTATCAAGAGCCACAAACATCATTGCTCGGCTTTTTCCTGAAGCCGGAGGTGCTTTTACAAGAAGATGCTGTCTGTTTCTATGTTCGTAAACCATCGCTTGCATTTCCCTCATACCGAGTGCATCGGTATTGGTCGCTTTACCAGTTTGTTTATATTGTATATCAACGAGATTTGTCATATTCTAAAATTAATAAGCTCAGATTAAATTTTGCCAATCAGTCGGCATCACTTCTTTTAGAGGTTCATATAGTAATGAGGCAATTTGATCGAAATTCAAATCATAATTTGTTATTTGTTCTCTGTAAGTTATATAAAATCCATTTAATAATTCAGGATTGATACGCTTAAACATCTTTTCACTCATAGCACTAAGCTCTGTTCTATATAATATATCCGTTAACAGTTTACTTAATAAATGAGGGAAAGGGGTTTTAATATTGGGAAGAATAGAGTTCATCCATGTATTCTTAAAATTATCTGAATATCCTATTATGATAATAGTTTTACCATAATATGGGAATATGTTTACGATGTTTAATTCCTGAAAATCGTACTTAAAACATAAGCCTCTGCCATCCTCTACTCGAAAGGGAGATGAAATGCAAAGGTCTATTTGAAAGGGTAATTCGTAATAATTAAATTTGATATATTCAAAATTATTTTCGAAAACTCCTTTTTCTAAAAATTGTTTATAGCATAATAAATTTGTCAAGGAATTTCTTAATTCTGAAAGAGAAAGACATAAATTAAAATGGTAATTAGGATTATTACTAACTGAATATTGAATCAAATGGTTAAGTACATCAGAAACAACTTTATTTGCATAAATTTCTCGACATAGAGAACGATAGGATAATAAATATTGATTTCGAATATTTGACCAATCAACCCTTCCTACTTTTGGTTCAATCTCAGAAAAGACAGTGGAATCATGTTTTTGACAAAACCCTTGAAATCCAAAAGCTTTAGTGATTCCTTTACGTCTATAACTTAACATATCTGCAGAGGACAAAAATATCATGTCTCTCCGATCAAAAAGATATAAATGAGATTCAGGACAGATGGGTTGTAAAATATGGCGTTTAGAGAATACATGAGAAAATATTGCCTTTTGATTACAGGTTGGACAAAAACATACTGCATTTATTTGCATAGATTGTTTATGCAAATCTTGTAAGATTTTCAAATATTCTCTACTGCTTACGTTCATTTTTTACCATTTGGGCGTATAGCTTAAAAAGATGTTCGAGACGTTCTTCATCCGATTGGAAAGGTTCGTGTCGATAAATTCTTTCTACAGCTAAATCGAGTTCATGGTGAGCCTGTTTTAATTCTTCCGGCATCGATTCCGGATTATACATTTCTCCAAGTGTCATATCGAAATTCATATCCCGAATGTTCAATATATTCTGAGCCAGGTCTTCCAAAACTCTTTTATCTGAAGTAGTAAGTTCAGGGAATGGGAAAGAATTATAACATTGTGAAACGGTGTATCTAAAATCTGATTTTAAGCGTCCGCAAACGGTTCTCACCCAAATATTATGCATATTTGAATTTAACATAGCAAATAGCCATTTTTCTGCATCATAGATTGCAAAAGCTGCGTTAGAAATTACAGTATTATTATCTACAAACCCCATCGGAATATAATTTCTTCGTTCCGATGAAACCCCAGGTACTATAATCGAATTTGTTGGTTTATATTGGGGCTGTCTAAAAAGATATGGATATTTCGCATATTCCTTCGTTCCCGGAGTATCACTTTGTAATCTTGAAGTCCTAACGATTTCAAATCTTTGATGAAATTGTGGCAATTTATCCAAAATCTCATAATCTTGTTTATCTACCCATATACAATATCTATGGATATCATTTAGGAAATCCTCAGCTCCCATATATTTTTTTATAGGGGATATTTCACTTGGTATAAATTCCCTAATTTTAAAGTATTCTTCTTCGGTAAGAATTAATCCTCCACCATCAGAAGGCATGCTTCCTCTTGTCATCATTGGAACTTCACAAATAGGAGTGCCTCTTCTTTCTAAAAAAATATCATTCCCATTTATAAGATAAGCATTAATATGAGATACATGTTTTCGTTTATTATCAGAATACAATATTTTTTCCTTAATAAGCTTTGTTGAGATTAAACCAATAATCACCACAATAACAGAAGCATTGGATTTTGCACTATTTCTCCACTTGAAAGATTCATAGGCGAAACTAATTTCAACATCTTGTGAAAATACATTGGGCCATAATAAGTTAACACTATCTCCTTGACATATTGAGTTAGTGGTGACAAATGCACATTTAGATTTTGAACCTTTTATATAAGATGCACCTTTATAAAACCAAGATGCAATATAATCAAGATTTTTATAATTTTGAAATTGACCACATACAGCCTCTAAATCCTTTTTCTGAACTTCATTTTGCATGGAACTCCCCAAATACGGAGGATTACCCATTATATAAACTTCATCTTCTGGAGTATGAGGGCACACTTCATCCCAGTTAATACGACAAGCATTTCCTTGAATAATATGTCCTGACGGTTTTAATGGTAAAGTTTCAGGTTGAATCCCGAATTCCCCATTAAATTCCACATTCATTTGATGTTCAGCCAACCATAATGATAGCATGGCAGTGTCGCATGCATATTCATCGATTTCTATACCATAAAATTGCGTGAGAGATATGGCAGAAATTGGCAACACAGTCATATTGGCGATATCTCGCATTGCCTTCCATATTCTGATTTCCAAATCTCTTATCCGTTTATAAGAAATAATCAGAAAATTACCGCTACCACAAGCAGGATCAAAGAATTTGATTTTTGACAGACGTGCAAGGAGTGCCCGAAGTCGTTGGGTTGATTTATTTGCATTCTGACCCCTATCTTTCTTTTCCTTAGCTTCTTTACAGGCAGCTTCAAATTCTTCATCAAGAGCATTCAAAAATAATGGTTTTATTAATTTCTCGATATTAGGCACTGAAGTATAATGCATTCCGAGTCCGGATCTTTGTTCTGGAGTTATAACAGCCTGTATCATACTTCCGAATATATCAGGATTTATCTCCTTCCAGTTATATTCTCCACAATTTATAATCAATGTCCTGGCACGACGAGAAAGTACCGGCACCGGGAAATGCTCTTTAAACAATCCACCATTAACGTAAGGAAATTCATCGAAGAACTTAGGGTAACTTTCTCTTATCTGTTTATTATTGGTGGACATCACAATAAATGCTCTGTCAATAAACTCAGCCAAGTCACTACCATCTTCTTTGGTATGGGTTTTTAAAGTATTTGTGAAAAGGTTTTCACCCGGGAACAACCCGGTGTCTTCGGCAAAGAAACAGAAAAGAAGTCGGGACATGAATACATTTAATGAATGGACTGTATTCTTATCCTTTATATCATTATATCTACGAATATCATCATAAACCTTGGCCATTAATTCAGCACTCTTCACATCAGCCAAGGCTTCTTCGTAATGTTCTGCAGGCTCAATACCTGCCAAAGGTTCAAGGAATACAAAATCTCGCCATAATCGATCAATAGTATTGTCATACCAATCATTAATTTTTGGGTCGTAGGCAATCACATCCTTTCCATTGCTCACAACATACAATCGAGGATTATGCTTAGAGATTTTGGTATCATCTTTCATTCCAATCAATTCATCATAAAGGTTCTCCTTTAATTCTGAATTCACCGGGCGATAGGCAATAAGATTTTTTACAAGTACGGTTTTATTATCATTGGCGGAATTGCCACGACCGTCTTTTATTCGAGAAATTTGTCCATCACCTAAACCGGAAAAAATTCTTAGCAAATGATAAACTAATTCTTCCGGAGTTGAGCCTTTTTGGCCCAATTGATCCAAAGCTTCGGTGGCTGCTACCTGTGAATATGATTTTATTTTCTTCGCCATTTCTAAAAACAAAACACCTGAACAGCTATCTGAAGGCTGACCAAAGCCTAGGTGCTACTGTTAAGGTGTTTTCAAATAGTTTCGGCTCTCGCCGTATATCTTATGTTATGTTTTGGTCATTTAACAGATAATTCTTACTGATATGCAAAGTTAGTGATTTTTTCTTCATATTGCTATCTTTATAAATGTTTTGAATAGACTGACATGTATGATGGGAAGATTAGATAACACTTTCAAAAAAGGCTCGTTTAACCAATTTATCATAAAATAATTAATTTTGATAATTTATGCTTGTCTAATGAGTCATAAGAAATTTCTTAGCAACAAAAGAAATTAAATGGTCTAGAAAATTTACTTTAAATAAATTAACCGCCATGACACTCATAACGGTTATTAAACAAGGTTAGATTTCGATGATGGCTGAAGGATTAAAATCCTTGTGTTCGTTGTGGAATGTATATCCTAACTGATTACTGATGCAACGGGTATTTCCAATCTGCTTGTGGATATTTCGGTGGGAATGTCCATATATCCAATATTCAATTGGGCTTTTTGCAATGTAATCTCCTAATTCAACGGTGAAGGCTCCGTTTATAGGACTTCCCTTGAATTCATCGGCCATCAATTCAAATGAAGGGACATGATGGGTCGCAACAATTATATGTTTTGCCTTACTTTCAGCGACACTTCTTTCAATGAATTGCCGACATTTTTCATGTTCCTGATTGAAACGTTGAGCTGATAGCCTGAATTTTCCATTCCTGATCCTATGGAAATCTGTCACTCCCCTTTCTGTCAGATACTCTTCATAAGGAGGAATCTTTGACCATAAAGTCGAAGTAATTAGGTCGATATCTTCAGACAATGGAATCACCGAGTTATAATAAACTTTGATATTTGGTCTTATATCCCGTTGCCAATCTTCATGAAGGTCATTGATGTCAAAATCCTTATAAAGTTCATGATTACCGGGCACAACAATCGTTTGGTGGAAATTCTCTGCACAGAAATCCCAAAATGGGTGTACACTATAATTCTCATCACCCAGATAACCGATATCTCCGGCTAAAACGAGGATTTCTCCTACCGGAATCAATGGATTCTCTTTGAGCCATCTGCTGTTGTCACGAAATTCCAGATGCAAATCTGATGCATATTGTATCTTCATAATTAAATTCTCAGTTTATAATTGGCTGTAAAGCAATCATTTTAATCCATTTCTCTTTTTGAAATCTTTTAGTTTCTTAGCGAATTCTTGTGGAGGAACGCCGGAGTGAATCACCAAAAAGTCTTTATTCTCCCATAATTCAGCATATAACCATGGAACAACACCTCTGTTAACATCTCTTGCACATATATATGTAGAAATATCATCCGGTAAAGACCATTGTGTATGAAAATTATTATCTTCAAAAGAATACAGATTCAACGAGAATGGCATTACCAAGATTTCGATTGGAACTCCCTTGTCATCATGATCATACGGAAGATCACCATAACTTCCTTGCAAACTATCATTCCAGTCATCTCCCCATTGTACATCCAAGGACAAGGGGGTGAAGTATGCGTTATGAGTTGTTTTATCTCTGTCAAATTCCGGGTTCGGGATATCTATCATTCGTAACCTGTAATCCGTATACCAGTGTTTATCCCTGGTTCGCAATTCTTTGTATTCTTTTGTTTTCTGAAAAGCCACTGACTCAGGACTATCAACTAATATTGTCTCTGGTATTGGAGATATGAAACATAATTTGAAATCGTCAAATCGTTTCAATTTTCCGTTTATATTAATTTTCTTGAACATAATATTTTCAATTTTCTGTGTTTTCAATTTGTTTCAGAATTTTCTCTTTTACTTGCTCAAATGACAATGGAGTGAAATCTGAATTATCTACTCCAACATCCAGCTGGGTAGGATAAAGATATTGCAGGCGTCCTGCATCAAAACCGGTATTTACTGCTCTTGTATGTACGTGACCGAAGAACTGCCATATATCCTTATGATACCCACCTTCAAAACAAAGATATGGATAGTGGCTAAGATGAATTCTATTCTTCCCTATCTGTATGCACATTGCCATGGCAACATTTTCAAACCTCTTTAGGAACCCTTGACGAATATTCTTCAAATCGTGATTCCCAAGGATAAGATATATCTTGCCGTTAAGCCGGTCAAGAATTCTGGTCCATTCTGCTGAACCTCCAAGACAAAAATCTCCAAGGTGAAAAACAGTATCTTGTGGACCCACTACGCTATTCCAGTTCTTTATCAGGGTTTCATTCATCTCATCAACATCTCTGAATGGACGTTGACAAAACTTTATTATATTAGCGTGATTGAAGTGCGTATCTGATGTAAAAAACACATTATCATTTTCAAACTTGAAATTCATATTTTTTGGTTTTTGTGCCATGGCACAGTTATTGAAAATGAGGAGAGGAAGATTTGTGTCCTCAGCTAATCGCGGTGGAGAAGTTTATTACCGGTTTGGACACCAAAAAAAATTGTCGGGAAGTTTGGCAAGCACTTTCCGACAATCTCTATCTTTAATCAGTTTTTATTTTTCTAACTGATATTTGTCAATTGAATTTTATGTCGGAAATATACCGAAGTTGGGGTATGATAAGTTGATGAGGGGCCTGCAACAGTCATAGTTTCAAAACCTTTTAGGCCTAGAATTTCATTGATGGTTAATATATTGCGGTGTTTTCTTATCATTTTGATTTCCGAAACTGGGGGCAAAATTAATACTTTTTCACATTCCTTCCAAATAAATATTTATTTCTCTGATTTATAATTTGAAAATTTCAAGCTTATAGATATCTTAATAGATGAAATAACGACTCTTGTCTACTATATTATACTTTTCTACTTTTCGAACATAACAAAGGATATCTAGAATTAAAAAGTATATTTTATTATACTTTTTCTTGATGTTGCTAAAATTTATTGTTATCTTTGCAATAAAGTTTATTATATCATACTATGGAGCTCAAAGAAATAATGAAGCAACGTCGGG
>JAFLTP010000065.1 GCA_022510405.1 Muribaculaceae bacterium | reverse complement strand
TTTGCCATTGAAAAGAGTAGTGATGTAGGCAAATGGATTAAGAGTATTAGGGATCCTGAAACTTTTGAGTTCTGCTCCCGATGAGAGTTTATATCTTTCAGGATAGGCAAGGCGATGAAGTTTCTGATTAACACGTCCCTGTTCTTGGATTGTAGCGAGGTGTTTCTCTCTTTCTTTCTGAAGTTTTGCTATCTCTGCCTGATAAGCGTTTCTTTGTCGTAGGGCGTCAGCTGTAAGATCTTCAATTTTCTTTTTGAGTTGTTCACGTTCATGCTTGAGATCTTTAACCTCTTTCTCCAATTCTTCAATCCTCTTTTTGAGTCCCGGAATTTCTCCTTTGCCGACCACAGATAATAATTTGTTTTTTACTCCACTGGTTTTCTCTTGGAGGTCTTTAACTTTTTCAGAAGTTTCCTTCAACTCCTGCTGCTTTACTGTTAATTCGGAATTTATTCTTTCAACATCGGCTTGGAGTCGCTTTGTGAGTTGCCGGTTATAATCCTGCTTCCTTTTATGAAAAGCATCGCTACCAATCAACCCTCTCTCTAGTCCAAATTTTTTCATGGCTTCCCCATAGGTGTTTTGATATTGTTGAAGCTTTTCTCTTGTCATAACATCATCGGCAGAAAGGCGTGGCCCATTGTGAGTTCGGTTTTTCTTTTCACCTTCCCGAGCACGACGTTTTCTTGGCTCAGTTACAATGGGAACTACTGTGGCATGGAGGTGAGGTGTCTTCTCATCCATGTGGAGTACGCAAGAAACTACGTTATCATTACCAAAAGTTTCACGAAGCCAATCAAGATTTGCACTTATCCATTCATCGAGTCTTCCTGCATCTTGAAGCTTCTTCATTTGTTCAGGAGAACCGGATAACATTACCCGGATGGCTTGTGTCTGATTCTTGCCCACTTTTCTCTGTAATCCGGCATTCTCGATTCGGTATTTAATTGCTTGATGTCTTCGCTCAACACCTTCTGGAAATTTTATAAGCTCTCGATTAAGATGAGTTCGATTACCATCAGCATTCTCCGGAATATATTTTTTGCCATCCGGTTTTCTTCTCTCGATATGTTCCGACATCCCGGAGTCATTTCCTTTTGCTCTTTCGAGATGGCAAACTGCAAATTGTGTATTCATATTTTTTTAGGATTAAGAAAATTTTTTGATTAAAATTTATCAGGAAGGTATGTTATAAAATTCCGTCTCTGTCTAAGAGTAAGATGGTGCTGTCAGTTACGATTCCGGCTTATGGGCATTTTTAGCATCCCCGGATTGGGGTGCAGGCGAGAGCAAAAATGCCCTAATAAGCTACGGAATTTTATAACTAAAATATCACGAGCCAGCGAGCTGACTTTTATTGGTTGGAACAATCTCCATTTCAAGCTCTTCAACCATGGTTTTTATGAAAGGATTCTCCATCATCATATTGGCTAAAATCTCTTCATCTGACCATTCCGAATAATGTTTTTCTGAAAGATTTTTGAGAATTTCAGGTGTGATTTCGAAGGATTTTTTAGGAGATTTTACCTCAGATTCCCCAATATTTCGTTGAGAATTATCAAGATTTTTACTTGAATTTTCATCAGATTTTGAAAACTTTTCAAGGAAATCTGCTATGTCAAGACCCCGTTCTACCTGCTCCAGAGTGGCTAACTTTTCAAGTCGATCGGTTATAGAAACAGAGGTGCAAATGGGTTTGAGAAGCTCTAATTTCTGTCTCCATTTGTCTGTCATCCCAAGGTCAGGTACCAATAAAACAGATCGATTCTGAAGAGATTTAATTGCTTCTTCATTGAAACATCCATTGCTCCCACCGGTAGCAAGCCATAACAATTCCGGCATAAAATGAGTGGCAATCATAGCTGATTTTTCACTTTCCACAACTGCAATTGTCTTATCCGGGAATCGAGATAATAGGTGTTCACCGAAGAAACATTGACGGAGATAAAAAGGTCTCAATTTAAGATATGAGTGTACCCATGTGACTCTACAATTATCATCTTTTATACGGTGGCCGGTGTTTGGATCATAAGCCATTATTTTACCCGAACGTATTTTATTTTGAAAATCTATCTGCCAAAATACTGTTGAGCCACCCCAGAGAATAGCCGTTCCGACTTGGTAAAGATTGAATAAATATCTGGTGCTATTCTCTCCAATCCACCTTACTAACCAAGTAAAAAGTGGATTTTTATCGTAATTTTTCAAGGATCTTCTTAGGTACATCTCATCAATATAAGAGGGTCCTGGAAGTGGAAATGCTAAAGATTTGCCATTCAAACCTGCTGATTGAAATCCCTTCCCGGCATGTTTAATTTTAGATTTAAAATCAGGATTATCATTAAAAAATTGAGAAGGTTTATAATGGTATCCACAAGAACTTTCATGATCACATCTTCCTACTACGTCAGGGAAAATAACCTCATTTAAGATATCAATATAAGGAGTAAAACAATATTTCCGCTCACATTTCGGGCAGCTTATTTTGCTACCGGTGCTGTAAGGTTTGAGCTGAAATCTATAATTGGGATTTATCATAACATAGAGATCTTAAGGTTGTGGCACATGGCATTTGTGGCACTTCGACACGAATTTTAACTGATGAATATGACAAAATGCCTGTTGTGCCATGTGCCATTTGGTTACACTTTTTCATATTGACCCTGTTTGATTTTCTTAAGGAAACCTTTATCAACAAACCTTGTCAGATTGCGATTAACTGTGCGATGTGCCATTCCAACTTGTTCTCCACCCTCTATGGCTTGAGCAGTAGTAAATGAATTTGGAAGCTCTTCGAACCATGCCTTCTCGATAGAATCAAGGTTATCCTCCTTCAAAATTTTCATTAATTGAAGATAACAATCAGTGAAATAATTGATGACTTGAATAGCAGTTGCCATGGTTTTTTCGTCAATGAAAGTCTTATCGGCTTCATCAAACGCCCATCGAAGAAATTGTATCACAAGAGCAATCCGTGCTAAATTCAATGGATCTTTAGCGAAGCGAGTATCTCTTTTCTTTTCATCTTCGATGCTATTAATCCGGTCAACCATATCATTTCTCCATGCATACATCATGTCGAAAGCTTCATCATTCATAGCGATAATTTCTGAGTTCACCATGTGATTTACATTATCTATATTGCATGGAAGATTCATTAATTTGTTTATTATTTTACTCCAAATTTCACCGGGTTCCTCAGCTATAACTGCATCCTTCTTCCAGTGGTCTATCTTCCTATTTGGAGAATAAGCAAATAAAAATCTGTCCATCATACCGTTTTCAACAAATCCCATATCAAGCAATTCTTTAATACGATATGTCTGAGTTGTGCCTATAATATTTATACAAGGTTGGTGAATATGGAAGGGGAGTGGTTGGCCGCATCGACTCACGTTAAGTGGCTTTCCGGAGTGAGCAGTGAGTAATTGTTCTATCAGTTGACCATTGGAATATCGATTGACCGACTGAAACATTCCCATGATTTCATCAACATAAATTGTAAGTCCACGTAGATTGGCATCATGGGCTCTAATCATGGATTCAGGGGTAAAATCCGAGATAATCGAACGTCTTAAAACGGGTTTTTCTGGCTCCCCTGTTTCGTTCTTGTTTCCCTTTCGTCGTTCATACTCTTTCATCTCTTCAATGAAATGAGCATAACGACGAGAGTCATCTTTACGAATAGGATCGTAAGCAAAATCAAGAGGAGGAGTCTTACCAATTCCGGGATTACCAACAATCATCATATATAGAATAGGGCTGCTCAACCATTGTCCTTTGATTTTGATTTGGTAAGAATTCCCTATGGCAGAGGCTGCCGCTGATAGCATTGCAACCACAGTAAAATCCAAAGGATAATTCTCCTGCCGAACAACGTCAAGAACCAATTTCTTCATTTTTGCAGGAAATCCCTCTAATGGGAAGTTACCGATTTGATCCTTCATGGCATCACTATTCATACCGGTGCAAAGTGAAAGTAATTTATTTTCCATAGTTAGGCCTCCCATCCGTTTTTAGGTTTACGTCTATTACCAGCACTCATTAAAATTGATATTTCTTCTCTTGAAGGATTGCCTTTTTGTTGGCTTTGTTCCACCCAGGAAATCAATTCCGATTTACGGAACAGCAATTCTTTTGATGGTTTATAGTGAGGAATCTGACCTTTCTGAGCCAGTTTATAAATGGTAGGTTTGGCTAAATGCACCACTTCACATGCCTCATCAATACCAATAAATTCTTCACTTTTGGAAGTGGATTCTTTCTGTTTTGTTTTGGAAGACATCAAGAATCCAACATTTCTGTTGATGGTTTCTACCTTTTCAAGTAGATTTGAGATTGCCTCGGGCAATTGCTCAAAAGATAATTTTGCGTTTTGCATAAGTCTTATTTTTAAATTTATGCCGCAAAAGTGTAAGGTGTTTTATTGGATAAATGGCTATTTGAAAATAACTTTCGAATAACCTGTCGCCTGGTTGATTAATAGGAATTTAACCAACTAAGGTTATTGGAAAGATATGAGGTTTTAATGGTTGATCTGGGTTTATAAGAGGTAGAGTATATCGCCCTTCCTTGTTTGCGAGTTTAGATTTGACTGTTTCAATCTCGACATCAAAAAGCATAGAAACAAAGGTATCTTTTAAAAATGAGGCTGCTTCATATCCATTTTTCTTCAATCGTTTCCGGATATTATTACCAAAATGATAAAGATCGTTTGAAGTAACGCCTTCAAATTTTCTCTTGATTCCGTTGTCTGCTTTAGTGTTTTGACTTTTAGCGAACAACTTGATATTGTCAATCAGCACTGTCAATTCATTATCATTAAGGAGTTCTGCAAAGGTCAGTTCAGCATAGTTCAATATTTCCGGTAGAATTCTATTTTGTTCTTCTAAAGCTTTAATCTTTGCTTCTTCAAACTCATTTTGAGGCTCGGGAAGGGATTCACTGATTTCGGTTATTCCATTTCTTTTGTTTGTTAAAGTTTGGAATGATAATTTCAATTCATGAAATCTTGGAATAAGATAACAGGTGATAAAGAAATAAATTGTTGAAATGATACCGCACCAGAAAATTACATCAAATATCATTATGAGGAAAGCGAGGGTGTCATCCCCGGTTTGGTCTTTGATGTTAACGAATTGAGTTATCCCTGAACCGAAGATTAGGATAGTGGAAAAAGGGATTAGGATTTTAATCCAAGGATTAGTGAATTTGATTACCATAATGATAAATATTGATTATTATTAATCGATTGTGACCTCAAAATTAGAGAGCTGTGATTTTAAAATCTAACAATCAATCAAATATTTACCTGATTTTAAGCTTATTTATAGTTTGAGGGAGAAATCATACTCAAAATCATACTCTAATGCTATAAAATCATACAATCATACTCAAAAAGAAAGATGCCATCGAACCTCACGGTCAGATAGCATCCATATTCTAACGCAAACTAAAATTAAGGTTATTTCAATCTTATCTTATTAACCGTTTCTCTTTTCTTTGAACTAACGAGTTCTGCGTAAATTTGGGTTGTAGTTACATTTTTATGGGTCAGCATTTTGCTAACTGTATAGATATCGGTATCAGCTGCAAGCTGTAAGGTAGCATAGGTATGACGGAAACAATGGAAAGTAATATGTTTTTTGATACCTGAAGCTTTTATCCATTGTTTTAAAGGGACGTTAATCATAGATCTTTTTAATCCTTTGAATACTTTTCCTTCGTTTCTCTCACCACATAATTCCAGTGCGTCATATCCAATAGGTAAGGTTGTTTCGGTTTGAGTCTTTTGGGTTCTGATTCTTACACACGGTCCCATATCAGGGGCAATTCTAATATTTTCCCATGTAAGATTTTCAATATCACTTATTCTTATACCTGTTAAGCAAGAAAACAAGGAAGCACGTCTGAGAACATCAATTTTACAAGGAGTGGCTGCCAGGATAATCAACTCATCTTGTGTGAGGAACTCCTTTTTGACATCTTCCCATTCGATTTTATCAAGATAGTCATTGATGTTTTCTTTGAGAAGTTTGTCTCTATAAGCAATTTTCAAAAGACCCCGAAAAGTTGAGAAATATCCTGCTACAGAATTATGAGATAGTTTTCTATGTTTCAAACGCAGGTTATGTGCTTGAAGAAGATGATCTCTGAATTTCTTACAAAGTTCGACGGTAACTTCCCCAAAGGAACATTTACCTTTTACGAAATTATAAAAATGTTGATATACGATATCCCATTTCTGATATTTGTGTTCACACATCTTTTTAAAGTAAGCGAGAAAATCGGCTTGTTGTTGATGACGATCTATAAAACCAAACTCCAGATTTATTACCGATTCCTGACGTCTGCAACGAATGAGCTCTCCTTTATTAAGCATTGTTTCATTATAATCCCTTTCAACAGAATTCTTTGGTTGGGCATAAATATAGAACCCAAGGAATTCACGACGAGACAAACGGCCCGTGTGGGGATTTCGGATAGCCGGATAATAATCCAAATACAATGAGATGCGACCTTTTGAGATTGGTTTCTGTCGCAAGAAAACTTTTACACATGTTGCCATAACTATAAAATTTTAATTTGTTGATGCAAATTTGAAAAGTGATTCATTAGCGTGTAGGTGAATTGAAAATAACTTTTAAATAACTTGTCACCTGAATTATATAATTGGCGGTGCGAAAAGGTTATCTAATTCTCTTTTAGAGAGATATGTGTATTTGCCAATTTTCTTTTTGTGGATACTATAAGTTTTGACATAGTGATATAACTGGTCTCTGGTCATGTTAAACTTCTCCATCGCCTCAGCTATGGAATACCATTCCGGTTCTTCGGGTACAGCAATTCCTTTGGCGATATCTATATGCTTCTTAGAATAGGATGTGACATTACCTTCTTTTTTTTTCGGTATGTTATGACGATTCACAAGATTGTAAACCTGACTGATAGTCATATTGAATTTTTTGCTGACTTCATCAGCAGAATACCACTCTTGAATGTCTTGAACATCTTGATTTTTCTTTCCAAAAATTTCATCACAATGTTTCTTACTCCATAAAGTTTTGCCTCTATGGGTAGTTTTTGGAATATTATTTTCTTTCGCAACTTTGAAAAGCCATGAATTGCTGATATTGAATTTTTGAATTAATTCAGAGCTAGTGTAGAATTCGGTGATCGGATTTTTCTCTCTTGCAGGTCGTTTTATGTACTCAATGTTTTGATCAAACAGTTTTTCAATATCAGATCTACGAATCCGTGTCTTACCCTTGAACTGATAACAAGGAATCGAATTAGACTCTAGATAATAGTATAGGGATCTTCTACAAACCCCAATAAGTTTTGCACATTGTGCCGGACTTAGAAACTCCAGGCTACTAATATCAGAATTTGCTTGAGTATCAGCCTTTGCTTGTTCTTTGTTTACATGTTCGGCTCTTTTGGCTGCTTTATAAGCATGTTCCGCACATCGCTTGGTGCAAAATCGGGTTGA
>JAFLTP010000064.1 GCA_022510405.1 Muribaculaceae bacterium | reverse complement strand
AAATATACCTTTGGACTTCAAGCTGTTATAAGGTTTTATTCCATATATTATTCTTAAATTGTTTAAAATATTAAAAGATCATTCCGGAATGTTCTTGGTGTGTTGTTTTGCCAACTTTCCAAGTGAAACGATAGGAGTTTAATTCTTTTTAAGACATATAAGACATTGGGATTTATTTTTTATTTACCAAGTCCTTATAATGAGCTATTATATCATCTTTTTCTTTAATGGTAGATTCTTGTAGTTTAACTTGAGATTTTAAAGTTTCCACTTGATCCTTTAAAGTTTGAACTTGGTCTTTCAAAATCTCTTTATTTTCATTCATATCATTAATCTGAACAGCTTGCAATTGAAGTTGGGAAGCTATTGCAGCGTCGCCTATCATATTCTCAGCATTTCCGTCACCTAAAGCAACCGCAGACAAAAATGCAGAGACATTGTTAGACTTAGATGAGTATAAGGTAAAGAAATTAAAAGACAAAGCTCGGCTTGCCAGTATTAATTTCCCGGTATCTATAGTGTCGTTTTCAAAGACCTTGTTAATATGTTGTTGTCTGACACCTATCTTACGTGCCAAATCACTTTTAGACATATTAATTGCTTTACGACGCTTTTCTAAAGCCTCACCGATATGAACCTCATTAAGTCCTATGTCAGACAATAACATGATATAACGATATTTGTTAAAAATTAAACATTATTTGTTTATGTAGCCAAATTATGTTTATATTTGCACAGTCAAACATTAAACATAATGAGCATACAAAGTTAAACATTAAACATTAAAAATCAAATAATTTTTATAAAATTTTATGATATGATTGAAGAAAAAGTTAAAATCAGACCTATTCTCTTCGCATTAGAAGTGGGTAAAAGTACCTCATTTCCAATTGTTAGATTAAAAAGTGTGAGAACGCAGGCATCAGAATTAGGAGCTATTCACGGTAGAGTATATGTTACTAAAATGAATCGTGAGACTCAAACCATAGATGTTACAAGAACCAAGTAATTCTATGAGTCATTTTCTTCAGTTTCCAGACAATATGATACCGTATGAGGTCTTTATAAAGGACTTATCAGCAAGGATCGTTTGTCTTTTAAAGTCAGATAAAGATGATCCGGAATTTATTAGCCAAAGAAAGGCTTATGAATTATTTGGAAGAAGAAATGTGGAAAGATGGAGAAAGGAAGGAAAGGTAATTCCATGTAAGAGACCTGGAAAAGTAGAGTATAAGACATCCGAACTAAGATTGTTGCAAAGGACAGTCCAGGATTATTTCAAACCTAATAAATGACCTCGAAATGAAAGAATTTCCCCCACAATGTAGACCTGAAGGAATTTATTCAGCAAAGAGAGCGTGTTACGAATTAGGAATATGTTATAAGACACTGAGGCGTTATAGGAGACTGAATCTTATTATTCCGCTAAATCCAGATAATAAATTCCGCTCAAAATATTCCGGTTCAGCTATTATTGCGTGTTGGGAAAACCTTGTTAAACTATGATCAGTGAATTGACCATTAATAAGGTAAGAGATCTAGATATCCTGGATATCGTAAGACCTTATGTAAACCTCTCAAAAAAAGGAAGCAATTACGTTGGAATTTGTCCTTTTCATTCTGAAAGGACAGGTTCCTTTACGGTGAATCCTTCCAAAAATTTCTATTATTGTTTTAGCTGTCATAAAGGAGGCGATGGAATAAATTTCATTCGAGAAAAAGAAAATCTTAATTTTATTGAAGCCGTAGAATTTCTTGCTAAGGCACATAACATTCCTATTGAGAGAGTAAATTCTGATAAAAGTGAAGATGAAATAAAGGAATTAAAACATCGGGAGTCTTTATTGGTGACTCTGGAATTTATTCATAGTTTTTATTCGGATTGTTTGAAGAAGACTTTTGATGAAGAAACTGATAGAGCAAGGAACTATACTTATAACAGGTGGCCTGAAGATTTCTGTGATATTAATGGAATCGGGTATGCACCTTCAGATTCAAAAAAATTATTTGAGTTTATAAAACAGAAATCTTTATCAGAAGCTATATTATTAGAATTAGGCATACTGAAAAAAGCCGATAATGGTAATATTTATCCTTTGTTCAGAGAAAGGATAATGATACCAATAAGAGACAAATGGGGTCGTATAAGAGGTTTTACCGGGAGATATATTGGAAATAATAAAAAAACCGCGAAATATATTAATTCTTCAAATTCAACTATATATCTGAAAGGGAACTCATTATTTGGTATAGATAAGTTGTCAAGGAATAAAAAAGAATATGTAATAATTGTTGAAGGTGCTCCGGATGTATTACGTCTTCAATCGATAGGATTTAATAATGTAGTAGCATCTTTAGGCACAGTTTGGAATGAACTTCAGTTTGATCAACTTAAAAAATACACAAATGATATTTGTTTTATTCCGGATTCGGATTTCGTAGAAGACGAGCCTTTTGGACCTGGATTCAAAGCAGTAATGACTAATGGTTCTCTTGCGATTAGAAAGGGATTCAATGTAACTGTCCGCGAAATTCCCTTTTCAGAAGAAATAATAGAAATAAACACAGGGAGAGAGGGAAAAGATGTTGATGACGAAACAAAGGAGAAGAAGATAATATTTAGTAAAAATGATCCGGATAGTTTTATTATTGATAAGGAACATTTTTTTAATCTTGAAGAAAAGCTATTCATAATTTGGCTAGCTTATAAAAAATTCAGCACTGCTGATTCTTTGATAAAGGAACGTCAATATATTACTGAGATAGCGAATTTACTTCGTTATGTTGATGATCAGCTTATATTTGATCAATGTGTAGAACAACTTACTAAAATTCATGGCAGACAGAAACTATGGAAAGATGCGGTAGCACAAGCTCGTATTGAGGCTAGAAAAAACTCTGATGGTAAATCTTTGATGGATGAACGGCAAAAAGACGTTGAACTGCTCCGTCAGTTTAACCTTTTTATTCGAGACAACTGCTATTATATAAATCCCAAAGATGATGAAGATCCATTAAGAATATCCAATTTTATAATGGAACCTCTGTTTCATATCGAAGATGATAATAACGGTTCAAGGATATTCAGATTGAAAAATATGAACACCGAGAGTCGAGTTATCGAGCTGAGGGAATCAGAGTTGTGTTCGTTAAATGCCTTTCAGCAAAGGGTGGGTTCATTAGGTAATTTTGTTTGGCGATCAAAAATAGATAAACTTAACAACGTTAAGGAATATCTTTATTCAAAGACAAGGACAGCAGAAAGAATTAGGAAATTAGGTTGGGATGATAAAAATGATTTCTTTGCATTTGGAAATGGAATCTTTCAAGCTGGGAAGTTCAAGGAAACAAATGAACTTGGGATAGTGGAAAGTGATAATGGTAATTCTTATTATTTACCAGCCACATCAAATATGTACAAAAATAACCCGGAAGTTTATCAATTTGAAAGACTGATGGTTCATGAAGACCGTAATGGGATCAAGTTAGAAGAATATATTAAGATGATGTCCAGAGTTTTTGGAGAAAATGCAAATGTAGCAGTATGCTATTTGATTTCAACTATATTCAGAGACATTATCTTTCGTAAGACCAGACATTTCCCTATTCTGAATCTGTTCGGAGAAAAAGGAACAGGTAAAACTACCCTTGCCACATGCCTCCAGTCTTTTTTCTTACATGGAATTGATCCTCCTAATCTTGGAGTTACTTCTGTTCCTGCAATGAATGACAGGATATCACAAGCAGTAAATACGCTTGTTATTTTTGATGAATACAAGAATGACTTGGATTTAAGAAAAATAGCATATTTAAAAGGAATATGGGGTGGTGGTGGCCAAACCAAGAAAAATACTAATAATGATGGAAAAGCAGTTCAGACCTTAGTTTCAACCGGTGTAGTACTTTGTGGTCAAGATAAGCCTACTCAGGATATGGCTCTCTTCACTCGACTTGTCTATCTCCCCTTTTCAAAAACTTCTTTTAATTCTGTGGAAAGAAAGCAATATGAAGATTTGGTTTCGATGTGTAACCTTGGGATGACACATCTTACTCTTGATATATTGAACCATAGGTCTATATTTGAAAAGAATTTTTCACAGGCCTATTCAATGGTAAAACAAGAATTATCAGAGAAAACTAAGAATGAGGAGATCCATGATCGTGTCTTCGGAAACTGGGTAATAATCCTTGCAACATTCCGCACGCTCGAAGCTATATTGGATTTCCCTTTCAGTTACTCCGATTTGTTTGGGACTTCAATTAAAGGATTACGTTTGCAGAACGAAATGACCCAGCAAAGCTCAGAGATAGCTGATTTTTGGAGCAATTTACAAGGTATGCAAGCCTCAGGGAAGTGTGTTGATGGCACACATTTCAAAATAAAATATCTGACAGCATTTAAGCCAATTGGAGTAAATGAAGATATTGTCTTTATGAAATCCCGTCCGATATTATATCTAAATGCTGATGCAGTTGCTACTTTGTTTAGTAGCCGATCAGGAAATGTAACTTCTAACAGGTCTAATTGGTCAACAATTCTAACATATTTAAAAACTAATGAATCATATCTGGGTTTAAAACAAGAAAGATTTACGATATTAAATTCAAATGGAACTCCGGATTATTTTTTTGAGCAGGTTGGAGATACCACTTATAAAAGAAAAAAAGTCCATCGTCCGAAAGCACTGTGTTTCGACTATAACATTTTGAAGGAAAAATTCGGATTGGAATTGGAGACTGAATATATCCCGGACAATGATGATTAAATTCTTTTCAAATTATTTTACATATCAATATTTTACCTTAAATTTGCATTATTACTTATAATGGGTAAATATGAAAGAACAAGGTAAAATAGAACAATATTTGAAAGAATCATTCGGATGGAAAACTCATATATATGATTTTAATATATATCGGGAAAAGTTACCGTATGCTCTTTTATTGGCTGCAGATTATGGAATATTAGAGATTGAAGGTTTAAAATTTGTAATTCTTAAACCTGCTAACGAAGATTTCAGAAATACTAAAAATCTGGTTGTCAACATAGAAAGGAGGATAAATTTACCTGTTGTTGTAGTTTTAGACAGTATAGACACCTATCAAAGAAAATCTCTTATTGAAAGTAAAATTAATTTCATTATTCCTGAGAGACAACTTTATGTTCCAACGATAGGAATATTGTTAAATGAGAGAGGCATGGGTCACAGAAATACTTTCAATGAGACATTATCCTCAATATCCACCATGGTTTTGCTTATGCACTTAAATAAAAAAAACATAGAAGGAAAAAGTGTTTCGGAAATTGCCAAAGAAATGGGATATTCAATAAAGACCTTATCTCTGGCAGTAAATGAATTAGAAAAGGCGGGTTTTATTAGAATAAAAGCTTTAGGGAGGAAGAAATTAATTGAATTTACTCTCTCTCCTGAAAAACTATGGGAAAAGTTTTATGCAATATCAGAGAGTCCTGTAGAAAAAGTATTATATACTTCCAAAGAAGATATAGCATCACAGATTGGAATAAAGTCATCAGATACAGCCCTTTCAGAAATGTCTATGTTGACTTCACCTTCTAATAAAACTTTTGCTGTGTATGAAAGAGATAAAAGAATAAAGGAACTTGAATTGAATCCTTCGGTTGGAACAACCGTGATTGAGGTTTGGAAAACAAATCCAAAATTAAATGCTAAAAATGGGAATGCTGATATATTTTCATTAGCATTAACTTATAAGGAGGATGATGATCCTCGTATTAGAAAAGAACTGAATAAACTAATAGAAGAATTATTATGAAAGGAATAGACAAAATACGTCATTACCTTGGTGCTTATAAAGGAAATTATGTTATTATAGGTGGAACTGCCTGCAATCTGAATCTCGAAGATGCCAATATGGTGGGACGAGCAACTAAAGATATAGACATGATAATGGTTTGTGAAGCCTTGACACCCGAATATTTAAAAAGTTTCTGGGATTTCATTAAGGCTGGAGGATATTCTGCCTGGCAAGTCAAAACGGATGAGAAAGCTCATAAAAGTTTTTATAGATTTGTAGATCCGAAGGATAAAGAATTCCCGGTTTATATAGAATTATTTTCGCGTAAACCAGATACTCTTGAGTTGCCAATAGATGCTCATTTAGTTCATATACCTGTTACAGAATACCTTTCAAGTTTCTCTGCGATACTAATGGATGAAGACTACTATAATTATGCTATAAGTCATGCAAAAGAACTTGAAGGAGTACAAGCAATTAATCATGATGCTTTAATAGTTTTGAAAATCAAGGCTTACCTGAATAACATAAAACGAAGAGATGAAGGGCAGAAAGTCCAAAGTGATGATATAGATAAGCATAAAAGAGACGTCTATCGGATGGCTCAACTTATAACTCCATCTGATCGATATGAAACTCCGGAAATCATAAAGGAAGATATGAGAGCGTTTTTATCTGCCATCGAGACTGATCCTATAAACACCAAAGCTATATCAAAGCATATGGGCTTACCGGAGATGTCTCAAACCGATTTTGTTAATATTTTAAAGGCTGCTTATAATTTATGAAAATCCAATATGCTTCAGACCTTCATTTGGAATTCGGAGAGAATTCTAAATGGTTAAAAGAAAATCCATTGATCCCATCGGCTGATATCTTAATCCTGGCCGGTGACATAGGGTATTTAGGTGATGATAATTATAAGACTCATCCATTTTGGGACTGGGTATCGAAAAATTATAGAGAAGTAATAATTGTTCCGGGTAACCATGAACTGTATAAATTTTTTGATATTAATGAATTACATGAAGGATGGACTTTGAAGATAAGAGATAATGTCAAGATATATTACAATAGCGTAATATCCTTAGACAATGATACCGATTTAATCGTATCTACTCTTTGGTCTAAAATATCACCTCAGGAGGAATTTATTACCGAAAGATGTGTAAGTGATTTTGCCAGGATAAAGAATGGAAAATTCCGTTTATCAACACAAAGATTTAATGAAGAACATGAGACATGTCGATCCTTTATTGAAAAATCCGTCAATGAAAGTAAAGCTAAAAATCTGATAGTCGCCACTCATCATGTACCATCTTTTTCTCTAATGTCTGATGAATTTAAAGATAGTTCTATTAATGGAGCTTTTACCGTAGAACTGGGAGATTTTATCTCCAAGAGTAGGATCAACTATTGGATTTATGGGCATTCACATAGAAATATTAATGGAAATATAGGAAATACTATTTGTTTGACTAACCAATTAGGTTATGTTTTTCAAAATGAACATACTTCTTTTAAAAAGGATGCAGTAATTGAATTGTAATATAATTAAGTATAAATCAATGAATTAAGACTATTCATCATGGATAGTCTTTTTATTTTGTCATTCATCGTCTAAAATTTAAAAGGCACATATTTTCACAATGACATGATTGACACCAAATATTTATTTGATAATCAATATAATATTTTTAAACAGATGCGTTGACAAACGTTGACACACGGTGACAAAAATACTAAACCAAAAAATTTCTATGCCAAGCGTTGACAATTTATTTATTTATAATTCTTTCTTAATAATTAAAAAAGAAGATAAATACCTATGATTAAAGGACCTTGGAACATAAATTTCTAATAGCTTCAATTTTTGAATATTTGTCAACAAAGTCAACTTCAAATAATATATCCTTTAAATGCCTTTATTAAGAATTTGAAATGGGAGAGTGGTTTTCAGGAAATGAAGTAAATATAAAGTACCACTAAGTCTCACAAAGTCACCCAAAGTCCCCCATTTGATTGAAAAATCAATAATAACATTGAGATAATTTTGTAACTCAGCTCAGGAGTTACAAAATCTTATTTGAAATAATTATGATTGAATCTGAAGTAAAGGCAATGGATATTGTCATTTTTCTTCAAAAT
>JAFLTP010000063.1 GCA_022510405.1 Muribaculaceae bacterium | reverse complement strand
AGTACCAATGCCTACAACCTTCGTCCAAGACTTCGTTTACTATGGTGAAATTCAAGGACTATGAATTAAACATCACCATTGCAGGGGCATTAATACTTACCCTAAGTAACCTGAGGAATATAAAACAATGGAAAGGATGAGAGAAATAAGTAAAAAGATTTGTTTTATCATTGGAGCTTTATGTTATTTATTTTTAAGTTGTTCGCAGAACAATTCTAAATATAATGATTCAGAAATTGCCATTGAAGAAAAATCAGGTTTGTTAAACACGGAAAATTTACTCCAATGCGACACCTTTCTTTTAGATTATGGAGTTTCGGAATTTAGGGTGCGTTTATATAACTTTTTTCCTGAGAAATATCTCAATGACACAGCAGTCCTCATTGTAGAAAAAACATGGGAGCAAGACAGTATTACCAATAAAACAGTTTGGTATAAATTAGAGAAAGGAGAATTACAGCCGGTAGATTCACTAATTTGGTCAAAAGAGTCGGAGTTTTGAAAATTAAATTGTCAAATATATGACTATTGAACCAATAAAATATGATAAAAGGTTTACTATTGAGTATGATGATTTGTCGGATTATTTGAGAAGCAAAGATCCGGCGTTATTGAAGGAAGATTTGTTACAATTAACCTGTGAAAATTATATTATAGGTGTAGGTTACTATCGGGACTGTTTTATTATATTTATAATTAAAGACATTAACTGGAGTAAGCCATGTTGGAAGAAAGTTATAAATAATGAAAATCAACTCATTACAGAAATAGAGATGGCTTGTGAAAAAGTAATTTCATGGAATTACTAAGAAACATAATGATAGTCATAATGACTGTGATTCTTATGCAGTTGTTTCTTGTCAGTTGCATACAAAGGAAACCTATACCAACGGACGAGGAAATGACAGTCCATTTCTTGGCTAATGAGGCGACATTTTGCGAACTGCGGGACAGTTTGATGTCATTACAAAACGGCTGGTATTATCCATCTTTCTACCGGGATAATAAGGAATTTCAATCTGAATATAAAGATGAGTTAGAGGAAAATTGTGATGGCACCATCCCGCTTTACAAGCAACAAAGGATGGATTCTATGCTTAAAGTGATAGGTTGCGAGAGAGTCTATTATACAAATCCCAAGATGATAAGGGAAGGTCGTCCGGTAAAACTGACCTTTCAATATTGGTCGCGTGGATATTCGATTGGCGGAACAGGAAAGAACTATGTATATTGCCCTGAACTGCCGAAAATGATAACCAAATGGCGTCAGGGATTGGTAGAGGGGAAAGAAACGGAACAAGTTCTCGATGAGATTGCCTACGAAGATACCACTATTTACCGCCATATTACAGGAGACTGGTATATACAACTGGAGCATGATCGCTGATTAATTATTTTAAAATTTCCAATGATAAAACAGGATTTTGACATAGAGAAACATGTGAACTTAAAGTCTTATTCGGATAGCCCGGGTTGGTTGGGTTATTATGAGAGGAGTACAAGGTTTTCACAAACTGCCATGTACGAGTCAATAGATAAATTCATTGACTTTTTTAGGGTGAAAAGTCCGAATGTTTCAGTTGTCACTTCTTTATATAAATTTGGATTAGGAGATAATGAGATCACTCCGGACCAAAAAGAATTGATGGAAGCAGGCTATCTTAGAGATTCACTGAATAAGCGATTTAGTTTCCATAAGGGAGTTGTGTGGGAAATTGTCAGAAAGCTTTCGTCAGTAATGATGTATAATGAAGGAGATATTGCCGGACATTGTTTCTTTATATTAGAATCGTCAGGGTTAATAGTCTATCCACACGATGATACGGGATTCGGATTTATAACAATGGATTTAAAGCAACAGGCACCAAAAGTTGTGAAAAGTTTTTTTGAGACTCTTGATAAAAGTAAATTCATATCTGAACCTCAAATATAAATAATGTTTTTTATTACTCAAAGTAAATTTTGTCATCTGATATGAGTGAAATAAACTATCAATGTTTTATATTACCAATAGAAGCGATTCAGTTTTGCCTTCGTTTTATAGCTGATGAAGAAACATATTTGTATGTTATGAAGAAAGATAATATTATGGATATAAAAGAATATGAAGATTCAAATGATAATGATGTCTTTATAAAAGGTGGTTTTACATTGGTACTTTCATCCCAAATTATAGAAGAAAGCTCAATGAGACCCATGGAATTTTATAAGAAATATCCAAATAGCCTTTTATTTGATATTGGAGAATGTAACTACAATACCCTAAAAGAATCGTGGCTATATACTTTAAAAATAGCTACAACTGAGGCAATTAACCAGAGATGGATTGTTGTTGAAAACGAATTAAAAGAAATTATGCTTAAGGGTGGTTACACAGTATTTATTCCAAATAATAGTAGAAAGTTAAATAGAAGGTTACATTACACTACACGGGTTTTGGGCCTGTATAAAGATGGTATCACATTAAAACCTTCTACCGGGGAGAACATTTATTTTGAATTGGGCTTATAGGTTATAAAATTTTATGATTATCCCGATGTTTCCCCAATTTAAAATTAATTGAAAATCTGACGATTGTAGGGACGTGGCGTGCCACGTCTGATGCACTATAGTTATAACTCGTTGTAAGACATCGCACGCGATGTCCCTACGATTAGGCTTTGGGGAAAATAGAGGATACTCATTAAAATTTATACCAAGAAATTGAAAAATGTTCCAAACTTATAATTATATCTTTGATAATTTTTCGTTCAAATTATGAGAATCACTCCATAAACGAGCAAAACAAATTATGAGAATCACTATGAAAATATAAGATAAATATCTATATATCAATAATGTATATTATATTCTCCTTATAAAGATTTTGAGAATCACCCTATTAATTGACAAAATAAATTTTGAGAATCACTTTAATTTATTAATTTTGAATGATTTAAAATTAAAGTCTATGATTTTTAAAAGAAAAATATACGACAAACTTTTAGAGTGGAAAAAATTGGATGCCGGACGTACCGCCCTTCTCATCGAAGGAGCAAGACGAGTGGGTAAGTCTACTATAAGTGAAGAGTTCGCAAAAAATGAATATAAAACTTATATTAAAATAGATTTTGCCAATTGCAATAAAGAAATAAAAGAACTATTTGAAGACACTTCAGATTTAAACAGAATTTTTTTACGCCTACAATTGGAATATGGAGTAAATCTTCAAGAGAAAGAATCTCTCATAATATTCGATGAAATACAATTTGCACCAAAAGCTCGACAAGCGCTGAAATATTTAGTAGCAGACGCAAGATATGAATATATAGCCACCGGTTCCTTAATTTCGATTAAGCAGAATATCCAAGGAATTCTTATACCGAGTGAAGAAACCGATATAAAAATGTATCCTATGGATTTTGAGGAATTCCTATGGGCCATGGATGATTATTCTACCATGAAAATAGCCAAAGAATATTTTTTAAGGGGTGAGGCCTTAGGAGAGAGCATTAATCGCAAGATTATGGATAAATTCCGCCTCTATATGCTCGTGGGAGGAATGCCTCAGGCAGTAGACAGTTACTTGTCTACCAATAATCTCTCAATGGTGGATAGAGTGAAAAGGTCTATCATTAATCTTTACGAAAAAGATTTCAACAGAATTGATCCTACCGGAATGGCCTCCCAACTATTTCATCAGATACCGGCCCAACTAACAAGTAATTCCAATCGATATAAGACATGGCAAGCTTCTAAAGGAAACTCATTTTTAAGTTTAGCAGAAATAATAACAGAAATGAAAGAATCCATGGTTGTCAATATATCATATCATGCCAACGATCCTTCTGTCGGTCTTGCCTTTCATAGTTCTCCAGAAAAATTCAAAATGTTTGTTGGAGATACCGGATTATTTGTCACTTTAGCCTTCTGGGATAAAGACTTCACAGAAAATATAATCTATAAGAAAATGCTTGCTAATAGGTTGCCAGCAGATTTAGGGTATATGTATGAAAATATAGTGGCTCAAATCTTGGTTTCATCAGGACATAAACTTTATTATTATACCTTCCCTACAGAAACAGGCAAGCATAATTATGAAATTGATTTTCTCATTTCCAAAGGTCATAAAATAGACCCCATTGAAGTAAAATCTTCGGGATATAAAACCCATGCTTCATTGGATAATTTCTACAAGAAATTTTCTTCCCGAATAGACCGTGAAATATTATTGAGCCCAAAAGATTATGAGGATAAAGATGGAATTTTATTTATACCCTTCTATGATGCATATTTTATTTGAAAAATAATAGAGATTATTTTTTCCGAAAAAGGAATTTACAGCCTTAAACTTTATAATACAGCCAACAAAGGTCAAAAATACGGTAAATAAATAATAGGTCACACGGAAGTTCTCAGACAAGAACTTATTTATATCCTTTTTCATTGTATAAAAAGGCATGAGGCTATTCTTTCTTGAGTTCGGTGGCAGGATTGATATGTGCAGAACGTGATATCTGCCAATAGACAGAAAGGAAAGCTATCAAAAGTGAACCCACGGATGCCACTATGAAAATCCACCAGTAATTCTCGATCCGGTAGGCAAACCTTGAAAGATATTCCCTTGAAATAACTATTGCCACAGGAATCGCAACTGAGATTGCTATTAATACGAGAATCATATATAACCTGATATTTCTCCAAATTTCACCCTTAACATCGCTACCTAAAACTTTTCGTATTGCTATACCTTTTGTATTTTCGTTTGCATAATAAGTGCTCATTGCAATTAGACCCAAAAGAGAAATCATTACAGATAGACCCATGAAAATCTCCAATAAAACAATGGTAGATTTAATACTCGATAAAGACTCTTCATTCAACTCTTGCACAAAGCCAAAAGAAAAAGGTTCGAAGGTAAATCCATAAATTTCTTTTATATATTCTCTTTGAGTCTGTATTATTTTCTCTTTAATTTCTTTCGACTCCTTTTCTACTTGAATAATAATGGTGTTAATATTCAGAAGTTCTTCAGGCTTTGTAAGTATGAATGCAGATTTTGTATTGGAATCGTTGGAATTGGCTTCCCTTAATGGTATATCCTGATAAATTCCTCCGTATTCCGAAGCAGTCATTTGACGCATTGAAATCTTATTCAAATTTTGCTTTATTTTATCCTGATTGAATTCAAAGGCATTTGCAAAAGATTTGCTCAGATATATAGTGGGTGATTCTGTCGTCTCCTTTGTTTCTTCAATTAATTCCAATCCCATGATTTCGAAATAATTTTTATCTCCTGATAAAGCTCCTACGGTTATTTCCTCTTCCTGATCCGGCACCTTTACTCCTACTCTCATGCTTATCGAACCCGGATAACTGTCCCCAACACCCGCATTGACAACTCCGGGTATCTGGCGAAATCTTTCCAATAATGGTTTATAAAATGCATAACCGGGTAATAGAACCTGATCTATTATCACATTCTCATTTCTTGCATGTAACGGCCGATGGTACATATGATTCATTTGAGATTCCATAACAAGAGACAAGGAAATAAGCATAACGGAAAGAATGTTTTGAAACACTATGAAACATTTTCCCAAAGCCTTTTTATTCCTAATAAAAGTATTACCTCTGATTATATCAATCGGTTTGGTAAACGAGGAATATAATGCCGGTAATATTCCTGATATGATACCCAGCAGGAAAATAAATCCCAAGAATATAAACACTGAGGCTACATTCCAACGAATAACAAGAGGACTATAACGCCATAAATCATCGGGATCGTTAATTGCGATTTGTTGCAAAATATGGTCGACCGGTTGTAGGAAAATATAGGCCAGTGCGATTCCTAAACCACCACATAGACTTACAAAAACCAAAGATTCAGATATGTTTTTAATTATTATATCTTTCACCGATGAACCTATCAACATTCTTGTAGCCATTTCTTTTGTCCTGTCACCAGAAAGAGCCAATGACAGATTGGTATAATTAATCATTGATGATAGTAACAATAGAATCACCACTGCCAGCATTACATGTAGCATTGCCTTGTCGGTTCCCTTCAATTCATAATGATTGTTAAAATACATATCCGGCAGAGGAAACAACTTAAATTGCTTTATACTTTCATTCTTGTAATGTGGTTCAAGAATATTTGTTATTTGTAGCAACAATTCATTTGTATTGAAATCCTTGTGAATTTTAATAAATGTCAGGAATAGACCTAACTCAGAAAATGGTTCTGCGCCGTTAGTAACATCTTTGGGGGCGATATAAATTATATCCGGCTCCTGAACGATTGTTTGTCCCGTCACTTTATATATACCCGCAATTTTCCCATTGTGGCCCTCCATAGTTTCTCCGATAGGATTACGATCCGCATAAAATTGGTTAGCCAATTTTTCAGAAATTATATATGTCTCCCCCGGAACAAAATCCTTTATATTACCGGCAATAATTTCAAATTCCGGGAAAATTTCAAAAAAATCTTTATCCACCCAAGCACATGTGGCCTCAAAAAATTCATCTCCCGGTTTTACATAAATGCCGAAAAGACAATATCGAGATGCTACATCTATATCCGGTAAATGTAAAACTAACTCATCCTTGTCTTCTCCCGAAAGTGAAGGACCTAAATCTGACCCAACTACAAAAATTCTGTCATAATCCTTGTTACTATAAGCAAGACTATATTGTTGCCATACATAGTTGCCTATAAGGATTATGAAGGCGATGGATATAATTAGTCCTAAAGCCTGGATAGCTGTATATAGTTTATGTCTTGAAAGAAAAACAAAGTATGATTTCACCTGGTGTAAAGTTTAAAGTTTAAAGTGTAAAGTTTAAAGTCGAAAGTTGAAAGTTGAAAGTTTAAAGTTGAAATAGGGTTATGTTATTCATTGTGAAGAGATTGTGTCGGATTTGCCGTGATGACTTTATAACTATTTGCCATTACTACAATCGTGACTATAATAAGAATCAAGAATGTGCCGCATATAAAAATAATTGGGGAAAGAGAAATTTTCTCCGAGAACTGCTGCAACCAATGTCTTCCCATTATAAAGGCTCCGCAACAAGCAACAACAGCCGAAGCCAATGATAGCTTTATTATCGAGGAATAGAACAGGTTGAACAAGTCTTTTGAAGATGCGCCATTGATTTTCCTTATTGCCAACTCTTTTCTTCTTCTTTGAGACTCATCATTAAGAAAACCGATAAGTCCCATCAAAGCAATCAAGATAGAGAAAGCACCTCCAATCAATAATACTGTCCTTAAATTCCTGCTTTCATCATAAGCATGTGAAATGTTAGCTTTTAAAACTTCCACATCTATCTCTTCCTCTCCAGTGATTTCTTTAATTCTTCGTGAAATATTGGATAAAATGTCGGGATTAATTTCATTTACACCTATCACAATATATCTCAGATAATCCTTATTGTCTTCCAAAGAACCGTAAGGCCAAACTACAGGCCGGTTATCAAATTCCAAAAGATTGCCAACAATGATATCGTCAAACACTCCAGATATGGTAAATGCTTGCCTATCATGACCTGATATTCCGAATTGCTTCCCCACAGCGCCATCAGTCCAATCTCTGAAGTTATTCATTTTATCCACAAAAGATTTGCTTACTGCTATCTCTTGTGCCTTCCGGGGCTTACCACCTTCAATAAAGTGTAAACTGAAAATATCAAATGCTTCAGGGGTGACAGCCATCATATCCGCAATATTGAAACGCTCTTCGTCATTGGCATCCAACGGCCAGACATCGTTGCCAGACGGGACTCCTTTATAAGGTGGACTTACGCACAAGCCTACATCCTGAATATTGGGATCAGTTTTTAATTCAGTGATTACCCTTGAATAAATTGAGGGATCTTGATTAAAATAATCTACTATAAGGATGTTATCTATCCTATATCCAGGATTAAAATTGTTTACCTTATCATATTGTAAGGTCACAATCAATACAAAACAAATAATAAATATATTTATGATTATTTGAGAACATAATAAACCGATTTTCCATCTCCGTGAATTTTCATTGTATCCTCTGATAGCCTTTCCCACCGGTATCCTTAAATATACACCTGTTGGTAAAATAATAGAGATAATCAAAACCAAACATATCACAATAGATATTGCTATAATCGATTGTGGAACCCATAATTCAGAAAATTCATAGCCTGTGGTCTCCTTAATAATTCCTTTTCCAATAAATATTAAAGACCCCGCAATCATTAAGGATAAAACTATTAGCCCGACACTCTCTTTTGCCAGCATAAGATATATTGATTTCGTGGTAGCTCCATAACATTTCCTCACTCCAATATCTTTTGATTTTTTCACTATACCCGAAATCACAACCAGGATATAATTAAAAAGGCTGACACAGATAATCAGAAATGCCATGATTGAAAGAATGATAATAGCACTCTTGATTTTAGATTGACCTCTATGCAAGGAACTCAAATTAGAAAGGGTGTACCAAACTTTAATACCTGCTTTATCAAACGCTTCCAATTGTTGATGATTCTCCTGCATGGAATGGATGGCATCAGTAAGAGATTCAGGTTCTATACCCGACATAAGTTTTACATATCCGAAGTATCTATCGTTGCCTAACCAATTTAATCGGCTCCATTCATTTATTAGATTAAGAGAGGCAACCATATCAGGGTTAATACTGCCATTAGGTTTAAAATTTTCATAAACACCTGAAACAATAAATTCAGTATCAGGCCAATAACTATTATAGAGTTTCTTTCCTAATGCCTTTTCAGTTCCTCCAAGTTTATAAGCAAAATCTTCAGACACCATCACAAGAGAGGGATCTGACAAAATTTCTTTAGGATTGCCGATTAATATGTCTCTCGAAAATACATCAAA
>JAFLTP010000062.1 GCA_022510405.1 Muribaculaceae bacterium | reverse complement strand
TAAGCCAGCAGATTTACAGTCTGCCCCATTTGGCCACTCTGGTATCCACCCTTTCTCCGGCATTTTCCGTGCCAATTATTAAATCGACATAGTTATATCCGGAATTCCGACTGCAAAATTATAGAATTTTCAAGTCATATCAAAATTTTTATCAAAAAATTTATTCTTTTTTTGTTTTATTTTGAATTAAGGGAATTTTTCTCTCCTTTAATCTTATTCAACAGTGACAGATTTTGCCAGATTACGCGGCATATCCACATCTTTTCCTTTATTTATAGCTATATAATAACTTAAAAGTTGAAGAGGTATACTGGTGATGATAGGTGTGAGACATTCCGGCATTTCAGGCACTTCCAAAACATGGTCTGCCATTTTGCTGATTATCTCGTCCCCTTCATTTACAATGGCTATGATAGAACCTCCACGTGCTTTCACCTGTTGAACATTGCTAACAATCTTTTCATATACATGATCCATGGGAGCTATAATCACACTTGGCATTTCGGCATCGATAAGAGCTATGGGCCCATGTTTCATTTCTGCGGCCGGATAACCTTCTGCATGAATATATGAAATTTCCTTTAATTTCAACGCACCTTCAAGTGCTACCGGATAACTGTATCCACGACCCAGATATAAGAAATTCTTCGCATATGTATATTTCATCGACAATTTCTCTATCTTGTCGTTCAATTTTAAAACCCTTTGTACTATCGAAGGAATTTTAATGATGGCTTTGCCAAGTTCACAGATCTTTTCATAGGGCATTGTCTTTTTTATCTGAGCTATACTCAATGACAACAATGTCAACACCATTACCTGACCTGTAAAAGCTTTTGTGGAAGCCACACCAATTTCCGGACCGACATGGATATATGTGCCGCTATGAGTCTCCCGAGGAATGGAACTTCCCACTACATTACTTATACCATAAACATATGCACCCATATCCTTAGCAATTTTCACTGCAGCAAGAGTGTCGGCGGTTTCTCCGCTTTGTGATATCGCTATGACAATATCCCTTTCATCAAGAATTGGATTAGAATATCTGAACTCGCTTGCATATTCAACCTCCACAGGGATTTTACAATTATCCTGAATAAGGTATTTACCAAGCAATGCCGCGTGCCAGGAAGTGCCACAAGCCACTATCACTATTCTTTTGGCATTCAGGAATTTTTCTTTGCTGTCCATTACCCCGGACAACATTATATTGCAACCGTTATTAATAACTCTACCTCTTATACAGTCTCTGAGAGTTGTCGGCTGTTCAAAGATTTCCTTGAGCATGAAGTGATCATAACCACCCTTCTCGAGCTGAGAGATGCTCATTTCCAGAGTAGTGATATCCACTTTGCTCTCCTTGTTTTCAAGAGTTACTATTTTTAGAGGTTCGCCTTTTTCAATTATAGCTATCTCTCCATCTTTCAGGTATACCGCATCCTTAGTATATTCTATAAAAGGTGTGGCATCCGAGGCCAGGAATGTTTCGTTATCCCCTATTCCCACTGCCAATGGAGAACTGTTTCTTGCCGCTATAATTCTATCCGGGTTATCTTTTTCAATCACAGCAATGGCATAAGCCCCTACAACTTGTTTCAGAGCTTCGCGAACTGCATCCAAAAGGTTACAATTGTTCTTTATCTTTATATACTCTATTAATTGGACAAGTACTTCAGTATCAGTTTCCGATTGGAAAGTGCATCCCTGTTCAATAAGAGCATCCTTTATGACTTGATAATTTTCAATAGTGCCGTTATGAACCAATGCAAGATTGCCATCTTCACTGAAATGAGGATGGGCATTATTGTCACTCGGTTCTCCGTGAGTCGCCCATCGGGTATGGGCTATACCACTTTTAGCTTCTAAGTTTTTATCTTTACAAAAATCTTCCAGATTTGAAACTTTTCCTTGGCTTTTGTAAATATTTATTTTTCCACTGGGGTTCGCCAAAGCAATTCCAGCACTGTCATATCCACGATATTCAAGTCTATGAAGACCTTTGATCAGAATATCATAAACATTATTGTCTCCAACATATCCTACTATTCCACACATATTATTTATTTTTTCACGTATTAAACGCTATAAAAGTTCCATTATTATATGAGCAAAATAAAAGCAAATTTCAAGCCAATAATCCTATTAGATCATTAAAATTCGTCCCCTAACGGTGATAACGCGGAATCTCTAAGTTTATATAATAATGATCGTTTCACTTCAGGCTGATCGGCCAACATATCAGACAATTCCCAGTGATGACCGGCCTCTTCACTTAAAAGTGGTGAAGTCGCATCAACATCCGCAAGGTTCCAAGTAAGCAACACTGTCTTAATTTTCAATGCCTTTAGTTTTCTTACAAGCATTTCATGGTCGGCATCACCGGTGATCAACACAACGTAATCGAATTTTCTGAATGTAGACAATTCATAGGCTTCCAAAGCGAACCAAACGTCTATACCTTTTTCCACAACTTGCTTCTCCCCTTCCTTACCAAGTTCGCGGAGATGTTTATAATGAAACACCACATCATTCTCTATCAATGTGTCTTCGAATTTCCTCTCATTATATAACAAGTGTTTATCATATGCTTCCTTTACTCTGAATCTCCCGCGGAAATAATGAGCTTCGGTTATCTGGCAGTTGGCGGGGTCGACTTTTTCCAGAATAGCAAGTCTCCCACATATGTAATCAAAAAGCGACCTTACTTTAATTATGGAATTTTCTATAGATTTCAAGGCACGGTTAACTTTTGCATAATAACCGCCATCGATAAAAACTCCAATTGATATGTATCCTTGCATGGTTAATAAGTTATCTTTTTAAAGATTAAGCCAAACGTTTTAAAAGATCGACTAAGAATTTCCAGAATTCCTGCACAGAAGGAATGTAGGCCTTTTCACTTGGGGAATGTATATCTTTTAAAGTAGGACCAAACGATATCATATCCAATTCAGGCATCTTCTCAAGGAAAAGTCCGCACTCCAATCCTGCGTGCAATGCTTCTACCTTTGGCTCTTTTCCAAACAAAGACCTATAACTTTCCTTTGCTTTGCCTAACAATACTGAGTCAGGGTTAGGAGCCCAGCCAACATAAGCATCATCAAATGTTACGGTATATCCAAGCAATTCAAATAGAGCCTTCACTCTATCCGCTATTTCATCTCTACGTGAATCCACTGATGACCTTTGATGGACTGTGACCCTAACTTGGTCTCCGTCGAATTTCACAGACGCAAGATTACAAGATGTCTCTACCAACCCTTCCACTGCTCTTGACATATTCTGGACTCCGTTCGGACAAGCAAACACAGCAGAAATTAAAGAAATGGCATCATCTCTTGATAAAATTTTTGCAGGAGTATCTTTCAAGGCTTCTACCTCGAATTTAAAGTCTGGTGTTTCTGCCAATAAAAATTCCATATGAATCTTATCACTAAACTCCTTTGCCTTCTTTATAAACTCGTCTTTTTTCCCGTTATCGATTCCTATTATGGCATATGCTTCGCGTGGGATTGCATTGGCAAGCCCTCCTCCATCGAATTCTGCCAATTCAAAATCAAAATCTTTCCAGTTTTCCCATAGGAACCTACATAACTGCTGATTTGCGTTGCCTCTACCTAAATTTATTTCCATTCCGGAATGACCTCCATTGAAATTTGAAAGTTGAACTTTCATCCATAATTTGTTGACTGGAGTTTCCTCAAATTTCAATCTTTTTTCAGCAACAGTAACCTTTCCGCCGGCACAACCAATCACTATCTGGCCCATTTCCTCGGAATCAAGGTTCAACAAAACAGAACCTGTAACAAATCCGGGTTGAATTCCATTTGCTCCTATCAAACCCTGTTCCTCATCTACCGTAAACAATGCTTCAATGGGTCCATGAATTAAAGTGTTATCCAAAAGAACAGCCATAGCTGTGGCACAACCAAGACCATTGTCAGCTCCAAGAGTAGTGCCATCGGCTTTAACCCAATCTCCGTCTACAATAGTAGTGATAGGGTCGTTCATAAAATCATGGACTTTGTCACTGTTTTTTTCAGCTACCATATCCTGATGACCTTGTAAAATTATTGTAGGAGCGTTCTCATGTCCGGGCGTAGCCGGTTTTTTCATTACCACATTTCCCACTTCATCTACAGCATAAGGTATATTGTGTTTTTCAGCCCAAGAAACGAGGAAGTGTTTCATTTTTTCAAGATGATGAGTAGGTCTTGGCACCTTAGTTATCTCATCGAAACATTCCCAAACTAATTTGGGTTGAAGATCAGTTATTTTCATGAATATAAATGTTAAATTTTTGAATAAGTTTTATAAGCCTTGGCCATTTTGGTATGATATCCTCTCTTTGCATAAGACGGACCATTATATTTTCTCGCAAAAGTGGCCCAGTCTTTTTTTCTAAGACTTTCCACCATTCCAGCATTAGTTATGAAAACAGCAAATAATTGGAGTTGTTCCAACTCTGAATAAGCCATCCTTTTTACGAACTCATCCACATTTTCGCAACCACATAATTTGTAATTGAAACCTCCTATCTGAAACATACCCCAAAAAGTACCCATATTTGCACCTTGTGCATTTGTTTTCCTGGCTTTTATAAGTTCAGTCCATTCTTTTAAAGCATATCCAGAAAGACCTTCCGGCACTGTTTCTCCGGTGGCTCCATCTTTTGATAGGGCTTTATTCTTATATTTATTATACATAGACCGGTCAAAATTTATAACAGGAATTCCTGGAGCCCAGAATCCTTTCATAGCCTTTCCCGCCTCTATTTCCACTACAGCCTTTATCGCTGCAACCTCAACATCAAGTTCTTCAGCCACCAATTTAAAATCTCTTTCCGTCAGATGCGAATATCTTTCACTTTCATCTATGCCTAAGCTGTCAACATCGCTAATCAGCAACAAAGACGGTTTAGGGAAAGTGTCCTGAGGCAAATATTCTCCTAACAAATCAGTAGAGAAAAGGGCGGAAGAAATACCTCCGCCCATTATCAGCAGTGTTATAAATATAGCTATAACTCTTTTGGAAAATCTCATACTTCAGATATTTTCTTCAATACGAGACATAAATGTTTCCAGAATTTATCAACTGTTGGAATTAATAATTTTTCGTCGGGTGAATGAACGTCTCTCATAGTCGGACCGAAGCTCACCATATCCAAATGAGGATATTTATTAAGGAATAAACCACATTCCAAACCGGCATGAATTGCCTTTATCTGCGGTTTCACTCCGAAAAGTTCCTCATATGCATCAGCACTGACTTTCATAATTTCTGACTCTACATTAGGAGCCCAACCGGGATAGCCGTCTGAATGTGAAACTTCAGCACCGGCAAGTTGGAAATGAGCCTCAACTTGTCCCGCTATATCATTTTTACGGGATTCAAGAGAAGAACGCTGTGAGGTTGTAACAATAATTTTATTATCATCTTCCATTTTCACAGCAGCAAGATTAGTTGAAGTTTCCACCAAACCTTCTATATCTTTACTCATACTCATCACGCCATGAGGAGCGGAATAAAGAGCCCGTATAAGTTTCAAGGAAGTTGCGGAATCAATACATGCATCCGGTTTATCAACCTCCTCAATTGTCAAATTCAAAGTCGGTTCAACACCTTTAAACTCATTTCTTATTTCATCAGAATACAATGACATAAATTTTTCAATTTCCTCTTTATGCTTATCATGTATTCCGAAAACAGCTTCAGCTTCTCTGGGTATAGCGTTTCTTAAATTACCTCCTTTGAAACTGCTTACCTCTATATCCCATTTGTTAGAGCATTCCCAGATAAATCGGGCTATGACTTTATTGGCATTGGCTCTTCCGAGATGAATATCGCCACCGCTATGACCACCAAGCAATTCGGAAACACTCACCTTGAAATAAGTGAATTTGTCAGGGGCAAAACTTTTCTTATATGTAAATACAGCAGTTGTGTCTACACCTCCGGCACATCCTATAAAAATTTCTCCGTCATCTTCGGAGTCAAGGTTAATAAGGATCTTACCCGAAATCATATCTTCTCCAAGATTCTCAGCACCTTCCAAACCTATTTCTTCATTTACGGTGAACAGCGCTTCCAAAGGGCCATGAGGATATTCATCATCAGTAAGAGCGGCAAGAGCTGCTGCCATACCAATCCCATTGTCGGCTCCCAGGGTTGTTCCCTTAGCCTTCACCCAATCCCCGTCGATATAGGTTTGAATCGGATCTGAAAGGAAATCGTGTTCCACATCATTGTTCTTTTCAGCCACCATGTCCATATGGGCCTGTAACACTACAACAGGAGCATTTTCCCTTCCCGGAGTGGCGGGTTTCTTCATCACCACGTTGCCCACTTTATCAGTCTTGGCTTCTATAGAATGTTTCTTAGCGTAGTCTAATAAATATTCTCTAATTTTTTCTTCATGGCGAGAAGGCCTGGGAACTTTAGTTATTTCATCGAAGGCACCCCATAAGATAGTGGGTTTCAAATCTTTAATTTCCATAGGTATTATTGCTTCTTGGGTGTATAAAGGCTAATATTTATCTTATATTTTGAATTTAAAACCAAATTTTAATCTTTTTGATTTCCAAAAGTACTGATTTTTTTCTTTTATTCAAAACAAGTTTTTCAAGTTGAGGTTTTTTTTCTAATTTTGCAACAAATTAATTAAAAGTATATAGAAACTGAAAAAGCAGTAAAATATGAAAAAGTTTTTTTCTATTAAATCGTTGTTGGCACTGACAATATGTTTGGTGACAATTTCATGTGGAAAGAACGAAAACAGTCAGGAGGCGACGAATGCAAAGATATCAAGTATGATTGCAAGGTCTGATTCATTGCTCCCAAATTATCGATATGTTGACCTGGATTCAATTCTTAGCAGTTATAATCTTGCAAAAGACTACAACGAAGAAATGCTCAGAATGCAAAGTAATATGCAAAATGAAGTGAAGCGTCATGAGAATTCACTTCAATCATTGGCCACTACTATGCAAAATAAACTTCAGAACAATGGTTATCTGTCAGAGGCATCGCTCCAAGCCGACCAACAGCAATACGCAGATATGCAAAACAAGGCTCAAAGAGCAGTGGCCGCTTTGCAAAGCAATTTTGAAAACACCGCTTTGATGGCTCAAAAAACCGTAAACGATTCAATCGTGGCTTATATTCAGGAATATAATATGAAAAAAGGATATGACGCCATCTTTTTTAAAGCCGCTACTCTTTATATTAACCCGGCCCTTGATATTACTGCAGAAGTGATCGAAGGGTTGAATGCAAGATATAATAAAGTTAAATAAATTAAGTAAATTCTATTTTTGAATTGTTATATAGGCAGGAAGGATATTCTCCTCACCTGCCTTTTCGCATTATTGACGCTTAGAATAAAGATATGATTGAAGACAATATCATTAATAAAGAAATAAATGAAAGAGCTGTCCTAGTAGGATTAGTGACTCTAAAACAAGACGAGTCGAAAGTAAAGGAGTATCTTGACGAATTGGATTTCCTTGCACAGACAGCAGGTGCCCAACCCGTAAAAAATTTCATTCAGAAACTTGACTATCCGAATCCACGCACATATGTTGGGAAAGGTAAGTTGGAGGAAATAAGACAATATGTGGAAGATAATGAAATCGGGTTAGTAATATTTGATGATGATTTATCCACAAAACAAGTAGCCAACATAGAAAATGAACTGAAGGTCAAGATCTTAGACAGGACGAGCCTTATATTAGATATATTCGCAAAACGTGCTCAAACCGCAACAGCAAGAACTCAGGTGGAACTTGCACAATATCAATATCTTCTGCCACGGCTCACCAGAATGTGGACTCACCTTGAGCGTCAACGAGGAGGAATCGGAATGAGAGGGCCCGGTGAAACTCAGATTGAAACCGACCGTCGTATAATTCTTGATAAGATATCAAGACTGAAAGAAGAACTTAAGCACATTGACCGACAAAAAAGTGTTCAAAGAAAGAATCGTGGTAAACTTACCCGAATTGCTTTGGTAGGATATACCAATGTAGGTAAATCCACATTAATGAATTTGTTGAGCAAAAGTGAGGTTTTTGCAGAAAATAAACTTTTCGCCACATTAGACACCACAGTAAGAAAAGTAATCATTGATAATCTTCCTTTCTTATTAACTGATACTGTAGGATTTATCAGAAAATTGCCCACTCATCTTGTAGATTCTTTCAAATCAACATTAGATGAAGTGAGAGAGGCGGATCTTTTAGTGCATGTAGTGGATATTTCTCACCCAGGCTTTGAAGAACAAATTGAGGTGGTTAATGAGACTTTAAGACAAGTCTGTGGCGACAAGCCCATACCGGTTATAATGGTATTCAATAAAATTGACGCCTTCACTTATAGTCCGAAAGACGAGGATGATCTAACTCCGACAAAACGTGAAAATATACCGTTGGAGGCTCTAAGAGAAAGTTGGATGTCGAAAATGTCCAACAATTGCGTGTTCATCTCTGCAAAAGAACACATCAACATTGACGCATTAAAAAAATTACTTTACGAAAAAGCGAGGGAAATTCATGCCGAACGTTTCCCTTACAATGACTTTTTGTATCAAAAGTATGACGAAGACATGGACGACACTGAATCCAATGAGTAAATTAGATTCTAATTTGAGAAATCTGACATTAGAAGAAATAAAGGTGCTCAAGTCCCAGCGATGCACTGCTGACAACTGGGATTTTATCTTTATTTCTCCAAGTCTTGATTTGTCAAATCTTGTCAATGTCTATTTTAAAGGAAATGTCAATATCCACTCAGGTGTAGTGATGAGAAATATTCCGGGAGGTATTTCCGGATGCTCAGTTAAGGAAAATGTTAGAATAGAAAATGTGGCCTCGATTGAATTTGAAGATGACAGTCAATTTGGGGTGGGCACATTTGTTTCGGTGTTGGATGAAACAGGATCGAGGGCCATACCGATTTTTCCGGGACTTTCATCGCAAATAGCAACACTAATGTCACGGGAACCAAGATGGCTGCAATATAATCTGAAAACTTCTCTCAAAGAGTTTATAGATTCTAAACTTACAGAGGCAGAGATCGGGGAAAATGCCGTAATTAAAAATTCTGGCAGTATAAAAAATGTAAGTATCGGACCGGAAATCAAAATAGAAGGAGCCTCTCATCTTGAAAACGGCTCCCTGATTAATAATGCAGCGCCAGGCAAATGTTTCACTTATATTGGAACCGGTGTCGATGCGCAAAATTTTATACTTGAAGATGGGAAATTAGACTCCAAGAGTCATGTTGTAAATTGCTATATAGGTCAAGGAGCCACAATAGGAAGCGGTTTTTCCGCCCATGATTCTCTTTTTTTTGCAAATTGTGATATGGAAAACGGGGAGGCTCATTCGTTATTGGCAGGTCCCTATACAGTCAGTATGCACAAGGGCACCCTTTTAATAGGTTGTCAGACATCTTTTATGAATGCGGGTTCCGGCACAAATCAAAGCAACCACATGTACAAGATGGGCCCTATCCATTGGGGTGTGATGGAAAGAGGAGTTAAGACTTCTTCCGGATCTTATTTAATGTTGGGAGCCAAAATCGGGGCATTTTCATTATTAATGGGACCTCACAAAACACACCCCGATTCATCGGAATTCCCTTTCTCCTATCTTTTCGGCGACGACAGAGGTGTAACCACTATAGTTCCCGGACTTATGCTTCGTTCATGCGGACTTTTAAGAGACGAAGCCAAGTGGCCTTCCAGGGACAGACGGCAAAAAAGGAGTCTTCCTCTTTACGATCATATTATTTTTGAAGTCCTGAATCCTTTTACTGTCGAGACTATGTTGAATGCTATTGATACAATAGATGAATTGCTTTCAAGACCGATAGAACCAATAGAAGATGATTTTTATATCCGATACAAAGGATTGAAATTTACCAGGGCAGCAGCTGAAAGGGCTAAGTCTCTTTACACCCTTGCTATTTCCAAATATTTGAATACGGTGCTCCGAAAGTTAAAATTTCCAGACAATGATGGGGAAAGACCCGACGAATGGGTTGATTTAGGTGGATTAATACTTACAAGGAAATATCTTCATATGATTCTGAATTGTGAAACTATCACAGAAGCAGAAGCAATTTTTAATGAAGCATATCAAATATATAGACAACTCGAGTTAAAATGGATTGGGAGAAGGTTTGGTGAATGGTGGAGAAATAGACAGGATGAAATTAAAGCGGAGGCACGACGTCTAAACGAAATTATTGAGGAAGACAGGCAGGATTATCTTGACATGCTTTCTCAAGAGAGCGACATGCTTTCTTTATAATAAGAATAGGTTATCTTACTCAAAATTATGAAAGATAACAAATAAAAAATTTTTTCGAGACCTTTTATAACACCCTTTTATAGATGATTAAATTTGCAAATTAATGATTTTTAATATAATTTTGCACTCCAAAGGCATAAGCCTTTAATAAGTGAATCATTAACCTAAATTATTAACCCCTTTTAATGAGCGAATCAAAAGTTCAAACCCCTATCGAAGATTTCGATTGGGAAGCCTATGCAAATGGCGAAACAGC
>JAFLTP010000061.1 GCA_022510405.1 Muribaculaceae bacterium | reverse complement strand
TTAATATTAAAGTTAATAAACTCTATATCCTTAAAAAACAGTACAATAACTGTAGCTTTTCATGATACAATCTTTTTTACCTAAACTTTTTTACGTTGCAAAAGTATATCTTTTTATTAAAACTACAAAATATTTGCTGTTAAATAACATATTTATTTAACATAAATATTGTCTAACCAAAATTAATAAAAATAGATTATGTAAAGGCGACATCGTAATTTATGTTGTCAGTTATTAGTTTTAAAGAATTCAATAAATTAAACTTTTTATACAAACTATTGTTTTAGTATAAACCTGAGTTTCAATTAGATTTTTATAATTATGGATACATTAAGAGATTTTATTAAAAACAATGTCAATGTTGCATTTGCTACCTCAATTGACAATCAGCCTGAACTTCGCATTTTTCAAGTAATGTTGGTTAGAGATAATGAATTCTATTTTGCCACAAATGCCGGTAAGGATGTCTATAAACAGATCCAATCAAATCCAAAAGTAGCGTTTATGGCATTCTCAGGGACAACATTTGCAAGAATCGAAGGTATCTGTGGATTTGATATAGATGATGATACCAAACGTGAGGTCTATGAAAAGAATCCAATCTTGAAGGCAATGTATAAAAATTATCAGGATATCGCTTATTTCAAAGTCATAGCCAAACAGGCAACTTATTATGACTTAAGCACTCAGCCAATAACTGATAAAAAATATACCTTCGATTAATTAGAGAATACTTTTAGCCCAAAATAAATGGTGAAGATATAGAAATCCTCACCATTTTTTATATAGGTTATATAGTTTATAATTCTTACAGCCTCTTTTAGTTTGAGACCTCCTTCGGGTCCGTGAGCAACTGCTGCCAGAATATCTTAAGGGTCGAGTACATCCATATCAAAGTGAATCATCCTTTTTCCCCGGTGTTTCAGATCCAATCCAACATGACTTTTGAACCCTCAGAGAACGTTTCAGGATAAGGGAGTTTGTTGTTCAGAATTTTTATTGCGGATAAGATCTTCTAAATATTGCGGAGTTAAAACCGTATGTTTTATATCCAGTTTTATATTATTCAGGTCCAAGGCTGATAATTCCTTTGCGGATGTAAGATTGATGTCCATATTAATTATCTTGTTTTGAGAAATGAGGCAACACTTTATTAAGAGCCAAAAGTACCATGACAAACGTAGCACCCAAAGCAAAGAATCCTAAATCAAGCGGGAATACCGGTTTCATCCAACCACCTAAAAGGTAACATATAAATTGCAACCATAATGAGGCTTGTACACACACGCATAATGTACACCAATGTTTGGCAACGAATTTCTGATAACTGATGCTCCATATAGTGAATGGAAGACAACAAATATTGATCAACGAAAGCCAATGAATAGTTGCTGGTGAAATCAACATGGCCAAAAGGCTAACTCCAAAATATGTGAAACCGACCTCACTCCAACTGAAAATTCCGAAAAAAGAAGAGGCACTGGTTTTCAATATTGAATCACAGCCGCCTTCCTGCAAGACTCCACAGACTTTATCAGCTACATGGTTCTTTATACTCAATGATTTTTGAACAAGCATATAAGTGAGCCAAATGCCAAAACAATCAACTGCCAATAATCCCCAGAAAGACCAATAATGCCATAAGTCATGTATATCAATCAGGTAAGCTGTAAGCAAACCCACCAATAACCATAATAAAACTTTTTTTGAGGTATTGATTATAACTGTGGTGAGATGTTTGCTATAATCCGGTTCTTTAGCACCGGTTTGCACAGAAGGAAGTAACACTACTCCTGTTGCTATATCTTCAAATTCATTGGAGGGAATTGTTTCTGCCACACCTTGAGTCAAATAAGCAACGGAGTTATTGTTAATTTTTGTAACAATAACCAATCCTCCTTGAGTTTGGGCTATGAAAGGGACTGAAAGCTTAGTGAGGTCTGTCTTATCTTCCACCAGATAACCCTTGCTTTCGACTCCGTATTCTTTCAAAAGTTGTGAAACACCAAACAGCGTTTTGAAAGGCATTGCTTCAAAACGTTGTCTGGTATAATCTTTTGTAAACGGCACTTTCAGTACCGTCAACAAATCTGTCACGAGGGTATGATCTGTTGAATGCATCAAGATTAGCTAAGGTAAGATTCAAGTTTAGAAAGAAGAACCGGGCCTTCTATTTCCCCACTTTCACGCCATTGCTCTTCACCATTCTTATAAATAATGAATGTGGGAACAGAATCAGCACCATTTGCTTGGGCTAAATCAGCATATTCATCAATATCAAACTGATAGATATTAACTTTGCCTTGAAGGAGTTCCTTAATTTGAGCCACTACAGGCATCATTCTTTGGCAATGAGGGCACCATGATGCAAAAAATTCCACCATAACTATTTCTGAGCTCTTGATAATTTCCTTATAATCCATAATATTTTATCATTTAATTTTAATTTATATTATTATAACAAACTTAAATTCAAATGGTTTGAACAACTAAGATACAGATTATCGGAACATATATTCTCTTTAATATCATTCAATTTTTTGAAGAGATGTAGGATTTCTATTAAACGACGAAATATTTTTTAAGAAGTTATGCTATTTCATTTCAGGATAATTAACTAATTCATCAAACTATACTTATTGATTTTCCGTTTTTAATACTGACTTAATAAATTTGAAATATGAGAAAATTATTTTTAGCAATCGGATTATTTGCAATCCTTTCCGTAGCTTTTATTTCATGTGACACTAATACTAAAGATGTTACGGTTCTACCGGCCGCAGCTCAATCTATTCTTAAGAATGATTTTAATTCTGAGATCAGCAATATCGAAATCGACAAGAAAGATGGAGTTATTAAAGAGTATGAGGTAAAGTTAGCTAACGGAATGAAAATCGAGTTTGACACTCTTGGTGTATGGAAAGAAATAAAAGCACCTGCTGATGGAGAGGTGCCACGTGCTTTGATACCTGACACTATTATGAATTATGTCAATGAGAATTATCCCGAAATCAAGGTTCGCAAGATCGAAAAAGACACCTACGGATATGAAGTTGACCTTTCAAACAAAACAGAACTCCAATTTGACCATAACGGAGGATTCCTAAAGGTGGATTAAGATTTTAATTATACAAAGTCCCGGCTTAAATATAAGTCGGGACTTTATTTTTTCCTTCATTCAGATTATGGTGCCACCTTCCTTTGCTTTAGTTTATTTCAAAAAATGGATCCTGCCTTCTTTGCGAGGTTTAGCATGATTGATAATATCTTTAGGACAACCGAGGCAAAGATGAACCCGGGCAATGTAATCCTGTGATATACCGCTTTCTTCCATTATCTTCTTACCGTATTCGGTCTCAAAAGTTTCTTCTGCACGACTGACATAACAGCTGCCGATACCTAAAGACCAGGCTGCCAATGTCATTGTGATCGCCATTGAAGTGCAATCATGAATGCCATAATCCCAATCTTTGGGAGCAAAAAGTGTGATGACTGTCGGTGCACCATAGAATGCACTCTTGATATTGTCATCGTCTGCAATACTTTTCTGGGTTTCGGAAACAAACTTAATACCATCAGAATTTGCGTGTCCGAATACCTTACGGTTTATCTTTCCCAAAGTTTCATTGATTTCAGGATTTTGACAAACAAGCATCACCGGTGATTGCCTTCCACCTCCTGTTGGTGCATAAAGTCCGGTTTCTAAAATTTCGTCAAGCTCCTCCTGTTTTATCTGATCAGGCTTATAGTTCCTTATAGTTCTTCTTGAAAGTATGGTCTCAATAAATTTATTCATCTTTTTAAACTTTTCACTTTCAACGTTCAATTTTTAATTCTTTCCAACATTGAGGGTCGGATGCATAAAAATTCCGATGATATCCATAAGCAACCGCAGGACAACCTCTACAAAATCTCAAAAGTTCGCAATCCTTACATTTTTCAAAATTGGTGAGTTCCCGGAATTCTTTAATTTTATCTCCTGTCCAAATATCAAAAAGGTTTTCTTTAAAGATATTTCCGAGATTATTCTCAAATCTCCTGCAAGCCATCACATCTCCTGTAGGAAGGATAGTGATATGAGATTGACCGCAATGGCACCCGTCGTATATTATATTTTCATCCGGTTCTTCCGGAATTTTCAATAGCCCTTCTTCATAAAGATAAAGTTTCCAAAGATGATCTTTCAAACCAAAAGCTGTTCCTTTGTCCTTGTGTTCTTCAAATTTCTTCCAAATCTTGTCAAGCAATTCCCTATATTCCAAGGGAGAAAGATGTGTGCTCTTTTCCCGGGATGTGGGACAATATCGGGCAAAAGAAAAACTGTCAGCATGATTCTCAACAACAGTATCTATGATATCCAAGATTTCATCCTTGTTGGTCCCGGAAACTGTTGTCATTATGGCAGCCTCGATACCATTCCTTCTCAACACTCCGATTTTTTCTATAGTAGTCTTGAAAGACCCCGGGTTACGTATCATGTCATGGGTCTTTGCCATGCCATCTATTGAGAGTTGATAAGACTCACAACCCAAAGATTTCAAGTGTTGGCAGACTTCATTAGTTAAATGGAAAGGATTACCTAAAATTGTAAAGGGGATTTCATATTGATTGAGATATTCCAGAATATCCCAAAATCTTGAATGAAGAATAGGATCACCGCCGGTTATAAAAAAATAAGGGAGAGTGTCAGTTTGACGACACATCTCCCTTGCCTGTTCAATTACACGGACTACTTTTTCAAAGGGCATCTCCACTAATTCATCATGTCCTTCGGAAAATATATAACAATGTTCACACCGTTGATCACAACTATCGGTGATATGGAATTGAAATGCAAAGTAATCCATGATACAAAGTGGTTCTATTTATTTAGAACCGCATGATGAAGTGACTTTGTTACCACATGAAGAGGCCACTTTGTTACCACAAGAGGAAGCGACCTTGTTACCACAAGATGATGCTACTTGGTTCCCACAAGATGAGGCTACTTTGTTCCCACAAGAAGAAGAAACTTTGTTGCCACAAGAAGCCGCAAATGATGAACCGGCCATTCCGTTCATCACGCCTTGAGCAGTAGATGGTGATGTGTAGTTCATTGTTTTTGATTTTAATTTGTTAACTTTGAATTTGAAATCCACTTTGTTTCAGTAACCACAAATTTAAGATAAACTTTTCTCTTATCCAATAAGTTACAAAAACATAAGTAAGTTACTTTTAGGTTACTAATATTGAAAATGAACGCATTAACATTAAAAGAAAATTTAGAAAAATATACCAGGATAGAATCTTGTCCCATCAGGAATGTTCTTGCAAGATTTTCCGGGAAATGGTCTATACTGATTCTTTGTGTACTGGCTGAAAATGAAAAGACCCGTTTTAATGAAATTAGTAAGGCCATACCTGATATATCTTCCAAGGTATTGACTGATACATTAAAGAGTCTGGAATCCGATAAACTTATTGCCAGGCATTATTATGGTGAAATACCACCTCGGGTTGAATACTCCCTCACTCCGCTTGGCAAGAGCCTGATACCAAAATTGCATGAACTTATAGGATGGGCAATTGAAAACTTCAAAAACTTTAAATTGCAGAATTGAAATTACTATGGATGAACTGAATAAAATTGAACTCCTGAAAGAAAAAATTGATACTGCTCATTTTAATTTTGTTGGGATTACTTGATAGTTCGAAAAGTAATATGCAAATTATGCATAAAACAAGCGGAATAATGATTAATTTCGCAAGATATGGAAAATGAGATAATACTTTATCAACCTGATTCTTCTGTTAAATTAGAAGTAATGGTAAAGGAAGAATCGGTATGGCTTACTCAACAACAGATAGCTGATTTGTTTGGAACTAAACGACCTGCTATTACCAAACACTTAGCCAATATCTATAAATCAGGTGAATTAGAAGAAAGGAGCACATGTTCCATTTTGGAACATATGGGTAATGATGGGTTACAAAAATATTCAACAAAATTTTATAATCTTGATGCTATCCTCTCAGTGGGATATAGAGTAAATAGTAGGAACGCCACATTATTTCGTCAATGGGCAAATAAAGTTTTAAAAGAATATTTGCTTCGTGGATTTAGCATCAATCAGCGTTTATTAGACTTGGAAAACAGAATAGATTCTCGTTTTTACCTTCAGGAAAGAAAGATTGATGATTTAAAGGGACAAGTAGATTTAATAGTAAGTTCGAACTTACCTCAGCCTGAAGGAATATTCAGTGAAGGAAAGATTTTTGATGCATACACATGGTTGAATGAAAGAATAAAAGAAGCAGAGAAAAGAATTATCATCATAGATCCTTATGTGGATTTATCGATAATGAAATTAATCGCAGAAAGGAAACCTAATGTGCAGGCTATTATTTATACAAGTCCGAATCATGGATTGATAAATAATGATGTAAAGAAATTCAATAAACAGTATCCTGATTCTATGATAGAATTACAAAGGAATTACACCGGACATGACAGATTTTTGATTATAGATACTACTGTTTATCATGTCGGTGGCTCAATGAAGGATTTAGGCAACCGTCTTATGGCCTATTCTATTTTACATATGGTGACACCAGAAGAATTGTTAGCTAAGATTGGTAAATAATTAAGTAAAAAGTCGATTTATGGAATAATAAGGATTTCAGTAATTTTGTGGAAAAATATCGAGATGATACGGATTCCAGAAGATAACTTAAAACAAAATCTTTTTATACATAAGTATATAATAGCTATAAATCATGCCTTTCTTTGGATAGCGGCTCTCAGCCTTGCAGGTTTCTTTCATGTAAGTCCCTGGTTTGATCATAAGGAAGCGTTACTTTATTCCACTCTGGTTGCCTATTCAGCATATCTTTGTGAAAGCGGATTGGGCACATGGCGTGTTGCCACAAGTCAGACGCAATATTTCATTAATTTTAAAAAGGCTGCTTTGTGGAAATTTGTATGGTTAAATTTCTTTCTAAATGCAGGATGGGCAATACTTTTTCTGATTTTTCCCTCCTGGTATCTTATTCTTGCTGTGATTTTTACAGCCGGTTGGCAGAAGTATATGGACGGACGTATACCTCCCAGACTTGAAGCTACTATGATACCGGTTTCCAACAATACTTTTAACGCTATCCCACTATGAATATTTCACCTATTCTTTTATTATCAATCGGTGCATCTTTCGCATTATTATATGGACTCATAATCACTGGGGGCTGGGCAATAACAAGGAAAAACCGGAAAAGATTTCATCAATCGGTAGGATTGAATGAGATTGAATTGTATGATCTACAATCCGGAAAATCTCTTAACAAATATGTCAAGGCTGTTTCGTTATCGAATAATTATTTTAAAGATGAAAATGGAAAAGAAATTAAACCGGAGAATTTTAATTGTTTTATTGTAGATAGAGCATCTCCGGAATTACCAAAAATTAAGAAAGGATTTCTTATTTTTCAGAATCGGGAATCCAATAAAATAGAGTATGCGTTTGATGTTCCAAATCTTGAAGATTATCGGTAATCATCAAAAATTAGGGACCTGAAATAAGATTGACATCGGCATTCCATTACCATTATTAAGAGTTATCTTTTCTTCCATTTCAATTTAATCTTAAAATCATGATACCAACCACAACACAAATCAACCCCAAATATTGAACAGGACGTATTCTTTTCTTAACCGTGCCGAACCATCCGAATTTATCAATTGCCAAACTGTTGGCAAGAAGTCCGCATATACTTGTAACCAACAATATCCCGATTCCGGTTTTGGAAGCAAAGAAAGCAAAACCGGTCACAAAAGTACCTCCGATAATTCCACCGAGCCATGACCACCATGGTCGATCAAGTGAAAATATTTGTGGTATATGAACTCTGTTTGAAGGAACCACAACAGCTATGAGGATCAAAACCACGGTTGCCGTAAAGAATGAAATAAAGGCGGCATGAACTGATGAATACAATCCGATTGATAAAAGACTGTTCATAGAAGGTTGCATGGCAAATATCGCACCTCCGCTAAATCCTATTGCCTGCCATAGAAGTTTGCTTTCTCCTTTCTGACCTGATGTCTTCCGGTAAATCACCATAAACATTCCCATTAAAATTATGAGAACGGAAATGAATCTTAGAAATGTGAAAGGAAAATTAGGAGAATGTAATAATCCGAAACTATCTATGATAATACCCATTACTATCTGACCCAACATCGGCATAAGGGCTGTCTGCATGGCTCCAAGTTTGGGAAAGATTATAATATTTACCGTCAGTCCCCATAAACCGCAGACACCTCCTAACCACGCCCACCATGGCAGTGATGAAAATAATTCTCTGTCTATTAAAATTCCTCCTTTTTCACAAAGAGTAACTATCAGCAGGAAGATAGTTCCGACTGAGAAAGATACCAAGGAGGCTATAAATGGAGACACAACAGACTGTCGCAAACGTGAGTTCGCGGCAGTCTGTATCGGTGTCAATACTCCCAAAAAGAATATGGGTATCAGATACCACATAATACTTTGTAAAAGTTTAAAGTTTAAAGTGGAAAGTTTAAAGTGGAAATTATAAAGTTAGAAAAATTTATTTTTTGTTATGCTCTGTAAGGATTTTATAAACCTCTCCCCAGAATTTACCTTGGCCTGCTCCGATAATTACTATATTCTTTTTCATTTTTCCTCATTTAAATTTTGATGTTGCGAAATTACATCAAAATAAAACATGTCGTGTTGTTTTAGGGCTCAAAGTTATGTTGCTGAAAGGTACATTAAAAAAATGGCATCGGAAAATCCGGTGCCATCTCACTTTATTATTTTCGCGACACAGCTGTCGCTGCGATTTTTTAATTAAGATTTTAAATTATCCTTACTATTTCTTCAAGGGATTTTCTCTTCTTGGCCGGAATCTCATCACTTGCAGGATAGCCAATGGTAAGAATAGCCATAGGATCAAGATTTTCAGGCAAGTTCAAAATCTCTGAAATTAAATTCGGATCAAAATGGCCAATCCAGCAAGAACCTAATCCACAATCTGCAGCAGCAAGACAGAGATTTTCAGTGATTATGGAGCCATCTATGTCTGTATGTACTTTCTTGTCATACTCACGAACCCATGCTCTTGATTTGTCTGCACAAATCACTATATAGACAGGAGCTTGTGTCATCCATTTTGCAGGATATGTCTGATTTATCTGTGACTTTACATTTTCATCTTTTATCACATATAGCATCCATGGCTGAAAATTTGCAGCTGATTGAGATAGTCTTGCACATTCCAAAATATAGGCAAGTTTTTCTTCCTCTACGGGTTTTGAAAGATAATTCCTTACAGAATATCTTTTCCTTGATAATTCCAAAAAATTCATAATTTGATTTTTAAATTGCTTTTGTCATTAACCAGTTTTGCACTCCAATCTTATCAATCAAATCAAGTTGCTCTTCCTGCCAATACATGTCATCTTCTTCATCCTTTAGGTATGCCTTGAACATATCAAATGTTGTGTAATCATCTTTGATATTATCCATGCATTTGCGCAAGAACTCAATACCATCAACGGATACCTTGTTGTCAGCCTTGAGGTATTCAACCGGGTCTTCAATCAATGTCTGTTCATCGATCTTTTCCTGTTTCAAAGTTCCTCCAAGGTCCAGGAGACGCTTGATAAACTGATCTACATAACCGAGTTCTTCTCCGGAATGGTCAAGATAAAGAGTCGAGAGTTTTTCGTAGCCTTTTGATTTGAATATGTAGGCTTGAAGTTTATGAGAGAAAGCCTGAGCATTCAGATTCGTAATAAAGAACTGAAGAGTCTCGATTGATTTCTGTGTATCCATAATATAAAGTTTTAATAATTTAATCAGTGTAAATGTTTATTTAAATTATTAACAACCATATATTTAATAAGTTCAATACGAGGTTTTATTGAAAGGTCTGATTAAGGAATTTTTTATTGATTTTTCTCAAGCCAGTCAGTTCTGACCTTATCAGGAAGATGGGTTACTTTGAAATCGGAGAAAGTGACCTTGAATCCATCACCGTCCGGACAAGCTGCGAATATTCCTATCTTTACAGGTCTGTTTTGTTCCATCCATGCATTTCTCATCATTTTGTATTCCTTGTCATCGAAAGAATAGAAAATCTCGATGGCATCGAGTCTTCTCACTGCTTTTATCCATAGTTCTTGGATAGGCTGATCTAGGGCAATAACACTCCAATCGGAGGTACGATGAGTGACCACAGTACTGAGATTGTATTTGCCATCAACAAACTCGATGCCGGTCTTGATATAATTTTCATGGTCAATCCTTATCATCATTCCGGCTTGATCGAACCTTACTTTGTAATCCCCAATTATCTTGACTTTGGCTTCAAATTCACCGCCATATTCGGCGTAATAGAATGGCGCATCGTCAACAGTAAATCCGTAATGAGATATTCTCCAGTAATCGCTCTTTGGAGTTACATCCATTGTAAGGGTGCCGTTTTCGATTTTCCAGTTTTCAGGTTCATTAAACCAGTTCATCTTCTCTAAAGTCTGACCATTTGCCAAATTTGAAAGGGCTAAAAATGATAAAGCAACACTTAAAATCTTTTTCATGGCTTAGATATCCTTAAGTTAAATTCTCTCCAAAATTCAGTTATTTTACTGAATCATAAAAATAATAAATCTTATTATTTTTTATAAGATATTTAATACATAATATAAGAGGTTGCTGGGTAAGGAATTAGGAAATATTTTATTAATCCGGTTCTCAGTCACTCTTCAAATCAATTAATACTATCTGAGGATATGCACCGAATCGAAAGGCTACATTCTCTCCAATCCCTGTGCTTACATATAATTGTTGATTGCCTTCCCTATAAAGTCCTCCCCATTCCGGATAAGAATATTTTGAAGGAGACCAGTTGCCAATCTTAAATTGCATTGCATGGGTGTG
>JAFLTP010000060.1 GCA_022510405.1 Muribaculaceae bacterium | reverse complement strand
CGATGCAAAATTAGAATGCCAAAAATTTCTTTGCCATACACAAAAGTGTAATTCTTCATATCCCTATGAAAAAATACACTTTTGTGTATAGTGAGACATAGGACATGAGTCTAACTTTGCTTTATGAAAAACAAGAAGAATAAAAATCTATCCGATAAAGGGATAGTAATTGAAGAACTTAAGGAGTCACAACTTAAAATCTATGCATTTGATTTCATAAACGGAGCAGGTGCTGTAGTGGTATCACCGGAGGATGTTGCAGAATTGGAAGCAAAGCCTGATCTAAGGAAATGGATGGTATATTATACGGCAGGCTACTGTGCCTTCTGGCAAATAGAAAATTGGGAATGGCTCTACGAGGCAGTGGACAGGGTTGTAAACGGAGAACTCAGTGATTCCGGTATTAAGACAGCCAAATATATGTGTGATAAATTAAAGGAAGAAATTAATGCCGGAAGAGAAGTTGACCGTTTCCCGAAATTTTATCTTTGCAAAAACTTAGAATAACTTATTGTTGGTAGCAGCCACAATAGCTTCTGACATATTTTTGACATCAAGTTTTTCAAAGATTGCCTTACGATATTTCTTAATCGTCTCGGTTGATAGACACATCTTATCCGCTATTTCATTGATAGTGTAACCCTGAATGGATAAAGTCAGAACTGCTTTTTCTGATTGTGTCAAAGCCGGGACTTGCCTTTTGGTCCACCGTCTTGTGATAAGATTATATTCAAAATATTCTGAAGTACCAACATGATGCATTTCTATATGTCCGGGGGTTGTATGGTTAGATGCGGAAACCACGCACAAGGCAAGCCAAACTCTTCCATCTGAAGTCAATGCCAGGTTAGTGAGCTTATGGTTAATCAGAATTGGGTGCCCATTATTGAGGATATGAAAATCATATGATATGAACCAATTTCTTCTTTCTTCCAAAGGTAACCGGTTATAAAAACTAAAACCAGCTTCATTTAGACTTAGAAGCATCTGTTGTTCATCTTCCGGTACATATTCAAGATAAAACCTGTATCCCAATTCTTTCATCTCTTCCGGAGTGAGACCGCACAGGAACATGGGATTTGGAGATACATAAAGGAAATTCTGCTTGAAATAATCTATTATATATACACTCTGATAAGTGGAACGAGAAAAAGCCTCCGCGGAACGGATATATTCATCAACTCTTGAATAATCCAATTCCTCTTCCAACTTAACTTTATTTTCAGGTATAAAGAAATCCTCAGTCCTTTTCATTTTAAACAAATTAAGAAATATCATTAAAATTAATTACAAACTTCAGAACCACTAATCAATCTTTGTGTTGAAATATTATGTTTCCAAATTATTATATTTTTATATATTTGCGTAAAAACGCAGTTATAATCAAAACAATGCACAATATTACACCTCCCCAGGGAAGTTTTTGACTGATATCCACTCCGCACAACACTAGGATGGTAAGACTCACGAAAGTGAGACCAACAAATACCAGAAGTCGAATTAAAATTGATTTTTCCATTCTTATGATCGGATTTTTGAATTGATGAAATTAACCATTTCTTCCGGATTCTCAAAGCCAAGAATATATTTACTCCCTTTTTTCATATTGATCATGTTTTTCCAAAAAAACAGTCTTTCAAATGCTAAATTCTTAAATATGATTTATGATAATAAGAGGTAATCTAATCTTCTTATGATAAATTACCTCTCATTAAGATGTCTATAAGTAATAATTATTTGCTTTTGTCCATAATTACCGTTATTAGTAATTATAATTTTATTTTTCTAGTGGATTGTAATATTGAGACCAATCTTCATTCAGCCGATGAAAACCCTGTTCACTATTATCCATAATTATAACCCTTGCACCTGTATTTCTGACAAATGTTCCTGCGTTTTTATACATTTCCTGTTCAAATTGTTTCCAATCTTCCTTATTCATTTTCTTTCGGTTCCAATTATAACGGATGATGGGTTGGGGATTTTGAGTCAATCCTTCTGCCTCAAAGATGAAATTCCGGTCTGCATCCTCTGCTTTTAGAACCAATGCCTTTACTCCGTTAAGCTTCCAAGGTCCGTAAGGTAACGGGATATCATTCGTATAATAGACTTTCCATTCCCTGCCTCCATAGTCACATGTGGCGACATGGCAATGGTAACCCATGATTGTGGCAGTTTCATCCGGATTATATTTCCATTCCGGTAAAGGAGTATTCTCAGTATATTCAATTACTTGTGATGTGTATGGAATTCTATTAGTTACTGTCATAGTGGAATCCCCATGGTTGAGAAGAATATCAAAACCTATAAATTCTTCAGGTACAGTTTCAAATTGCATTGTAGTCTTGAGTTCCTTTGTGTTTTGAATATCAAGGTCACGTAGATTCCTACTATAAAAAGCATTGTTCTTTCTTCCGAGTTGCAGATCCATGAGGTCGTCATAACTTAGTGAGTCATCTTTTTCATTGGCTTTATATTTAAACCGATATGTAATAGTCAGGTAACACGTATCAAGCGTCTGATATTTATCCGTATCTTCATGTGCGAGGGTGAAAGTAGGAGTATCCATTGCATAGGTCACCGTCATTTGAGCTGAGACATCCAGGTATGGAAATATCACGAGAGATGTCAATAAACTTAGAAATTTGTTCATATTGATATTATTTTAAGTATTTGGTAATTATTTATTTTATACTGAATCTGACGCCCACCATGATTGTACGGCCTCGTAACCGATATTCACTTGAATACTGAATGATTCCATTATCATTGTATCTACGAAAGATTTTGCTATCCAATAGATTTCTACCTTTAAGAAATAATATGAAATCATTGAAAGAATATTCAATATCGCAATTCATGAAAACGTTGTTTCTATAATCAGTTGAATAGTCATTATAGTAATACATTACCGCCGGTGCCAGGGTCAAACTTTTATATGGCCTGACTATGAAAGAAGTTGAATTGGAAAAAGTATGTTTGGCTCTTCCGTTTGATTTTCCATTTGTAAATGTCTTCGATAACGCAAATTCATTCGATGTACTAAAAGTAAGCCATCTGGTAAAAGAGGCATTGTATGAAATATTAAATCTCAAATAATTGCTTCTACCGGTCTGCATTACATCATCAACATAAAACTCATTTTTACTTGTACCTATTGAAAAAGATTCACTTACCTTTGAATTCCATTTAAAAAATCCTTTGGAAAATGTCTGGTCACCTTGCCATATATTGCCCCTTGTTGTGTTCGGTAGTAAGGTATATTCTATAATTTCGTCAGAAACCTCATATCCGTTGGATAAGCCATTATGAGAATAGGCATGTGTCAATGTAACACCTCCAAAAATCATATCAAGTACACTTGTATAGCTTACATTTAAAGAGGTTTTGACAGTTCTGTTTATTTTTGCTTCAAGCTGTAAGGGATTCCATGCTAAGGTTCTATAATCAATATATCTGATTTGAGCCATTAATGATAAAGAGGATGGAATGGATTCTTCTGATAAAGAAGTTAGAGATAAAGCCCATCGCTCGGAAGGTTTGTATGTGATATTTGTGTAAGGCTTGAACGTGAAAAAGACTTTACTATAATCCAATGATCCCTCTTTAGATCTATAATATTCTACACCTAAAGGAATATTTATAAGCCATTGAAATTTTTGACCATTATGAAAAAAGAATTTAGGTGTGATATTGGCAACGGCTTGCCATGTATGCTGATCCCCTGAGCTGAGAATATCAATCATTTTCATTTCTGTCTTTGCCTGTTGCCATTGTATATCGAAACCACCGTTGAGGTTAAACATAAAATGTGGCACGGCAACAGAAACTAAAGACGCTAAGCCGACAGCGTTTACATTGCGTTGCCTAACAGCCTGACTCAATCCTAATTCCGGTAAGATAAGTGTACAGGGTTTATCGGTAAAATTGGCTTTGATAATAGCTTCACCCACTGCTCCATGCATGGTCTTGTAATTAATTTTTAATTCATCATCAATTTTAAGTGAATGGCCAGTAAAGTGTTGGTGTATTAAATCATTGATTGTTCCTTCTCCATTGGGGAATGAGATACCGGCTGTAAAAGAATTTTTTAAATAATGTTTTTTCCCGTTTAGTTTATATACTGCATGTGCTCCAATGAATTGCTGTTGCATTTTTACTTTATTCGACTCATCAATAATGAATCTGGAGATACTGTCTGTCAGATATGTTGTTTGTTCACTTGCATCTCTTTTCTCCTTATCGTAAAGATAATTAAGGTTAAAGGAAAAGGTCTTATCCTCATCTAATTTAAAAAGTTGATTGATAGAAAGACAACCGGATGTGTTACGGTATGTATATATGTCATTAAGGCCGGGAGAATCCGGGAAAAGTATACCCGTTCCATAACTTGAATTGAAAGTAACAGGTGCTCCGATATCTTGTCTGAGGTCGTTTCCTACATTATTTGTCTTGAGTACAGATATATTCTGTGCTTTGCGACGGAAATTCATAAGATTGGCTGATAGATCCCAGGATAAATTGGGTTGTGTCCCAAGTGATGTCTGAATTGTAGAGGACCATATTCCGAGGGCACTTTGTTTTAGCTTTATGTTCATGGCCGGAGCAGTCCCGCTTTGAATACCCTGAAGCATTTTTATGTCTTGATGGTTTTGCATTACCTGAACCGTTCCAATGTCATTGGCATCAATATTTCGTGTGGCAACACCATAATTGCTACCGAGCATATCCATTCCTTCGATATAAAACTCGTTAATCCATTGCCCGTTGAAGGTTATCTTTCCGTCAGATTTCACTTCTATCCCGGGCATTTTGCGTAACAAATCTTCAAGTGTCTTGTCATTTTTATCCCTATAGGTAGAAGCCGAATATGAAATTGTATCCCCTGATTGTCTTATCTTTTTAGCTGTAACTATCACTTCTTGTAAAGACAGGCTATTTATGACTGAATCCAAGTCCTCTGAGTTCTGTGCACATAGTTTTGTTCCGACAATTAATGTCAGAAGACAGAGAAAGTATTTTTGATATTTTATAATCATTGATCTCATTGATCTAATACTTTTTGATGTAAGGACTCCCTGCCTACCTTACAAAAGGCAGGTAAATAGTATAAAATTCAGACTTTGATAACTTGATTACATCGTGGTGAACGTTATAGGCAGGTTTATGGTACTTGTAACTGGATGCCCCTCTATAGTTGCAGGTTCCCATTTGCCTTTCGTCAACTTTATCACCCTTCTAATCTCACTTTCTATCTCTTTACTTGGAGAATGCAGGATTTTGACTTCATTTATCTCTCCAAGTTCTGTTACCGAAAGATTGATTACTACCTTTTTATTTATTCCCGACTCAGTTAAAAGAGTTTCGGGGAATTGGATATTATCAAATAACAATTGATACAAGGCTTCATAACCACCTTCATACTCTGGCATTACATTTGGTTCATCAGCTAATCTAATGGGAATATCTTTTCTGATAAAAGGCCATTGTTTGATGGAATAATCTGAAATCTTTGCAAGCATAGCTGCAATTGTAGGTGTCGAAATTAAAAATAAGGATACAATAATGGATGGTAACCCAAATAGAGCTATCCAATTCCTTTCCTTAGTTTCACCTCGGTTCATAAATAACACCCTTTTTCTGAAATGACTCTTATTTAAACTAAAATTATTGGTGATAGAAAAACTTTTTTCACCTATTACTTTAAAAATAAGTAATTTCTGATATTCTTTAACATCCACTCCTTCTTGAATTACCATATTATCAGCTTCAAACTCATGATTAAGTTTGGCTAAGCTTTTGATAACCCAGGAGAAAGGATTATACCATGTGAATATACAGAATATATCAAGTAATAGAATATCTCTCCAATGCTTAAAATGAGTATGGGCTATTTCATGAAGTAAAATCGGTGATTCTATTTCCCGGCCTCCAGGGAAAACTATGAAATTACCCCAACTGAAAGGGGAAATATTTTTTTCATTTATAATGCATAAGGTATAACCCTCTTTCTTAACTCTTCTTGCTCTTGAAATCAGAATGAAAAGCCTGATATAAGAAATAAACTCTTTAATAATAAGAAAAATAAGGCCTGCTATATAAATTATTAGGATGAAGGAAATAACTTGAGATTTCAGTTCATTTGTAGTCGTGGAGATTGCTTCAGCTTTTATATATTTGAAGACTTGTCCTGAAACTTCCGGCAGTTCTATTGCTTTGTAATTAAAGTTTGATAAAAAAGGGAATAAGGTTGCTATTAAAATTGATAGGATAATGACCCTTCTGTTGAACTTGAAATTCATACATCTATTTACCAGAAAATAAATAACCGGCAATAGGGATAATATTATTAATGAGGAAATAAGTGAAAAACTAAATAAGGTGCCCATGTTTAGTTCATTCTTTTTTAGGTTTTTCTATTTCTTCAAGGAGTTCTCTCAATTGTTCTACCGGAATATTTCCTTCTTCAACAAAAGAAGATACCACTCTTAAATATGAATTTTTAAAGTATTTCCCAATTATAGAAGTGAGATTTCTTTTTCCGAAGTCTTCTTTATTTACAATAGCACGGTATTGGAAAGATTTCCCCACCGGCATGTGGTCTAAATATCCTTTATCTTCCAACGCTCTCACCATTGTTGAAATAGTATTGAAATGAGGTTTGGGATCTTTATAAATGTCCACTATCTCCCTTACAAACAGAGGTCCTTTTTCCCAAAACAGATTCAAGATTTCTTCTTCTTTTGCTGTTAATTTATCCATACTGATTTATATTATTTGGCAAAGATATAACTATTTTTCATAGTTATAACTATATCATGTAGTTAATAAATGTTAAGAAGAAAGCTTCCCTTATTATTCTCAGTTGCCAACAGATCAGTATAATGATAATCATAACTCTCATTATTTCTGATTTTGAATAATCTTTCTTTACGGCCTAACATAATATTATTACAAAGGATAAAATCCCCCACCAATCTGACTTTATTGAAATCATATATAAAGAAATTTTTATTAGACAAGGTTCGGATTTAAAAATGAAAAAAATCTCAACAAATGTTGAGAGTCCTAAGATAATTATGAGTAATCCTGTTATTTCTTACGTAACCTACTTAAATGTGTGGGAGTGATATTTAGATAAGAGGCTATGTCTTTCAAAGAGAAAATTTCAAACATTTGAGGACACCTTTCCAACATTTTGTCATATCTTTCTTTTGGTGTCTTTGTGTATAAATCAATCATCCTATCATAGATAGTATAGAACATTTCTTTGGTTGCAAGATTGACTAATTTATCAAAGTCAAGCTCTTCATCCATCCTCTTTATTATCTTAGAAACTGAGAGACTTGAAATCTCTGAATCTGTATTGGCAATTATAGCAACTGGCGAAGACAACTTTTGGAGACAATATGGCCAGTTAGCCACAAATCCTCCAACAGTTTCCAATCCTACGATTTTCTCTTCCCCCTTTTTTGTATAAGCGACATACTTGAATGAACCCGACTCAATATATCCAAGATATTTACATACTTCTCCAGATGTGAGAAAGTATTCTCCCTTTTTAAATTGTTTAAGTTCTCCTTCTTCCCGACATAAATCCCTCCAAAATACAAGAGGAATGCCATCTATGTATTAAATTCCTTAATCATTAAAGTATAATAGTTATGATTTATAAGTGGTCAATTTTATTGCATATATCCAGAACATGGATTAAACCGAATAAAATTCTTTCTTATTTTATTAGTTTTCTTTCATTAATAGATGCAAACACAAACATCTGATGTAAAGTTATCTGATTCAATTTTATAAACATTTTCAATTTGGATAATTGTTTAAACTCTTTCTGATTCTCCTATCCACTCTTTTAATTTGTTCTGAAGTAGTTTTTTATCAGGCAAATAAAGAGCATATTGTTGTGCATAGATATTTGAGTCAATAGGAAGTGTTAATTCTACCAAAGTATCTTTCTTCTCTTTACATAATAATATCCCTATTGTTGGTTTTTCAAAATCTTCTTTGACATATCTATCGTAGTAATTGACGTACATCTGCATTTGCCCCAAATCCTGATGGGTTAGCCTGCCGACCTTCAAATCAATCAAGACGTAACATTGAAGCAACCGGTTATATAGCACCAAATCAACATAATAGTGTTCTTCATCAAATGTGAAACGTTTTTGACGAGCCTCAAAAAGAAAGCCTTTTCCAAGTTCTAACATAAAATTTTGTAACTTGTTGATTATGGCCGTTTCCAATTTGCTTTCGGAATATATTGTTTCCTGTTTAAGCCCCAAAAATTCTAATGTCAATGGATTTTTCAATAAATCTTCCGGCTTTTCAATAATCTGACCTTCCCGTGCCAATCTCATCACTCCATCTTTATCCCGGCTCAATGCCAATCTTTCATATAGGCTTGAAGCAACCTCCCTTTGTAGTTGTCTGACACTCCAATTCTGTTTTTTGGTTTCTATCTCGTAAAAATTTCGTTCATCATCTGATTCTACCCTCATCAAAATCAAATAATGAGACCAAGACAACAAATTTGGACTTGTCTGGGCAGATTTCCGCAACGGTGTTGCGGATTTTTCCTTCAATTCTAAATTTCTTTCCCCTCCTTTATCTTCTTCAAAAAATTTCCACAACGGTGTTGCGGATTTTGAATATACCTGATAAAAGGTCCTACATCTTTCTAATGTATCCGATGACCAGCCAGATCCAAACCGCTTTAAAAGAATTTCAGATATTCCTTTCAATAATTGTTTGCCATAAGTGGCTCTTACTTCTCCATCCTGAATAACCTCTATTAAAATACGACCAATTTCAAATTTAGTCATGACCTCGGTTACATTGACTGCACGAGAAACATGATTTCTTGCCTCTTGAATCAAAGTGTCTATTCGAGAAGCTATATTATCTATGATATTTTTATCTACTACTTTTCTCATAACTTCGTGTTGACTTAATGAAGAGTCAGGATAATGCAAAGATACCCATTTTTAAGAAAATACTTTCATACTGAAGAATAGAAGATAATCTCACCAACATAAAATAGATTTTTGCTTTCTATTATTATACTTTGAATTCTTTTATTTTCTAATTAAAAAAAATTCTCACCTTTGTTACTATTTTGTTACTTACGATATTAGAACTATAGTATATAAGATTGAATTACATCCTTTTATCTTTTAGAAATTGGCTATTAGCCTAATACCCGTTTTTCTGACGAAAATTCGGAGGCAAACCACCTTTGGTGGCAGCAAGCTGTAAGGAAGGGAGAAAAATCCTTTGGATTTTGAAATAAATGTGGCCATTTATAATGGAAATTCAGCGAAAATCTTGATGAAAATGGGAGGATTTTCTTTCAAAAATCAGATGAAATCATGACTCATTTGGGCGAAAATTTAACCTCCTGATCCTAATAAATTCAATAAAAATTGATGGTTTAAACCACTAAAAAACATAGAAAATAATGTCAAAACAAGTCATGGATATGCGTCCCGGAAAGGGTTTTTCTGTGGGTCAAAGCAATGAGCATTTACGAAAATGGGGCGACCGTTCATGGGAATATGCCACCTCTACAGGCAACTATGACCGTACACGTGCTCACCTTAATTTTGAGATAAAAGACGGAAAAGTGATGGATATTGACACCACTAAATCCATTCCTCAACGGATAAATGAGAATATCCGGGCAAGAGGAATAAAGGACCCAAACGAGGGCCTTGAAGAGCCAAAATACCGCACCGTAGTCAATTTTATATTCGGTGGTTCACGTGACAGGATGAGGGAACTTGCCTTCGGAAATCAAGAAGTATGCTTCACTCATGAGTCTCCCAATGACCATATCGTAAGGAAAAAAGATATAGAGAGATGGGCTCTCGATGTATATAATTTCGTAGCAAGGAAGTATGGAGAAGATAATATCGCTGCCTTCATAGTCCATCTCGATGAGACCAATCCCCATGTCCATTGCACCCTTTTGCCTATTGTCAACGGTAAGTTTTCATTCAAGAAAATCTTTGCGGGCAAAGACAAATTCGATTTCAAGAACTATATGATATCCCTGCATAATGACTTTGCAAAAGTAAACGAAAAATGGGGGTTGAACAGAGGTGAAAGCACTGTCGTTACGGGTGCAAGGCATAGATCGACTGAACAATATAAGCTTGATCTTTCAAGGGAATGTACATCTCTGGAGGAACAGATCGAGGATAAGAAATCTATCCTGAAGCAACTTACTTTCGAGGTTTCTTTCGCAGAAAAAAGAGTCAAAGGTCTTAATTCCATGATAGCCAATCTTGAGAATCGACGGCATCAGCTGGAGAATGAAATGTCCGATCTTGCCAGTCAGATTGAGGAAGGCAAAGGTGATGAAGAGGCTCTCCGCAAACGTCTTGTCAAACTCGACCATGAGCTTTCCGGAGTCATTGACTCGCTTTCTGACAAGCGTCAGAAGCTCGTGAAGGCTAACCAGCAGTTATCAGAATATAAAGAGTTGCTTGATGAAGCCAAGGACAAAATTGATACCTACAGAGAACAGGAACAGACTTATAGAGATAAGGTAAGAGAAGCCTCATCAGACCTCTCGGAACAGATAAAATTCCGTCTGTCCGACGCTCTTTTAGGTAAAGTGATTCATGATTTCAGGGAAGTTTACAAAGATTTTGACGGTGAAAATCCTTTTGAAGACACCCTTTTGGAAGACCTTGCATATAATGCCGAAGGCATCATGAAATGTGCTGCCATGCTGTTTGCCGGCTATGTGGACGGTGCAGTTTCCTTTGCAGAAGGTTCCGGAGGCGGTGGTGGATCCACATCCGGTTGGGGCCGTTCGGCTGAAGACGATGACAGAGAATGGGCTTTGAAATGCCTTATGCAAGCCACAAAAATGATGAAACCTACAGGAAGTAAAACTGTGAAACGTAAATAATTTTAATCCTAAACAATATGAAAAAAGCATTTACATTTATTCTTTTGGCCTCACTTTCCATTTCAGGAATCAAGGCTAATATGGCAAAGAGTACGGATTATCAGGTCCTTTCCATAGAAGATATCTTTACGGAAGTGTCAGTGTCCGATACTCCAAATTACATAGAACACGCCATTATCCCTTCTTGGAAAGACAAC
>JAFLTP010000006.1:60179-111493 GCA_022510405.1 Muribaculaceae bacterium | reverse complement strand
TAAGGTGTCATTCTTTGTATGAAATCTTGTTTATGAGTTTAATTTTGACCGCAAAATAAATCTCATTATCTCACACAATACCAATAACTACAAGACAAAATTCCTCCTCTTAATTTTATTTAGTATATGATTAAATAATCATACTCATTATCATACTCTAACTTAAAATTTTCATATTTTCAAACTCAAATTCCATAAAAAAATAAAGGGTGACAGATCTCTCCATCACCCTCGTCTTGACTATACTTGTCATTATTTCATAATAATCCAATGACCCCCATGGTCATCTCCTTCACGAATCAATATGCCCAATTCTCTCATTTTTGCTAAATCACGTTCTATAGTTCGATCTGATACTAAAAGTTTTTTTGAAAGGTTTACTGCTGTTATAAAAGGATCCTCTTTTATCAAGTTTACAATTGCCTTATATCTTTTTGCAAACTTCTTTCCGACAAAATCTCCGACATTATCTCCGACATTATCTCCGACAAAATCTCCGACATTTTTTAGTGGAGCTCTATTAATATTTTGAAAAACAGTTCGTTGAATTGTAACTTTAACTCCATTAAAATGATCAGAAACATTTGGAATTGGCAAATCGTTTCTCTTGAATCCATTATATATTTTTTTATAACCTCGTCCCCAAGTATCTATAAAACCTGCCATAAACATCACTTTAGCTATATTGGGGTTTCTGGGCTCAGAAGGGTGGTCACTATACAATATTTCTTCTGAATATCCTTCCGGCAGAGTTCCAGGATTCCATATTTCTATTCTATCATCATAAACATGCATCTGTATTGAAGCACCCATATAACTTTTATGTGCTATGCTATTGTATAAAATCTCCCTTAAAGCTTCCTTTGGGATTTCAAGAGACTCATACCGTTGCATTCCTTCGAATTTAACAGGGGATACCAGATATTTTGCCACTAATATATCCACTACTTTATCGGCCATATTTATAAGATTACCGGCAACTATATCTTGAATCAATAATTCAGATTCGTCCTGACCAAATCTTCCTATCTTGAATTCAACGTTTGGAAAGAACTCCAAAGGGTTTTTCCCAAATAATAGAATTGCCGCGTTCTTCAGTTTCCCCTTTCTATCAATTAACTGAAGTGATTTAAGAACTTCCTCAGTAGATGCTTTACGCATACTTTCCGGAACTCTTTGTGCTTCTATTCCTTTCTCAATAAAATAGTCTATAGCATCCCTATCAATATCTGTAATAACCGCATCTTCAATTCCAAAGTCATCCCAACTTTTCCCCAACTTTTTTAAAAGGAAATCTTGGAGGGGTATGCCTTTTAATTCTTGTTTGGTACTTCCTGAGCGATAGTAATATATACCCTTATAAGCTATGGGAACATTACTTGGCTTGACAATTATTTCGATGTAATCTAAACCTTCAGTTTGGTGTAAATTAACATCCGCAATAATTCCCAGATGTGTAATAATTTTATTAGGAATATCTTCTAAAAGACGTTTACTATCTTTCACACCAACGATATTATGGGTGACATCCTCAACTCCAATATAAATATATCCCCCATTTGCGTTAGCAAAACCACATACCCACTTTAGATACTCGTCTCGCCAACTTTCCTTACATTCTATATTCTGACTTTCAGGTAATTGAATCTGTGCCATTGCTTATTTTTATTTTGCAAAATTAAATAATATCTGTCGCCTTTATTATATTCATTAATCCTAATTCATATAATATTCCAATTTCTTTTATTTGGCAACACCTTTTCCACAATTCCTAATTTGTATTTTGTCAATGGATTAAGTTGCAATTTTAACTTTTCATAATCTTGTTTATTATACTCCAAAATAGCCCCTAAAAGAGCCTTGACAGAAGGCGAATACGCTTCCGAATAGAGAATGATGTTTTTTACTTCTTCAGTAGATAATCTGGAAATAACTTTGGTGAGACACGTAATAGAATCATTTATTGTACTTGCTGGAATTTCTCTGATGTATCTAAGGGCATCAAGAATTCTCAAAAGAGGAATGTTTTCTTCTGTCAATATATTTTCCTGTTTGGTAAAAGAAATTTCATAATTACCTCTTTTCATAGGTCGTCTATAATATCTACTTCCTATCAAAATTTTAGATGATATTTGAGTGGTAAGTCCTAATTGAGAAAAAGCCAGCATTCCTGTTATATATCCGACCCTTTTACCATCTCTATACAAAAGGTCTTTAGTCAATTCGTCAAGTATAGGTGACATTTCTCCAAGCCGTGAAATAGCAGGTCGGTAAAATCGACCTTTACCGACTTTTTTGATTTTTTTTTGTGCTACCATTCGGCTTAAAGCCATTGCTGCTGCCATTTGAGATTCCGGAGGCAATTGAAGGTCGGAATAACTAAAAACAATCCCGGTCCCTATATCATTAATTCTTTTTTCGATTGCTTCTGTTGATTTCATGGTTCAAAGATACAAATTTGTTAAGTTTTTACATGCATAAACTTAACAAAAAATCTTTCACCCGCTTTTTTACAAAATCAATACAAATCTAACCTTGTCAATATATCCTTCATTTTCTTGTTCATAATCACACAAGAAACCAGTTTCTGAAATTCTAGCTCCCTTTATCCATTTATCTATATCTTCTTGAATTATGTCTCTTTTAAAAACCATTACATTTATCATAGCCATCTCATTACTGAGATATGGGATTCCATTTGTAGAATCAGGAACCAAAAGAAATTTTATTTCCATTCCATCATTATTTAAATCCCATTCCGGATATCCGAAAATAAATCCTTTTATTTCAATGACATCAAATATTCTTATCATCGTTCAGTGGATTTTAACATTGGACGATTACGAATAAAATCATTCAAGTCTTTGAAGTCCTGGTAGACTTCAGACATATCATGTACCCCATTATGTTCAGATGCTATAAGATCAACTGCTTTTCTTCCAGCTTCATCATTATCCAAACAACAGGCAACCAATTCATATTTCTTTATAAATGAGAGAGCACGGTTTAAATTGGAAGTTGAGTTGAGGATTAGATAGTCCACTGTTTCCGAAAAAAAAGAAAAATCAGCTTTAAGATGTAATGTCTTATAGGAAAGGAAGTCCATGAAACCCTCAAAAACCATACAATAAGGGTTCGATATACCAGTAGTTATGATAGAAATATCCTTTGGCGAAATGGCACCCTTGAAATAAGGGTTCCTGATTTCGTATCCGCCCGAGATATTTTTAAAGGCCAGAGCAAAATATCTTTTCGACTTCAATGAATAATAAATTTCCTCACAAAACCTTGTTCCAATCGAGAGGTCGATACCTCTTGAATCTAGGTAACTCAATAATTTTTTGTTAGTCAGTTCCTGGACCCTAATATTTGAAAAAGTTTTCTGATTTCCGCTTATGTCTTTGGCCGGTCTGGAAGATAATGATATTATTGGTCGTTCATTTGTAATTTTTCTCATAACATCAGTAATATTGTCACATTGAAACAATAATTTACCAAGGTCAATTATATCACCTCTTTGCCCTGTGGCATAATCCAACCATTTATTATGATTACGGTTAACCCGCAATGATGGATGATTATCGACTCTATAAGGAGCATGAAACAATGCATAACTTGAATTTATTCGTACCGGATGATATCCCAATCTTCTAAGAAAGGTAACGATATCTATTTCCTTTACTTCTGAAATTTTCATTGGGTTTTTATTATGTCCTAAAAAGTGTTCAGTTGTTCACCTTATATATATATACCCCGACTGAACGAACACTTATCTGAACAGTTTTTTTATAGTCTTAGTCAAGTTAATTTGATCTTCGGAAGATATTTTTTTCTCTCTCAACGTAGCCTTTTTCAATTAAAAAAGAAAGGAGTTTACTCATTACAGTTCTACCTCTGGAAAATCCTATCGAAGAATAACCATCTGTGAGAGCTTTTATCATTTTCCCATATCCGGAAATCTCATTATTATTGAATGCCACTTTCAATGCTTGAGAATGTTCTTCTTCCGTTAAGTCTGAAATAGGACTTCTTTTTGATCTTACCATTTCCATTTCTTCTATAATAGCCTCAGTATTTTCTGGCAATCCATTATTATTAATTTTGAAAGCAAATGGTTCAAATTCCCTATCTCTGATAGTGAGAGCTTTGACTTCACTTATATTAGCATCAATTAGATTCTTTTTAATGACAAGAACAGTTTCGGCCTTGTTGGCTAATTCAGTTCCAATATGACCTCTTATATTATCATCTCCTTTATTTAGATGTAATACGCAATGAATATGAAGGTTAAACTGACTCGACCATTGCATAAGTTTATTGATTACCATCACTGATTCTCCGGGATTATTTATATCCAAAAGTAGGTCTCTGATTCCATCAATTATTACCAACCCATATCCTTCATCTTTATGAAGAGCATGTTCAATGAGTTTAAGTCTGGTAGCAGGATCAAACTCCCTAAGTCCAAAAAATACAAGATTATCACAATCGCTATCCTCAGGTAAGCCTGCAAGCCTCAATATTCTCTGCATAACCCGTTGGCAATGAAATCTACTTTGTTCGGTATCGACATATAATATTTTTCTTTTATTTCCAGGCAATTCCGCTCTATAATGTAAAACGTTTCCATTTGAAAGAGAAGCTGCCACAAGGGCTGAAACATTAAACGTCTTTTTGCTCTTAGCCTTACCAGTAGAAGCACTAAAATTGCCTAAGGTTGCAATAGTTGAATTCTCTATCCATATTATTTGAGGCGGAACACTGTATTTGTCATTTGCCTTTATTAAGGCTGCTTGAAGCATTTTATCTAATTCAGTCATACCGTTCTTAATATTTTTGTTTCCCATTTTTAGATTTGCCGGTTCCATAAATTTATAATCTCACTTCCGAGATAGAATTTTTTGGCATTAACCCTTCTTACACCTGATTTAATTCTTCCCAGTTTTGTATATTTACGGAGCGTGTTTCTATGTATACCCAAAAGTTTACACGTTTCAGTTACAGTATATCGGGAATTGGGTTTTACATCTGGAACATCATTTACCATTTTTTACCTCCTTTCCTTCTGGAAACAATGAATCAGCATCTACATTTAGTTTTTCTGCAATAAGTTTTACAATGATTGGTTCGGGCTTGAATTTCCCATTTATCCACATTCTAACTGTAACTTCTGAACGACCTGTAGCATCCATGAGATCTTGAATCAATTGTCGAGCTGGAGATACTTGCTTCTCTGTTACCTTCTCCTTGTATAGCTCCGAGAGTGAAATAATTCTTTTATTCATTAAATAAAATATTTTATTGATTAAATATTTTGTTTTATCATAAAGTTATTATAATTTTGCATAAGATTAATCAATAAATAATAATATTGAGCAAATTATTGATTAATTTAACCGCAAAATTAAGCATTATATTGCATAAGTTTAGCAATTCAAGGTGTAAATTTTTGTTAAGAAAATGCGAAAAAAAGGTCAATTATTTGATTTGAAGCGTTTTAGAGAAGACCATAAATTAACCCAAAGAAAGATAGCAGAGGATGTAAATCTTAATCCCAGCTTCCTTTCTACAATTGAACATGGTAAAAGACCAGCACCTGCTTCATTGCTAGATAAACTTAGTGAGTTATATAAAGTCGACAATATTGGTGATTATATTAGCGAAGAAATTGATTCCAAACCCCACTCTGTAGAAGATGTAAAAAACTCAGTAGTAAATTCTCCGGGGAGTTCTGTTGTTATTAATGAACTTGGTAAGGCTTTTACAATTGAGGAATTGAAAAAATTACTTCTTATGAAAGATTTGGTAAAAGAACAGATTCAAACAGAGTCGAGTAAATCACCACATTTAGACGAGGCCTCTGTTATATTCAGATTAATAAAATTACTAGAAATAGCAGAGCAGAGAACTTATTTAGCTGACAAGAGAATAAAAGAACTGGAAGAACAAATTGATGATTTGAAATCCCAGTTAAAAAATGATAACAGTTGACTTGCAATTAGACTTGCAAGTTAAAATTAGAGAACATTAAAATATTATTAACCTGCGAATTATGTTGGCATGCGAATTGACTCTTAATCATTGGGTCGTGGGTTCGAGCCCCACCGGGGTCACCTCCAAAATTCCAATTCGTTAATATTCAGCGGATTGGAATTTTACTTTTTAATTTTGTAGAAATGAAAAATAAATGGGATTGTTGAATGGAAGAGAATAAGACTCCGGAGATTAACGAACACAACAAGCAGGAATATCCACCAATGCATACCGCGGAACATTTGCTCAATGGAGAAATAGCAAGGAGGTACGGATGTGGCCGAGCTTTCAGTTCTCATATAGAGAGAAAAAAATCAAAACTTGATTACCATCTGCCAAAAGCTTTGACTGATGAAGAAATCAAGTCACTGGAAGAATATTTAAACAGTGTTGTCAAAGCCGACGTGGAAGTAATAGAAGAATTTCTTACAAAGGAAGAAGCAATGAAGAATTTAGATATAAGTCGTCTTCCCGAAAATGCTTCCGAGACAGTAAGGGTTATAAAAATCGGAGATTATGATGTATGTCTGTGTGCCGGAACCCATGTTAAGAGAACATCGGAAATCGGAAATTTTCGTATAACCAGTACACGTTATCAAGACGGAGTTCAAAGAATAGTATTCAAACTCGATTAAAAAGATATAAAGGAACTGGGAACAGTATCTGAGAATATAGCCAGATTATTCCGAAGAATTTCTTGCTTACTTCTACATTCTTTCAAGTCTTAGATAACTTTTGAACCGGTATATTTCTTTGTATGAAAAAGTCAACCTTTATCAAAGAGAATTCTGTGCTCTTGGATAAGTTAAGATCAGAAAACTATACAAGCTTTATTGTTACAATAGAGGCTTCAGGCAGTTCGATTTCCAAATTCCCTTTCCTTATCTTTGCACCTTTGAAATCGTAAATTTTCACTTTCTCCGGCATATCGAAATCATTATAATCAGAAATTTTTTCTCCTTTCAGAATCTCTCCTTTTTCGATCTTTCCTACATTCAGACTTTCTAATGGTATTGAAATTTTTGCTTTGTCATCAAGAGAAGTATTTGCCACCGACAAAGTCACCACTCCATCTTTCTCAGTGGCCGTGGCACTTACCATTGGAACAAATCTTTCATAATCTTTTCTCTCTGAATCCACTTTTTTCATCGGTGTTTTTATATCCAAAGGAATATATTTACCACCTTGATGAGGCACATACATTTTGAAGACATAATATGTAGGAGTCAAAACCATCTTATCGCCATCCGTCAAAACCATTGATTGCAACACATTTGCTATCTGGGCAATGTTGGTCATCTTCAATCTATCGGCATATTTATGGAAAGTGTTCAGGGATAAGGCTGCAACCATTGCATCCCTCATTGTATTCTGCTGATAAAGATGTCCGGGATTTGTGCCCGGCTCTACATTCCACCAAGTTCCCCACTCATCCAGTATCATCGCCACCTTCTTATCGGGATCATATTTGTCCATTATCTTGGCATGGTGATTGATAACAGTGTCAATTTCCAGGGCCTTACCAAGTGTGTAGTAATATAATTCCGGAGAAAAATCAGTAGCCGCTCCTTTGTCATCCCAATTCCATACAGTGTAATAATGAAGAGAAAGACCTTTCATGTGGTTTTTGGCATTCTTCATCAATACATCCGTCCAATTGAAATCATAATCGCTGGCACCGGAAGCAATCTTATATAATCTGTTACCGTCGAAATCCCTGGCATAAGTCTGATATCTTCTGTAAACGTTGGCATACTCTTCCGGTGTGAAATTACCACCGCAACCCCAGCTTTCATTCCCGATTCCGACATATTTAAGTTTCCAAGGTTTCTCTCTACCGTTTTCCTTGCGAATTTTGGCCTGCGGACCATCTTCAGCCGTAATATATTCTATCCATTTGGCCATCTCCTCAACTGTACCCGAACCAACATTGGCACTAAGGTATGGCTCAATTCCCAAAAGCTCGCAGAAATCAAAGAACTCATGAGTTCCGAAGGAATTGTCTTCCACCGTTCCTCCCCAGTTGCTGTTGATCATTTTAGGACGGTTTTCTTTCGGCCCGATTCCGTCCATCCAGTGATATTCATCGGCGAAACATCCCCCTGGCCAACGTAACACCGGTATCTGCAATTCTTTAAAAGCTTCTATAACGTCGTTCCTGTATCCTTTGGTATTTGGTATATCGGAATCTTCACCAACCCATATTCCTCCATATATGCATCTACCGAGGTGCTCCGCAAACTGACCATAGATTTCAGGAGCAACTATTGAGGTAGATCCCTGTGGTTCCGGAGTAATTGTAATATCTATAGTTTTGGCATCAAGCGACAACAATGCCATTCCTATACCAAATGCGGATACAATAAACTTCTTCATTATTCTATAATGCTTTTTTCAATTATTTTAAAATAGATCATATTCTATACTAAGCACCTGAAATTCAGTGCGACGGTTTATCTGGTCAGCCGCTTCCTGATCCTCCGGACTTAATTCCTCAATGAATTCTTCAGTGAGAACTACTCCCTCTTCAAACTGAGGATAAAGGGTATTTATACGTTTGGTGACAGTTTTCGGCACTGATTCGCCATACCCTTTCGGGCTCAGACGAGCTTCCTCAATCCCGGCATTGATCAAATAATCTATCACACTTTGCGCTCTTCTCTCCGAAAGAGCTATATTGTATTCATCAGTACCCTTTCTATCAGTATGGGATCCCATCTCTATCGAGACATGAGGGTTCTCATTCAGCAAAACAACCAATTCATCCAAAGCCTCCTTTGATTCCGGTCGAAGTGTAGCCTTATCGAAATCATAGAAAATATTTTCAACCACCTGAGGTTTATTAATTGCCGCAAGAATGAAATCAATGCCGTAGTCGGCATCCTCTTCGGCAATATCGCTTTCAAATTCCTGCTTAACATTCAGATATCCTGGAGCACCGGCCTTCATGACATACTTCACTCCTCTGCCAAGGTTGAAACGGAATGAACCATCATCTCGAGCCACCTCCCTTTGGTTGCTTCCGTCGTCACCAACAATCCTTATCACAGCTCCCGGAACGGGTTCTTCATCTTTATCAAGCACATATCCTGAAATTGTGATTTTCAAATCCGGAAGTTCGAAACTGAAGATATGATCATAACCCCTGGCATCTCCACGGTTGGAACTGAAAAAACCGGATTCGCCGGGACCAAATGTTATTCCGAAATCATCTCCGGAACTATTCATGGGTAATCCCATATTCTCCACGCTCCAATAATCTCCGGTGGTGTTTAGTTTTGCCTTGAAAATATCCAAACCACCGAAACCGGGATGACCGTTGGAAGAAAAATAGAACAATGAATCGGTGCGGGAATAAGGGAACATCTCATCTCCGGCAGTGTTGATTTGCGGTCCCATATTAATAAGCGTTCCTACTCTGTCATCAATATCTATGCGCCAAATATCAAGTCCGCCATAACCTCCTGGCATATCGCTGGTGAAATAAAGATATTTGCCATTTGCCGACACAGCGGGATGGCCGGTGGCCGTTACGCTGTCACGCACAATCACGAATTTTTCGGGTGCACTCCATGAAGCGTCACTTCTTCTCGATGTGTAGATTTCAACTGTGGTATTAGAAGTTTCTGAAATCGCCGCACGGGTCAGATACATTATCTGTCCATCCGGTGAAAAACTTATCACACCCTCGTCGGCATCAGAGTTCAATTCTCCCTCAATCGGTTCGGGTCTCAACCATTGGCCTCTCTCATTTTTACGACTGAAATAAATATCTCCGGCCTTGATTCCTGTGATTGCCGATTTGTTCTCACCGGTTACTTTTTCATTATTGGATGTAAAATATAATTGGTCGCCACTTTTATCAAGAAACATAGGTGAAAAATCCGAACGACTTGAATTAAAAATCTTCGCATTCTTTACAATGTAACGGGTCTTGGGTTTCTCTTTTGCAGCAATAGCCATCTCGCATCCCCTTATTCCTTCCAATGAAAGAGGATCCTTTGGCACATAAGTCATGAAATCTTCATAAGCCTTGATGGCCGGAGCATACTTACCTTCGCTTTGCAAAGACTTTCCCAAATAAAAATAAGCCATGCTGTCGGGATATTCAAAACGCAAAGCATTCTGAAAGGCAGCCGAAGCCCTGGCTCCCATATTGAGTTTATCATAACAAAGACCCAGTTTAAACGCTACTTCCCCACGAAGAGGACGATCTTCACGTTTGGTCAATCTATTATAAACCTTTTTATAAATTTTTTGTGCCTCGAAATATTCCCCACGTGAATAAGCAGCTTCAGCATCTTCAAGCTTTACACTTTTACAACCGAAAAAGGAAGTTATCATAACCAATACAGCTATGACACACCCAACACGAAACCCAATTTTCATAATATTGTATAAGAGAATCTTACCGCTAAAACGGGAAAAACCGGAAAAGATTTTATCGCTCTGACATAAGAACCTACTTTTCCCCTGACATTTATCAGATCCTTAGTAAAATTGATATCTTTTCCTGTGGTGTAATCATGATTTATCACATCAGGGGCACCTCCCCAGAACAACACCCCGAGATCTACACCGAAATGCCACCTTCCATCCCGATCAATATCAGTATTGTATCCCGCTCCCAAATATGGCTTGAAATGATTGACATAAGCTTTTGCCGATACCATACCGTCGGGTGAGGGTTCCATGATGTAAGGTGTTCCATCCTTAAAATCACCTATATGTATACCCATTCTTCCATATTGACGGAATTTTTCCTGCAATTCTTCCACAAGATCCGGATCCATATAGGTATTACCTCCTAATGGAACATTGAAAATATTCGTCAGAGTGGTAAAATATTCATAAGCACGGTTATAGAGATTCAATCCCACCAAAGTAGGTTTCTCTTCCATAGCGTTATAAGCTTTCCCTATCATAGATGTCCCGGCATAAAATCCGGCAGTGATATGCCAATGGCGGTTGGATGGAACCGGGAAAATGTCAGCCAGAAGTTTAAAGTTCACCATCGAACCAACACCAAGCATCTTCACAGTCTCATCCATTTCAATTCCGGTGTTATCATAAACCAGCTGAGCCACGTGACTGAAATTTCCGGTGGCCACTCCGTCAGCGTATGTGTTCAGATCAAAATTCATCGGGAATTTGAATCTTGGCATCCAATCCACACCGGCTCTAAGATCCACCCATTTGGTCACCGGTGTCTTGACCTCGATTCCTAAACCCATATCACCCAATGAAAGGCCTACATCCAGACCGTCGGCCACATGGTTGGCTTTACACCAAGTGCTTACGGTATCCCATGCCGCAATCAAACGGGTCTGAGCGATGGTGCATATATTTTGAGCTTCCATTTGTATATTGGAAGCCAGTAGAACTATTGAAATTATAATTATAGAAATAAGACGTTTCATCATAAAACCTTCTTTTCCCTTTGCAAATTTAATATCTTTCCTTCACAAATCATAATTTAAGATGTTAAGGATAGTGAACTTAGACTCTTTATAGGATTTCAACAACCGTAATCTTTTATTTATAAACGAATTTTTTTAACTATATTCGCATATTAAAAGAAAAAGAAACATTATGGGATTTTTCGGTAAACTATTCAATCGCGAGAAGAAAGAAAAACTTGATGAGGGTCTACAGAAAACCAAAGAGGGAGTTTGGAATAAAATTTCAAGGGCTATCGCCGGTAAAAGTAAAATAGATGATGATGTTTTGGACGACCTTGAGGAATCCTTCATCACCAGCGATGTGGGAGTAGACACCACCCTGAAGATAATCGACAGAATCCGAGACAGAGTGGCCAAAGACAAGTATGTGAACATGGCCGAACTGAACCAATTGCTCGCAGAAGAAATAGCCGGGCTCCTCGAAAAGCCTGAGGAAGATAATCCTGTGGGTGAAGATTTCTCATTGAAAAAAGGGAATGACCCATATGTCATAATGGTGGTGGGAGTAAATGGTGTTGGAAAAACCACCACAATCGGCAAGTTGGCCGCACAATTCAAGAAAGCGGGCAACAAAGTGATGCTTGGAGCGGCAGATACATTCAGGGCAGCGGCGATTGAACAATTGGATATTTGGGGAGAAAGAGTCGGTGTGCCGGTAATCAAACAAAAAATGGGTAGCGACCCGGCTGCCGTGGCTTTCGACACCCTTAATTCCGCAAAGGCTCAGGGAGCTGATGTTGTGATTATTGATACCGCCGGGAGACTGCATAATAAGGTCGGCCTGATGAATGAACTCACCAAGATTAAAAATGTCATGAAAAGAGTGGTTCCCGACGCTCCACAAGAAATATTGTTGGTTCTTGACGGATCTACCGGTCAAAATGCCTTTGAACAGGCCAAACAGTTTGTAGCAGCCACTGAAGTCAATGCCTTGGCCATAACCAAACTCGACGGTACAGCCAAAGGAGGAGTAGTGATAGGCATAAGCGATCAATTCAAGATTCCGGTGAAATATATCGGCATTGGGGAAGGTATTGATGACTTGCAGGTTTTCAATCCCGAAGAATTCGTAAGAACTTTGTTTTCCATCTAAAGAAAAGTTAGAAGTAAAGCGTATCATTAGGCCAGCTGCAAGTGAAGAGTTTGAAAGATATAGGGGAAAGAATCGATGTGATTTCATTGGGGTGTTCTAAAAATCTTGTAGAAAGCGAACGCCTTATAAAACGCATTGAGTCAAAGGGGTATAAAGTTATATTTGATTCCCCTGAACCATGCGGCAAATATGTAATGGTGAATACTTGTGGCTTTATTTCTGATGCAAAAGAGGAGTCCATCAACACCATCCTTGAACTCTGTGAACTTAAGAAAGAGGGTAAAATTGGGAAAGTTGCAGTTATGGGCTGTTTGTCACAGAGATATCTCGATACCCTAAAAGAGGAAATACCAGAGGTTGATCTTTGGTATGGCAAATTTGATTACAACAGGTTTATCGAAGACCTTCCTCTCGCTTCCAAACACCCAGACCAATTAACTAATCAATTGACACCCAAACCTTGGGAAAGGACTCTTACCACACCCTCTCATTCCGCATATCTTAAAATCTCTGAAGGTTGCAACCGTTTCTGTGCTTTCTGTGCAATTCCTTTAATCACAGGGTGCCATACCTCCCGGACTATTGAAGAGATTCTTGAGGAAGTGAAACACTTGGTGGAACATGGGGTTAAAGAATTCAATGTTATCGCCCAGGATCTTTCGGCTTATGGCACAGATCTCTATGGTGAATCAAAGTTAGCTGAATTGATCGACAGAATGGCACAGGTGGAAGGAGTGGAATGGATAAGGTTACATTATGCCTATCCTACAGACTTTCCTTACGATGTCTTGGATGTGATGGCAAAAAGAGACAATGTCTGCAATTATCTTGACATAGCCTTACAACACATAGCTGACCCTGTTCTAAAGAACATGCGCCGTCACATCTCAAAGGAAGAAACATTGAAATTGTTAAAAACAATAAGAGACAAGGTGCCCGGTATAAGGATTCGCACCACACTAATGACCGGTTTTCCGGGAGAGGGTGATAAGGAATTCGAGGAACTTTTAAACTTTGTAAAGACTCAGAGATTCGACAGGATGGGGGCTTTCACATATTGTGAAGAGGAAGACACTTTCGCAGCTGCCCATCATAAGGATTCAATATCACCTGAGGTAAAACAGGAAAGACTTGACCAACTCATGGCCTTACAACAGGAAATTGCCCAGGAATTAAATGATGCGATGGTAGGTTCAGTCCAAAAAGTTCTGATAGATAGAATCGAAGATGGAGTGGCCTACGGTCGAACTCAGTATGATTCACCGGAAGTGGATCCTGAAGTGATAATAAAAGGGATAAGGGATGAGGATTTAGGGAAAAGTGATAATTTTTTAAAACCGGGAGAATTTGTGAACGTCAAAATAACCGAGGCATATCCTTTTGAACTTATCGGTGAAATAGTGTAAAGTATGGGAATAAGATATGACAGGGATTCACGTCGGGCAACCAATGGTCCGATGTTTTTTTTCAGTATAGTAAAAGATGAGACCTTTGCGGAACAAATTAGAAGTGCTTTTCTTTCCGGGCTATCTTTTTATGCATACCGTTATCCCGAAGACCATATGCTTTGCTATGGGAGTTCAGAAGGATATATTAAGGGAATAGGCACACCGGGATTCACAATCGGTTTGTTTTCACCGGAAAAACCATACATCACCATTCCATATCATTACCAACCAGGTCTTAAAAACAGTTTGGGAAATATCTCCTTTTATAATTTTCCTCATGTTTCAACTTCTTTTGAGGAATACAAAGATGAAGTAAGCCATATCATTGAATCTTTAAAGAAAGGAGATGGTTCAAAAGTTGTGGCAGCCAGAGTGATTGTAGAGAATAATCCCATTGATATAGCAGAAGAATTCTATTCTCTATGTCAAAGATTTCCAAAAGGATTTATATTCTGCTTCGGGACACCCGCAACCGGATGTTGGATAGGAGCCAGTCCGGAACTTTTGCTTGAAAGTAAGAATGGGCTCATAAGTTCAATGTCATTGGCCGGGACCCGACAAATTGGCACTGATGAACCATGGGACGACAAAAATATCGAAGAGCAAAAGATTGTGACAGATTATATATCAGAGATATTTAATCGAAACGGTTTAAAACCGGAAATCAGTGAACCATACACAAAGGAAGCGGGTTCGATAGAACATATCTGCACGGAGATAAGAGGAATAAGGGATAAGGAATTAGGGATGAAAGATAAGTGTTGGTTGGAGAAATTATTGAGGGAATTATCGCCTACTCCGGCTCTTTGTGGATATCCTAAGCAATTCGCACTCAAAGAAATAGATAAATATGAGAAATTCGACAGAGGATGTTATGGAGGGTTCTGCGGTCCCTTCCGTTCCTCTGATGACTTTCATTTCAATGTGGTGTTAAGATGTGCGGCTTTAACGCAAAAGAGTCATTGCATTTATGTGGGAGGAGGAATAACATCCAAGTCAGACGTTTCAAAAGAATGGAGAGAGACAGAGATAAAATACAGATCCATTAAATAATCCTTTCTCTCCACTCCCATCCCAAGCCGGATTGCTTGGGTGGGTTTCTGAACCTAAAGATTTTAGACCCTTATCATAGGAATACACCCTGTTGGTGTCCAAGCGTAGGTCATAAAAAAATTAAAAAATAAATGTTTTATAGCATAATTGTAAAAATATTTTTAAATTTGCATCAAAATTCAACCAGGGATATATCAAACAGACATAGACACCTAACATACATATCATACATATCAAATTTTGAACTGAAAAACATTTTGACCCCGAAGATTGGAAACAATTAGAGAGATCGAAAATTTCAATAAACAATCAAAAACGTTAAAGCTAACGAAAAATGTCAACACTCAGATTCAAAGCAGTGGAAGAAGCCATGGGGCGCAAAGCTGTGCCCGTGGAAGTACCGGAAGAAAGACCGGAAACTTTGTACGGTAAGCAAGTATTCAACCGTCAAAAAATGTTCGAGTATCTACCTCGTGAAACCTTCGATGTATTGGTAGATGCCATAGACAACAGAAAGCCTTTGCCACGAGAATACGCTAACAGTGTGGCTGAAGGAATGAAAAAATGGGCAATCGATAACGGCGCCCGTCATTACACACACTGGTTCCAGCCTCTCACCGACGGAACAGCAGAAAAACACGATTCATTTATAGAACATGACGGCAAAGGTGGTGTGGTGGAAAAATTCACAGGCAAAATGCTTGTACAGCAAGAACCCGACGCCTCAAGTTTCCCTAGCGGAGGTATACGCAACACTTTCGAAGCCCGTGGATATTCAGCCTGGGATATCTCCTCACCTGCATTCCTGATTGGTGAAACCCTATGTATCCCAACCATATTTATTTCATACACAGGCGAAAGTCTCGATTATAAGACACCACTTTTACGTGCGTTGAATGCGGTCGACAAAGCCGGAACACGTGTAGCCAGATTCTTTGATCCCGAAGTAAAGCATGTGAATGCTTACCTTGGATGGGAACAAGAGTATTTCTTGGTGGATGAGGCACTTTATTCAGCACGTCCTGACCTTGCTCTAACAGGCCGAACTTTGATGGGACACGAAAGTGCGAAAAACCAACAACTCGAAGACCATTACTTCGGATCAATTCCTTCCAGGGTGGAAGCCTTTATGCTTGATCTGGAACTAGAGGGACATAAACTGGGAATTCCGGTTAAGACTCGTCATAATGAGGTGGCTCCCAATCAGTTTGAACTTGCTCCTGTTTTTGAGGAAGTGAACCTTGCCAACGACCACAACCTTCTGATAATGTCAGTGATGAGTGAAGTAGGTCGTCGTCATAATTTCAGGGTGCTACTTCATGAAAAACCATTTGCGGGAATTAATGGTTCCGGTAAACACAACAACTGGAGTTTAGGAACTGACAAAGGTGTTCTTCTTTTCAGTCCGGGCAAGACTCCAAAAGACAACCTGCAATTTGTCACATTCGTGGCAAATGTTATGGCAGCTGTTCATAAACATAATGCACTTATTAAAGCATCGATATCTTCCGCCACAAACGCTCACCGTCTTGGTGCCAATGAAGCACCTCCGGCCATAATTTCAATATTCCTTGGCGACCAGTTGAGCAAAATATTGAGTGATATTGCTGAAGGGAAAGTCAATCTTGAATTAAGTGACAAAGAAAATGTTTCATTGGGTGTTACTCAGATTCCGGAATTGAGTATCGACAGTACGGACAGAAACCGCACTTCTCCGTTCGCATTTGTAGGAAATCGATTTGAATTCCGTGCTATGGGCTCATCCACTAATTGCGCCGCATCAATGCTTGCACTTAATGCAGCCGTGGCAGATCAGTTGAATATTTTCGCTGATGCAGTACAAAAGAAAGTTGATGCAGGCGAAGATCTCAATAAGGCTATTCTTGAGGAAGTCAAGGCACTTATTGAACAGTCACGAGCCATCCATTTTGACGGCAACGGCTATTCCGAGGAATGGAAACAGGAAGCCGCAAAAAGAGGTCTTGACTGTGAGACTTCTGTTCCCAAAATTTTCGATGCATATCTTAGTGACGCCTCAAAAGAAATGTTCCATCGCACCGGTGTTCTAACAGATGTAGAACTTGAAGCACGTAATGAGGTGAAATGGGAGATGTACACCAAGAAAATCCAAATAGAGGCACGTGTGCTTGGTGATTTGGCCATTAATCATATCTTACCGGTAGCTAAAAGATATGAGCTTACATTGCTCGAATGTATAAAGAAAACTCAAGAGTTGTTTACACCGGAAGAGAGCGAGGAACTCACAGCTGATGATAAGGAAACCGTCAAAAAAATTGTAGAACACACAAAATTCATCAGAAAAGAGGTTTCTGAAATGGTGGATGCTCGCAGAATCGCCAATAAAATAACAAACGAAAGGGAAAAGGCGATAGCTTACCATGACACTGTGCTACCTCATATGGATGTAATCCGCTACCACATAGATAAACTTGAATTGATGGTGGACAATGAAATATGGCCGCTACCCAAATATCGTGAACTCCTCTTTATAAGATAAGGACTACAAATTTTTAAGGTAAAAAAGTATTTAGGAAAAAAACTAACGGGTCGTAAATTACGGCCCGTTATTTTATAATAATTAAAACATAGGAGAGGCATATTTAATGCCTATTCCACTGTTTTACCAGATAATTACCTGTTGGTCTGCCGGTAGGTACATTGGATCACCTTCGATGATACCGAATGCTTCGAAGAAAGGAGCAATGTTCTTGAGTGATACATTTACACGGTTTTTACCCAAAGAGTGAACGTCGCCTACTGTGAGACGTCTGATTTCCTCGTCGCGGATATTGTTTGCCCAAAGGTTAGCGAAGTTCATATAGAAAACTTGAGAAGGATCAAGACCGTCTATTTTGGCTTCCTCTGAAGCGATGTCAACACCTTTCTTCTTTTGAGAGTCCTTGAACGCAGTATAAGCGATTCTCAAACCACCTTGGTCTGCTATGTTTTCTCCGAGAGTATATTGACCGTTAGCAAAGAGACCCGGCAATACTTCTACTGCGCTGTATTGTTCTGCAAGACCTTGTGTGAGAGTATCGAAAGCTTCCTTATCTTCTGCGGTCCACCAGTTCACCATGTTGCCTTCCGGATCGAATTGTGCGCCTTGGTCGTCAAATCCGTGAGTGAGTTCATGTCCTATAACTACACCGATACCTCCATAATTTTCAGCGTCGCTCGCATTCGGATCAAAGAACGGAGCCTGGAGAATACCTGCCGGGAAAACTATCTCATTAGCCATGGGATTATAATATGCGTTGATAGTCTGAGGAGTCATATGCCATTCGGACTTGTCAACGGGCTTTCCCCATTTTTCAAGGTATTTTTTCTGAGCCCACATTTGTGCATTATGCACATTATCGTAATATGACAAAGAAGGATCAAGCACCATTTCGGAATAATCCTTCCATTGGTCGGGATATCCGATTTTCACGGTGAAAGAATTGAGCTTCTTCATAGCAGCCACCTTAGTGTCATCGCTCATCCAAGGAAGATTGATTATATGTTTGCCAAGAGCCACACGAAGATTCTCTACAAGTGCTATCATATAATCCTTGGAACTCTGGGGGAAATATTCCTCCACATAGAGTTCACCGATAGCCTCACCAAGATGACCTTCAGTTGTGCCAAGCACTTTTTTCCAACGAGGCTGTTGTTCTTGCACACCGCTCATCACCTTATTGAATTCGAATGACGCATCACTGAAATTGTCGCTTAGATAAGGAGAAGCGCCACTCACGATCTTCCATAAGTAATAATCTTTCTTTTCACGGTCTGTCAAAGATCCATATAGATCATTACCTTGTTTCACTGTATTTAAAGTCGTTACAATAAACTGTTCAGGAGTATTGAAACCCATTGTTTCAGTGAAGAATGTATCCCATGGGAAATTAGGATAAGCTTCTTTAACCTGTTCAAGGCTACGGGGATTATACATTGCAGCGATATTCCGGCTTTCTTCGCGTGTCCAGGTAGAATCGGCTATCAAGTTTTCAATCTTCATTACGTTAGAAACAATTCTCTTGGCATCCTTCTTGGAGTAACCGGCATTCATCATTTGTTTTTCGATGAGTTTCTTATAGGCCTCACGCACTTCTTTATTGCGTTTGTCATCCTTGAGGTAATAGTCACGGTCGCCCAAACCAAGTCCCGGTCCATCGATATACATGGCATAAACTTGACTGTTGGCAAGGTCTTCCTGATGACCGACGTTCACAAACGGAGAACTATAATTTTTGTGCAACCAAAGGAAAAGTTCTCCCATTTCCTCGGGTTTCGCATTTTCGATTTTAGAAAGGATAGGCTTGATCGGAGCTGCGCCTTCCTGATTTCTTCTCACTGAATCCATACCGGCTTCATAGAGGGTGGAAATAAGGAATGCGTTGGTGCCTTTCTGAGGATTTGTTTTACCGAGATTTGTAACAATACGTTTCACACGATTGTTGCTTGAGTCAGTCAGGACATTGAATTGGCCATAACGAGAATATTCCGGAGTGAGAGGATTTGATTCAATCCAACCGGCATTAACATATTCATAGAAATCCTGACCCGGCTTAACGGTAGAACTAACGCCATCCTTGTTTAAACTTTTAAGGTGTTCTGCCTGTAAAGAAGGCACTAAAGCCAAGGTTGCAAGACCTAATAAAAAATATTTTTTCATAATGATCAATTTATTTGAAGAGATACTGAGAAGAGATTGATTGGTTGTTGTGTATACGTCGGATTGTATCGGCAAACAATTTAGCAACCGGAAGAACCACGGCCTTATGGTTTTCAACACCGTAGGGTATAGAATCTGTGAAGATGATTTCATTCAAGCCTGAATCGAGCACACGCTGGGTAGCCGGACCACTCATAAGGGCATGGCTGCATAGAGCTCTCACAGATTTGGCACCCTTTTCAAGGAGAAGATCGGCAGCTTTTGTTATTGTTCCGGCAGTGTCGCTAATGTCATCAATAAGAACAACATTCTTACCCTCAACATCACCGATCACAGTCATTTTTTCCACAACATTCGCTTTTGCCCTTTGTTTATGGCATAACACCAAAGGAACATCGAAATATTTGGCATAAGAATTTGCTCTCTTCGCTCCACCCACATCAGGAGAGGCAATCACCAAGTCTTCTAAATGCAGGCTCTTGATATAGGGAATAAAAATTGAAGAAGCATACAAATGGTCTACCGGTACATCAAAGAAACCTTGAATCTGATCTGCATGAAGGTCCATGGTGACAACACGGTCAATACCGGCCACACTTAAAAGGTCGGCCACAAGTTTGGCGGCGATGGATACTCTCGGTTTGTCCTTACGGTCTTGACGCGCCCATCCGAAATAAGGCATAACAGCCACTATGGTAGCTGCTGAAGCTCTTTTAGCCGCATCAATCATAAGCAATAATTCCATGAGATTGTCGCTGTTGGGGAATGTGGATTGGACTAAATAAACTTCAGCCCCTCGGATTGATTCCTCAAAAGAGACTTCGAATTCGCCGTCGGCAAACTTCTCAATTTTCATTTTACCAAGTTCAATGCCGAGTTCCTTGCAGATTGACTCACCCAAATAATGGCTCTTGGTGCCTGCAAACACCTTGATTGGGGGAAGATAGTTACTCATTGAGTTTATATAGTTAACTTTTTTGACGTTTAGAGTTTGAAGAGGAAGCAGTTTTTTTCTCCTCTAATACTTGTGCAAAATTAGGTTTTTTATTTGACTTACCCAACGGAAGAATCACTGCATCCGCGGCTCCCACAAAAATTGAAGAGACATGGTCAGGAGCCAGACTCAATTTATAAGGCTTATCCCAAAGGAGATCGGTAGTGGTAATAGTGCCAATCGGGAGCTTCGCCATCTGAAACGCGATAGAGGGTATATTAACTTGAATTGTGGCAGATTCGTGGGAGAAATTAACAACTATCAACAAAATGTCGTCATCCTTATACCTAAAGAAAGCAAAATGACTGTGAGGATTAAAGCCCGGTTGACGCAAATTCACATACATCAAATCAAAAAATTCACCTTCCTTAATAGCCTTGCGTTCATTGCAAAGTGTAAGTACTTTTTTATAAAGATTTCTTAAAAATCTTTCATGCGGTGTCAACAAGGTTTCACCCCAATTGCCTCCGTTTATCCATCTTCTCAAAGAAGAAAGGCTCCAATAATCAAAGATGGTGGTTCTGTCGTTATCTCCTGCGAAACCTTCGTTCTCATCTCCTTTTTCTCCCAATTCCTGTCCATAATAAATCAGGAAAGGGCCCTTTGAAATCATAGCACTCACCACCAATGAAGGCACAACCCTCATGGAATCGTTGGCATAGGCTTTGGAAGCGAACCTCACCTCGTCGTGATTCTCAAGGAAATTGAGCATACGGTCGCCAATACCATCCACAGTCTGCCAACAACCCGTTAGCTGGGCAGCCGACCATCCTTTAGTTTCAATCCCCACAAGTGTATCATAAAGATTCACCTTATCATACAGATAATCAAAACAACCGTAATTAAGAAAAGGTCGATATTGTGCCACATCATAAATCTCGCCGATAAAAATGATATTGGGATAAGTTTCCTTTACCTGCGGGATTGCCCAATGCCAGAAAGGAAGGGGCACCATAAAGACCATATCACATCTGAAACCGTCAATACCCTTGGAGCACCAATAACGAAGGATGTGCAACATTTTCATCCAAGTGTCGGGCACAGGGTCAAAATGATCGGAATGATCATTATAATCATGCCCATAATTCAATTTAACGGTCTCATACCAATCATTTTTCCCGCAGAAAGCGGTGAAACAGTCATTACCAGTAGCTTTTGCCGGAAATTCTACATATGGCCTGTCACCCTCGGCAGCCAGATCGAAATCAGGATAAAACTGTTGGTTTGATATATAATAATAGTTGTTATCCCTTTCAAAATTCATATGGATATTGTCGTTTTTACCGAAATCTTCGATTCCGGCGGGAGCCATATCAGAATGATATTCGCGGGCTGTGTGATTGGGGACAAAATCTATAATCAATTTTAAACCTGCAAGATGCACCCTTTTCACCAAAGCTTCGAATTCATCCATTCGTTTGTTGACATTCACGGCCAAGGCGGGATCCACATCATAATAATCCTTGATTGCATAAGGAGAGCCGGCTTCTCCCTTCACCACATTGGGGTTGTCAGGATGAATACCATATTTAGAAAAGTCTGTCTTAGTGGCATGTTCTATAACGCCTGTCATCCAGACACAATTAACTCCAAGGTCTCTTATTCCAGCCAAAAGAGAAGGAGTGAAATCATTGAATTTTCCGCTACCGTTTCTCTGTAGAGGTCCCCATGGGACACAATTTTCTGTAGGATTTGAAAAAATCCTTGGGAAGAGCTGGTAGATAATTAGTTTTTCCATTGTTGAGAGATGGGGTTATTGTTGTTATTGTTGTTATTGTTGATGTTGTGTTTATTGTTATTATTGTTGTTATTGTGTTTATTGTTATGTTGAGAAGGTGTCAGGGATTTGATTTTTCGAGCACTTTCATGGCTGCCTCGTAACCGGCCATAACACATTTTTGGAGGGCGGTAAGGTCAAAGATCGACACATGCGACACATCGTAGACTTGTATCACATGGTCACAAAGCCTGATATCCTGAGGCACATTTGCCTTGTTCATCAAATGATAACTCCTATAGGCGATATCTATCAAAGTTTTTGCCCCTCCGGTGGGCGCTCCCCTTAAGGGAGAGCAATTACACCCGTATAAGGTTTTGCAATAGGGTCGGATGGCCCATGCCGGAAGATTCCTCAACACACCACCGTCAACATATTGCACTCCATTTATTTTCTTTGGATTAAAAACTATAGGCACACTACATGATGCAATGACCCTTGGCACGATCTCACCTTTACTCCAACCCACTGATTTTCCATGATCCAAATCTGTGGCACACACAATAGTAGGAATATTCAACTCCTCGAGATACTTTACAGGTAACCATTCCTCAAGAAGTTTTCCGAACCTGTCAAGTTTAAAAAATCCTTCCTTTGGTATTGCCCATTCCGTGAAGTCGCCGAATTTTGAAGCATCCGTAAAACATTTGATAATATCATTGGGACGCAAACCGGCCGCATAGAGCACACTTGCGATAGAACCTGCTGACACTCCTGAAAGAATGTCAGGTTTAATCCCGTATCTTTCGAATGCCATCAACACTCCGATATGGGAAAAGCCCTTGGCACCACCCCCGCTGAGGGCGAGACCCACTACCGAATTTCCACCTATACCGATACGTTCCAACAATGAATTAATCTTCAGTTCCATCATTTAAAGTTTTATTTTCTATTGATGTCTCTTTATTAATTCCATCATTTTTTAAGGAATCATCTTTTTCATCATCACTTCTTTCTTTTTCCTCAGAAGTTGACAGTTGTTTTGACCGTTTTTTGAGGAAAGTGAACCAGTTGTCGAAATCTCTGCGATACACCACGCCGAGCCCCTGAGTAGTTAACGCTTCACGAAGATAATAATTTTGATCGTTAAAATGATTATATGCCTTCAATCTTAAATTCCCATTTTTACTCAGCAGATATTCCACATCGAAGTCTCCGACAAAAGTAGTGCTTGAATTGCTTCTGTCTCTATATCCGAAATTACCGTTGATTAACAATCGATTGTTCAATAATTTAGAAGATAGTGCCACATCAACCTCAATGTCTGAAAAGTCACCTTTGTCACTGCGGATTGAGGGAGAAACAGAGAATTTATCAGTCAACTGACCCAAAATATTCGACAATTGTGAAGAAATGGTGGAAGATGCTACTGCCGCCAATTCACCTCCATTGCCGGTAGCACCCATATATTCAGGAGTATAAAATCGGTTAAGCGCGAGAAGATAAATGATCTGACGATTCATCATGTCATCAGTGGAAATAATACTCTTAACTTTTCTTTCCACATCCTGAGTCAAGGTTGGCAATTCTATGTCGAAGGTGATATCAGGAGAAGTCATATTACCGTTCACCGAAAGGACAGCATCCACTGGAACATTTGTACGGTTCAAATCCCTGTCGGTGGAAAAACTTTTGTCCAAATCAGACAGGTTGGTATTCACTCTGTAAGTAGCGCTGATATCCAGATCTGCCGCAAGGGGGTTTCCATTGAAAGAGATATAGCTACCCTCCTTGATTTTGAAATCTCGAAGGATTATATCCTGAAGAGAGAAATTGTAGTTACCCTCATCGATTTCATATTTCCCATACATCATCATTTCATCATCGTCGCTTTCATATTTCACTTGCATTGCCCCTCTTCCCCTTGCGGTGATCTTGTCACCTGCTGCCGGATCCATGACCAAAGTGAAAAGCACGTGAGGAGTCACGGTGGCTCTTATATCAATTCCGAACCGTGATAAAGATGCATTATCTTCCGCCATTCTTTTTTTCAGCATCTCCTTATAATCTGCCACCCCCATAGGTGTATCCTGTTTGGCTTCCTCCTTTCGTTTATCCGAAAAAGTCAAGAATTCATAGTCTTGGGCATACTGGGTATCGTTCAATACAAAGGTGAAAGATGAGTTGCCTGTTATAGTCATATCGGCGGATATATCCACAAGCCCCGGTTCTCCTCTCAGGAAAGCTGAACCTGTGCCGTATAATACTCCATACCAATCCGGATTCAACTCTGAAGAAGTGTTGTAACAAAGAAAATCTTCTGCATCCGATAGTCGGAAAGTGAAAGATGGATCATGGAAATACCTATGCGTCAGTTCGCCTGACAACATGGCGGAATTCCCGTTTTTATCAAACAATTCAAAATGCGGGATCTCAATTCTTCCGGGGTAGAGTAAAACTGAATCGGAACCATGGTAAACGGTGTTGGTATAGTCAAGTTTCACCGCCACAGAATCCGCAAAGATCTTTCCGGTCATATCGATATCATGGAACGTTCCGAAAAGTTTCACTGCTCCGGTTGCATAACCACCCACATGAGATGAGAAGACTGCCATAAAGGGCTGCACGAAATCAACCGGCACTTTGGTTGCCTCGATATCAAAACAAAGTGAATCTTTACCTAACCATATGCCACCTGAGCCAAAGACTCTTCTTATGCCATTATGAGAAATGTCGGCGGATATCTCTATCTCCTTTTGCTCATTGTTCCATTTACTGGAGGCAAAACAAGTACCCAATTGGCATCCATTGTAAGTGAAATCCTTTATAATTATAGACTCTGTCTCTGCTATAGGATCGCCGCTCAACAGAGCACGTCCGGCAACCTCACCCATTGCTGTGCCACCGAAGGTGACGTAGTTTATTTGGAGCATGTCAAATACATAATCCACATCTATGTCGGCCAATTTAACAGTGACAGCATCCGAATATTCAGGCGATGCCACTCCCTGTATCTCCACAAACTGGTCGTCATGCCAAATTCTAAGGCCGTCGATCTCAATTTTTTTGTCGGTGTATGAGATATTGCTTTTGGAGACCTGCCATTGAGCCGTTCCCATCTGCAATATAGAGGGCTTTATTTCCAAGCTGATCTCAGGTTTTGAGGTCAATTCATTCTTTGAAAAATCGGTATCCAATAAAATATGGCCCTTGAAATCAGCATTTTCTGTATTTATCCAATGAATATCCGTGGATAGGGAATTTTGTCGGCCAAACAAATTCACATTCAAAGAAAGATCCCCTTTTTTCACCGGTAAAGTGGTTTCTATCAAAGCATCCAGCACTCCAACGTCACCATATATATTCGCTATAAGTTTAGTGTCATAGATGAGCTTGTCCTTACCTTGTTGGAGATAAGGAACATTAAGATTCAAGAATGCTGAATTTGACGAACCGTCGATCGAACCGCTTAAAGTGACAGGGACAAGAAGCCTGAAAGGGAGATTAAAAAATTCTGTAAGTGCATTGTTTTTCTTCACCATGAAATCGAATTCCATATCCGAGGTGAATACATGATGAGTCTCTCTGTCCTTGTTGGCCGGTATCAAAATCGGGAAAACACTTTCGGCCATAGCCATTATCTGCTGCGGGAGGGTCTTCAACTGATATGGTCCTTCAGCCCGGAAATCCATCCAGTCGCTTTTTAAATTCAAACTGTGTATACTGTCCACAACCTCTCCGGTTATTTCCAGTTGATTTAACTTCAACTTTTTCTTATTGTCGGGAGAAACGAAAGAAAAATTATTGAGCGACAAGTCACCCGTGAAGAAATCTATTCCCGAGGCTTTACCATTAAGACTTATATTCCCTGCCAGAGTATAATTGTCGTAGTTTTTCATGTCTATTAATTCAGACAAATCAAGACGCCGGATATCCATATCCAATGACGCATTCTTTTCCGGACTTTCTATATCACCATTAAAGTTAGCCACCAGGTCCGCGATCGCGTTATCAATCAAGATATCACCTGCAATAAGTTCCTCGTCTTTGTTGACATTCAACGAAAATCCCTCGAAAAATTTTCCCTTGTATTCAAAATCTTCCACCACAAGACTCAACATTCCCTGCGGGTTTTTATCTGTTAATGTTCCCTCTGCAATCAAATTGGCATTTATATTCCCAATCGGGATTTTTGGCAAAAGCCTGTCAAGTTTTAGATTCTCTATATTCAACTCCCCTGCCCCCTGGAAAGTGTTGGAGAGAGGATTTTCAATTCCGCCCTCAAATGTGATGTTAAATATATCGGAAAGTATATCTATATTTCCTTTCAACGATTTGTTGAAAGCTGTTGCAGAGAAATCACCTTTTACATGCAGATCACCTAAGTTTCCAATTATTTCTTTAACCTGTACCTGTATATTCGGAATGGACGAGGCCAGTCTGTGAAAGGTTAGAGACGTCACATTAAGTTCAAGATCTGAAATATCACCTGCAACATTATTCAAATCTGACAAACCCTCGATTCCACCGTTCATTGACAAGGTTAAAACATCCGGATTGCCGAATTTAAAAGTGTTTATCTCAATATTCTCTACGTTTCCTTCAATGTTTACATCAATAAATAAAGGTTCTGAAAAATCTTTCAATATTGGACTTATAAAACCGAAATCGGAAAGACTTACATAACTGTTATTGATCTGCAAAACGTGTCTGTGTCTTTTTAAAATTTCTATGACAGGGACATTCTCTTCCAAAGGAAGATTTAATTCCGGAATATTGATTTTGGAATTTGGAAACTCAAGTACAAAATTTTGAACAAAGAGTCTATCGCTTCCGAATTCGCCTTTCAAACCTAATTTTTCTATATCAATAATATCGGGAGATTTTAATGAAAGACGCCGGAGATCAACATGCACTTCTTTTTCATTAATTTTAGGAAATGCGATATCTGCTGCAAGATCTGTGATTATAAGATTTGAAAGGTCTAATTCTCCAATCTTCTTCCCTCCCAACCATGGACGGCTAAAAGTTACACCACTCTTTCGGAGCACCACATTTCGAAGGGCCAAATCAAACGGAGTCTTTTCCTTATTTTTGTCCTTACTTGAAAATGCATCGATTATAAAACTAATATTCAGGCTCGAATCTTTCTCTTCCTGCACGATGAGAGCATTCAACCCTATTATCTCTCCATATGTTATTTCAATTCTTTTCTCAAAGATAAGTTTCCATAGACTTATACCGGCACCGATTTTTTCAACCTCCAGACATTTCCTGTCATCCAGATCATAGACTTCCAGTCCTTCTATCCTCATCTCATTGAAAGGTGAAAACGTGAGATTGGCAATCTCTACCTTGCTGCCGATCAATTTTGTTAATTCAGCAATTCCACGATCTTTCATTGCATTCGTGAATGCCGGTATGGAAATAAGGATGTATACCACAACAAAGATCCCCACAACGAATAATGTCACGGAAAAAAGAATGCTTCTGACTGCTTGATATATGCCCTTTAGGATTCTTTGGGGTTTCAAAACAAAGTGCGGCAAAGATTTGATATGCAAATTTAAACAAAATCCCACTTATAACCATAAACCGCTATTTTGCGGAAAACATAAAAAGAATTAACTTTGTAGCCTAAATTTTGTTGATGGGCACTTATATCCTTGGCATTGAATCTTCCTGCGACGATACTTCGGCAGCCGTGATACACGACGGCATAATGCTGAGTAATGTCATAGCGAGTCAAAAAGTCCACGAAAACTATGGCGGGGTGGTGCCGGAGCTTGCTTCGAGGGCTCATCAAGAAAATATAGTGCCGGTGGTGTCTGAGGCATTGCGCCAAGCCGGAATCACGAAAAAAGATCTATCTGCGATCGCCTTCACCAGAGGACCCGGATTGTTGGGTTCCCTTTTAGTTGGAACTTCTTTTGCCAAGGGACTTGCAATGGCATTGAATATTCCCCTTGTGGATGTTAATCATCTCCATGCCCATGTGCTCTCACATTTCATAAAGAAGTCACCGGAAGACTCCCAACCCGAATTCCCTTTCATATGTCTGCTTGTTTCGGGAGGAAATTCCCAAATTGTGTTGGCACGGTCTTTTTCAGATATGGAGATTTTGGGCAAGACTATCGATGATGCAGCCGGAGAGGCATTCGACAAGTGTGCGAAACTCATGGGACTCCCCTACCCCGGAGGACCTCATATCGACCGATTGGCGGCTGAAGGGGATGCGGACAAATTTAAATTCGCAAAACCCCGAATTCCGGGATATGATTATTCTTTCAGTGGCCTTAAGACTTCATTTCTTTACACCCTCAGGGATGCCCTGAAAGAGGATTCGGAATTTATAGAAAAAAATAAGGCAGACCTTGCCGCTTCATTGCAATCCACAATCATTGAAATATTGATGGAAAAGTTGGAGAAGGCACTGAAAGATCATCCCGTGAAACATATAGCGATCGGTGGTGGAGTGTCGGCCAACAGTGGGGTAAGGAAAGCCGTAGAAGAATTTTGCAAAAGAAAAGGAGTCACCGCTTGGATCCCTGAAAGAGCATTCACAACGGATAATGCTGCAATGGTGGCGGCTGCCGGATATTTCAAATTTTTGGAAAAAGATTTTTGTCCTCTGGATTCACCTCCCTATTCCCGAGTTACAATATGACGATGAAAAAAAATAAAGATACATCAAAAGAGAAGATGGCCAAAATCGGTGACTGTTTCACCGAAACCAGACATGTAGTGATTTACGGCTACACGCGTCAGGAACTTTCAAAGGTGATACGCCATTTTGAGGCTCAACTGCCGGAATTTGTAAAAATCACGGTTGAGAATACTCATCTGGTGACCAATATCACTCTCACGGGTATGAATACCGGCGTTGAACTCTTGCGATTCCAAATGAACCGTTACCACAACAACCTTAACAGTATCTTCACAAGCGATGTAGTCGCAATGGAAGATAAAACTGTTGCAGAGGTATTGGGGGGATTGCTACATGAAAGGGAACTGACGGTGGCATGTGCTGAAAGTTGCACCGGCGGCAATCTGGCACACAGGATCACACAAGTGCCCGGGTCTTCGGCATATTTCTTGGGGAGTGTGGTAAGTTATTCCAACGATGTAAAGGCAAGGGTCTTGTGTGTTTCACGAAGCGATATTTCCACCTATGGAGCTGTCAGCAAAGAAGTCGTGGAACAGATGGCCAAAGGGGTAACTGAATTGATGAGGAGCGATTGTGCAATAGCAACTTCAGGAATAGCGGGTCCCGACGGAGGCACACCGTTGAAACCCGTCGGCACTGTATGGATAGCCGTTAAGTATGGAGAAACAGTGGTGAGCGAATGTCTTCATTTCAGAGGAGACAGAAATTCCGTAATAGAGAGCGCCACCAATCATGGCATGGTAATGCTTATAAATCTTCTCCGCAACAGTTATATTCTTCAGGAAGAAGTAAACGACGATTAAGACACAGAAAAGGAGGACATTACGGTCCTCCCAAAAAGAATAAAGGAGGATTTAAAAATCCTCCTTCTTATATTTTTTATTTCAAAGCAGCTTGAACTGCATCGTTAGGCACCATCTCCTCTTTGAAGACATAAGCTCCGGTTTTAGGAGATCTTTCCATTTTGATTACTTTGCTATATGTGCGACCTTCACCTTTCTGAAGTGACGCCACGGTTTTCTTTGCCATGGTTTAAAGATTATTTAATTTCTTTATGAACGGTCATCTTTTTGAGGATTGGATTGTATTTCTTGAGCTCAAGACGGCCAGTTGTATTCTTACGGTTCTTAGTGGTGATGTAACGTGACATCCCGGGCATACCGCTTGCCTTATGCTCGGTGCATTCCAAAATTACCTGCACCCTATTTCCTTTAGCTTTCTTTGCCATTGTGTCTTATGAATTAAAGTGAGATAATGTTAATATTTCTGAAATCGAGGTTACCTTCTTTTTCTGCTCTTTTGAGAGCTGCGTTAAGGCCGATTTTGTTGATGGTGCGTAGAGCCTTGGCTGACACGAGGAGTTCAATCCACATATCTTGCTCTACCCAATAAAACTTCTTCTTGTGGAGGTTCACCTCGAATTTTCTTTTGGTGCGCCTCTTGGAGTGTGACACGTTATTGCCCACTGAAGCTTTCTTGCCTGTGATTTGACAAACCTTTGACATGGCTTTTATTTCTGTGAAATGTTAACGATTACTGATGGCTTCCATCTCATTTCTCATATCGCCTCCGGGCGCATCTTTCCCGAATGCTTTTATGGATGTGCCACAATTGGGTGCAAAGTTAGGAAAAAAAGTTTAAAGTTCAAAGTTTAAAGCTTAAAGTTTAGAGTTTAGAGATTTAATCAATGGAGATGCCTTGATTCTTCAGTATCTCAAGAGCCTGCTCCCTTAGCTTGAACTTTTGAATCTTGCCACTGCCGGTAAGAGGGAATTCATCTACAAAGAAAATATACTTCGGAATTTTATATCTGGCTATCTGATCCTTACAATAATCCTTAACATCAGATTCATGGAGCTTGCAACCATCATTCAACATGATGAATGCACCCACGCTTTCTCCGTATTTCTTTGATGGCACACCTATAACCTGAGCAATTTTTACCTCCGGCATCGTCTGTAGGAAAGTCTCGATTTCACTCGGATAAATATTCTCTCCTCCTCTGATTATCATATCCTTGATTCGTCCGGTAATCCTAAAGTTGCCGTTTTCATCCTTATAGCCCAAGTCACCTGAATGAAGCCATCCGTTTTTATCAATCAGCTGAGCGGTGGCTGCCGGATCATTGTAATAACCGAGCATATTGTTGTAACCCTTATTACACATTTCACCTTCTACTCCAACGGGACATTCGTTTCCGTCCGGATCAAGCACTTTCACCTCACAATGTTCGAATTCACGACCCACAGTGTGGAATCTTACTTCCTCGGGATCGTCCCAACGGCTCTGGGTCATTCCCGGACTTGCCTCGGTGAGACCGTATTCGCTGGTAACAATCATATGCATCTTATTCTCCACATCCTGCATGAGGGGCACCGGACATAATGCACCGGCCATGATACCGGCATGAAGGCTTGTAAGATTGAAAATATCAAACATCGGATGATTCAGCATGCTGATATACATGGTGGGCACTCCATAGAGGGCTGTGCATTTCTCTTTATGGATACAAGCAAGCACCAGTAACGGATCGAATCTTTCCACAATTACCATAGTGCATCCATGCACAACACAATTCAAGACTCCCAATACAAGTCCGAAACAATGGAACAATGGAACACAGACACACAATCTTGTTTCCTTGGTAAAATTAAGATGTACGCCGGTCAAGTAGCCGTTATTACATATTCCATAATGGCTCAAAGTGGCACCTTTGGGAAAACCGGTTGTACCGCTTGTGTATTGAATATTGATCGCATCGTAACAATTGCAATCCTCTTTGGCTCTTTGATAATCCATTTCCGGGACTGCCCAACCCATAGTCATTAGTTCATACACTGTGTACATACCACGGTGTGGTTCCGAACCCAAATGGATCACCGCCTTCATATACGGCAACTTAGAACTATGAAGCTTATCCCTTTCCTGGTATTTTAATTCCGGAAGGATCTTATAGGTCATGTCGAGGAAGTTATTGTCTTTCTCGTGATCTATGATGCACAACACCTCCATATCGGATTTCCTCATAAGGTCTTCGGCTTCATACTTTTTGAAGTTAGTATTTACCGTTATGGTGATGGCGCCGATTTTTGAACAGGCGAAAAACATAGTGACCCAATCGGGCACGTTGCTGGCCCATATGCCGACATGCGTACCTTTTTTGACACCGATGGTCATCAACCCCTTTGCCAAACGGTCTACCCTGTCATTGAATACCTTGTATGTCCAGCGCAAATCCCTGTCGGAAAATACGATATATTCTCTGTCGGGGGCTTCTTTAGCCCAATATTCCAGCCATTCCCCAATAGTCTTTTCAGACAACTCTGTCATATATTGTTCCATAAATTCTGTTGTTGGTGTTAACCGAAGCAAAGTTAAAATTTATTTTATTAGGTTTTATAACATTTAACCTAAATTTTTGACATTTTGTTTAATTTACTGTATTTAAAGAAAATAAATGCACATAAAAGGATTTTATGTGCATCAATTTGATGGAGTGAGTCTTGCTTTATTATATCTTTTCTAAACATGTATCAAGGAGTGATGTTATTTCCTCACGATCCATATTTTTACCGATGAAAACAATCTTCTGCATCCTGTCGCCATATTCAGGATCCCAGTCTTTCATGAGTCCCGGTTCTCTGGCCATTAATTCTTCGAGTTCCTCCTTGGGAGCAGTGGCATACCACTTGCCGGCTTCGGTAAGTTTCTTTTGCACTCCGGCCTGTTCAAAGAGATATGACATATCTTTTTGGTCGGAGAAATAACATATACCTTTTGCCCGGATTACACTTGAGGGCCATTTCTTCCCCACAAACCAATCGAATTTATTGATGTCGAACGGCGCGCGACGGTAGTAAACGAATGTGCCTATGCCATATTCCTCTGTTTCACCCCCGTCATGATGGTGGTGGTGATGATGGTGATGATGACATACTCCATGTTCATGGTCACAATCTGAATGATCCTCATCATCGTCATCATCATGATCCTCATGGCTATGGTGATGGTGATCATGATCATGGTCATGCTCATGGTCGTGATGGTGATGCTCTTCCTCTTCTATTTCATCAAGAGGTTTTTCGATTTCTTGAATCCAGGTGGCAGATGTCACCGTTTTCTCATAATCGAAAAGATGAGTATCAAGAAGTTTATCAAGGTCGACGTCACAATAATCACACCCGATAATTTCTGCTTTTGGTTGAAGTGCTTTGACAACATCTTTTATTTGATGTAATTCTTCTTTTGTAACTTCAGATTTCTTGTTCAATAATATGATATTGCAGAACTCGATCTGCTGGATCACGAGATTTTCTATATCCTCTTCAGCTATCTTGTTGCTCTTGAGTTTATCTCCGTTATCAAATTCGGTTTGGAGCCTCAATGCGTCTACCACAGTCACGATTGCGTCAAGTCGTGGTTCGGCCGTCTTTGTAAGATCGGGAGCCATAAGAGGCATCGAACAAAGGGTGCGGGCTATAGGTTCGGGTTCACAGATTCCGCTTGCCTCAATCACGATATAATCGAAATTCTGATTCATAAGGTCGGACACCTGTTGCATCAAATCATTTTGAAGAGTACAACAGATACATCCGTTTTGAAGTGCCACGAGGGAATCGTCGTTTGAACTTACTATACCACCTTTGGCGATAAGAGAGGCATCGATATTAACTTCACCAATATCATTCACAACTACTGCGAATTTAATACCTTCCCGATTGGTAAGGATTCTGTTTAAAAGAGTAGTTTTCCCGCTACCTAAATAGCCTGTCAATAACAAGACAGGCACTTTCTTTTTGTCCATCTCAATAAGAATTTTAATTATAAAACTTATTGGCCCTTGATAAAGTTTTTGATTTCTTCAATATTTTGACTGGTGTTCCCGATTTTGAAAGGCAGTTCCATAAAATCAGTTACCTTGGCTCCGGGAATGACAGAGAGTTTAAGCTGTTCTACCGACGGAACCTCCGGAAGGGAGGCATATTCGGCGAATGTATATTTTGTGAATACGGAATTTGGTCCGAGTCCCTGGTTGTTGAGCCACCATCCATCCACCAATTCCACCGGTTCAGAATCTGCAGTGATATCTGTAGGAGCGGGAAAATAAAGCAATTCGCCATTGGGGCCCAGAGTCACCGCCACATTGTTTGCATAATCGCCGCTCATGCGGAAAGCCGTTGCATCGGGCATAGCGCTCAATTGTTGTGAGCCAACCATCTCAGGCATTTTCTTCCTTATTTGCAATGGTTCTGAAGTTTTGGAATTATTTTGTTTTCCTGAAATGACCTTTGTGTTGGAATTATACTCCGCATTTCCATTTGTCACTGTATAAGTGTGATGAGAACATGCCATAAGTGTAAATGACAATGCTATGATTGGAATAATCTTTTTCATATAGTTATGTTTTCTTGAACAACAAAGATAAAAGTTTTTGAGGATAAAAACAAAATGAAGAAGACCTATGGAGAAACTTTGAATTATTGTCAAATTATTTCTTTTGATATGTGAGGGATTTGGAATAATTTTGCCGAAGAAAATAGACCATATTGCAAATCTTAGAAAATGTCTACAAACACTATAGATAACAATAGAAAAGTGACAACGAGGAGACTCGTTGAAATGAAACATAGAGGTGAAAAGATTTCTATGTTGACGGCTTATGATTATTCTTCGGCAAAGATTATTGACGAAGCCGGAATGGACGTTATCCTTGTGGGGGACTCCGCTTCCAATGTGATGGCAGGAAACACAACTACCCTACCGATCACCCTCGACCAGATGATCTATCATGCGAAATCTGTGATGAAAGGCGTGAAAAGAGCATTGGTGGTTGTCGACCTTCCATTCGGCACATACCAGGGAAATTCAAAAGAGGCTTTGGCATCGGCTGTCAGAATAATGAAAGAGAGTCACGCCGAGGCGGTAAAACTCGAAGGGGGCGCTGAAATCAAGGAATCTGTGGAAAGAATTTTGAGTGCCGGTATACCTGTGATGGGTCATCTTGGTCTCACACCTCAAAGCATCAACAAATTCGGCACATATAATGTCAGGGCCAAAGAAAAAGAGGAGGCCGATAAGTTGATTGCCGATGCAAAATTACTTGAGGAGATAGGCTGCTTTGCAATTGTGTTGGAAAAAATTCCGGCCAAACTTGCCGCTAAGGTTGCAAAAGAACTCACCATTCCTATCATCGGCATAGGAGCCGGAGGAGGTGTCGACGGACAAGTACTCGTGATGCACGATATGCTCGGTATCAACAAAGGTTTCTCCCCTCGTTTCCTGAGACGATATGCCGACTTGGCCGGCATCATGACCGATGCGGTGCAAAACTATATCTCTGATGTGAAATCAGGCGACTTTCCCAACGAACAGGAATCTTATTGAAACTTTAAAGTTAAGAGTTGTAGGTTAGTAAAGTTCGATCTCCTCGATTGCCATCGACCGTTTTTCGGGATCTTTCACCATTGAGAGCGTGAGGGGTCCCGTAATTGTAGACGGAAGCTGGAATTCCACCGGATAATGTCCCACATAATCCTTAGGATATGAGGTATTCACAGTAATCTTTTCCATACCGGGAGCGTTCAATGACACGCTGGCAGGAAGATAGATTTTATAACCCGGAATATATGACAACCATACCCTCAATTTTGTAGCCCCCGGTTTATAAGGTATGGAAATGTCTGTCTTTTTCTCAGGTGTGTTGATAAGATGTCCGTTATGATAATTTGAAGGCATACCCAAAAGTCCGTCGGTCAATATAGAGATATCGCTGTAGTCGGGATCCAAAGGAGTAAGAGCCTTAAGTTGTTCGCCTTTCAATAGATTCTTTCCCTCCATCTCCTTATAATGGTCAAGCATAAAGCGGTAATCCTTGATATAGCTTTCCACCAGCCATCCCGATTCATTATATGATGTCACCTTCATGTTTTTAAGGTTCTCCATCGACTCCAGCAAAGGTTCCACGCCATTCATGTTTCTCTCAAGCCTTTTCAATTCAAGACGTGTCATCGCCAGTTTTGGAAGCAGCTTGTCAATGTAAACCCTCTCGTCGCCTTGGGTCTGTTCTCTCAAACTTAAAAGCGAGTCATGGAAATTTATAAACAGATCGAGAGGAAGATAAGTGTTTTCAGCCACAGCCACACCCTCATACATTGGCAAGGATACGTTATGGGTTTTCACATAATTCTCCTGGGCCAACATAAAATTGGCAATCGTTTCGCCGGTCACCGGATACAATTCTTTAGCCTTCTGAGTCAAAATGGTCTGCCAATCGGCATCAGGATTTTTTAGCAATTCTGCCAACACTATGGTCTTCAGGTTACTGAAACTGCTGGCATCAGAACCGCTACCGTTCAAGAACACTGCCGACACTTTATGGTCACGGTAATTTCTAAGCCTGTCTTGCATCACTCCCAGGTTAGGATATGGTGTGAAATAATCATCGAAATTGTTGATATAATCCCACACCAGGATATTGTCGGTTTTTGCTCCCCAATTGTCGATAGTGGCCAGGAATTTATCCTTTGCCGGATTTGGTGAGAAGGTGAAAGGATAGGGCATTGCGCTCACCATTACTCCGGAATTGGGCGACAGACTTGCGTTCGGCAGATCCTTAGTGGTCCTATAGTCTGAGGTGTAAAACTGATGGTTGGGATATCGTTCCGAAAGTTTCTTGATCATATTGAATACCGCCGGTGAGGCATCGTCTTCCGTGTTGCCTACTGCCACACATTTCATGCAGAGACACACGATATCGTTGTCGTTGGGAATTATGGAGAAACGGGTATGATCTGCTGAGGAATAATTATCGTCGATATATTGAGTGATATAATCAAACAATCGGTTGGAAGAAAAACAGAATTGGGTTTTAAGGGTTGACTCATTAACCTTGGCATAAACGGATTCGGAATGCTTTTCGGGTAACACTCTGCCCAGATTATGTCCCCAGATGCCCCAGTCCACATCGATGGAATTTAAATCCAGTTCTTTTGCATTCTTTCCCAAACCCTGAGGCAGGAAAACTTCTCTATATCCGAATGCGTTTGCTTCCTGGTCAACCGATCTCGCCGGCGTGCAAGCAGGGCCCAGCATAACGCTTATGGCCACTGCGGAAAATAAAATGTTTCTCTTGTTAATCATGTTAAAAACAAACTTGTAAGTAACCCATCACAGAGTAAATGTTCCTGTAGGAATCCACCGGAATTCCCTCGCTATTAAAATCAGGATTATAATATGTGTTCCAGTTGCCTGCAACACCCACAATAAGATTCTTTGTTAACAGATAATTGAAGTCGAAACCCACCATGCCGTTCATGTTGCTGATACCGTTCATCACCATTTCATCGAAGAAATTCAACTCAGGGAATGAACCCACCCCGGCCAAGGCTGAAATTGATGACACGCCATCCTCGTTGATAAAGAATTTTGCCTTTATACTGGCGTTGTAATAAAAATTCTTCAAATCCAGTGCAATCGCATCGACATTCAGATGCAACCCCACTTTGTCCCATTCTTTGGAAACACGGGGCCCTAACATGAGTAGATTATATCGTTTCTCATTCGTGGTCCATCCTTTGTCTCTTTCATAAAGCACCATTGGGGGTGTGAGACGATATGACGCTTTAGCACCCAAACTCCATCCTCTTTTCAAAGCCTTGGTGATACCCAGGTTGGCACCGAATTTATTGAATTCCTTGCTACCGTAAGAACCGCTAACATCCAGGGTCCAATTCCTGCCTATGTATTGCGAGAGACCTATCCATCCTTCAAGACCCGTACCTCCTTCCTTGTACCTTCCGGCATCTTCGAAACCGTCGGTAGCCTTGTAGTTGGCTCCTATCATCAACGACGTGTTTTTCCAGATGTGAGTATAAGTGAGCGAGGCCACTGAATACATGTGCCCTATTGAGGCCAACTCGTCGTTACGGGTATCATAATAGGAACTTGTGTAAGAGAGTTCAAAACGGTTGGAAAGACTTTTCGTATGGAGATATCGCATATGTTCATACCATTCTCCTTGTTCGGCATTGCTCGGGTTATAATTACGGAATTGCAATCTATAAGCCTTCTTGTAGTCTTTCAACTGTTCATAGGCCAAACCTTTCAGATAAAGAAGTTCCCGGTTATCAGGATCATATACCAACGCTGAGTCGAGTCTTTCCAAAGCCACTTTCGGCTTTTTCTCACGCATAAGTGCCACCGCATAATTTTCTGTCACACCTGAATACGGACCGATTAGTTGTGGCGTGATATAAAGTTCATGTTTTTTCTTAGGATTGAGAAGTGCCAATGCATCCGCATACATCTTCTGTTGCTCCAGAGCGATAGCCTCTTTGGTGATAAAATACGGTTGGTCGGGGAACATTTCGTAGCCCTTCTCTGCGTATTTATAGAATTGTTCGTGTTTACGCAAGGTCTGACTCATGTTGATACAGGTGCGGATTCCTGTTTCACTGTCAGGTATAGTGGCGAGCAATTCCTCACCGGCAATCAAAGCCTCCTCATATCTTTCGTTTTCGATAAGCGACTTTATGCGCGCCGCGATGAATTCCTCATAAGCTGCAGCAAATCTGCGACGTTGTGAGGGATCATCGGTACTTGCTTCTCCATAAAGTTTACGTGCCTCTTCGAATCTTCCGGCCCTTCCGAGGAAATTTATTCTGCGCGCCTGGATATTCACCCATTCATCGCTGCCCGGAGTCAGATATTTCACCACGTCGGTCAACCGGTCGTAAGCCCCGTCCCAATCCATTTGTTCGGAATCGATATTCGCCAATTGGAGCTGCATGGCGATGTATTGGTCACGCAAGTCTTCGTCGTCCGGATTCTTGGTGAAGAGTTCCACCAGCAATTTCCTTGCCGCGTTGTCATTCCCCATTCTCTTCTGGAGCTCATACTCCTTCATAAGGAGATTTGAAGTACGACCCTCAAGTTTGTAGGCATCTTGCAGATAACCCATGGCATCGTCGTAATAACCTCTGGTTAGTGAAGTGTTGAGAAGGTAAGCCAAGGTTTCCTTGTCACCGGTGGTGCCATAAAGGCGTCCGTTGATTTCGTATGCGTCACGCATTCGGGCGTCATTGGCGGCGTCCCTCAAAGCGTTTACATAAAACTGACCGCCTATCCTGTTCTCCTTAAGGAAAGAGAGCACCCTGGTGTAAAGGCCTTGTTCACTCATCAGGGTGGCCGCCTTCTGAATAAGTCGTGTGTTATGCGGAACGTTGGCAAGCCCTCGGTTTACAGTATTGAGGGCGTTGTCATATTCACCTTTTCTGATATAGATATCGCTGAGCTGTATGTAATAATCGGGATTGTCGGGTTCATCCATTAACCATCCTTCAAGTTTTGCAATCCTTTCGTTAAGTTCGTTGGTGTTGAGCAGACGATTGTTCCAGTCTTCTCTCTGGAGGTTCTTGAGGTCTCTTATCACCAATGTGTCATTTGGATAGATTCTTGCCAGACGCTCCAAAGCTGCGTCTGCTTCCACTTTGTTGTCGAGCTTGCGATAGAGACCGATTTTTCTTCTCCAGAGATCCCGGTCGTAGGGTTGCTGCTCCAAAAGTTCATTGATATAGCAAATGGCGCTTGAATAATGCTTGGAGTCATCCTCAACGTCTATCAACAGACGCCGTGCGCCCCAATGATGGTCGCTCTCCTGAAGTGCCCTGGTCAGGTTATACCTTGCTCGCTGGAGATCGTTTTGGGCATAATAATAGTATCGACCGTTCTGGTAACGCAACTCGGGATCGTCGGGATAATATTTCAGACCTTCATCAATCACGGATTTCGCCGCCTCCCAGGAATTGGAATTTGCCAAATCGTCCGCCCTTGAGGAATAGTAACGGTTATCGTGCACCTCCTGTGTCTCGTTTTTTGCCGCATATAGGGATTGACTCGCCATCAATCCTGAAAACAGAATAGAAACAAGCAAGAGATGTCTGAATATATGTTTATTGAATAACGACACTTTCAAATTGTTTAAATAAGGGTCATTGAGGCACGGAGGGTGTTATTATATCTCCGCCCACATCTGCAGAGCCGGTATCTTGTTGATCTTCGGAATTCTCGGAATCTCTTTTCTTTGCTCCCTTTCTCCGGATTGGTTTCCAAACCTTGCCACTGTTTCTCAAGAAGTTGAAATAACCTATGAGGGAACATACGGTGGTGAAAGGATGGTAGAGGATAGGTTCTGTTATACCTGCTATAATCAGTTTCAAATATGCTTTCCATGTGCTCTTCCAATGCACTGTCTTGTTTAGGAAGTCGTAGACAAGCACCAGGAATGTGAGTGAAAGCGAAAAGAAATAGATCATACCGAAGATCACGAATGCTGTGTTCCAGTTCACGGCATTTATAAGCACAAGCCAGATCATGAAAATGAAACCGGTTGCCTCGATAATCGGCGCCATGAATTCATACGTGAAGATATATGGGAGGGTCATGGCCCCCATCTTTTTGTACTTGTAATTGAAGAAGAGTTTCCTGTGGTTCGAAACGATCTCACACAATCCTCTTGCCCACCTGATTCTCTGGCGGAACAATAGTCGCGGGGTGAAGGGACCTTCAGTCCAACAGCACACCTGCGGGATCTGCGCGATACGGAATTTCCTGCCCGAATTCTCCATATAGGTCACCATCCTGAGCAACATGTCAACATCCTCGGCAAAACTAACGGGATCGTAACCACCCGATTTTATCACTACATCTGTGTCGAAAAGCCCGAAACCTCCTGAAATATTAGGCAAGGTATTGATGCTGCTCCATCCCATTTTACCCACAAGGAAACTTCGCATATATTCCAATTGCTGGAAAGCCGGAAGGGGGTTGTTGCTCACTTTGGCTTCCACTACCCTACCGTCTTCGATTATACAGCCGTTGAGCATAAGCATCGTGGCTCCAACACCTATCATGGTATCATGACTGTTGATTATTGGCCACATCATGCGGTACAATGCCATCGGTTCGATGATGCAGTCTACGTCCGTATTTACGAAATATTTTGAGTAGCATACATTAAGACCGGCATTCACACTGTCGCTCTTGTGACCTCCGGGTTCCTTGTCAACCACAGTTAATTGCGAGAATTGCTCATCCGTGGATTTGTATACTGCTTTTATTGGTTTGGAGGTAACTTTTTTCTGGTTGATAAACGGTACCTTCACAAGTTTGAACTCTTCGATCAATAAATCGAGAGTCTTGTCCTTACTTCCATCGTTTACGATGATTATATCATAATTGGGATAATAGATTCCCAACAGTGAGTATACATTGTCGAGAATGGTTTTCTCTTCGTTGTAGGCCGGGGCTATAATAGAGACCGAAGGAGTGATTGGCGACGACTTCAAAGTGTAACGTATCGTGTCATCATCGGGTTGATTCACCAACAAAGCCTTCTGTGCCCTGTAACTACCCACGGCGAGACACACCAGGAAGATCATCGCTCCCAGCGTGTAGAAGAAGACTATGTAAGAGAATATGTAATATAAAATAACCCACATATCTTGAACGATAAGTTATTAGTCGTTAGTGTTGTTAGTGTTGTTAGTGTTGTTAGTGTTATTAGTGTTGTTAATGTTGTTAGGTATGAGTTGTAACAACTTTAAACTTTAAACTTTAAACTTTACACTTTACACTTTAAACTTTACACCACAGAATAAAGGTTATCCCCATATTCCGAGTGATATTTGGCGGATTTCTCCAACGGCAGATCCTTAGCGATAAGTTCGTTGTCGAAGAATTCAAAGAGAGGCTTATCGCGTTCTGAAGCGGTTCTCCTGAGTTCCTCGAACTTAGCCCTTCCCTCAGTTCCATACCAATATATGCATCTCAAAGCCTCAAATTTCACGTGCTGCGTACCGCTGTTACGATATCCGTCGAGCAGTGCATTGAGACTTTCTCCCGTATTTAAACGTGTCAGCGCGTGTAAAATTGCCACCTTACCGTCGTCGGGTTGTGTCAGTAGCATATCGCGCATAAGTTCCTCTCCCTCGGTGTATTTCAAATAACCCCACGTTCGGGCGATCTCTTCGATCAGGGCAGTGTCACTGTTGTGCTGGAACAGGTCTTCGAGTTCGGAACTGTATTCGGCCTGGTTGAACTGCCTCATCATCCTCACGAACATTGCCTGCGCCTTGGGATCTTCCTGCATCACTGCCCAGTGTGCCAGATTTGGAATCTTCCTTCTTGCCGATTTCCTTCTCTGCAAAACAAATCCGAGTTGGATTTCGTCATACATACAGAAGTTCTTGCTGAAGAATTCACTTTCGAAATATCCTAAGTCAGTGTTGCTGCTGCTCAAGATCGAAGCGTACATAGCCAGACGTTTCACTCGGTGACGCTTGTTGTTGAGCAACTGGTTGGCCACCCATTGGTTGGTAGGAGCCTTGAAGGCCCTGAGCATAAGCAAGGATTCCACTTTCTGAGGGTCGTTATTTTTCACGATAAGTTCCTCAAGGAAATCGATAAGACCGAAAATACCTAACAATACATGCAAGTTACGGCTTCCCTCCACGGCGGCCTCTTCAGAAATTCGAGCCCGATATATTATCCGTGACATACATAGTTTCTCACGTTTGTCCTTGAGAAGTTTCTTGGGGTCTGCCTCGTTGGGATCTATCTCAAGAAGTTCGAGCATCTCGTCACGACCTATCTTGTCTGGGGCTTGCGGCGACAATACGTATGTTATCGCCTCTCCATATTTTTCCGAGAGTTTTTTCTCTACCTTCTTCCATTTCCTGTTTTTCCATGCTTTCTTGAAAATCTGGAAAAGGCTGGCCGCGATAAGCCACAGCGATACCGTGAGAGATATGGCTGCGACCTTGATAATCCAGGCAAAATCCCGGAAATGGTCAAAGAGCCAGGTAATCCCGATGACTATATAAGTAAGGGCGAGATTATACCAGTATGAAACTTCCGCTATCGTGTCCATTTTAAGTAAATTAGTGCAAATTTACAAAAAATAGGGACACTTTTGCATCCCTATTCCTATTTTCTTATTTTTCTTAACATCAATGCTTGTGGTAATCATCCACTCGAACACCATCTCTTACCCATATATAGTTATATGAAGTACCATTCAAATGTGTGACGCGCTCATATCTCAAATCAAAGAGATCACTCTCAGGAGTCACAGTGGCATGCCAGTCGTGTTGGTCAGTCTTATCATCGTTAGCACCGAAGGCGTTGATGAAATAGTCGGGATTATCACTTATGAATTTAATTGTAGCCTGATTCATCAGTCCAATCAGCTCTTCACGGTTGACATCCTTGATTGGCCTTACTATATTGGTTGGCACATCTTCAACCCATAAGACTTCTGCAGTCTGGAAGTAGTTGTAAACTTCGAAGTTGATACCATCTTTATTAGCTTCCCAACAAGCGTCGATCACATCCTGGTCTATACCGGTGGTAGTCACTGTTATATTTTCTTCAGTGATGGCAACTGTCAAAGTCACTGTCTTACCGCCGATTTCATATTCCACTGAATGAACCTCATCGTTGTATACGAAGTTTGCATGATCTGTGAAGATATAGAGGTCGTCTGACTCTACGAAATACTTACCCGGAATTGGTACTACGATTTCAACATCGGTAGCTTTCCTAACATGGATTGACAATTTTGTCACAAGGTCTGCAACATCATATTGAGTATGTTTGTCGAGAATTGCGTAGTTCACCTCCACTTCGTTGCCATGACGGTTTTCTACCACAATATCAGTATTTGTGTCATCATCATCCTCATCATCATCATCGTCATTACCTTCATCGGGATTTCCCTCACTCGCACATGAAGGCGTTATCTCGATTCCTTGATTTATATGAGATGGAGATGCCAATTCAAACCCACTGAAATCAGTATATAGATTTCCATTAGTTTGATCCTTGATCTCTTCCACTTGAAGATAGATTCCCTCATGGAAGGCTTTATTCAATGGATCGTTGGTCATATGTATGTTCAATCTCTTACATTCAACCAAACCTCTTGCGCCTTCATAATAAGGATGTACCTCACAACCGCTGTTAGGCATATTAATTTCATTTGAGGCATATACATATCCTTCTGGATGCAAGGTGATACATTCTCCATCAAATTTGATGTCTGTACCGGTGATCTGGCCGAAGATATTAGTACCATCAACTATTTCAATCAAGTCTGTTGAGATAAGATGACATATATCTCTGTAACCATTGCTTTGGAACTTAATTTTACCGTTTGACTTCACAATGTTGTCAGAAACAATAGTACCGTTGATTAGAGTTTCACTATAGACATATTGGTTTTGTGATTCATCGCTACTTTCGAATTCAATATAACCACCCTTTGAATAAATGGCTACGGCACCAGGCAATTCCTTGCCCCAAACCTCATGCTCTCCAATATAAACCTCACCTGTGTTATAAATATTTTGTAATCTAGAACCATCGAAACCTTTAGGCAAATTAAGTTTACCGGCATTGTAGATATTACAATTGTTCATTGAATAGGAATCAAGAGTAAACTCAGCTCCTTCCATTATATAAAGGTCCAATTTGCTGATATTGTTACCGATATTTTTTACTTTAGCACCGGGGGCTAAATATACATTCAAATTGACATTATCCTTAAACAAAATCCCATCCGGATGTTCTCCTGAAACCACATAATCTCCACCGTCCATATAGGCTTTGTTATATTTCGCGGCTTCGGTAGGCACAATTATCTTTTCTACCTTTGCCATATCAGCAGGAAAATTCCAGTTGTAATCCTCAACAGCCACAGCTCTTGTAAACCCATCACCGTTACTTCCGAGAAGTTGATTTCCTGACCAAGCTACCACATCGGGAGCCTTCACGAGTGACACATCACCGTTTGCGGGTTTGCCACCATTGACATAGTTGTCGAATTCATTCTGACATGAAACAAGACCGAGAGTCGCAAGGGCGACAACGGTCATCCCCATAAATTTATTTTGCTTCTTCATTTTCATCGTTGCATAATATTTTAATTCACCTGTTAGGACCAAGTGATCTGTTAAACAAAATTTCTTACTTAGGACTCATTTCCCCCTCCGGTGCCTTTTATATCGGATTAGAAATTTAATTTTCTAGCACCGGAGAAATCTACTTACCTAAAAACAATTCTTCGCCTGTTCTATTTTACCTTGTATTGATAGTTTCCTATCTTTTCCCCTTGGGAAGCTTATCAGTTTTCTTGCTTTCCAATCTATTTCTTTGGAAGCTTTCCTCCTTCTCAGTTAGTCAGCCTTCCATTGTCATTCTTATACAAAAAGCATACCAAATTCCCTGGATCAGTCAGCTTTTCCTGGCTGTAAGCTTAATATTTTTCTTTTCGTTGGAAACCCCTGTTTACCAACCGGTATTCCAACATTATGTTTTATTTTTATGTTTTATAACACAAAATTAATAATTTCTTGACCCAAATCCAAGCTCTTTAACACACATTAACAAAAAATACGAAGGTTTGAAACCCCTGTTTTCTCTGGTATCTTTATGAAGTCAAGATTCTCTTCGCTCCTATATTATTTCCCAAGATTCGATCTGACGGGTGACGGAACTGAAATTTACCCCGATTTCAAATATCTTTCTTCCGTCACTTCTGAAAGGGAGATCGTATTCTTTTTCCTAAATTTGCTGTAAAGCTGCTTCAGGAGAGGAATCCAGTTTAAGTTCTATGATATAAATATACTTATCTGTCTTTATCAACAAATCTATTCTGCCGTCTGCCAATTGCACTTCGCTCCTGACATCAATATCCATGAGATGAAGCAGGGAATAAAGTATCTTTTCAAAATTCAGTTCATAACGATTGGGATGCATAGAAAAAGGAATACCGGCATAAAATGTCTTCAAAAGCTCGAGGAACTTTTCCGGATTTCCATCGGTCAATGATTCCTTCATGGCCATTGCAGTCTTGAGAGTTCCAACCGGATCCTTTCTTGAAAAATCAGCGAGCAACGCTGAGAACATACCATAATTTACTTCCTTGTTAGGGATACCCAGAGTATAGATATCCAAGTAAGGATCATAGGATTTGATTGTGAGATAACCGGTTTGATACATAAGAGCCACAGGTGAGAAACTGGCCACATCCACAGTTCCTAATGACTCGGCATTCTCCTCTGTCCTGAAAGTATTGACAAAATCGATATCTGTGGCCTTAAGTCGTTCGATAAGGAAAGTTGGTGTTCCTGACATAATCCAATAATTGCCCAGTGAAGATTTTTCCAATGCATTCAACAAACTGAAAGGATTGTAAGTATCTATGCATTCCCCGCTGAAATGGTATCCATCGTATCTTTCCTTTAACAGTCCGATCATTGTTTCCTCGTCTACTCCTCTCTTATTGGCAAATTCCCGGATATCAGGTTTGAAATAATTCACGATATCTTGCTGAGTGAATCCGCATATTGTGGCATAAGCATCATCAAAAGAAATGTCATTTAAATTATTAAGTCCACTGAAAATTGATGTCTTGCTGAATCGGCTTACACCCGTAATCATGGCAAACCTTATGAAACGGTCCATTCCTTTAATTGCAGAATAAACTGATTTCAAGAGATTTCTACATTTGTCATGGAGGGAATCATCGTCAAGACTGTTCACCAAAGGGTTATCATATTCATCAATTAGTATTACAACCTTTTCACCCGTCTTTTCCGAGGTTTTTTGAATTAGGTCGCGAAATCGTGATGATAGCACATCCGACTTCTTCTCTATTTCATATTTCTCTTCCCAGTTCCGGAATTGTCGTTCCAGTTCTTCTATCAAAGAAAGGAAGTTACCCTTTTCCATTCCGGAAAGTTCGAGGTGGAAAACGGGATGTTTTCTCCATTCTTTTTCAAGCGATTCGATAGCAAGACCTTTGAAACATTCTTTATATCCTTTGAAATAGGTCTCGATAGTGGAAAGAAGTAGACTTTTGCCGAATCTTCTGGGACGGGCAAGAAACACGTATTTTGGGTTGTGCACAAGATGATATATAATGTCGGTTTTATCTACATAGACGTACCCATTTTCCCGCATGTAAATAAAATCTTGTTGCCCGGTTGGATATTTCAAAGCATGCATTGTCTCAAAATAGATTGTTTCACAAAAATAATCAAATATTTTTAAAATATAGCAGGGCACATCCCTGTCCCTCCAAATTCACTTCTGTAGGGAGAACAATGACTTCCCTTGATATCTTTATGAAGTCAAGATTCTCCTCGCTCCTATTTTAATCTCGAAACCTTTTGTTCTATCCAAAAAAATTGGCCCGAAAATTCGAGCCAATAATTTTGATCATTTATTTGTGGGATTTCCATTATATCTTCCATATTTCCAGAGAAATTCATGATCATGCTCTCCATCGGGACCGTTGAAATCCTTGTTCTTCCAGATTACATTGAACTCAGATCCGTTCAAGTGCATATCGGTTTCATGAGTAGGGAATTGCGACTCCTGATCTCTGATTATATTCACATCGCAATCCTTCATACCTTGCGGATTGGCATCCGTGTCATTGAAGGCATTGATGTAATAATCGGGATATTTATCAAGGAATTCAACAGTAGAACTATCTAAAATATCATGGAATGTATCGAATTTCAAATCGGATTTGCTGTTGGTGTACAACCAAACCTCGAAGTTGATGCCGTCACCGTAAGTCTCCTTACAATAATTGTATACATTTTCATCGATTCCGTCAGTTGTTATTCTGATACCACCTTCTTCATATGAAAGGGTCAATTTAACCGTAGTATCATCAACATCCCATTGAACTTGTGTGGGTCCTCCATGGATGAATTCACCCTTTGCGTGAGTGTTGAGGATAACGATATCGTCATTGGCAACATAGTTTTCTTTCGGTATCGGGATGAAAACTTCCACATCACCGTCAAGTCTCACATGGATTGAGAGTTTTGCAACGAGATCGTTGATACCGTTACCTTGTTTGTCTACATGTTCATCGTTGATAGAAAGGTTCACCTCAACTTCAGTCTGAGTTATACCGGTAGGAATATTTGGAGTATTGTTGTTGTTTCCGCCATTATTAGGTTTATGGCATGGATTGTTTTCATCGGTACATTCATCGCAGTAACCATCTTTGTCATGATGAGCTTTGCTATGTTCACATTTATCACTTTCTTTAGGACAAGGATTGCACTCGGTATCTGCATTATCCTCTACACATTTTTTGCAAGTTCCATCAGGATTATGATCTGATTTATCATGATCACACCCACTACCTTCTACATCTTCATCTTTATTCGGACATTTGTCTTTTTCTTCATCAGATGAAGAATTATAACATTCACCATTCTGAGCTTCATCACAGTCGGGACAATTACCGCCCTCTAAATATCCATGTTCATCATGGCCACATTTAGGACAAGGAATCAAGTCAGGATCTCCATATATTTCGCTACATTCTCCCTTGCCATTCAATGTAGATTTAAATCTGTCTATAATTTTACTTCCATTAGTACTTTCCAAATATTCTGTCAAAGTATTATAAAAGTTCGTTTTATTATCAGTTTGACCGGATGGTTGTTTAATTATTTCTTCTATATCAATAGAACCTCCCACATTATAATAAATGTTTTTGCTAAATGAAGAAACAAAATCATTTTTATTTCTAAAATAATAGTCATTTACGTTTACATAACCAAATGATTCTACATTACCATGGATATAAGTGTTGCTATTCTTTAATTCTATTTTATTAGCTTTGATATAACCCATTGGCATTAACCATATTTCCGACCCATCAAATGTTATATTTTTAGCATTTAAATATGAAGTATGAAGTTTTCCCTTAGTTAAATCTAAATTTCCATCGACTTTCAATCCACAAACATATTGAGGAAAATCATTTTCTATTTTAATATCTTTACCGGATATTAAAACACCATGAATATCTGTCGTAGCCTTAAAACTATTAGAACCAGCTGGCAACTTAACATCTGTAAGACTATATATGCAATTTTTTGCCAGCATATTCACACTCTGTCCATCTGTTGAACCTAAAGTCAGATCATTACTATTGTATAGATGATCTATATTTGCCCACTCTGTCACTACAAGAGTACCATTATTATAGATATGGTGACCCTCCCCACTGTTAATATTAAATGGATTTAAAACAGCATCTTTTGCGATATAAAAATATGAGGCTCCTGAACAATTAATCTGTGAAAATCCATATACTTTACCATAAATATAAATTTTATTTTCATTAAATTCAATTTTATAGTTCAAATTTAAATTACCCTCAAAATTTGAAGGAATATAGTATATTTCAGCGTCTGTATCGAAACCTTCTTTTGTAATATCTACCGCACCTAAATTAATAATTTCAGATTCAGTAGGAATATTCAATTTATCATACCAATCCTCATGCTCATGATCTTCATCATAATAATCCCACAGTTTAACTGAACCATCTTTATCTAGTGGACTGTCAGCATTAGCGTTATCCCCTTCGGCTCGGGTTGCGAAGGGAGAGCCTGGAAGGAGGTCAGTGCGGGAGGCAGGCGTCAGGAATGTTTCGCCTGACCAGGCAGTAATATCCGGTGCCTTGGCCAAACGCAATCCTTCCACCTGAGTGTAGGTGTCGCTAATCTCATTAGTGCAGGAGTACAAACCGAAAAGGGCCACTGCCAACGCACCTAAACCTGAAAGTTTTTGGGTTAGATTCATAAATCGCTATAATGATTATTATTGTTTGCGTTAAGTTTGGTTGTTTGTGAGTTTTTACTCAAGGTTTTATATGTCTTGAAATCGTCTTGTATGTTAGTTTAAGTTTGTTAGTATTAGGATTATGCAAATGTATATCAGGGATTTTATATATGCAAAAATTTTTTAATAAAATTTTTAAGATTAATTTGAGGCTCTCGTGACTCTTCCCATCCAAAGCAAATTTCAGATAATAAGGAACAATTGCCTTGGATAAGCTGCAGCAAGTTCGGGTTTATTTCCCATGCAGAGGCAAGTTTGCCTTGGTTGTGGTGGAACCGGGGGTTCCACGAAAAGATTCCATTGTTGCAATCTTCTCGGCGATTCCATTCAGTTTCATGAAAACCTCCCTCCCCGTTTTACCGATAGATAACTTCGGTGCAATTATCAATAATCTTCCCTCGCTGCATAAATTGAATTCATGATCCCAAGGCTTGAATTTCTCGCTGAAACTCATGCCTTCGATTCTTATGAGTTTTCCTCCCATTTCTTCGGCCCTTTCCCTGATGAATTTTTCCACAGGATGAATAAACGGTGAAACCAGCACACCTCCTTCAGCCACATGTTCCAGACATTCATCTATCAATTTCTCATTCTCTGTCTCAGTATTCCTTCTATGACCTCTCACTACCATCTTGAATGGATTATCCAATAAGAAATGATTTCCATAGGCCTCAAACTCCTCTCCATCGATTTCTATGATGTCTCGTCTTTCAAAGAATTTAGGAAATTGAAACCGCATCGCCAACCGATGAGGATTCAATTGAATATAATTGCTTATTACATCGAAATTTCTTCCATGAAATATTATTTTATCGGTGAAATTTGGCTCAAAAATATCAATAGCGTTTATTTCCCTTCCAAAACAGTTAGAAGCCTCTAGGGATATCAGGGATTTTAGAATCCCGATATATTTCCCCAGGTGTTTATCGGAAGCCTCGGTTACGTGAATAAAGATATGAACATGGTCTGGCATCACGCAATATTGCTTCACAAAAAGATTTTTGAATGTTTTGCTGAGATTAAAAATATTTCCCGAAATGATTTTCCCAAGTTTTGTATGGTCAATATAAGCGCCTCCCATTTTTTTATCCAAAATAAGGGCATTCCCTTTCACGCTTCCGAAAAAGGGACAAGAATGCGCTTTCCTTAAAATTATATGATAACGACAGGCGGAATAATAATCATGATCCTTCTTCCGGCGAGTGTATTTGATGATAAAATCTTTATTGACAGGCATAAGGCTTCATTAATTATTTGAGGGAAGTGAGGATTGTGATGGAGATTGGAATGGATATGAGGATTGAAATTTATTTGGGGCTTGGTGCACCCCGCGCACCACACAACAAAGGCAATCTTTCTAACTTCCTGGTTAGTTTGCCTTGGCATATCCCTGGCAATTCCCTCTTAGTTTGCCTTGATTTATCCCTTTCAATTTCCCCTTAGTTTGCCTT
>JAFLTP010000006.1:0-60079 GCA_022510405.1 Muribaculaceae bacterium | reverse complement strand
ATTCCCTCTTAGTTTGCCTTGATTTATCCCTTTCAATTTCCCCTTAGTTTGCCTTGGCATATCCCTGGCAATTCCCTCTTAGTTTGCCTTGATTTATCCCTTTCAATTTCCCCTTAGTTTGCCTTAGTTTATCCCTTGCAATTTCCCATTAGTTTGTCTTGGTTTATTCCCGGAAATTCCTTGGAAGTTTATCTTGGCTGTGGTGGAACCGGGGGTTCCACAAAAAAGTTTGGCCCGAAACAAACTTTCGAGCCAATCTTTTTAGGTTTTATTTTAGAATTATCTTATTCTGAAAAATTTTGATTAATTACCATTACTTCCTTGAGCATCTGGTTCTGGCTGAGGTGCAGGAGCAGTATAAACAGGATTTCCTAACCATACATTCTTAACAACATTTCCGTCAGTTGCGTTAGGAACAGCAGTCTTGTTTACCCAAACTACGTTACCTCTGCTTTCGGTAGGAAGATAGAAGAAAGATTTTTGTTCTTCCATAGGAGCTACCCAGCAATCGATATAATATGGATTACCATCATATTCAACTACATTATGCGCATCAGTTTCATCATAAGTGAAAGCATTGATGTAATAATCAGGAGCATAATAATCTACTGACTCTTTCCCTTCTACCGTATATGTTGATCCTAAGAATTGAACTTCTGAATTGTTCAAAACTTGGAGAAGCTGAGGAACAGTGTATTGATCATATTTAGCTAAGTCATCAACATTTGCACGGTTGTAGTAGTTGTAAGCGTCGAAGTTCAAACCGTCACCGTAAACATACTTGCAATAGTCGATAACTTCCTTAGTGATACCTTCAGTAGAGATTTCGATACTACCTGGTTCTTTAACTACTTGTTTACCGTCTACTGTTTCATATGTAGCTTTAGCAAAATTAACAGTAAGAGTTACCTTAACGCCTGCATCTGTTGTGTATGTTACATCCTCATATTTATTAGTTGCTGCATTATATTCAGAAACTTTATAGGTTTCACCAGCCGGTAGTGAATATGTAGCTTTATTAACTGAACCATCAAATTGTGCAACTTCACCTCTTTCATTATAGATATAGAGGTCATCTTGGTCGCAATAGATAGCAGCGGGAACAGGGAGAGTAACCTTTACGTCTGTATAACTGCGTACGTGGATTGAGAGGTGACTTACAAGGTCAGCAACATCATATTTATTCGCACCGTTTGCAAATTTGTGTGCATCTTGAAGAGAAAGGTTGATTTCTACTTCGTCGTTCTCATATTTGGTTGTTGCTCTTGTGGCACCTGCTTTTGTTGCATTACCGGCAACAACTTCACCATTGGAGGAGATTACGAGATCCGGAGCCTGAGGAAGAACTATTTCGGGAAGAGCACCTGCTTCGGGAGCCGGTACTACATCTTCGTTCACTTTGTTGTCACAGGATGCAAGACCGGCTACGGCTGCAAGACTGAGACCCAGTGTTAAAAATTTGTTCATAGTTTTCATAAATATGTTTAGTTAGTTAATTTCTAATGAATATGCAAATTTATTTTAAATATCTTAAAATTCAAAACTTAATTGGGATAAAATTTTATTCAACCACTCCGAGGTTGTATTTTTTTGAGGAGGCTACCCCCAGACTGCGAACATCTCCGATGTTACTTGTCTGGGGTTAGTTACCTTTAACCTCTCCGAGGTATTTCGTCTTCTCAGTCAAGGATAGCTGAGGTTACCTATGGGGCAGTGTGGAATTCATCGGCAGTTACACCATCTTTCACCCATATGTAGTTGTAAGGAGTTCCATTGAGGTGTTCAGACCATTCATCAACGGTATTTTCAATCATCTCTTCTCTAACCTTATAATTATATCTGGGTAGGTAGGTAGTGTCAGGATCATCCGGAGTTACATGGCAATCATCAGGATTGATGTAATCGTAGTGCTGCTGACCCCATTGCCCGTCAACATAGTCATATCCGAAGGCGTTGATGTAGTAGTCTGGATCGCTTTGACCAGTTAAATTCCGTTTGAATTCTATCGTAGACTGGTTGAGGTAAAATTTCAAGTTTTCTCTTGTGATATTGTTAGTCTCGTTTTCGGAGACACCGAAGTAAGTCCAAACCTCGAAGTTAATACCATCACCGTTGTGTTCTACACACCAGTCAATCACTTCCTGAGTGATACCCCTAGTCCACACCTTAATGTAACCTACATTAAATGGCTCGGGTTCATCTTTAGCCTCATTTGCAGTTACATATTGAACGTGAAGTTCGACTGTAGTGTTATTTATTGGATATCTAAGAACTTGTTCAGCTCCTTCAATTGTACCACCGTAAACTCCGTGATAACCTGCTTTGTTATCACCCTCGAATTTTCCGTAGTGTTCGTTGAAGATGTAGAGGTCGTCTGATTGGATAACATAGCGGGTAGGTACCGGAATCAAGATCTCAACATCTGTAGCGTGACGTACGTGGATTGAGAGTTTGGAAGCAAGGTCCTTGATGCTATTGTTATTCTTATCTACATGGCTGTCAACCAACTCGAAATTCACTTCCACCTCATTCTTGTGATGTATTATATCATCCGGAGCAGTCTTGTCAGGAGGCGTAGTTGTTCCCTTATCTTCCCAGCAACTTTGATGATCTTCATCTACAGGACCACCATTGTGGCATTCTTCACAATCTGTTGAAGGACCATCATGGTCGTGACCGCATTGAGGACAAGAAGTCTCAGGATCTTCCCAGCAACTTTGATGATCTTCATCTACAGGACCACCATTGTGGCATTCTTCACAATCTGTAGAAGGTCCGTCATGATAGTGACCACACTGATGGCATGGAACTTCTGTTACATCTCCATCTCCACCCGGGAAGGTTTCTTCTGGCCAAGGCTGTCCTTTTTCAGGAATATCCTCTATAGGAACTTCTGTTAAATTTTCAGGACAAGTGAAAACAAGATCTTGATAGTCAAAATCAGTCCAATCTTCAAGTCCTAAATATGTTTTACCATCAAGTTCGAAAGTTACGCCGTGTAATTTAGATAATGTTTCCGGTTCAAGTTTTTGACCTTCTCCCGTCGTAGCCCAACATTCTTCATTCCATTTGTCTATACTATAATAGGTTGTTGCACCTGCATTAGTATTTCCATTCCAAAAGAATCCAAAGACATATCCCTTAGGAATCGAAATTCTTTTGCCTAAAAAGGTCCCAGGTTCTTGTATAGTTTCACCATTTTCTCCTATTTCTGGATGCCATACCCATGGACCCTCTTCGTAACGTCCATTATTATTTTTAGTCAAACCTTCAAAAATATTATTTATCTCTCCATATATTCCATTGTTATCATAAAAGAAAATACCAACAGTCTTAGGAGTCCAAGTATTGCAAACCACTGGATATATATCAAAAGTTATATCTTCTTCAGCTTTGAAAAGGAAATTTTCCTGGATATCTTCTCCGAGATTTGAATTTTTTTCAGGAAGATATTCTTCAATTATATCTTCTTCATGAGTTTTGTCAATATCTTGTGTTCTAACATCAACAATAGTTATTGAACTTTGACCTCTAGTAGAAATTGCAGATTTTGTTGATGAGTAAGAACCGACAGAGGGAACAGCATAAACGTCGGAGCGAGTTGCGTTGAGGGTCTGTTCGCCTGACCATGCATAGACTTCAGGGGCTCGAAGGAGTTTGAGAGCATCGGAGGAGGTCTCCATTCGATCGCTGAGCTCGTTGGTACAGGATACAAATGCACCGGCTGCAATGGCGGTCAGTGCCACACCAAATAATTGCTTAGTTAGTTTCATTGCAAATTGTTTATATTGTGCAAATTAATTTTCTCAGTTAGTTTAAGGTTTTGGTTTCTTTTGTGTTAGGTTAGTCTTGCAAGCATTAGGATTCTTTTCGTGTGCAAAAATATAATATTCGTTAATAAGCAAAACCGATTTAACAAACTTTAACATCAAAAAAAATAAATAGGGAGGACATGATTGCCCTCCCGGATTTACGATGACAAGATTGTGCTCGCTCCTATTTTTTATGGAGGAAGAGGACCGGGGTGCAGCTCCAGGCGTGGCAGGAACTGTTCAAGGGATGGAAATTGTAGGCGGAGATATAGTCGTTGTCAGGATCATAAGATTCCCAGAACGTGTCCGCTCCTTTCCTTACCATTCCTCCCCAATAATCCTCGATATAATCATAAGCCTCTTTGTCCATACCTGCTTTCAACATCGATTCAACCACATAATGAGTCCCGTAAGGAGTTCCCGGCATCACCACTCCTTCGGCAATTTGGGCATTCTCAATGGCTTTCCTCGCCTCCTTGCCTTTTATTACGTCACCCTTTATCATCCAGGCTTGTGACAGAAGTGAAACCTGCTTATCGGGTCCACTGACAAAGTAACCTTTTTTCTTGTCGTACAAGTCCCTCAATGAAGCTTTCCTCATTTTGTCTGCTATCTTCGGCCATTCCGAAACTTCCTTTTCTTTCCCCAAAAGTTTCGCGAGCTCATATGTCTGGTCGAGAGCAAAGATTATGGAACCTTGCATCGGAGTGTTGAGATCAAGTCCATCCCTCCAGTCGATGAAAAACCAATACCCCGGTTTTGCAGTCGGATTGAAGAGATAATTCGCATCGACAAAATCCAAACCTTCCTCCATCTGCCGTTTGGCCACCTTCCAAAGGTCCTCACCGGTTTCCATATCCCCCGTATCCTTCAAATATTCGAGCAACGTGGAATTCCAAAGAAGACTATATGGCAGACACAACGAACCATACTGGGGATGCGGTTCCGGATCTTCGAAAATATTAGAAAGGATGATACCGTCATCGTCGGCCAGTCCTGCAAAAAGATAAATACACCTTTTCACCAGGTCAAAATTCTTGAAGGTATGGCGGTTGACCAAAGATTGAAGATAGAGGTCGCCTGACCAAAGCCGATGATCTCTTTTGGGTCCGTCTTCAAAAACAGTCTGCATACATTCCTTGAGAGTCTCTACAGCTGTGTCATTGATTTTCTGCATCATGGGACTGAGATTTTCCAACTCCTCTACATTATCTTTATCAGCAGAAGTAACGGCCGTGAAATATACATCGTCAACACCGAAATCAAAATCAGGCGAGGAACCTAAAAGTTCCATCTTGAGATAGCGTCCGGCTTGCCTTCTGGGAATAGTGATGTATTCGTCCATTGCGGTAATTGTCACCACTTCATCTTGCATCCATGCCCTGCTCAAACTCCCTTTCCAAGGATCAAGCGGAGTGTTAAGTTCCGAAGGAAACTCGGCCATGAAAAATTTGATCCTCACCGGCGCATCCTGGCACCGGTAGAGAGTTTTGGGCCGGAAAGTGAGGTAACCGGTCATATGCTGTCCGAAATCCAAAGTTATTTCCTTTACATCCTTGAAACTCTTGGAAAAAAGCAAGTCGTCCGGATTGCCGACGCTGTCATATCTCCAGGATTGATACGCCGCCTTATCGTTCACTGCCCTCACCACTTTCCTCGGTCGGATGGTATCCTTTATCAATGTCGGTTTCAATGAATCGGCTATGGCGAGCCACCGTTGGCGGTCCCCTTCCCATTTCACATCAGCGAAAACCGGAAGGGAAAATAACGTCAACAATAATAAACCAATATATCTTGTCATTTTATATGCGTTTGAGAGTTTTCAGGTCTTTGGACGCGTGCATATTGTTTTCCACCGCTTTACGATAGCTTTCCGCCTTCACCGACAAGGTATGGTTTATATCCCTTGAGGAATTGCCGATCAGGAAATTGTAATCACCCTCCGGTAGAATCCAGGCAGAGGCGGCCTCATCAAACGATGCCAAGGAACTCAACGGAATTTCTATAGAGAGAATCTCCGTTTCTCCCGGTTGCAGACTTTTTGTTTTTTGGAAGCCCTTGAGTTCTTTCACCGGTTTGTTCCTCTCCTGGGAGTCGGGATCCGAGAAATATACTTGCACCACCTCTTTACCGTCTACCGAACCGATATTTTTCACAGGTACTTTAAGAGTGTAGACTTGATCGGCATAAGTCACCGAGGGTTGAGCCAACTCAAAATCCGTATATCCCATTCCGAAACCGAAGGGATAGGAAACTTCCTTGTCAAAACTGTCGAAATATCTGTAACCCACATAGATATCCTCCTCATAATTGGTGAAATCATAATTCTTGTTGGTTCCTGCTGTTTTCTCATAACCTTCCTCACGGTTCAAATTCGGATTCATATCCACAGGGAAATTCAACGTGGAATAATGCTCGTCAAGATTCAACGGGAACGTCATCGGGAGTTTTCCTGATGGATAAGACACACCGGTGAGAACATCAGCTACAGAGTTTCCGCCCTCCTGACCCGGTTGCCAAGCTACCAAAATTGCATCCGGAATCTCTTTCCAGGAAGATGTCTCAATTACACCCCCGTTGTTGAGAACCACAATCACAGGTTTGTTGGCTGCATGGAAAGTCTGAGCCACATTTTCCAACAGGTTACGTTCCTTGTCATTCAAATTAAAGTCGGCCGAACTTCTGTCGACAGCCTCACCTGATTTCCGTCCTAAAGTGATAACAGCAAAATCGTTTTCAGCGGCAATATTCTTTAAGGTTTGAGGATCAAATACAATTTCTTCGGGAAGTCTGAAATCAAAGAAGAGGGTCCACCATTCAATTGTGTCGGGCCTGAGTCTTTCAGCTTCGGCTGCCAGATGCTTCGAATACTCTTCTGTGAGGGTCTGATCTACTACAAATCCTTGATTTTCCATTCCTTGATTCAAAGAAACAGTGTAGGGACGGTTTACATTTCCTGAACCGGAACCCCCCGGTATCATTTCATATGAAGAGCAACCGAACAGAGCCACTTTCTTGTTGGCCGGATTCAAAGGCAAGGTCTTATTGTCGTTTTTCAGTAGCACCATACCCTCGGCTCCTGTGTTGCGTGCCACGGCTGCATGGGCCTTCAAATCAGGTTTATTTGTATAAGCGTATCCTTTGAAACGGGGAGTCTTGAGTATCAATTCCAGAATCCTTCTGATATCCCTGTCGACATCCTCCTGACTCAACGCGCCCGAATTCATGGCTTCCAACAAATCCACATATTGCTGTTTGAAACCGGGTTGCAGCATATCGTTGCCCGCACGTATCTGTTGGACTGCGTCCTTGCCACCAAACCAATCGGTCATGACCATTCCAGGATACCCCCATTCATTGCGGAGAATACCTGTCAATAAATCATAATCCTCAGATGTGTAGGTTCCATTTATTTTATTATAGGAAGACATCACAGTCCATGGATCAGAAGTTTCCACGGTTTCTTCAAAACCTTTAAGATAAATTTCCCTCAAAGCTCTGTCGGAAATTTGAGCGTTATTGTTATTTCTATTGGTTTCCTGATTGTTTGCAGCGAAATGCTTTATAGAGGTACCCACACCATTTTTCTGGACTCCGTTGACATAAGCGGCAGCCATTACTCCGCTTAGCAAAGGATCTTCTGAAAAATATTCGAAATTTCTTCCGTTGAGAGGATTACGATGTATATTCAGTGCGGGGGCAAGCAATACGTCCACACCATATTCAAGCACTTCATTACCCATAGCTTCGCCCACTTCTTTGACGCTCTCAGGGTTCCATGTGGCCGATAACAATGTTTCAATGGGGAAATGTGTACAATAATAGGTATTGGGGTCATTTTCACGTTGTGCATCAATTCTAAGACCCGCAGGACCGTCGGCCAATACAATAGCAGGAATGCCCAGACGAGGGATAGGATATGTGGTACCGGCACACCCGGGAACTATATTTTTTGTAGAGCCCACCACGGTGGTCTCGTTATTGTCATATCCATCCATACCTGTTCCAATCAACAGATGGGCCTTTTCCTCATTGGTCATTGCCGCTATCACTTCATCGATAGTTGCAACTCCTAAAACAGGGTCGGCAGAACATAAAACACTACTCATACCAAAAAGTAAAAATACTATATGCTTTTTCATAATTAGATTATTTCCGAGGGCTGGGAAGCCCTTACTCCTGTTTTTATGAAGACGGACTGCTTCTTTCCATTGTTTGAAACAGTCCGTTCAAATAGAGATTTCGTAACCTTGATTAATCTCCAATTAATTTTCTTTTATCAATTCCGCTACTTCCGCTCTGTTGTTCCCCATTTCTTCAACCGGCATTTTCAAACCGATTGAATTGATGTAGGATACCTGGGGTTCACAGTTCGCAAATTTACATTGTTCGAGAAATTTGTCGAGTGCCACACGTGCTTTCACTCTGTCCGGCTGGGCGTCCCTGATCTCCTGGAAGGAATGATTAGGAGCTTCGGCAAACCTTACCACCTCTTCCCATTCTTCCGGCATCACGATACCCATCATGCAACTGTTGTCTCTCTTTTTGTAAGGCCAAAAAGTATAACCGATATTGTTATCTTTCATCACCTTCACAAAATCAGCCTGCCATTTGTCTGTGTTATGACCGATCTCTCCCATATACATCGGGCGATTGCTCGAATCCCGAAAAGATATGAACCCTTCTATCGCCTCAGCGGTAGCCGGGCCACCGTAACGATGGCATGTAAACATAAGCTGGGGATCGTAATCGGTATCAGTCAAAGGAGAGAAGTTACTGTTCCATTGTGGAGCTCCAATCAAAATGATATGATTCGGATCAACTTCCCGGATAGCCGCTACCGCCTTCTTATGCAATGGTTGAAGCTTTGAATTCAGTTCCTCCTGATTGTCAAAATAGGTGGCTATCGGTTCATTTATCAATTCGTAACCTAATATCACGGGTTCGTTCTTATAGTAATCCGCTATATTTCTCCAGATGTCACAGAAAACCTGTTGCGCCTTCTCGTTTTCCAAAAGCCATGGATATCCGAAAGAATCGTCTATATTGTCACCTGTCTGTCCGCCGGGAGCGTCATGCATGTCGAGGATTACATAAAGATCGTTGGCTTTGGCCCATTTTACCACACTGTCTACCCTGGCAAACCCATCTTGATTCGACGTCAGTCCCATATAGTCTTCATCTGTGAACAGCTTATAATGGAACGGCAGACGAATCGTATTTGCCCCGGAAGCGGCTATAAAATGGATATCATCCTCTGTGATATAGTTGTCTTTGAAACTTTTCCAGAATTTCGCGGTTTCATATGGACCGACCAACTCTGAGAAAACCTCGTTTATAAGCCTTGGAGAAGTCATCCTCTGAAAACCGAACATATATCCTTCGGGATTAAGCCAGTTTCCAAGGTTGGTGCCAACTATATATAGTTTGGTGCCGTCAGGTTTGATCAGATCGGGTCCCTTTACCCTCACAAAGGCATCGGCAGGAACCTCTTCGCCGGCATCCGCTGCCTGTGAACAGGCGTTGAAGAGACAACCGGACAAGAGCAGAGAGCAGAATAAACATAAGTTCTTTATTGTTTTTTTCATACTCTAATTTTTAGGAGGGAGGACAATCCTGTCCTCCCTTGGATTGGATTGGATTATTTTTTGGAGGGAGGACAAGATTGTCCTCGTTCCTATCACTTGTGTTCCTGGAAAATAATATCCTTCACTGTAACAGTGGTATTTGCAGGGTTACCACCGAAATCGAAGAATATATTCACAGGATCTATATCGATGCCCGGCAGGTTGGTCCATTCATATGTCATTTCCTCATAGGCCACGGCCTTAACTCTGTCTGACATATAGAACTTGTCATCATTGCCATCCTCTGTTACCTTGAACGTAACGCCCTCTATGTCCTGGTCAGAATAGATAGTCATTCTGAAGTCATATTTTTTGTCGGCAGTAGTCTTGATGTCAGTATGGATTGCGAATTGTGCCTGCCATTGATCAGTAGTTGCCTCCGGTAAGAATAATGTGAATGAGTTGCCGTCTATTGTGGTTTCAGGATCTGCTATCTGATTCCAGTCCGGTGCATACCAATAAGTGAGATTATAGTCACATTTTGACATAAGGTTTGCATCACTGTTAACATCAGCCCATTCAAACACTTTATGCTCCTGGAAGATGATATCCTTAACAGTAACTGTAGTGTTTGCAGGATTTCCTCCGAAATCAAAGAAGATATTTACAGGATCAATATCTATACCCGGAAGGTTAACCCATTCATAAGTAATTTCATTGTAGGCTGTGGCAGCCACTCTATCAGCCATATAGAACTTGTCGTCATTGCCGTCTTCAGTCACTTTAAAAGTTACTCCCGGTATATCCTTATCAGAATAAATGGTCATCCTGAAGTCATAATTCTTAGAAGCAGTGGTGACGATGTCTGTATGGATTGCAAACTGAGCCTGCCACTGGTCGGTGGTTGCCTCCGGTAAGAATAATGTGAATGAGTTGCCGTCTATTATGGTTTCAGGGTCTGCTATCTGATTCCAGTCCGGTGCATACCAATAAGTGAGGGTGTAATTGCAATTCTTCATTAGGTTTTCATCGCTATTAACATCAACCCACTCTGTGGTTTCTACATCATCCGGTGTTTCACTTGGTAATACGGTTCCATCATCATTTGCATGGTCTTTGATCACAACCTTTGAAACTTCGAAGTCAGTGTCGGGATAACCGGCCACGTCAAGAGTGAGGGTCAGACCACCATCCCAACCTGGCACATCTGAAACATAATAGTAGGAACCGCCCATATCAAAGGAGGCTTTTTCTGCTGTGAGATACACATCATCCTTGTCATCGCCTTCCGACTTATGTGGTTTAACAGTCACTTGTGCATCAACCGGTGCACTTATACGAATAGAGAAATCATATGTGCTTGCAGCAGAAAGTTGTATATCGGTAGCAATGTGAACCTGACCCTGCCATTGGTCGTTACCCATATCGGCCGGAGTGTGGAATTTGATCAATTCATTAGTAATCTCTACCTCAGGCTGCACACAACTGCCTGACCAATCACTCGGAGAGAACCATGTTGATTCCAAAGAGACATTAGCGTCTTTCCATAGGTTGAATTCACTGTCATATTTAAAGCCTTCGAATGGACGATCGCCTGCATCAGCTCCTTCAGGTTGGAGAAGATAGTGCCATGCTATGCCGCCATTGTCACATACGAGTTCAACCTTGTTCTTGTTGATGTCCAAAATTTTCCATTTCGGATTCTCCCATTGTTCCACGTTAGGAAGATAGGCCATTAGGGTGCCTTGTGGGAAAACAAGATAGAGGTCGTTACCTTCCGGAGAGATTGTGAAAGTGGTGTTTTGAACTTCAACCGGAGCACAATAGTCGTTTCCGTCGTTGGTATTTGAAGCTGAATATGGTGGGAGATCTGTAATCCCTGTATTCACATAGATAGTGCCGCTTGCTCCCGGATCAAAAGTGTATTCACCTGTACTAGAGCCACCATTGTCGGTGAAAATCATGCGATTGTCATAAACACCCCAATCTTTCTTATCGTAGGGTGATGCACTCCACCATGCCAAACCGTCGGTACCGGGATCACCACAACCCAAGTGCCCTTGTTCGTTGGCAGCGATCTGCCAAACCTTGCTTTCATTGTTGGTCAGGAACATTATATAAGGGGAGAAATCCACCAAAGTGTTCTCGATATGGAATGTGCCGGTGAGCACTCCGTCAGACACACCGTTACGGTTGGCCACCTGAGCCTCTATGTCATAATCGCCGGCGATCGTAACGATGTCTGTATATACCGGACGCGTGGACCTTACAGGAGTTGCCTTGGTGTAGACTTTCCACACCGGGAATACACCAACCGCCGGGTTTCCATTTTGATCTGTAAGTGTCAAAGTAACCTGGTTGGTCTCCTGATTCACCTCCGTTTTAATCACATAATTTCCTGCTTCCGGAATTCCGTTGGGATCGATGCCAACAATTTTCTCCTCTGTGCAAGAAGAAGCGGCAAACATCACCCCCACCAAAAGGGAAGCCTTTAATATATTTGTTTTTTTCATGATTTTTTGGGTTTAATAGGGATTCTGTTTGATAGTGCCTTGAGCCTGATCGATTTCACTCTGCGGGAATGGGAGGTATTTCTTGTTTTCACTCCAAGTACCTGTTCTTCCGTGTTCCACCTCATTATCGGGAACAAGAACAGTCGGAGCAAGTCCTGAACGGATAATATCCCAATAGCGTTTTCCCTCTGCGAGGAATTCCAAAGCTCTTTCATGGATAACATTCTCTTTTGTGGCTGCCACGCTGCCAACGCCTGCACGAGCTCTCACTGCGTCGAGCCATCCTTGTGCATCTCCGCTTCCTGCACCTGCAAGCACCATTTCAGCTGCATTGAGGAGAACTTCGGAATAACGGTAAACCCTGAAGTTGTTGTTCCAGTTGAGTGATTGGTCGGCAAGAGCACCGGCATTATTACCATTGATAGGAGAATATTTGCCTACGAAGTGACCTGTATCTTGGTCGCCGATTTGATAGGAACCTTCTTCGGGAGTCCAGATACTTGCATCTCTTCTTGTGTCTCCCTCTTCATAGGCTTCATATGCGGAATGTCTTACCGTACAGAATCCCCAACCACTACCGGTGTGGATACCGTCTCTGCCGTCGTAACCTCTGGCTCCGCCTACCATTGCCATCACGCATCCGCCGGGTCCGTTGCTCCATCCCCAGTCACGGTTGCCTTGAACGTCGGAATAGTTGATTTCCCAGATTGATTCATCACACCATTCGTGTTCGGCATCCCAAAGTTCTGCATAATCAGGATGAAGGTCATATTCAGAAGAGTTGATGATCTCCTTCATATAGTTCAACACCTGAGAATAACGGCTTGTATCGTTCTGATACATCACCAATTCAGCATAAAGCATATAAGCCATGGGAGTGGTGACTTGTCCTACCACTGAAATATCTGATTTCCAGTTGAGGGCATTCATCGCGATTGTTTCTTCAAGGTCGGTGATCATTAATTCATACACTTCGTCAGCAGTGAATTGTGTGCCGAGGAAGTTGGTGTCTCCTGAAAGGTTTTCAGTATAATATACTATGTTTCCCCACCATTTCCAGAGTTCTCTGTAGTAGAAGTTGCGGAGCACTCTCACTTGAGCCTCGTAGAAGTCACGGTTTTTCTGAGTGAGATTATTTTTAGCGTAATTCTCTATATAGAAAAGAACATCGTTGCAACGTTTCACACCTGAATAAGATGTGGAATAATTCGATGTCATCACCATAGTGGAGGGAATAGTGAAATTGAACATCTGCTTCCATTCGCCCAAGTCATTAGGGTCACCTCCACCGGGATAACATTGGTCGCTCATGATGTCGGAATGATAGTTCAACGGTGTGTAGGTTCCGAAGAAGTCATACCAGTGCAATGGGTCATAAGCCGCCACCACTGCCTCTTGAATCGCGGCGTCGGTGGTGTAATATTGCTCGATATTCTCGCTCTGGTTGGGAGCGGTTTCAAGCCATTCGGTTGTACATGAGGTGATAGTCATCGCACCTACCCCTAAAGTTCCGAATAATAAAAATTTATTTAGTTTCATATGGATTATTCTTGTTATCAGGTTAGATTGAAATGTTGAATCCTACATTGAATATACGTGCCTGTGGGTATACACCGTAGTCGATACCGATTGCTGTGCCGCCACCCACTTCAGGATCATATCCGTGATATTTGGTCCAAGTGAATAGGTTTTCAGCGCTCACGAATACCTTGAAGTTGGAGAATCCAACCTTGCGGATAATATTCTGAGGGAATGTGTAAGACAATGTCAGATTACGCAGACGGCAATATGCACCATCATTGAGATATACGTCGGATGACATCCAGTTCCTCGGGTCACCTATGACATATCTTGGGATGAAATTGGAAGTGCCTTCACCGGTCCAACGGTTTAGCATCCAAGCCGGCATGTTCTTTGCAGGTGTGTCGCCACGAAGAGAAGCATCGTAGATTTTGTTGCCCCATACGCCTTGGAAGTATGCGGTGAGCTGCAAGCCTTTCCATTCCACGCCTAAATTGAAACCATATACCCAATCCGGCATACCTTTACCGATTCTTGTACGGTCCTCATAGTCGATCACACCGTCATCGTTATTGTCGAGATAAATGATATCACCGGGAACTGCATAGAAAGTGTCGCCTGATTTTAAATTATATTTAGTGTTGTAAGCGTCAGCTTCCGATTGGTTCTGGAATACTCCACCGGTCTTGAAACCAAAGAAATATGGGAATGGTTCCCCGTTTTTAGCTCTGGCGATATCGCCTGCTGTACCATTTGATTGCAAGGTCTGCCATCCGTCGGCGTTACCAAGATCAATAAGTTTATTCTTCTGCCATGTAAGGTTACCTCCGAGACTGATTGTCCAGTCACCAAAGCCACGCATCCAGCGGAGTTCCATTTCAACACCCCTGTTTTCCATTTTACCCATGTTGCCTAATGGTTTTGATTCACCCACATATGTTGGGATCATCATTTCCATAAGCATACCATCGGTCTTCTTGTAATAATAATCCACTGTAAATTGCAATGAATTGTTCAAGAAACCGAGGTCGAGACCTACGTCTGTCTGGGTTGATTCTTCCCAGCGAAGGTCAGGATTTGCAAGGCCATTTGCCTTTGAACCGTATGCCTGACCCGAACCTTCAGGACCGAAATAATAGTTGTTGTTGCCGCTTGCAGTCACAGTATAACGGAAGTCACCTATAGACTCGTTACCGTTCTTACCCCAGCTGAAACGAACTTTGGCGTTGCTCCACCATTCTGGACGTTTCTCTAGGAAGGGTTCATTGGTGGGATTCCAACCGAGAGAGAATGAAGGGAATGTTGCCCATTTGTTGTTGCTACCGAAACGTGAGGAACCGTCACGGCGAACTGTAACCTGGGCCATATATCTGCCGTCGAAGTCATAAGATATACGACCGAAGTAAGAAAGCAGTTTGGGCCATGCATCGTTAGGACCTCCCCAACCGTTACGATTCTGTCCGTTGTCACTTGTACCGGCTTGAGCCTGTGCCACATCTACATATGGTTTGTCATAATTGTAGAGCATATTGGCTGATGCACCAAGATAATATCCTGTGGATTGCTTAGCCGACTGACCTAACACTACATGGAAATTATTGTTGCCAAACTCTTTGTCCCAAGTCAAGATGTTTTCAATCTGCCACACATAACCTCTGTTCCAGGAAGAACTTGCAGCAGCCTGATAATCCTGAGTGGAGTGAAGATTGTCGGTGTAGGAAGCCTCTGAGTGAGATTCGCTTCCCCAGAAAGAGAGGTCACCGCCATAACTGATGCGATAACGGATCTCATCCCAGATCTGAAGTTGGGCCTGGAAGTTGGCTACGATTTTATGACTCCAGTTTTTTCCGGCCGGGAAAGAGAAACTGTAAAGAGGGTTGGATAATTCCTGATAACCGCCTCCCCAAGCCTCAGGCACTGTGTAAAGTCCGCCGTCAGCTGTATAGCGCGGTATATAGTTAGGCGTGTTGGCATAATAGTCGAGCTGTTGCTGAGCCTCTTCTCCATATAAAAATGGTTTTAAGATCGGAGACATACCAAGAGCATTGGTTACAGCGCCACCATAGTATCCATTCTCACCAAATCCTTTTGAATGGATTCGGGCATAAGAGACATTGGTAGTGATAGTCAACTTGTTCAAAAAGGATCTCTTCTTAGAATCGTCAAACACCGTCATGTTAAGATTACTTCTTAAGGAAAGACGGTTATAATCGGAATGACCAAACTGGCCTCCTATGATACCTTTCTGGTCATAGTAGCCTAATGAGACGAAATAAGTCACAGCTTCCGTGCCGCCTGACACTGTTGCCTGGTGACTCTGCAAAGGTGCTTCGTTATAGAATATTGCATCCTGCCAGTCATATCCTTCACCATAGGAATAGGGATCTGCATAAGGAGCCGCATTACCGGTGTTCATATATCCTTCGTTCTTAAGGATTGCATATTCCGTAGCATTCGCCATTTTCACTTTCTTACTTCTCCTCTGCCATCCATATGTGAAATCATAGGTCACTTTGGCACGGCCGGTAGAACCCTGTTTGGTAGTTACAAGGATAACACCGTTTGCTGCACGAGCACCATAAACAGCACCCGATGCGGCATCCTTCAAAACCTCGATACTCTTGATATCGGAAGGGTTAAGATAGTCGATACCACCTTCAATCGGCATACCGTCTACAATATAGAGAGGGTCGGTATTGTTGATAGTACCGATACCACGGATACGTACCTGGGCAGCGGCACCCGGTTGACCTGTTGATGAAGTTACGGTGACACCGGAAGTGTTACCTTTCAATGCATCTTCAACACGTACAGGTGCTGTCTCAGCTATGGTGGTATCGTCTACTTTAGATATAGCCGCTGTTACAACACTCTTCTTTTGAGTACCGTAACCTACAACAACCACATCATCCAACACTTGTGAATTCTCTTTCAGGGCAATCATTAAATTTGATTGATTTCCTGAAACTTTCATTTCATAGGAGTCGTAACCTACGTAAGAGATTACGAGAGTTTTTCCTTCGGCGGTCTGTACAGAGAAATTACCATCGACATCGGTAGCTGTACCCATTGTGGTACCCTTTACCATTACGGTTGCTCCGATCAGTGGTTCGTTGTCTGCCGCCGATACTACCGTACCGGAAACAGTGACATACTGTGCATGCATTCCGAAGAATGACAGTACCGCCACGATCAAAAAGGTTAATCTTTTCATTAGTTCATGATTTTTGGTTAGTTATGTTTATATTGTTGTTTTAATTCCCGATTAATTCCGATTAATCGTGATTAATCCCGATTATCCCGATTAATCCCGATTTATCTCGTTTAATTATTTCTGAAAAATTCTAACATAATCCACTATCATGGTGGCTGGAAGAGCGTTTTCATCAACTCCGGCATAACCGCCCCAGTCACCACCCCAGGCAAGATTTAATATAGGATAGAAGGCCCGGTCGAACGGCCAGCTTTCATGGTCATTGCCCAAGGCTGCCTTGGTTATGGAAAGCTGAACATTCCCGTCAACGTAAGTCACAAGTTTATCCTCATCCCATTCCAAGGCATAGGTATGGAAATTGCCTTCAGCCCCTTCAAGATACATTTCATGGGTTTTCTGAGTATTGATCATATGGTTATATTTACCGGTGTGAACGGATGATGAAACACGGTTAGCATCAACTCCCACCTCTTCCATTATATCTATCTCGCCGCAATGAGGCCATGGATCATTGGTCCAGTCCACATTTGAAGGCATCATCCAGAATGCCGGCCATGTACCCTTACCTTTCGGAAGATTGATTCTTGCTTCAACATATCCATATTGCCATCCTGTCGCCGGTTTTGCGTTCATTCTTCCGGAATAAACCTTTCCGTCGCTTCCTTTGAAACAATTGATATATAGGAAGCCGTCTTTAACCTCCAAAGTAAGTTTTCCGTCTATCTCACGGCTGGTATAGGTCTGCAACTCATTATTGACCCATCCGGCGTTCTGGTTCTCAATTACCCAGTCGGAATTTGGTCTGCCTTCATAATTGAATTCGTCGCTCCACACCAAAGAATACCCTTCGGGAGCCGTTACGCTGTAATTGAGTTGCGTTACCGAAATAGTGGAATATACATCGCCACAACTTAAAAGGATATTTGCCTTCCTGGAGTCTTCGCTATCGTTTGTCATAGCCTTAACAGTGACAGCTGTATCTCCTTTCCCACCACTTGCCGGAGAAACAGAAAGCCAATCGGCATCGCTATTTAAAGTCCAGTTTCCATTGGATGTTATAGTGATTGTTTTTTCGGATGCTTCTCCACTCAACATCAAAGAAGATACGGAAGCGTAGGCACTCATTGCATATCCTTGAACAATTTCAACTGTTTTCAATGTGGAGGATCCGGAAACTATGTTAAGAAGTGCGCTTCTGCTATCAAATTCCGTATTGGCTGTAATGGTTATCTTTATTGTAGTACTTTGGTTTTTTACTCCACCGGAGGGACGGAGAGTCACCCAGGAGGCGTCACATCGGATAGCCCAGTCCGCATCTGCATTTACCATAAGTTCTAAGGTCTGTGCATTGTTGTCAGGTGAAAAGGATGCAGGACTAACGGTTATGTTCACCTGTTTGTTAGCTGTAGGATTTTGGACTCCATTATCATCTTTGTCGCTGCAGGCAGTTGCGATCAAAGGTAAAGTAATGGCAAAAGCCAAAAGATAGTTCTTAAGATGTCTTTTCATGGTTGGTTAATTTGAAGGCCAAAATTATGATTTATCAACAAGGTGTTACAAATCAACCAACTATTCTTTTATACGTCAAATAAGAAAATTAACTACGTCAAAAATACGTCAAATTATTTTAAATTATTGAAAAATAAAGAATTATGTATACTATGTTATACAACATATTCTACATCTTTAACAAAATTTTAGGAGACTACTGTATTATTTAAGATTCGTGATAAATGCAGACAGACTCGCTTCTCGCTCCAGATTCAGTTTCTTTCTAAGACGATAGCGAAGAGTCTCTACCCCTCTTTGCGAAATATTGAGAAGAGGAGCAATTTCCTTTGTGGAGAGGTTCATTTTAAGATAGGCGCAAAGCATAACCTCATTATTGCTCAAGTCAGGATACCTCTCCCGTAATTTTTTTATGAAATTGTCATGGACTATGTCGAATTCCTCTTCCACCCTTTTCAACACGTCATCACTTTTAATGTCTACTACCACCTTGTCCTGCAAAGCGGAGATGGCTTTTCGAGTCTCAGTATGACCGCGAGGCACCATGGCAAGGATATTCTGCAATTCTCGTTTCACGGTCTGCAACGCATCGTTTTTATGCCCAAGACTCATCATGACATTGGCATATTCCTGTGATTTTTGCTTAAGCTCTCTTTCAATCTGTTCCCGCTCCAGGGTCTCAATCTGTCGGTCTTTTTCAGCACTCTCCATCTGATGGCGTTCCTTCTGTCGCGCCATTTCGAGGTCTTTTTCAGCCAATAATTTCGTCTGCCGTTTGGTTACATTCAATTGTAACATCCTAAGCATGATCAAAATTATAAAAATGGCAAAAAGAGAGTAAAGTATAATCATCCATGGGCTTCGCCACCAGGGAGGTGAAACACGAAATACCAGATAATCCTCAGCTTCCTTTCCTCCCGGAGTGAGAGCTTTGACTTCAAACCTATATTTACCCTCTCTAAGGTTTGTGAGTTCTTTGGATAATATCTGAGAAGGTTGAGACCATGGCTCATTGTTTACTCGGGTACTGTATAAGACGCCGTTCTCCAAATCATCAATCCTACCGAACAAGATCTTCACTGAATTCTCATCATATCTGAGTTTCGGTTCAGTCTTAAAATCCCCGAAATTTCCTTTAAACACAATGGAATCACCTTGATTGGTTACAATAAGTTGATTGATTCTTACAAATGGACTATTTTCATTCCATAGGGAATCGGAATCTATATTGAGATCAAAAAGCATAAAACCTTTCTTAGTTGGATAACCAAGAAAATCCGATCCAATCGGGAAAAACAAGTCGCCTTCATGCATAGGACGGGTCACCGACGGTGACAAAGAAATTCTTTTCATATCAAGAATTCCGGCCGGATCGGCATCCAAAAGTTCATTTTCAGTAAGAGCAAAAAGACCACCGTTCACCTTCTTAAGCCTTTTCACAGCTCCGGGATTTCCAAGCAGTTTGGTAAATTCCTTTTCCTTTATGATTTCTCCGCTTTTTGGGTCGTAAATATAAATTCCTCTTTTTGTAGAGAAATACACCTTGTCATCTATTCTGCTGATGCTCACGTCGGCAGTGAGAGGAACACCATCTTTGGTTTCTTTGAAAGTCTTGATTTCTTTAACAACATTATCAAGAGTATCAATCACAATGCGGTCGATACCCAATTCAGCGTTGTCATTCCAAATCACAGTGGGAGATTCCTGTGCAAAATTATATACACTTGAAAGGTATCCACCCACATGGGCCTCATATTCCCATTCCTTATTCCTTTTCCTCAAGAGGTGTATGCCGGAATAAGTACCGACATATGCCCTGTCTAAGGTACCAAACATTTTTCTGACATCCCAAACTCCTGACACCCCTTCTATTTGTTTTATGTTGTCATGTTTATCAACTTTGAAGAGTCCCTGGTCCATACTTACCATCACCTCTCCGTCGATCAGGCTTAAACCCCATACCTGACTGCCCAGGTCACCGATTCTTTCCAACTCTTTTCCTATTTTTTGCTCGTTTGGATTAAAAGAAGTTCTGAAAAGACCCCGGTTGGTCCCTAAGAAAAGTTCCCCTCCCCTTTGTAGCATCACATAACCCGAACCAATCGGATAAGCGTTATTATCGATGGTTTCCACAGGATTTTGAAGATTTATCTTTGCTACACCGAATTGGAGACCGGCCCATAGATCGCCCCTGTTATCGAAATAAAGACAAACAACCGTATTGCTTGGTAACCCGTCTTTTTCCTCATAGATATCATAATCACCGGAAGTCAGATCCAGGATTCCTACCCCGTGCGAAACACTTCCCAATGCGAGTTTGTCTCCTTTGATATCGGCACTGAACACTTCCTTCAAATCATTGAAAATAGGTTCGAATTCAATGTGATAAGACAATTTTTGGTTATTATAGGTCCAAATGGCATCGGAAGTAATGATAAGCAAGCCTTCTTTGTAAGGAAGTATCTTTCTTATTCTTTTCCCTTTAAGTTCATCACTATTGGGAGCATTGACTATACTTTTGCTCAACAACAACTTCAAACCGTCGTCAGTTCCAAGCCATAAAACACCGTCGATTAATGAAGAAACATCCAATTTATGTTCCGTGGATATGATTTTGTGCTTGCCGCTCACAAAATCATAGACCGCAACGGCATTGTCTCCCTGAGCCAACAAATTGTTGTCAACCTTATATACTCCCCATATATTTCCTATATACCTGTCGTCACCGATGCTGTCACTAAGACAAACATATTCCAAGGATTTTAAAGCCGAAGGTTCAAATAAACCGAATTCACTTATACCTCCTATATATATTTTGTTTTCTTCCTCGTCGATTGTGAACGATCGTGCTTGGCGACGATTTTGAAAAGGGAAAATTTCAGCCGAGAATCCATCGAATTGCACCAACCCGTCGTTGGAGGCAATGAAAATCATACCATTTTTCTCATTTATTTGCCATGGCATCACATCTTGAAGAACTCCCATGGGATACTCCTTGACAATCTTCTTTCCTATCGGCCACACCTGAAGGTTGGCAAGGATTAAAATCATGGCCAGAATTATGGGGGTGGGTTGTATTACGGTCTTTCCGATATTAGTCACATCGCAAAGTTATAAAAAATAAGGAATTCCATAGAAATCAATTCCATGAAATTCCCTATTGAAGTTTAAATCTAAGGTTAGAGAAACCGGGAATTTAGATATTTTGAGTGTCCCAGACTTTTGTCTTGGTGCACATTGCATTCACCTTCTGATTACCGATTGTGAACGCGAATTCGCCTTCTTCCACTCTCCATTTGTGATCCTGTCCTACAAATGCTAAATCGCTTGCCGGAATTGTAAAGGAAACCTGAGTGCTTTCTCCCGGTTTGAGAGTGACTTTGTCGAAACCTTTAACTTTCCTTATATCCGGAATTACAGAAGCCACAAGGTCGCTTGTGTAAAGGATTACAGCTTCCATTCCTTCAACCTCTCCCGTATTTTTAACTGTTACACTGATTGTAAGGTCATCTTCAGGAGTAAATTCATTTTTAGAGATGGTGATATCAGAATATTCAAAAGTGGTATAGCTCATACCGAATCCGAATGGCCATTGAACATCCACATCGGAGGAATAATTGTAGGCTCCCTCCATAGTGCCGGTCTTTTCACTCGGCTTGTGGTCATAAGTAGTGATGGCGTTAACCCATTTGGGATATGTGAAGGGTAGTTTACCGCTGAAGTTCTTCTCTCCGCTCATAAGTTTTGCCAGAGCGTCGCCACCATAGTTACCGGGAAGCATTACATCAATAATGGCAGCTACCAATGGTTCGATTTCACGGATGATGCGTGGTCTTCCTTCGTTAAGAACCAAAATAATCGGTTTCCCTGTCTTGGCAAGTTCCTTCACAAGTTTCACCTGTTCTGCCGGAAGATGGATGTCATTTGTGTTACCGGGTGTCTCGGTATACGAATTCTCTCCAACGCAAGCCACAATAACATCAGCTGAACGGGATGCAGCAACTGCTTTTTCTATCCTTACGTTCTCTACAGTTTCATATTGTCCGTAAGCAGTGGTATAGTCCATACCTGTTTCAAGAGTCACCTTGTCTGCTCCATATTCATTGCAAAGAGCTTCGTAGATAGTGTTGTATTGGTCATGGAATTTAGGATTTTCCGTTCCCTGCCAGGTGTAAGACCAGCCACCGTTGAGGCTCCTCATAGAATTGGCATTAGGTCCGGTCACAAATATCTTCTTTCCTTTTGCCAAAGGAAGGATATTATTTTCATTTTTAAGCAACACTTCACTCTGTGTTGCCATTTCCAAAGAAGCTGCGGCATGTTGCTCGCTTGCAAACAATGGATAATCTTTAGGATTGGTGTTGGGAGTATCGAATAACCCGAGGCGTAGTTTGAGTCGGATGATACGGGAAACGGCGTCATCAATTCTACTCATCTTGACCTTACCCTCATCTACAAGTTCTTTAAGAAGAGTACAGAACTCAACGTCATAAGGAACCATTGACATATCGATACCGGCATTGATTGAAATCATTATAGCTTCCTTGTAATCATGTGCCACCATTTCACGTTTCCAAAGATTATGGATATCGGCCCAGTCTGTTACAATCATACCATCCCAGTTAAGGCCGTCCTTGAGCCATTCAGTCAAGAGTTCATAACTTGCGTGTAGAGGCACTCCGTTTACACTTGCAGAATTAACCATCACTGAAAGAGCGCCTGCACGGATGGCCTCTTTATACGGTTGGAAGAATTTTTCACGTAAGTCTATAGGATTTACATAAGCCGGAGTCCTGTCTTTACCTGAATTCGGCACACCATATGCCATGTAATGCTTCAAACAGGCAGCCACATTCATCGGTCCTACATGGTTGGGATCGTCTCCCTGATAACCCTTGACCATCTCAACAGCCATTGCTCCGTTGATGTAGGGGTCTTCACCAAAACTTTCCCACATTCTTGGCCATGCAGGATTCCTGCCCAAATCCATAACCGGATTATAAACCCATGGAATATCACATGCACGGGATTCATAAGCTGTGATCTTTGCCCCTTCTCTCACCAATTCACGATTGAAAGAAGCGGCCATATTGATTTCCTGGGGGAAAAGTGTTCCGCCCTGTGTATAGGTTACGCCATGATTCTGGTCAACACCATAAATGTCCGGAATTCCTAAAGCTTTCATGGAAGCATCCTGGATTCCGCTGATTATACGATACCATGCTTCGGGAGTCTGCGCAAATCCCATTGGCACGTTCAATACCGAACCTACTTTATATTTATTGAATATTGAATCCACCTTACCCGGATCCAATTCCACTTCACCATTCACCAGAGTGTCGCATTGCACCAGGTCGATTGCTACCTCGCACATCTGACCCACTTTCTCTTCAAGCGACATTTTAGACACTATTTCTTTCACTCTGGCTTCCAAGTCTTTGTCCACGGGAATAGCCGGGGTGGAATCATTTCCCGAAGAACCCGACTGTCCGCATGATGCCATAAGACCTAATAATCCAAACAATGGATAAATAAGTTTCTTCATATTTTGTTTAGTTAGATATTATATTAGTTTATGCTTCAAATTTATACATAATATTTCAATTTTCAAAAGTCCGATTTCAAGAAATTGTCCGTAATTTGGGGCGTGGGTTATTCGCTTTTCCATTTTTTTAGTAATTTTGTAATTTGCGTGGAAAATTGGATTAACCGGTAAGAGATTGAATGTCTTTTAGGAGAAGAAAAGTTTTTTAATATGGGAGAAGAGAACAGCGGACTTTTTGAAAATAATTTTGAAAAGATAGAAACGCCGGTGGATGATACTATTTCCGAAGAGATAACCAATTCCGAAGCAGGTGGTTATGACGACGATTCCATTCAGCATCTGGAATGGAATGAACACATACGTCGACGTTCCGGAATGTATATCGGCACTTTGGGCGACGGCAGCCATGCAGAAGACGGTATATATGTATTGCTGAAGGAAGTGATCGATAACAGTATCGATGAATTCAATATGGGCGCCGGCTCACGTATCGACATTTCAATGACCGATGACGGTGTTATAACCGTTCGTGACTTTGGACGTGGCATTCCTTTGGGGAAAGTCAAGGAAGTGGCCTCCGAAATTAATACCGGTGGTAAATTCGACGACAAGAACTTCAAGAAATCCGTAGGTCTTAACGGCGTGGGACTTAAAGCCGTTAACGCAATGTCGGAAACCTTCCATATCGAGAGTACCCGCGACGGGAAACAGGTGGCGGTGGATTTTGAAAGAGGCAATCTAATCTCCCAGGATGAAACCAAGGATGTTGACGAAGCAAACGGCACTTTGGTGAGATTCAAACCCGACAATACCTTGTTCAAAGGCTTCGCTTTCAAATCTGAGTTCGTGGAGATGATGGTGAACAATTACACTTATCTCAACACCGGACTCAAAATTTTCCTTAATGGCAAAAGATATTATTCCAAGAACGGCCTGTTGGATCTCCTGAAAGAGAACATGACCGCTGAACCCCTCTATCCTTTCATACATCTCAAGGGCGAAGACATCGAATTGGTTCTCACACACGCCGACCAATACGGAGAAGAATATTATTCTTTTATCAACGGACAACACACCACACAAGGAGGAACGCATCTCACTGCCTTCCGGGAACATGTGAGCCGAACCATCAAAGAATTTTCCGGTAAAGGATTCGAATTTTCCGACATACGCAACGGTATGGTGGCTGCTGTAAGCGTGAAGGTGCAGGAACCTATGTTCGACAGTCAGGCCAAGACCCGTTTCAACGGAAAGGAAATTGCCCCCGGAAGTCCGATTACCGTCAACAAATTTGTGGGAGACTTCATAAAGAAAGAACTCGACGACTATCTCCACAAGCATCCGGATGTGGCAGATGCTATGCTCAAAAAAATCGCCGCAAGCGAAAAAGAAAGAAAAGAAATTGCAGGAGTTGCTAAAGTAGCAAGAGAAAAGGCCAAGAAAGTCAGTCTGCACAACCGCAAATTGAGAGATTGCCGAATACATTACAATGATGCCGGGAAAATAAGTTCCAAAAATGAAGGCAAACGCGATGAATCTTCTATCTTTATCACCGAAGGCGATTCTGCGTCAGGCACCATTACCAAAGTAAGGAACGCTGAGACCCAGGCCGTTTTCTCCTTGCGCGGAAAACCTTTGAACACCTATTCATCCACTCAGGCCGACATCATAAAGAACGAGGAATTCACTCTTCTGAAGGCCGCTTTGAATATTGAGGATGGTATTGACGGACTAAGATACAACAAAATCATCATTGCAACAGATGCCGATGTTGACGGAATGCATATCCGATTGCTGATGATCACTTATTTCCTGAAGTATTTTCCGGAATTGATTAAGAAAGGTCACGTCTTTATACTTCAAACGCCATTGTTCCGTGTCAGAGATAAAAACGCGGTGAGACGAGGCAGATCGGGCAAAGCGAAGAAAAAAACAAACCCGGAAGAAAAAGACACCTATTATTGCTACACCGACGAGGAACGTGAAACAGCCATAGCCAAATTCGGAAACAATGCCGAGATTACACGATTCAAAGGATTGGGCGAAATCAACGATGTGGAATTCGCGGAATTCATAGGCCCGGATATGCGGCTTGATCCTGTCACTCTCAAAAAAGATGACACTGTGGATAAACTCCTGGAATTCTATATGGGTAAAAACACCATGGAGAGACAGAACTTCATCATCGACAACCTTATAATAGAAGACGATTCCGAAATATGAAAGCCTTTTATGCCGGCAGTTTCGACCCTTTTACAGTTGGACATCTCTCAATAGCCAGCAGAGCCCTTGCTCTGTTCGGATCCTTGATCATCGGGATCGGATATAATGTCTCGAAACGTAACGAGCGTTCAATAGAGGAAAGAATCATTCATATCAAAAGCCTCTTTGAAGGGAACAAAAATGTTACGGTTTTTGCCTATGAAGGCCTTACAGCCCAGGTGGCGAAAGAAAACGGAGCCGGAGTGTTGATACGGGGTGTGCGGAATGGAGTTGACTTTGAGAAAGAAAAAGAATTAGCCGACATTAACCTCGAAGTTTTCGGTTTAATGACAGTTATGCTCCCGGCTGAACCACAATTTTCATATGTAAGCAGCTCGATGGTGAGGGAACTTACACACTTTGGATATGATGCTTCACGTTATATACCAAAGAAGAATTGATTATGAGAAGATTTGTATATTTAATAATCGCAAGTATAATAGGTTTGGTGGGCTTGTCTTTGCGTGCCGAAATCAATTTGGCAGAGAATAACAAACTGAGACTTGCCGAAGCTGCGATCATGCAGCTTTATGTCGATACAGTTAATGAGAGTAAATTGGTGGAGGAAGCAATAAATGCGATGCTCTCCTCACTCGACCCGCATTCACAATATTCCAACGCTGAGGAAACAAAAGAATTGAACGAACCTCTCACCGGTAATTTCAGCGGAGTCGGCATCACGTTCAATATGAACAACGACACTCTCTATGTGATACAGACTGTCAGTGGCGGACCATCAGAAAAAGTAGGAATATTGGCCGGCGACAGAATTATAGAGGTTAACGACACAGTGATAGCCGGTGTGAAAATGAAAAACACCGACATCATGAAGAGACTCCGTGGCCCCAAGGGTACAAATGTGGATGTAAAGGTATTAAGATTCAACAAGGGAGACGCCGACACCATAGATTTCAGAATCACAAGGGCCGACATCCCTATTTATAGTGTTGATGCCGCTTATATGGTCGATGACAAGACCGGTTATATAAGATTGAACCGTTTTGCTGCGGAAACTGCCGATGAATTAAGGACTTCCCTTAAGGATCTCAAAAAGCAAGGGATGGACCGCCTTATCCTTGACCTCACCGACAATGGAGGTGGTTATCTGAATGCATCCGTAGAAATTTTAGGTGAATTCCTGGAACCGGGACAGATGACAGTTTATACCGAAGGATTAAATTCACCGCGTATGGACAATTACGCAAGCCCTTCAGGATCAAAACCGTTGTTTGCAGACGGAAGACTTGTGGTGATGACAAACCAGTATTCTGCCTCTGCCTCTGAGATCACTTCAGGAGCAATTCAGGACTGGGACCGTGGTTTGATTGTGGGAAGAAGAACTTTCGGAAAGGGTTTAGTGCAACGTCCGATACCATTGCCCGATGGCTCCATGATTAGACTTACAGTGGCCCATTACTACACTCCCACAGGCCGGGATATCCAGAAACCATATGAAAAAGGAAATTCAAAGGCATATAGAAGCGATATCTTAGACAGATACAACAGCGGCGAATTGATGCATGCCGACTCCATACACTATGTGGATTCTCTCAGAGTGGAGACACTGAAACTTAAGCGACCAATTTACGGCGGAGGCGGTATATATCCCGACAAGTTTGTGGCCCTTGACACCACTGAATTCACAAACTATTACCGAGATGTCACAGCTAAAGGTCTTATAAATTCCTTTGCAATAAATTATGTAGACAACAACCGTAAAGAAATTCAAAAAGAATATAAAAACGATTCAAACTATACCAGAAACTTTACGGTGACCCCTGAAATGCTTCAGGAATTATATGACTTGGCAACTAAAGAAGGTATAGAATTCAAACCCGAGGAGGCTGAAAAAAGCGCCCCACTGTTCTCTATGGTGCTGAAGGGATTAATAGGCAGAGATATTTTCGACAATTCCACTTATTATAAAGTATACAACACTCACGACCCCATATTCTGGGAAGCATATCGATTGATAAATTCCGAGGAGTATGACCGGATATTACCTAATTAAAAACCCTTTCTAAACCGACGTTGGTTATGAAAAAATATTTTCCATATTGCTTTTTATTGATGGCAGGTATTATCACAGGTAATACAATGACTGCCCAAAATGAATTTAACGAGGGAATCGAACTTTTAACGGAACAAGCCATACTTCCAAGCGAAATCGCGGCAATGGAAGATTCTTTGGCTCAGAATACCGTTAAAATTTTGAACCCTCAAGAAGTTTATGATTCGCTTCCTCAGCCGGAAGTGAATTATGACGTTGTGAACTTCAGTTTCACACCCAGAATTTTTTCCGGTTACAGAAAAGTTCATAACCCCCACTTTGCCCAGAAAGAATTTTACGATAACCTTAAAGGTTTAAAACTGATCAACGGTGATCTCGTGATTCAAGAAGTGATCCACAACGACTCCATAGCTTTATTGGAGGTGGAACGCGTTTCAACTGATCAGGATTTTCCAACTGTAGAGGTGGTCGAACCGGATTCCATTTCTAAACTTCCGGGACTATTGGTTTTTGAACGGCCCGAGTGGTTTGATAAAGCCATAAGGAACAGGACTGCTCAAGAAGATTTGAAATACATCGGTATGCTTTATACACCGGCTTCTGTGGAATATGCATACTGGGATCTTCCTGTGCCTCCGGTTTTGTTAGTGGAAGACAGGTCGTTCATGGCTTTTTTGAGAAAACAAGATATACCCGAACCCGATCCTGAAGAAGCTATCCTTCCCGAGGTGGAACTCAAAAAAAGGAATTGGCTGCACAAAGTGGGAGCACAATTGCAATTTTCACAGGCATATATTTCACCCAACTGGTACCAAGGCGGCAACAGTTACCTCTCTATGCTTTTCGGCTTCAACTGGAACGTGACTCTAAATCAAGTGTACCACCCCAAATTATTGTTCCAAAGCGATCTTACATATAAACTTGCATTCACGTCCAACCCCAAGGGATCCTATCACAAATACACAATTTCGGAAGATAATTTCCAATATAACCTAAACACGGGTCTCAAAGCGGCAAAAGACTGGTACTATTCTTTTAATCTGCAATTCAAGACACAGCTTTTCAATAACTTCGCTCAAGACTCTCCTGAAAGAACTGCTTCATTCCTTTCTCCCGGAGATCTCAATCTGGGTCTTGGTATGAGCTATAACCACACCAACAAGTTAAAGACTTTCAAATTTACTCTTACAATATCTCCCCTTTCATATAATTTGAAAACTTGCATCAGTGACAAAGTTGATCATCTCACCTATAGTATCCCGCAAGATAAAAAAGCAAAGAGTGAAATAGGTAGCAACATTGAGTTCAATATGGAATGGGCCATCACTACAAATATTTCATACAAAACACGCCTCTTCACTTTTACGGACTATCATTATTTTTTGGGAGACTGGCAGAATACTTTCAACTTTGACATCAATAAATTCCTGTCTACACAGATCTTCGTTAACCTTCGTTACGACGGCTCAACGGAAAATTACTCGAAGTGGAAGAAATTCATGATGAAAGAATTGTTGAGTTTCGGCCTTTCTTACACATTCTCGACAAAACCTTAATTTAGAAGACAACGCACAAGGAAGGGAGCAGTTCCCGTAAGATTTTAATTGCGTGGGCCAAAGTAAAATAGTATTGGCATTGATGATTCTTTTGAGTCATTCCGGGCTTTGGGCCAAAAGTCCTCAAATTGCTTATGACCTGGAAATGGCAAAAGATATTTGCCGGGAACTGCCTTTGGAGAATGTGGAAGGGATTTGGATTTATCCCGAGGATAAAGTAACTGTGATGATTCTTAATGACAATGAAGAATCAGTGGGGCAATTGCCGACTTATTCAATCTCTGTGGTCGACACTTCAGATGCAAGGCTTCATCCGGGTGATATAATAGGCAAGTTATATGCCACTGCCGACGACAACACCTTTAAGATTGAACTTTCCACGGAGAAGAAAAACGATCTTCTTCTTAAACCAAAATCCTGTATTGCCACACTTTCCAAAGATGGGGATACATTTATTATAAAGAAACAGAAAGCTCCTTTCAAAGGCAGATTGAATTTCAATTTCAACCGTCTTTTGCCAGGATTTTGGAAGATCGTAAGCACCGGAATCTCACAAAACAATAGCAACAGTTCCCTGCAACCTCCAATCGGGATGGTCAAGGTGTTTCCTTCTTATGACGGTAATGGTTCCTCAAGACGTAAAATCAGATACCTATGAAGAATTATTTGATTATTTTATTCCTGATAGGTCTGTTTTGTGCCGAAGTAACCGAAGCAAAGAAAATAAAAAGCACCTTGAAGGTTGAGAAAGAATCCAAAATCAACAAGAATAAAACAGACCGGATCCCCGGGATGGAAATTCTGTTAGCTGATCCGGAAAAATTAAATGGAAGTGAAACGGATTCATTAAACATTGCTTTAAGATATATTTCGTTTTCAGGATATGAGAAAGAGGCAAACTCATCAAAAGAAACCTTCCTGTTGACAAATCCTACAGACACTCCAATCACGGGTTTTCAAGTCAGAATAGATTATTTGGATATGAAAGACCGTATGCTTCATTCCAGAGTTGTGACTGAACCTTGTTTTGTACCTGACAGAGAATCTCGTAAATTAGATATCAAAAGCTGGGATAATCAGCATACGTATTACTACTATTTAGGAAACGAGCCTAAGAAAGTGGCGACTCCTTTCAAAGTGACCTTTACTCCCATATCATATTGGGTGGAGTTAAAATAATTTTTATATCTTTGCGGTAGGATCAATCGGAAAACTATGGATAACAAGAAATTCACCGAAGAACTCTCAGCCCGACTTGACATTTCCCTTAGTTCCGTAAATGTCATGATTGAGGGATTATGTAAAGAAATGATTAATAAAGCCTCAAATCTTGACGGGATTGTGGTTCCGGGGTTTGGCACCTTTGAACCCCGACTTCGCGAAGAAAGAATTTCTGTGCATCCGGCTTCCGGAAAACGGCTATTGGTGCCTCCCAGAATATATCTTACTTTCAAGGCTTCCCCGGTATTAAAGCAAAAAATCAACAATGGAAAATAAAATAGCAGTTGCCTCCCTTGCCTCTCTATTGGCACAATCCACAGGTAAAAGTAAAAAACTTTGTGAAGATTTTTTGCGTGAATTTTTCAGATTGACCGCCGAAACTTTGGAAAATGGAGAAACATTGAAAATCAAAGGGTTCGGAACATTTAAAATCGCGGATGTTGAGAGCCGGAGCAGTGTCAACGTGAACACCGGCGAACCTCATGAGATTGCACCGCATAAAAAGGTGGTGTTTACTCCGGCAAAAGACATCGCATCGGCAATAAACGCTCCCTTTGAAGAATTTGAATCAGTAGAGATGGAGGATGACATGCCCGATGACATTCTAATTGAACCCGAAAGTCAGGTTGAAAAAGAACCGGAGAAATTGGTTGGAGTTGCAGAAAAATTTGATGAAACGGCTGAGAAATTTTATCAAGACCCAACTGAAAAGATTGAGGAAACACCGCAGTTAGAAGAGAATCCTGTAATGCAAGAAGAATCTCCAGTGATTTTAGGCGCTATAGACGATAAAATTAGCGATGAAGACAATGTTTCGGCTGATCGTCTTGAAGAGGGTTCCAAAGAAGAGGGCGAAGATGATGATATCACCTATGAGGCATACCGGGATATAGAGGAAACCCATGAACAAAAGGCTGCGATGCCGGTTGCATATAATTTAGAAGAAACCGAGCAACCCATAATGCACGAACCTCCCGTTCAGCCTGTGAAGAGCCGTTTCGGTATAGGATTCCTGACCGGTGCTTTAACCACTTTTGCTGTATGTGCCGTAATTTTTATGCTCGGATGTTTCTTCGATTGGTGGCCTGTCAATTTCGGAAATCCCAAAGATATGACTGCACAACAGAATGTTGCAGTGAATGAAGTCCAAGGGCCCGAGCAGTCGGTTGAAGCACCGGCGACACCCGAAAAAGAGCCGGTGTATGATACTGTTTCCACCACCCGTTATCTCACCACCATCGCGAGAGAACATTACGGAAACTATAATTTCTGGCCATATATTTATCTTGAAAATGAATCTATTTTGGGCCATCCCGACAGAATAACTCCCGGAACAAAAGTGGTGGTGCCGGAACTTTCTAAATATGGCGTAGATCCGAAGAATAAAGACGATGTGGCACAGGCCAAAAAGAAAGCTGTGGAAATTTATGCCCGTTTTAAATAGTTCAAGATGATATCCGTATTCAAGATAGGAGGGAATGTTATAAACGATCCTCAACAATTAAGATCGTTTCTCAAAGATTTCTCAAACTTGCCGGGCAAAAAAATATTGGTGCACGGCGGTGGTAAAGAAGCCACTGAATTAGGTAAGAAAACCGGAATTGAGGCAAAGATGATCGACGGTAGAAGGGTCACGGATAAAGACACCCTACAATTGGTTACAATGGTTTATGCCGGACTCATCAATAAAAGAATAGTCTCAATTCTTCAAGAAGTTGGATGCGACGCCGTAGGACTCACGGGAGTCGACGGGAATGTTATCCCGGCGAAAAAACGCAATCCCGAGCCTATTGATTTCGGATATGTAGGAGACATTAACCCCGACGATATCAATACAGATTTTATTTCACTACTCACAGATAATGGATATGTGCCGGTTTTCTGCGCTATCTGTAGAAATCCGGAAGGAGGTTTGCTCAATTGCAATGCCGACTCTATTGCAAGCGCGGTGGCTGTAGCATGTGCCAAAATTCAACCCACAGATCTAATTTATTGTTTTGAAAAAGCCGGCGTGCTCTCCGATATTGATGATGAGAATTCACTGATTCCTTTGATTACCCCGCAAATGTTTTCGGAGTTAGTGGACTCAGGGAAAATTTCCGGTGGAATGATACCAAAAGTCTCAAACGCCCTGAGAGCGGTTAAACAAGGTGTCAACTCTGTAAGAATCTGTGACTCAAAAACATTTGCTGTAAAGCAAGGCACTGTCATTCGTAATGGAAATGAGCTCTAAAGAAGAGAAAGAATTGAAAGAGGCAGTAAGCCTTCTTCAAAAATTGATATCGGTACCATCTCTCTCAAATGAAGAAGATAAAGCCGCGGATATTTGGGAAAATTGGTTGAAAGAAAAAGGTGTAGGTAATGTAAGACGTTTTCATAACAATGTCTACGCATTATCAGAACATTTTGATCCCTCCAAACCCATAGTGTTATTGAATTCACATATGGACACGGTGAAACCGGTTTCTTCCTGGACCCGTGATCCTTTTTCACCAGCTATTGAAAATGGCAAGTTATATGGACTCGGTAGCAATGACGCGGGTGCTTCCGGAGTTTCACTCGCCATGACTTTCCTTAAGTTTAAAGACAGAACCGATCTTCAATTCAATTTGCTTTTTGCCATAACAGCCTCTGAAGAAAGAATGGGAGAATTCGGCATGCAAGCCTTCCTTCCCCATCTTAAATCGGAAGGGTTATATCCTTCTATGGCTATCGTAGGTGAACCCACAGAATGTGAGGCTGCTATCGCTGAAAGAGGTCTGGTGGTTTGTGACGCTCTGGTGAGAGGTAAGTCCGGACATGCGGCACGAAACGAAGGTGTAAACGCCCTGTATCTCGCGATAGAGGACATAGAAAAATTGAGAAACATTGAATGGGGTAAAGTCAGTGATATTTTAGGACCAATCAAAGTTTCGGTAACGATGATCGAGTGTGGCACACAGCATAATGTTGTGCCGGATAAGTGTACTTATGTTATGGATATCCGCACCACCGACGCATTCTCCAATGAAGAGACAGTGAAAATCTTACAGGATATCACAAGCCATAGCGAACTGAAAGCACGTTCCTATCGCATCCAAGCTTCTGTGCTGCCATCTTCTGAACCGCTTTTTAAAGCTGCAGAAAAAACAGGACTTCCCCGATACGTCTCCCCCACTACCTCCGACATGGCTCAGATGCATGATATACCCTCAATCAAAATAGGACCCGGGAAATCTGAACGAAGCCACTCTGCCGACGAATTCATTTTAATAGATGAAATAAGACAAGGCATCACCACTTATGAGTTATTCCTCAACAACCTAAACCTCACAACTTAAAACCTAAAACCCACAACTCACAACCCACAACTTAAAACCCAAAACTCACAACTCAAAACCTAAACCTCACAACTCACAACCCACAACTTAAAACTCAAAACTTAAAACTCACAACTCACTCACCCCCATGCAACTCTGGAACAAAGGATTTGAACCCGATAAATTAATAGAGAAATTCACCGTTGGAAAAGATCAGGAACTTGATCTCCGTCTCGCCAAGTACGATGTGCAAGGGTCTATGGCACACATCAAAATGTTGGAAAGCATCGGCTTGCTCACTAAAGAAGAACTTGATATTTTGCTCCCGGCTCTTGAAGAAATCGCGCAATCTATAGAAAAAGGTGATTTTAAAATTGACGAAGGAGTGGAAGATGTTCACTCCCAAATCGAGTTCATGCTCACAAATAAATTAGGTGATATAGGAAAGAAAATTCATTCCGGACGTTCAAGAAACGACCAGGTGCTCGTGGATCTCAAACTGTTTTTCCGTGATGAAATCAAAAAGATTGCAGAAGCCTGCGACAAATTATTTGTAAGGCTTCAGAATCTATCCGAAGAACATAAAGATAAGCTTATGCCCGGCTACACGCACCTTCAAATAGCAATGCCATCCTCTTTCGGACTATGGTTTGGGGCTTACGCCGAATCTCTCACCGATGATCTTCAGATTCTTCTTGCAGCCTACAAAATAGCCAATCAAAATCCGTTGGGATCTGCTGCCGGATATGGTTCCTCTTTTCCTCTCGATCGGGAAATGACTACAAATCTTCTTCATTTCGACAATCCTCATTATAACGTGGTGGCTGCCCAAATGAGCCGTGGCAAGACAGAAAAAGCCGTAGCCGCCGCTATTGCGGCAATTGCCTCCACTTTGGGACATCTCGCTATGGATGTGTGTATGTGGATGTGCGGAAATTTCGGATTCGTTTCTTTCCCCGACGAACTGACAACAGGTTCAAGCATAATGCCTCATAAAAAGAACCCCGATGTCTTTGAAATTATGCGCGGCAAATGCAACAGACTTCAATCCATACAAAATGAGATCGCATTGCTTACCGCAAATCTTCCTTTAGGTTACAACCGCGACCTCCAATTATTGAAAGACATAATTTTCCCTGCTACTTCCGAACTCATAGAATGTCTCGAAATGGCGGATTTCATGCTAGAGCATATTAGAGTGAAATCAGACATTCTTGACGATAAACTTTATGACTATATATTTACCGTAGAGGATGTAAACAGATTGGCTAATCAAGGAATGCCTTTCAGGGATGCTTATAAAAAAGTAGGAATGGAGGTGCAGAATAAAACTTATAAACCCACAAGGGAGGTTCATCACACCCATCTTGGAAGTGTGGGAAATCTCGCCACCTCACAAATTGCAGCAAAAAAGAATTCAATCCTTTCTCAGTTCAAGTAAATGAAAATACTGCTCAACATAATCTGGCTTATATTTGGAGGATTTATTTCAGCCATTGGATATGTCATTTCCAGCCTCTTGTTGATGGTGACTATTGTCGGTATACCCTTCGGACTCCAGACAATGAAATTGGCATTAGTGGCTCTGTGGCCCTTTGGCACGGATATCCATTCCGATGGTTGGCCTTCTGGATGTTTAGCCGGTATAATGAATGTTATCTGGTGGTTTGTCGGTGGCATTCCCATCGCTTTGAATCATCTTACGTGGGGACTATTTTTCTGTATTACAGTGATTGGTATACCTTTCGGCATGGAGAATTTCAAGTTGATGCTCCTTGCATTATTTCCTTTCGGCAAAAGAATAGGATGATTTATAACATATTTATCAAACATTTTTAGTAATTTTGCACGTTTTTCAGTAGAAAAAACAACAGATAAACAATCATACCTTTTAATTCGGACTCTTTAACAATGACTCTCAAAGAGATTAATGTGAAGTTTGCCGAACCCGAAGAGGCGAAATATTCCGAGCAGATTGTAAATATGATTTATGAATCTGCCCTGCAAAGAGGCACCGGTATCGCAAAACGCACCCCGGAATATATCGCTCAGAAAATCATCGGTGGTAAGAGCGTTGTGGCTCTTCATGGTGATCGTCTCGTAGGGTTCAGTTATATTGAGAGTTGGGGTCACGGTGATTTCGTTGCAACTTCGGGTTTGATTGTCGATCCAGAATATCGCCATCTTGGCCTTGCCGGCGCCATCAAGGCGAAAACTTTCCAGCTGGCTCGACTTCGGTTCCCTTTTGCGAAGCTGTTTTCAATCACCACCTCACTCCCGGTTATGAAGCTTAATTCCCGTATGGGATATAAGCCCGTCACTTTTTCGGAACTCACCGACGACAACGAGTTCTGGGAAGGATGCCAAGGATGTCGAAATTATGATATCCTTCAACGCAACAACCGACGTATGTGCCTGTGCACAGGTATGCTTTATGATCCTCAACAACCTTTGGTGAATGAAGAGGAAAAGAAATCAGCTTGGGCTAAATTCAAAGACGTTATCACACGTAAAAAATAGTAACAAACAAATGGATAAAAAGAAAAAAGTGGTGTTGGCTTTCTCCGGAGGTCTCGACACTTCATTCGCTGTGAAATATCTTTCCGAAGATCTCGGGTATGAAGTTCATACCGCAATAGCAAATACAGGTGGATTTTCTGATGAGGAACTGGAAGCAATTGCAGAAAAATCAAAGAAACTTGGCGCAGCTTCTCATGCCACCCTGGATGTAACCGATGATTACTACAACCGCAGTATCAAATATATGATTGCCGGTAATGTGCTACGAAACGGCACATATCCTATTTCCGTAAGTTCGGAAAGAATTTTCCAGGCACTCGCAACAATCGATTATGCCAAGAAAATAGGGGCTGATGCAATAGCTCATGGGTCTACAGGAGCCGGGAACGATCAGGTTAGATTCGACCTTACTTTCCAAATCATGGCTCCGGAAATCGAGATTATCACTCCTACAAGAGATCTGACGCTTACTCGCGAATATGAAATCGACTATCTCAAGAAACATGGATATGAAGCCGATTTCAAAAAAATGGAATATTCCATCAACAAAGGTTTATGGGGTACTTCCGTAGGTGGTAAGGAAACTCTCAAATCGGAACTTACTCTCCCCGATGAAGCATATCCGTCGCAAGTCACCAAAACTGAGCCTGAAACTTTGAAAATCACTTTTGATAAGGGCGAAGTGGTGGCTGTGAACGGCAAACCTTATGACAATAAGGTTGATGCTATCCGGGAAATCGAAAGAATCGGCTCCCAATATGGTATCGGTCGAGATATGCATATAGGTGACACAATCATAGGCATTAAGGGACGTGTTGGTTTCGAAGCCGCAGCCCCGATTCTTATCATTGCCGCCCATAAAATGCTCGAAAAGCATACACTAACTAAATGGCAGCAATACTGGAAAGATCAGTTGGGCACTTGGTATGGTATGTTCCTCCATGAGGCGCAGTATCTAGAACCTGTCATGCGTGATATCGAGAAAATGCTGGAAAGTTCCCAAAGAAATGTGAGTGGAACTGTGGAGATAACTCTCCGTCCCCTGTCATATACTCTGGTAGGTGTGGATTCACCTTACGACCTTATGAAAACCGACTTCGGTGAATATGGTGAAATCAACAAGGCTTGGACTGCCGACGATGTGAAAGGATTCACGAGGATTATGTCTATCCCAATGAAGATTTACCATAACAACCAAAAGAAAAACGGCAAAACCGATTTGGGAGAATGAAAAAAATAGGCATCATAGGAGGCGCAGGGTACACAGCAGGTGAACTCTTGCGCCTTTTGATAAATCATCCGGAAGTCGAGATTGCATTCGTGCATTCCTCAAGTAACGCCGGCAAGAAAATTACCGATATCCATGGTGGTCTTTTGGGTGAAACTGATCTCGTTTTCTCAGATACCCATCCTCTGGATGATATTGACATCCTTTTTCTTTGTTCGGCACATGGCGACAGCAAGAAATTCTGGGAAGCGAATGAACGCCCTAATCATTTAAGAGTGATTGACCTCGCTCAGGATTTTAGGGATGAAAGCGAGGGCTACGTCTATGGATTGCCTGAAGTGAACTTTAAAAGAACTCAATCGGCCCAATCCGTGGCAAATCCAGGTTGCTTTGCCACGGCCATTCAACTCTCTTTGCTACCTTTGGCTGCCGCCGGACTTTTACCCCGGGATGGAGATATCAATATAACTGCATTGACCGGGTCAACGGGTGCGGGAGTGAAACCGGGAGCAACTACCCATTTCTCCTGGCGTAACGATAACATTTCGGTCTACAAACCTTTCACCCATCAGCATCTCAAAGAGATTACAATGACTCTAAGGAAACTTCAACCTGATTTTTCCTCAAACCTTATTTTCATACCTGTGAGGGGAGATTTCCCAAGAGGTATATATGCGATTACCACCTTGCATATCAATCTCTCACAAGAAGAGGTGGCTGATCTGTATAAAAATTTCTATGCTGAAGCACCTTTCACAATAATTAGTGACGCCCCGGTGGATTTAAAACAAGCTGTGAATACCAACAAGGCGATCATCAATGTGCTGGTTCAAGATGGCGTGTTGTTGATTACTTGTGCCGAAGACAATCTCCTTAAGGGAGCCTCCGGTCAGGCGGTTCAAAACATGAATATCATGCTTGGAATAGACCAGGCAACAGGTCTTCATTTAAAACCTTCAGCCTTCTAATAATCTCCCTACTCAAAACTTAAAACTCCCTACTCAAAACTTAAAACTCACAACTCAAAATTTAAAACTTAAAACTCACAACTCACATCTCACATCCCCCTAAATGAAACTTTTCGACGTATATTCCCTTTTCGACATAGAACCGGTGAGCGGCAAGGGTTCCTATGTCTTTACTGCCGACAATACAGAATATCTCGACTTATATGGAGGACATGCCGTGATCTCAATCGGACATTCCCATCCTCACTATGTAAAGGCTATAAGTGATCAGGTAGGAAAACTCGCATTCTATTCCAATTCTGTTAAGAACTCTCTGCAAGAGGAATTGGCAAAGCGACTCGGCAAATTATCTGGATATGAAGACTATAATCTCTTCCTTTGTAATTCCGGAGCAGAAGCAAATGAAAATGCCATGAAACTGGCTTCTTTTGTAACAGATAGAAAAAAGATTCTTGCATTTGGTAAAGCTTTCCACGGTCGCACTTCAGGGGCCGTTGCGGCAACTGACAATCCTAAAATCCAGGCTCCTTTCAATAAAACCGCCAATATAACTTTTGTTCCTCTTAATGATATTGATGCAGCGAAAAATGCTTTGGCAACCAAAGAATATGCAGCTGTCATTATTGAAGGAATCCAGGGTGTGTCAGGAATCCATGAACCTACCGATCAATTCCTAAAAGAATTGGAAAAGCAATGTAAAGCCACTGGTACTCTGCTTATTCTTGATGAAATTCAATCCGGATATGGCAGGACCGGAAAATTCTTTGCCCATCAATACTCCGGAATAAAACCCGATATAATTACATCTGCTAAAGGAATCGCCAATGGTTTTCCTTTCGCGGCAGTTTTAATTTCTCCTGAAATAGAAGCCAAAAAGGGTATGTTGGGCACTACTTTCGGTGGAAATCACTTGGGTTGTGCCGCTGCCTTGTCCGTGATTGATGTGATTGAAAATGAAAACCTGGTGGAAAATGCCAAGGAAACTGGTGAATACCTCATATCTGAACTAAAGAAGATTCTTGAGGTGGAAGATGTGAGAGGAAAGGGACTTATGATAGGATTTGAAGTAAAAGGCTGGAACGGTTCCGACCTGAGAAAAAAACTCCTGTTCGATCACTATATATTCACCGGAGGAGCCGGTGAAAGAACAGTGAGGTTGTTGCCTGCGCTCACTCTCTCAAAATCGCAAGCCGACTATTTTATTGACTCTTTAAAGAAAGTTTTAGCATGAAAAAATTCACTTGTGTTCAAGATATAGGTCCTCTCGGTAAAGCACTTGAGGATGCCAAAATGATTAAAGAAGACCGTTTCGCCTTTACAGATTTGGGTAAGAATAAAACTCTCCTGATGATTTTCTTTAACTCTTCTTTACGCACTCGGCTTTCCACACAGAAAGCTGCGATGAACCTTGGTATGAACGTGATGGTTCTGGATGTAAATCAGGGTGCGTGGAAACTTGAAACCGAACGTGGAGTTGTTATGGATGGAGATAAGGCGGAACATCTTCTTGAAGCTATTCCGGTGATGGGGTCCTATTGTGATATAATCGGGGTAAGATCTTTTGCAGGTCTCACTGATAAAAAATCCGATTACGAGGAGAAGGTGCTCAATCAGTTTATCAAATATTCCGGGAAACCGGTTTTCAGTATGGAGGCTGCCACACGTCATCCTCTTCAGAGTTTTGCCGATTTGATAACTATTGAAGAATTCAAGACCAAGGAACGTCCTAAGGTTGTACTGACGTGGGCTCCTCATCCTCGTCCGCTTCCACAGGCCGTGGCTAACTCTTTTGCCGAATGGATGAATGCCACCGACTATGACTTTGTGATCACTCATCCTGAAGGATATGAACTCGACCCGCAATTTGTAGGTAAAGCAAAAGTGGAATACAACCGTGAAAAAGCTTTCAAAGATGCGGATTTCATATATGCTAAAAATTGGTCGGCATACTCTGACCCAAATTACGGAAAGGTTTTAAGCACCGACCGCAATTGGACAGTCGATACCAAATCAATGGATCTAACTGATGGAGCGTTTTTCATGCATTGCCTTCCTGTGAGAAGAAATATGATTGTGACCGACGATGTAATTGAAAGTGAAAAAAGCATTGTGATTCCGGAAGCCGCTAACCGTGAAATTTCTGCTCAAACTGTACTTTACAGATTCTTGAGAGAACTCTAACCATAAATCATTATATCATATCTAACACAAAAAACAGCCCCTGTGAAGGGGCTGTTGCTTTAGTAAAGGTTTTTATAGTCAAGCATATTGGTTGATAACTTGTTCCAAAGTTGCTGCCTGTTGCACTCCGCTTTGACGCCATTCAACCTTACCGTTCTTGAATACCATTAAGGTCGGCACTGACCTAACCTGATACAATTGTGCAAGTTCCTGATTCTTGTCTATGTCGACCTTAAGAATCCTGGCCTTGTCACCGATAAGTCCATGAAGTTCATCCAAGATAGGATGCATCATCTGGCAAGGACCACACCATGTTGCAAAAAAATCAACCAATACCGGTTTTTCAGATTTGATTATGTCTTCAAACTTTTCCATAATTTTCTTTTTTAAGTAGTTCTTTAATTAAAAAACAAAGTAATTCATTATAAGTTCATGATATTTTTGTTCTATTTTTAGAATTAATTTTTATCTTTGTTTTTGCTAACTTTTTAAGAGCTTCTACCATTGAAAAGTAAGCATGAAACACAATCTACCTTAATAAATAATACCATGAACTCAAATTTAAGCCTCAATCCAAACAAGATTGTGGAATTCCTTCAAAAACCAACTAATGAATTCACTAAAGCTGACTTGATTAATTATGTCAAGGCAAATGGCATCAAAATGGTGAAATTTATGTATCCCGCAGACGACAACCGTCTCAAGAGCCTTAATTTCGTTATAAATTCAGAAAACTATCTCGATTCAATTCTCACTTATGGTGAACGAGTTGACGGAAGCAGCCTTTTTCCTTTTATAGAAGCGGGCAACAGCGATCTATATGTGATACCTCGTTTTTCTACGGCATTTATGGATCCTTTTGCAGAAATTCCAACCCTCACTCTTCTGGCTTCTTTTTTCAACAAAGAAGGTGAACCGCTTAAAGAGTCTCCTGAATATGTCCTACGTAAAGCTTGCGAGGAATTCCAAAAGACCACAGGTATGGAATTCCATGCAATGGGGGAACTCGAATATTATGTAATCTCAGAAGATTCCGGTTTGTTCCATGCGTCTGACCAAAAAGGATACCATGAATCAGCTCCTTTTGCAAAATTCAATGGATTCCGCACTGAATGTATGAATCTCATAGCACAATGTGGCGGACAAATAAAATATGGCCATAATGAAGTGGGTAATTTCACCTTGGATGGAATGATTTATGAACAAAACGAGATTGAATTCCTTCCGGTTCCCGCTGTGGAGGCTGCCGACCATCTTATGATTGCAAAATGGATAATTCGCACTTTAGGGGCAAGGAAAGGCTATGATGTGACTTTTGCTCCTAAAATCACAGCGGGCAAAGCTGGCAGCGGCCTACATATCCATTTCAAAATACAGAAAGATGACACCAATATGATGATAGAGAACGGGGTGTTGAGCGATATTGCCAAGAAAGCGATTTCGGGAATTCTTGAGTATGCCGACGCGATAACCGCTATGGGTAATAAAGTCCCTACCAGCTATTTCCGTCTTGTCCCGCATCAGGAAGCACCCACTTCGATTTGTTGGGGCGACCGCAACCGTTCTGTCCTCGTAAGGGTGCCTTTAGGATGGACCGGCAAAAACGATATGTGTTCACAGGCAAATCCTCTTGAAAAAGGTCACGAAACAATACCGCCTCAACGTCAAACTTGTGAGTTGAGAAGTGGCGATTGTTCGGCTGATATCTATCAATTGTTGGCAGCGATGGTAGTGGCGGCTCGTAAAGGATTTGAAATGGAAAACGCTCTTAAACGTGCAGAAGAAATGTATGTGAGCGTCAATATCCATAATGAAGAGAATAAAGAGAAACTCGCTCAACTCAAATCTCTGCCCGACAGTTGTGTAACCTCAGCTGATGCTCTTGAAAAGGTGAGGGAAGTGTTCGAAGAAAAGGAAGTTTTCTCACCTCGTATGATTGATGGCATTATCGGGAAACTACGTAAATATGACGATGCCGACCTAAGAAAGAAAACTACCAACGACCCTAAACAGATGATGAAAGTGGTGAAAAAATATTGGCATTGCGGTTAATCTGCCAATCACGTCTTGATTAATGATGTCGAACGCCACGTCGGTTGGCCAATCTTCCAACTATTATGGATTTGGCCAGGCGTGGGGTGAAAGAGATTAAGACCAGAAAAGCCATCACAATCAAGTATATAAATATACAGTTTCTTAAGAATCGGGCGTTGTCTCTGGCAAATGTTGAGGCATCGCCCGAAACTTCAGGTCCTAAGAAGTCATCCACATCAATGGCATTTAATGTGGATTTCCATACTATTTTACCATTATCGAGATACACTACCCCCGGATTTCCTCTCACTACCTCCTTTATGGCAGAGTCGTCTGCTAAATAAATGGGATAGGAGGCCATGCTCAGGTCTTCCCATTCCTCTATTTCCTCCGTGCTCCCGGACACTATCCCAATCATCTTCACATCATTTTCTTGCGACCATTCATACAAGGAATTAAGTTTCCACGTAGTTGCCGGTGACACCATTGATATCTTGGGGATCATAACCACCAATTCTTTACCATCCGGATTTTCAGCCTCTTCATTAGTATCATCGCCTGTTTCGACATCAAATGTTTCTATCCCATGATAGTCATCAGCTTCACTGGTGGCAAATAATTTACTACCTTCCTTATAATCCCTGAAGTCGATCAGTGGTTGATAATAGTAACCTATTAATTCTATTATAACTATAAATATACCGGAAGCAACTACTGCCAACCATTGAAAATCAGGAGAAATAAGGCATATGCCTTTCAAGTTATATCGAATCAACCATAAAATTCCTGCCGACAGAATCACATTTTTCCAAAATGTAGCCCAATTTGAAAGTACCACCGCATCACCAAAACATCCGCAATCAGAAACCGGATTTTCCATAGCGATCCACAGGGTCAAAGGCAACATGAAAACCATTATTAGAGCGGCGAATATCGGACACGATTTCCTGAAACAGCCCAAAAGAAGGAAACAGCCTACTATAAATTCAACCGCACAAAGTGCGAACACTCCCAGGCGTAACAATGGGAAAATCATCGGAATTCCGAAAGCTCCCAAATATTCTTCCACTTTAAAGATGGTACCCCAAGGATCGATGGCCTTCACAAAACCGGAAAAGATGAATAGTCCTCCACACAATATGCGGAGAATCCATGTCACTATCCTTATCACTACCTCTTTCCTCATTTATCCTAAACAGGAAAGAACTTTTCCTAAGTTCTAAACCAATGGGAAGAACTTTTCCTAAGTTCTAAAATCTACATTCCTATCACTCCAACTTTATCAAAGCAAACAATGCATAGTTAATCATATCCCTATAATTAGCGTCAACTCCTTCGCTAATGAGTGTCTTGCCTCCATGACTTTCTATCTCTTTGGTTCGCAACAGCTTTTGAAGGATGATATCTGTGAAACTTGATACCCTCATATGTCGCCAAGCTTCATCATAATCATGGTTCTTATCAAGCATCAATGCTGTGGATTGGGAAATTTCCTCATCATAAAGTCTAACCGCCTCATCAGTTGTGATGGATTCACCTGAACCCAACTTTAACTGAATCAAAGCTATGGCGCAATAGTTCACGATACCGATAAATTCCGGCACAATCCCTTCTTTCACTCTTAGATTTTCATCACCTTTCTCCTCAATACTTCTGATGCGGCGAGCCTTGATATAAATTTGATCTGTAAGAGATGATGGCCTCATAACGCGCCAAGAGGTGCCATAATCTTTTAATTTCTTCACAAAAATCTCACGGCATTTACTTATTGCGTTTTCAAATTCCTTGATGGTTTTCTGATTATCCATTTTTCGATTGTTTACAAAGCAAAATTAATAATATAAAAAATTCCCTCCAAGTAGTACTACTATTTGAAGGGAGTGCTTATCTTATTTATAAATCTCAGTCGTTTTTTTATTCTGTTTTGTTTTAAATCAGGATTGGTCATAGCCATTCCGATACAATATTTACTAAAGCCGCTTTCATGAATCCGTAGCTTAATCAAAAGCTTTTTTAATTCAGAAGAGGCTGCACTTCCATCTCTTTTCCATTCTATTATGCCTATTTCTGGAAGTTGTATCCTGTTGCCGGTCTCAAAATTATGGAATTCCAGACCTGAATCAATGGTGATACGTTCCGTCATATCTTTATTTACTAAAGTTATCCGATAAAAATGATTTTCCATTTTCGGAATCAAATTTTCATAAGAATAATTTGAATGTGATTCAAGGAAATCGGAATATATGTTTAAATCATCTCCATCTTCCATGGAAACTCTTTTTTTTCGAGTCCTTCCTTTATTGTTTTTCGACTTTATTTCAAGGAATGGAGGTGTGTCACTTCCTTCGTATATACGGCTTCTGATTTTCTGACGTGTTTTTTTCCCTCTTTGATGTTGATAAAACATATCCACGTCTCCTGTGTCGTAATAACAGGTGTAATATGGCATATTGCGTTGTCCCTCTATTTCCTGAATTTTATAGACAGGTTGTGCCAGTTCAAGCAATTCTTTGATTTTTGATATGTGAGCCACATATTTAGTATCTATACGGTTCATCAATTTCACTTTTCCCATTTCTTCCAAAGAAATAGGCTCAAAACCGGATATGTTTTCGTGGTTAATTATCATATTGATTTAACATACGGCTTTTACATTTTGTTTTAGAACCATAAAATCAAAAGGCATCCCTCTACTTGGGATGCCTTTATGGGAAATATAGTATTTTATTGCTGTTTTGCCGGTTGATCTTTTTTCACTTTCCCGGCTTTTCCGCCAAAATTGCCTTTTCTATCACCGGGCCTTCCGCTATAACCTTGATCTTGCGGGGAATAAAGGTAAACATTTTCAAGGAAAATCACATATTGGTCCGGGGTAAGAATTTCCTTCACTCCGTTGAGATAATTCTTCTTTGCCTCAAGTTTCTTTGCTTTCCTTTCTTCTGCCAATTGTTTTTTCTGTTCTGCAGTGAGATTGGGATTTTCTGGAATTTTTTCCATCTGTTCCTTGTTGAGTTCCACCGGTCCAAGTCCCTGTTGCAGCACCTGAAGACGTTGCTGTTGGTCATTCGTGAGCTGAACTCCGTCGAAAGGATTGACCCTTGGTCCTCTATCTCCTCTCATTCCCTTACCACCTTTCTTATCTCCTTTATTGCCTTTTTCTACATTCTCTTTTTGAACTGATGCTCCCGTAGCGCCATCTGCCTTATTTTGTGCGTTTGCGGTTCCACCTAAAAGTAGTGCCCCTGCCAACATCATGCTTACAAATACTTTCTTCATTTTTCTTATGATTTTAGTAGTTACTTTTGTTTTATCGTCTCGATTTGTTTGTCTGCAGAACTTGTGTTTTATTGCCTAACACATTTATAAGACTTGAAAGCATTGAATACGTTTAATAAACACATCTCGTTTTGTGTTTCCTTAACATTATCTCAATATTTTTTTACAAATACCTCATCGTAAGTAATCTATAAAAAGTTATTCCATCTCTCCTCTATAATACGAGGTAAAGCCATCAGTAAACCCACTATAATTACACTAAACATTAATACGAATCCACACCAAAACAGCAGGGCTACTGATTTCCACCATCTTTTCTGAGGAAATGCCTTTAACAAAATGACAATGCTGAAAATCATAATTATTCCAAATGTGAGAATCGTCGGATCAAAACCAATTCCCGGAATAATGCTTAAAAGGGTGAATAAACAGTCCCATAAATTGATGGCAGAAAAAAGATATACGAAAGCAGCAAGGTATTCTGCAAAATTATATTTCTTGGCACCATGCCTGTAATATGCAAGATAAACAGCGAAACAAACCGGTATTCCAATTAAAAGGGTGGCGAATACTATCGATTGGTCAATCATTTTTAGTAGTGGATTGTCACCCGTGTAGTCAAATAAGCTGTCATCCGATTTCAAATCTGTACCAAGTAGCACATCTATGCTTGTAAAAATTATTGTGGCATAAAGGAAGATTTGAATAAGCATAGTGATGGGAGGAGAATAAGGTATATGCTTTCCGTGTATGTGATCCCTTATCACTACCCATGGTTGTAACATAAGACCCTTTGCTGTATTAAAAAAACCGGGAGTTAAACGTCCGAAACTCATTAAAACACTTTTCCCAAAATTCTTCATTTTGAGTTTCGAAGGAGTAGCTGTAGATTGTCCGCAATGAGGACAGAAATTATCATTAATCTCCGTGCCGCAATTAAGACAATATTTCACTTTTTCTTCCCCTTCGTCAGTGGACCCTACGATTTCTTCAATATTGTTATCTTCTAAAATAATTGTATCTGTATTCATCTATATTTTATTTTGCATTAGGATTCTCTTTCAATACCCTTATTTAATCTTTACCATTTGCTTACCTTGCAAATTTATATAAAAAACACGAGACTGACACGTACTGAATTTTCCAAGGTCCTAAATAACGGGAAGAACTTTTCCTAAGTTCAAAAAACAATGGGAAGAACTTTTCCTAAGTCCTAAAAACAATGGGAAGGACTTTTTTAAAGTCCTCAAACAATAGTTATTGGTTTTTCAAATCCCATTATGATATTGAATTAACTAATGTATTTCAATTAGATATACCCACCTAAAAAACAAAGACACCCTTTGTATTGGATGCCCTTGTTTGGAATTATTTTAAATTTACTTTTTCTTCGTGGACTTATCTTTCTTCATTTTGTCTGCCCTATCGGCTGATTTCCCCTTCTTTTTATCGCCGTGTTTTCCACTCTTCCCTTTATCCTGCGGGGAATAGAGGTACACGTTTTCGAGGAAAATCACATATTGATCCGGAGTTAGGATTTCCTTTACCCCATTGAGGTAATTTTTCTTGGCCTCCAATTTCTTAGCCTTTCTTTCTTTAGCAAGTTGCTTTTTCTGTTCCGCGGTGAGATTTGGATTCTCAGGAATATTTTCCATCTGTTTCTTGCTCAGTTCAACCGGACCAAGGCCCTGTTGGAGAACTTGGAGACGTTGCTGTTGGTCAGGGGTGAGTTGTACTCCGTCAAAAGGATTGAACTTTGGTTCTTTTTCGGTTCTCATTCCTTTACTACCTTTTTTATCTCCTTTTTTATCTTTCTTCTTGCCCTTATCAGTATTCTCTTTTTGAACGGAAGCACCGGTTGTGCCGTCGGCCTGAGTTTGTGCGTATGCTGTTCCACTTATCAGGAGTGCCCCTGCCAACATCATGCTTACAAATACTTTCTTCATTTTCTAAATGATTTTAGGTTGTTATTATTCTTTTATCGTTACATTAGGTTTGTCTGCAGAACTTATGTGTTCCATATTGCCGAACACAACTATAAGACTTGAAACTATTGGATACGTTTAATCGGCATATTCCTTTTTGTATTTCCTTAACATTCTCTCACTAATTTTTTCTTCAAATTGGAAAAGATAACACGCACCTAAATTTTCATTGTCGTAATTTTGCATACCGTCTTGAAGGAAACAGCGCCCCGGGCCGGTATAAAGTCCGGCTTGAAAGACTCTCTTCTTTGACCTCTTTTTTATTAATAAAACTTCAACCTCTACCCGTATTAATCCAACATCTATAATTATTAATGAGGAGTATTCAAATTATTTATTAACTTTACAAAAAATAAACACAAAGATGGAAAAAGTAAACGCGAAATATCTTGCCCTTCTAAGGCAAACAATGAAAGACCATGGCATAGACGCTGTGGTGATATCCGGTACAGACCCTCATCAAAGTGAACTTCCTCCTATGCATTGGAGAGGAAGAGAATGGCTCACAGGATTCGCAAGTGTTAACGGCACAAACGGCACTGCGGTTGTTACACAAAAAGAGGCTCTTTGTTGGACCGACTCTCGCTATTTCATTCAGGCCGAAGAACAATTAAAAGGAACCGGTTTCTCTATGATGAAAGAAGACGGTCCGGAAGCAGTAGACCTGATTGACTGGTTGGTGGAACATGTGAATGAAGGTCAAACCGTAGGTATCGACGGCATGACTTTTTCTGTGGCTTATGCCCAAAGAATCGAACAGCAATGTTCCGACAATGGCATCAAATTTAATTCAAATTTTCCCCTTTTCGATTATATCTATCCTGACAGACCATCACGCCCGATGAACAAACTTTTCGTGCATGACGAAAAAGTTGTGGGCCAGGATGTGGATTCAAAGATGGATGATATCATGACTGAGGTAAAAGCGGAATTGGCCAATTCTATTCTCATTTCAGCCCTTGACGACATCGCATGGGCTACAAATGTAAGAACAGCAAACGATATAGCCTATTCCCCTATCTTCGTTTCATATTTATATGTTGACGATGCAAAAAGAATCCTCTTTGTAGATAAGGAAAAGGTTACCGATGAAGTTAAAAAACATCTTGACAAATATCACATTGAGATAAAACCTTATGATGCGGTATTGGATTTCGTGGCTGCTCTTCCGAAAGTGAACAGACTTCTTGTAGACCCTGAAAAAACTGCCAGAGGTGTGTATGACAAAATAGGTTGTACTCCGGTTTTTGGTGGAGCGGGAGTAGCTCGTTTGAAGAGTATCAAGAATCCTACGATGCTTCAGAACATCGACATTGCAATGGATAAGGATGGCGTGGCTTTGGTGAAATTCTTTAAATATGTGGAAGAAAACGCGCCCGAAGGTAAACTCACTGAGGTAGGACTTGGAAATTATCTCAGAGCATTGCGTCTTGCAGATCCATCCTGTGTCGACGAAAGTTTCCACCCTATCATTGGATGGAATGCACATGGAGCAATTGTGCATTATGAAGCCACTGAAGAAACAGATTTCACAATAGAAGGAGACGGTTTGTTGCTCGTTGACAGCGGTGGGCAATATACCTTTGGAACAACAGACATTACAAGAACTGTAGCTATCGGTACTCCTACCGAAGACCAAAAACGTGATTTTACTTTGGTATTGAAAGGCCATATCGCTCTTGCTTGCGCAAAATTCCCGGAAGGAACTCGTGGGGCACAACTCGATGTTTTGGCACGTCAATTCCTTTGGGCTGAAGGGAAAGCTTACTATCATGGCACCGGTCATGGTGTAGGTTTCTTTATCAATTGCCATGAAGGCCCGCAAAATATTCGCCTTAATGAAAATCCTGCAAGGTTGGAACCGGGAATGGTGACAAGTGATGAACCGGGGCTTTATCTTGAAGGCAAATACGGAATCAGAACAGAGAATCTTATAGCGGTAGAAAAATGGCAAACAACGGATTTCGGTCCTTTCTTCCGTTTCAAGACCCTTACCATGTTCCCTTATGACAAAAAACTCATAGACCTTTCGATCATGACTCCTCAAGAAATCGCATGGGTGAATGATTATCATAAGAAGGTTTACGCACGTTTGTCTCCGCTTTTGGATGAAGAAGAGAAAGCGTGGCTGGCGGATAAGACCTCTCCAATTGCTTGAATCAAGTAATATACTTATAGTAGTTCTTGTTTATTACTTTTACTTTTCGAAATGGCAATTATAAGATCTGTGAGGGGTTTTACCCCGGAAATCGGGAAAGACACATTCATTGCTGAAAATGCAGTCATTGTTGGTGATGTGGTTATAGGTGAGGAATGTAGCATCTGGTATTCCACGGTTCTTCGTGGAGATGTCAACTCAATAAGAATCGGAAACCGTGTTAACATTCAGGATGGGAGCGTTCTGCATACTCTTTATCAGAAATCTACCATTGAAATAGGCGACGATGTCTCTATCGGTCATAATGTGATAATACATGGCGCCAAAGTGAGAGACTATGCCCTCCTCGGTATGGGAAGCATTATCATGGACGATGCTGAAGTCGGTGAAGGTGCTTTGGTAGCTGCCGGATCGGTTGTGCTCGCAAAAACCAAAATAGGAGCACATGAGCTTTGGGCTGGTTGTCCGGCTAAATTCGTTAAGATGGTGGAACCTGAGAAAGCCAAAGAGATGAATCAAAAGATAGCCCACAACTATCTTATGTATTCTAAGTGGTATGACACTCCGGAACACAAAGGTGAAAAATAATGAATAAATCTCACCCTCAACTTATCGAACTTACAAGAATTTATGACCCTCGGGGAAATCTCTCCGTAGTGGAACAATTTCGTGATCTTCCTTTTGACATAAAAAGGGTGTTTTGGATCTATGATGTGCCCGGTGGTGAAAACCGGGGAGGTCATGCCCATAAAGAACTCTATCAATTTATTGTGGCTGCAAACGGGAGTTTTCATGTAAATGTGACAGACGGAGAAAAAAAGAATTCTTATTTCTTGAATCATCCTTACATGGGTGTTTTGATTCCTCCCGGATTTTGGGCCTCTCAGGATGATTTCTCATCGGGAGCTGTTTGCCTGGTTATGGCGTCAGACTTTTTCGATGAAGCTGACTACATCAGGAATTATGATGAGTTCTTGGAATGGAAACAATTAAAATAATTTTTTTTCTTTCAGACCTGATTAATGTGTGATTCGGATTTTGAAATAAAAAAATATACTCCGGATTTAAAGAATATCTGGAATGAATTTGTGGAAAGTTCCAAAAACGGAACTTTCCTTTTCAATAGGGAATATATGGATTACCATGCCGACCGATTCGTCGACAATTCATTCCTCATATTCAAGAAAGGAAAATTATATTGTCTTCTCCCTGCCAATCGCAAGGAAGAAACTCTTTATTCTCATCAAGGTCTCACATACGGCGGCCTTGTTATGAATGAGAAATGTTCCGTTGAAGGAGTTCTCAGAGCATTTGATGTATTGATTGAAAAATTGCGACAAGAGGGTATTAAAAAATTTATCTACAAACCTATTCCCCATATTTATCATTCCATACCATCTGAAGAGGATCTTTATGCTTTGTTTCGACATGATGCAAAGTTGACAGTAAGAAATATATCCTCTACTATAAATATCTATTCTAAAATTAAGTTTTCAACTTTACGGAACAGGATGGTCAAGAAAGCACAAAAGTATAACTTGACTATTTCACAAAGTTTTGACTTTGACTTTTTTTGGGCTATACTTAAAGAAAATCTTAAGACCCGTTATAACGCTCAACCTGTTCATTCATTGGAAGAAATTCAAAGACTTGCACAAACATTTCCGGATCATATCAAATTATGGACCGCGATTGCTCCCGATCTCTCAGGTTCTTCACAAACAGGAAAGATGTTGGCGGGAATTGTGTGTTATTACACCAAAACTGCAATTCATGTCCAGTACATTTCAGCCACTCCGGAGGGGAAAAGAAGCGGAGGGGTTGATTTAATAATTTCTCATCTTATAGATAAAGAAAGTGAAAACAGAAGAAGTATTGAGTGGTTTGACTTAGGCACTTCCAATGAAGACGGAGGCCGATATTTAAACGAATCTTTGATATATCAGAAGCAAGGTTTCGGAGGTCGTGCCGTATGCTATGACACTTACGAAATCGAAATCTGAATAATTCACATAAGATATTATTTTTATGGTTAAGTTTTTGGATCTGGAAAAAATAAACGCACGTCATGCTCAGCAAATCACAAAAGCCATGGCTGGTGTATTAAGTTCCGGATGGTATCTTAAAGGGAAAGAAACTGAAAATTTTGAAAAGGCATTTGCGGATTTTATAGGGACAAAACACGCCATAGGATGTGGCAATGGACTGGATGCCTTAACTCTGATTTTAATGGCCTACATTGAACTGGGAGTAATGAAACCCGGTGATGAAGTGATTGTGCCGGCAAACACTTATATCGCTTCAATTCTGGCTATTTCAAGAACAGGGCTCAAACCCGTACTCGTGGAACCGAATCCGGACACCCTTCAAATTGACGATAACCTGATTGAAGAAAAAATCACGCCCAAAACAAAAGCCATAATGATTGTACATCTTTATGGGCAGAATGCTTATTCGGAGAAGGTAGGTCAATTGTGTGAAAAATATAATCTCAAATTAATTGAAGATAATGCCCAGGCCCATGGAGCTTTCTTTAAAGATAAGAGAACCGGGTCTTTAGGAGATGCAGCGGGCCATAGCTTTTACCCCGGGAAAAACTTAGGAGCTTTGGGGGATGCAGGAGCAATCACCACAAATGATGATGTCCTTGCAGAAACCGTAAGAGCTCTTGGAAATTACGGTTCCGAAAAAAAATATGTGTTCAACATGAGAGGGATAAATTCCCGTATCGATGAACTTCAGGCCGCAATTTTAAATGTGAAACTGCCAGCTCTTGATAAAGATAACCATCGGAGAAGGGAAATTGCAAAGACTTATTTCCAAGGAATAAAAAATCCATATATAAAGCTTCCCGGAGTTTCTGAGAATTTGGATAATGTTTTCCATATTTTTCCTGTTTTCTCCCCCCTTCGCGATCAACTTCAAAATTATTTGAAAGAGAACGGCATAGAAACAATAATCCATTATCCAATTCCTCCCCATCAACAAAATTGCTATCCCGAGTGGAATAATCTTAATTTTTCAATAACAGAAAAGATACATTCTCAAGAATTATCCCTACCGATTTCTCCTGTCATGACAGACTTGGAAGCGGCAACTGTAGTTGAGATATTAAACAAATTTAAACCCCAATTTTAGTCTTTATACTTTGCACTTTAAACTTTCTTTACTAACTTTGCACCACAATTTTAATAAACCATAAAAATAATTCACGAAAAAAACTACAAATGATTATCGTACAAGTTAAAGAGGGCGAAAACATTGAAAAAGCCCTTAAGAAATTCAAACGTAAATTCGAAAGAACAGGTATCGTTAAGGAACTCCGTCGTCGTCAAGCCTTTGAAAAACCTTCGGTAACTAATCGTAAGAAAATGATCAAGGCTGCTTACGTTCAACAATTACGTCAGGCTGAACAATAATTTTCCGGCCTTCGTCTTTAAGACATAATCATTTAGACTATATATAAATTGTCAGAAATTTCTGACCGGATTTCTTATGATGAGATCCGGTCTGTCTTATTTTTCTATTTATGCTACAAAAATTTCTTGATTACATGCGTTATGAACTCAACCGTGCGCCTCTCACAATTGAAGCATATGGTCTTGACATTTCGCAGTTTCAAGAATGGCTATCTCCAGATAATCCTGAAAAAGTAGATTTCGCTTCTGTAACAACCAATGATGTAAGAGCTTGGCTCGCTTCACTTGCTAAAGCAGGAGATACTCCCAGAACCCTAAGAAGAAAAATTATTAGTCTTAGGGCACTCTTCAGATGGATGATGAAATCCGGGGTCATTAAATCCTCTCCAATCAGGGATGTGCCTCTACCTAAAATTTCAAAACCACTACCCGATCTAATTAAGCCGATAGAAATTGAAAATGCGATTCTTAATCTTGAAAAGGAAGAAGAATCCTCATTTAATTCCATGAAAGTCCTGATTGTAGACATGCTGTATTCGTTAGGAATACGTAGGGCCGAACTAATCGGGCTTAATGATTCCGACATAGCTTTCAATAAAGGAGAAATTAAAGTCACCGGAAAAAGATCAAAGCAAAGAGTTATACCGGTTCCCCAAAAACTGATGGATAAAATCAAGGATTGGCAACTTCTTAGAGATCGGGAAATGGAAAAACCGGAAAATGAGTCCCCTCTTTTCCTGATAAAAGGAAAAAGAATCACACCTAATCAAGTTTATAAAATTGTTAATGAAGCACTCGCTGAGTCAACGGCACGAAAAAAGAGTCCCCACGCATTACGACATTCTTTTGCTTCAGGAATGTTGAATGGAGGAGCCGAAATTGATTCTGTCAGAGAATTTTTGGGTCATGCTTCACTGGCCACCACCCAAATATATACACATGTGTCTCTTAACGAGATAAAAAAGGCTTATTCGGCTGCACACCCTCGGTCTTCGCAAAATAAAAAGTAAAGACCCCTCAACATTTCCACCGAGTTTTACGTTATATAGATACTAAGGCTGATTATATCTTATTTCTCAGCAATTTTGCTTTTAATACCTAACCCCTAAACCCAATCACTATGGAAACAAATATCAAAGCGGTTCATTTCGATATATCGGAGAAGCTCGTGGACTTTCTCAATAAGAAAATTGAAAAAATCTCAAGACGTAACGAAGCCGTTCAAAGAGTAGATGTGGTGCTGACTCTCGTAAAACCGGAAACAGCGATGAACAAAGAAGCCGGTGTGAAACTTGTGATTCCGGGACATGGAGACCTCTTTGCTTCAAAAACAGCCGATACTTTTGAAGAAGCTTTTGATCTCGCAGTTGACGCTTTAAAACCACAGCTTGAAAAAATCAAGGATAAGAAATAATGGCAAAAAAGAAAACCGACAATAAAAAGAATGGCGCCTCCGAGAATGCAAATGTAGGCGCCATTCTTCTTAGAAAATGGTGGATTACCGCCTTAGTAATTATTTTTGTATTGGGAGGTATTATCCTTTTATATATCTTCCTCCCGGTGGTCGCCAATAAGTCTGAAAGCCGTGAATTAATCAAGATTCCGGCTAACGCCACTACGGAAATGGTGAGGGATACCCTGGCCAAATATTATGGCGAAAAATATGCGGATAAAGTGGTTTTGGCATCAAAACTACATGGTTCTGATTTCAGTAGACGACATGGGGCCTATATGGTCGACAGCGGTCTTTCTCCATTGAATACTGAAAGATTGTTGAGCACCGGAGCCCAGCATCCTATGGTTGTCGTGATAAATAATGCAAGGGGAGTTGATATTCTCTCTGAAAGGATTGCCAAAAATCTTGATTTCTCTGCAGATTCATTGTCTGAACAGTTGAAAGATTCTGAGCTTCTTGCTCAATATGATCTTAAACCATCGGAGGCTTTGGCTCTCTTTCTTGATGATTCCTATCAGGTTTATTGGAATTCCTCTCCAAAAACAGTAACTGAAAAAATAGGAGCGAATTACAAAAAGATTTGGAATCAGGAGCGACTTGATAAGGCAAAACATTTGGGATTGACACCGGCTGAAGTCATCACTTTGGCTTCTATTGTGGATGAAGAGACTAACAAGGCTGACGAAAAACCGGTTGTGGCCCGTCTATATCTCAACCGTTTGAAGAAAGGAATGAAACTTCAGGCTGATCCAACCGTGAAATTCGCGGTGGGAGATTTTTCATTAAGAAGAATAAGAGCTGAACATCTGAAAGTGGATTCGCCTTATAATACCTATCAGGTGAATGGATTACCTCCCGGGCCAATAAGAACGGTGACTGTAAAAGATATTGATGCGGTTTTGAATGCTCCTTCCCACGATTATATTTATATGTGTGCCAAGGATGACTTCTCGGGTTATCATAATTTTGCGAAAGATTACAACACTCATATGCAGAATGCCCGTAAATATCAAAAAGCACTCAACCGCCGCAATATCCTCTAAAATCCAACTTACAACTTATAACTTAAAACTTAAAACTTAAAACTCAAAACTCAAAAATCCCCCCTACTATGCGCCTATTGAATCAATACTCCAACGAAGCCGAAGCCTATATCGATAAAGGGTATCTTGAAAGCAACGGTATAGAATGTGAAGTTATCTCCAATGCTATGTCTGATATTTTTCCGGCACCTGGCTCAGGTAACGGATCAATCGACCTGTATGTTCCGGAATCGGAATATGAAAAAGCTTCCGAACTCCTTTTCCATAGAAAATAAATTTCACAATAAATATGTAATTTTGCATCGTGAAGATGCGGTTTTATAATATTATAGTTGCTTTCCTACTTGGCTTTGCCGCGACTCCTAATATTTATGCACATGAGGATGACCGGGAAATAAAAGAACAATTGGAAGATGATTCGTTGCAGGAAGGTGACGAAGCACAACATATATTGGACGACCTGGAGGATTACGGTCTGCGAGTCATTAATGACATGGATCGTCCTGACACTCTTGCAGTGAAAGCTCCCTTGCCTCCCGCCGATGCCAAGACTCTTCCACTCACATATTCACGTGAGCAAAGATGGTGGTGGAACCTCTTCAAGCAAGGTAAACTTGCTATGAACGATACCACAGTGATTTGGCCTAAATTCTTAAAATTCTGTGTGGATGTCTATAATTGGGGAGATAAGACTTTCAATTCTTACGATCCGGAATACGTGATAGGCACCGGTAAACGATGGAAAGTAAGACTGGTGAGCGACAATTGGCTCGACACTTATGCCATGCGGTTGCCTCAAGGTATCAATACCAATATGAGCAGCGATGTCTATGCAAATATTGGTGCATATATTCAATATATGGCAGTGAGTGTGGGTTCTTCCTACGATGTTGAGAAACTTTTCAACAAGAAAGAACCTTCCCATAAAAAATATGAATTCGGTTTTGTATGCGCGCTATTCAACGCAGAACTTTATTATCACGAGAATCGTGGAGGGGTAAACATACGAAAATTCGGCGACTTAAACGATGGAAAACTTATAAAGGAGTATTTCCCCGGTGTAAGTATGTATACCTTAGGTTTTGATGCCTATTATTTCTTCAATAATAAGAGATATTCACAAGGGGCTGCCTACAATTTCGCAAAATATCAGCTGAAAAGCCAAGGTTCTTTCATACTGGGATTATCTATAACCAATCAGAAACTTAATTTTGACTTCAGTCAGTTGCCTGATAATTTAAAAGATAAATTACCCGATGAAGACATTATAAATTACTATTTCCATTATAATTCCTATGCAATCCTGGGAGGATATGGCTATAATTGGGTTTTAGCTCCAAAACTACTTTTTAATGCTACAATTTTACCCTCCATTGGATTCAGCCACTACTATGAAGATTCTTTGGAAGGTAATAAATATTTACTCTCTTTAAATATCCAAGGCAAGTTATCCTTGACCTATAATCTCGGTAATTACTACTTTGGGCTGATGGGTAATGTAAAAGGCCATTATTACAAACAAGGCAAAATGTCGCTTTTCAGTTCCATTGAAAATTTCTCAGCCTACATTGGCCTACGTTTCTAATCTAAACAACCATCGCATTATGAAATTCTATGTAATTATTCTTTCGTTAATAATATTATTTCTTCCGGCTTGCAAACCAACAGAGAAAGGATATAAATCTGCTTACGACGCCGCCTTGGGTAAACGGGAAGCCGTGAAAGCTGACATTGATGTAGACTTGCCCGAAGGGGCACTTCAAGATTTTGATGGCGCTCAATTAAGGGAAGTCGACGGTGTAAAGGTATATATTTTGAACCAACGATTAAAACCGGTGGATGAAGATATGAAACTACCGGGATTATTTAATGTGGCCATAGGCACATATAAAATGATTACTAACTGTAGGGCTCAATCCAACGCCTTGAAAGAGGAAGGATATGAAGCGTTTCCGGCTCAGGAACCTGATGGCATGTACTACACAATTGCAGGATCATTTGCCACCTTGTCTGAAGCAATAAAGTTTTATCAGGATTACAAATCTGCAAAAGACCGTGTCTATGTAGGTCTTCCCGACTCCCCTATTATCATCTTTTCTCCTAAATAGTAAAAAATCTCCTCCGATGTCCAACCATGGATTTTGACAAAAGCCGGGACGACACTTAACAAAAAGATGGGGAAAGCCGCTTTGATTAAGAAAGCTTTTATCAACAAATTCAATTTGGGCTTTGCTTATTAAACTTTTTTCTTTAACTTTGCAACGCAAAACCAAGGGCAAGAGAGCCCGTAATTTGGAATTGCAACCTTGGAGAGATGGCAGAGTGGTCGATTGCGGCGGTCTTGAAAACCGTTGAGGGTCACACCTCCGGGGGTTCGAATCCCTCTCTCTCCGCTCAATTCGCCTAATTAATTGAAATACAATTAGTTAGGCGAAAATTTTAAAAATCGTAGACGCTGTAGAGACAGCATAATTTCAATAATTTCTAATCGGCCATGTTTTAAAATTTTTAAAATATGGCAAAAAAAATTTTTGCTCCCGAGTCTTTAAAAAATAAAATTAATAATGCTATAGGCTTCAAGTGGCCTAAAGTTCACCGCGGAAAAAAAATCTTTGTGGACTTTTCTGTGTTCAATCCGGCCCGGAACGGGATGCAAAGGATAAAGAAACATTTCGACAATTTCACGAATAAGAAAGACCGAGAAAAGGCTATTGCGCATTATGTGGCCACAATAACTCAGAGGCTTCTTGATGGCTGGAATCCTTTGGCAGAATGCGGAAACAAAGGGCTCACTACTATAGATTTGATTTTTGAGAAATATGAGACATCGCTTTCGCAGTACTCACGAAAGAAAACGGAATCGAATTATAAGAGCCGACTGCACATCCTTAAGAAATACATATCAGAAATGGGAGTTGCTCCCCGGTATGTATATCAGTTAGACCTGGTATTTTTCATTTCATTTCTTGACTGGCTGCTGGAAGACCGTGAAGTTGGAGCCAGGACCAGGAACAACTACAAAGGCTGGTGCACATCTTTCTGCAACTGGCTTGTGGAGCGAGGATATCTGGAAGAAAATCCTGCTTCCGAGATACCGAAGATCCGTGAAGACGGCAAGACACGCCGTGGTCTGACACGTCCAGAACTCAAGATGCTTTTCAGTCATTTAGAAAAGCATGACAAATTTTATCTCCTGGCATGTTATTTTGAATATTTTACGATGATACGCCCCACTGAGCTTTCTCACCTAAGGATTTCTGATATAAATATAAAGAATCAATGCGTGTATGTCAGCGGCGAGTTCAGCAAGAACCGGAGAGACGGGGCTGTTGCCTTGAATAAGAAGATCATATTGCTTATGGTTGAATTGAACCTGTTCACATATTCAGGCGACTGTTACATCTTCGGCAAGAATTTCAAGCCATCTGTTGAACGGTGCGGACCTGACCAGTTCAACAAGAAATTTGCCAAGATCCGGAAAGCTTTGAAATTTACCGACGACCTTCAGTTCTACTCCCTGAAAGATTCAGGGATAAGAGACCTTGCCAACGAAAAAGGCATAGTTACAGCACGAGACCAGGCACGGCACACTGATATCTCCACGACAAACAAATATCTTCAAGGGAGGGAAGTTACCGGACCTTCCGGAGCGAAAGAATTTGACGGCGGATTCTAAAATTAAAGGCCCGCACTTGCGAGCCTTTAATCTTTTAATTTTATCAGGCTTCGAAATCTTCGAGCCTGATATCTATCTTCTCCTGCTTCTTCGGCTTTATGAGTC
>JAFLTP010000059.1 GCA_022510405.1 Muribaculaceae bacterium | reverse complement strand
ATCGAGGATCTGAACTTAGAGAACGTCAGACGGCTTGTGCAAAGCGAAGCGACGTTACAAGCCATGCTGGTGCTCGATGCAGAAGGCAAAGTTCAGTCCTCAATATTAACTGAAAAGCAATGACTTAGCGTATGTCAGCGGCTTTTGGTGAACGTAGCGATGTGAAAAGCCTGTTGGGTAGCGATGTACGAAGCAAAAAATCATGAGGCAATATTAATCATAAAGATAAAATACAGGGAATTTCATATAATTTTTAATGTGAATTTCCCCTAATTTTATAATTGAAAGTTGAAGATCTCGGCTTCAAATTCCGTCTGTCAATGCATGTCGCACTCCACACCTTCGCCGTCTTCGCCCTCAATAATGGACTCTCAATGTCTGTGGTCAGCCGACTACTCGGTCATGGGTCAACTGACATTACCGAAAAAGTCTACGCCCGTTTCCTCCCCGAAACCCTTTCCTCGGAACTGAACAGACTTAACGCAAGCCTACAGAACTTTAACCTTTAGCCATGTAAGACTCCTGAATCCATTTAATAGTTCTTAAAAAGAAGAAATCCAAAACAAATTATATATCGATCTCTGTTTCCGGATATTTCATCCACCATTCAAGATATATTCCCAAAGTTGCTTTCTCAAATGGTACGTCATCGATGTATGCCACTACATTCCTGATATTCACCGGTGCGAAGAACATTCGCGGGTCATTAAGAATCTTGTCAGCGTTGTTAAAGATTGTCCACGCATTTTCAGGGAATAACCTATGGTGTAATTTCTTCTCAGCCTTGTCAGATATTTTCTTTATATCCATAATTGTATGAGGTTCATCTTTAAGGCAAAGTTAGCCGATTCCTTGATTGCCTTACTTCCCTTTAGCAATGATTAACAATCTATCTTCTGTTTAGGTTATCCAAATCTGAAATCAGAAATAAATAAATATCAATTATTAATTTCAAAATACTCAATATTGAAAGAGTAAACAAACCCAAAATTAAAGCAGATAACACTATTATCGAATAACCCTTTATAAAATCTGTTATGATGGAGAAAATAATTATTATGACACTTAGAACCAATACAAATGAAAGCCTCTGGATAAATAATTTACAAAAATTTTTATATCTGATACGTGCATTTACATCAGATTCATTTGAAGAATTGTCATTCTCTAATCTTTTTGAAAGTTTTTCTGGAACAATAAAAATTACACCTAATGTTATGGCCAAAAAAATACTTAATATGGTCAAAATATTACTTACAAGATTTTCTCCAAGCTCTATTCTATAAATCGAAGATAGAGTAATGACAGCTATTGGTAAAATAATATATGAAATAATGGACGATAATGTTATTTCTACACCTCCGTCATTTCCCTTATATAGAGATTTATACCCTTTCTTAATCAGTTCCAAACTATGTTTCCAAAGGCTCATTGTTCTTTTAAGGAATATTTGAGGTCAGTTTTAATGAAATCCAGAAATTTATGAGCCTGGTTATTAATTTCGTCCCAGTTTGGTGTATTATCAAAATTTAGGCAAATCTTACCAAGATGGATAGAGGGTATCAGATTATTTAAGTCATCTATTGTAGAGTGGGCAGTATCTCCTTTTTCATTAACATAAAAGAATTTCAGTTTATGTTTAACTTCATTAAAGCCCGGATAAAATTCTGGGATTTCATCCATAATGGCCTTTTGATATTTTATATCGCTTAGAAATTTACTCAAAGAGATTCCAAATCCTTTAATTTTTGAGACTATGTTTCCGTTCTGTAATAAGTTTACTTGCGGTTTTAACTCATTATCAATATCAGATTTCCAAGAAATATCAATTTCAGTAATCATAGAATCCTTCAGAAAATTATCCCTTATCTCTTGTGGAACAAATTTTGTCCATTTAATCTTATAATTAAAATCCGAAAAAATTTCTTTCAACCTTTGTCTGAAAAGCGAAAGACAACTTTGATTTGAGTATTTTTGAACTATTAACACACCTGTATTAAATCCTTTTGGGAACCAAATCAAAAAATAGAAGGGAAGAGAAGCGACTTCAGTTTCCTGAACAATATGCGTAATCTCTGTTGCATTATCATTATTATAAACACTATATTCTATTCCTGTGTTTCCTCCAATAAATTTACCTGAGATTGTATTATTTTCTAATTCAATAGAAAGATTTTCAATATTTTGGAAACTAAGTGCTTTGGTTTTCTCCCTGTCAAGGTAGAAAGTTTCGTCAAAAGATTTTACGAGTTCTTGGAGAAAAGCACAAATATATTTTTTATCTTGATATCTCGAATGAAGTAGTTTGTAAACATCATCAAAATTTGAAGCATCTTGTTCATACTTACCATTAATTTTCTTCTGAAGTTGAAAAATGAAGATATCAAATAATAGTTTCATTTCTGTTTTTATATATTGAAATTCTGATTTTTTAGAATTTATATGAGTGTCTATAAAAGAGAATGTATTGGTTTAATTTATGTTCCGTATATCGCAGTTTGTTCAAAAAGAGTCCCTTGGACATAATTATAATTAGGGAAAGCATATATTGGAGAAGCCTTTTCTGATTCAACCTCATATTCCCCATCACTCACCTCAAAGGCTCTTTGTATAGAATTTGCAATATGCCACATCATTACAGGTGGCACAGCATTACCTATGGCTTTGTATTGTCTATTGGGAGAAACAACATCCAAAAGGAAGGTATCCGGAAAACTTTGTATTCTTGCTGCTTCTCTGCAGGAAAAACGTCTATATCGTTCACCAATCTTCAAAACTGGGTCTGTGGAATTAAGACTGACTTTTGCAAGATGGGCACTAATGGTATTACAGGGTTGGGACAAATCCTGAACTCTTCCTTTGTTCATCTTCTCCCTGACTGCCATCATACCGGCTACTGCTCTTTCACTGAAAAACAATGTCTCATTCGAATTTTCTTGTTCTTCAATAACATCTCCAAGAACACTTGAGTAAGGAATATAATGAGAGAAGATAAAATTATCCCAGTCTATATCATCCCTGAACCCAATTATTATTACACGCTCTCTTTTTTGAGGAACTCCAAATTTCGATGCGTTCACCAAAAAATACTGAACTTTATACCCGGCATCAGAGAACTCATTCAATATCATAGGAAATGCCTGCTTATTGTTTGCCGAAAGTAATCCTTTTACATTTTCTGCAATAAATGCCCTCGGTTTCTTTTCTTTCAGAATCTTTACCATCTCAAAGAAAAGCATTCCCCTCTCATCCTTACACCCTAATCTGGGAGGGTTTTGGGCAGAAATGGAAAATGACTGACAAGGAAATCCTCCAATCAACACATCAAAATCTGGCAAATCGGCAGGAATTATCTCTCTTACATCCTTTACTATACATTTGTGTTCAAAGTTAGCATTGTATATTTTAGTACAATAATCATCATTATCAACAGCATATACAATATCAAAAGCAGAACGAGGATAAGTGGTATCCAAAAATGAAAAACCACCTACTATTCCTAAATCCATTCCACCACACCCACAAAAAAGAGATGCGACCTTTAACCTTGCCATACTAATAATTCTTCCGGTTTGAATTTAGAGGAATCAAATGAAATTTCCATACCATTTCTGGGGAGGGCTTTTATTTCATCTGATTTGTATAATGCGACAGGATTCCTTAACACATACAAAGTCTTATCTGCCGAACTAAGCATCAGACGATATACATAATAATGTTCTCTATGTGTTTCCGCAACAAACCATTCATTTGAGGACATATGGAAACTATACAAATTTATCTTTTGCCTGCTTATAGTCGTCTTTACTTCAATATATCTATGATGATTTGTCCCGTCTCCTTCCAAACTATCTATATCATAACCGGGATGGTAGGACGGACTATCTACAATAGCAATTAGATGAAGCAGGTCATCATACCCAGCCAGTTTTAATCTTTGCTTCTCGTGGGAATAAATAATGGATTCACCGATGTTTCCAATATCCTTAGTTGTTGTGGATTGACTTTCAATTATTTCTCGGATTCTGTTATCGAAGACAACTTCTATTTCTGAAGTTTGTATAATAGAACGTATGTCAGTCTTGAATTTATTGGGTTCAACCAACTTATTAACATAATCAAACCAATCTCTTTCTATTGGTTTTAACATACTTGGTTTAAGATTCTTGACCTTATAAAATTTCTCATAACCTTTGAAATAAGACTTGTCATCAAGGAATGTCTGAATATCCACCAACCCATTAGGTTTGAGAATGAAATAGCCATCCATTCTTCTTTCAAGCAATGAAGCAATCTCCATATAATCCATAATATCCCCGGCATACCTTACAACATCTCCCTTTGTTCTTGGTTTTCCTTTTGAGTTTAATACTCTTGGATCTTTTCTGTTGTAATATGAAAGTTTATTCTTGCGGTTGTCTAAGATTATTTGTGCGACTTCTTTTGGAGTCCTTTTCCCCGTAGTAACTTGCAAGTCATTGAAAATACAATAAGTAGCTTCTTCATCAGAAATAATCATTTCTTTTTCAGAACCCATTGCGGATAATAATTCATTTCCAGCCATTAGCACCTTTAGGATATATTGAGCCGGTTTGAATCTTACCCCATTTACTATAAGTTCAATATTATCTTCTGATTTTATATGTCCTCCCGGAAACTGAAAAGAGACCATCAAAAATTTGAAGAATTGGGTCAAATCCTGATGTTCATTTAAGAAGAATGATAATTTTGAAGTTTCTGTCCTATCTGCTATCTTATCCTCTGTATAAAATGCACATAAAGCCGAGATTTCTGTTCTCCAATTATTGATTGTTTTCTGCGTGACATCAATATTTCCAGGGAACATTCTGATTGCTTGATTTATTTTTGAAGCATATTCAGCACAAGTGGTAGGTTCAATCTTGCAGCATTCATTGGCCATATACAACAACACGTTTTCAATGTTGCTTTTGAAACGAGGTCTTACGAAATGTATTCGCAGATAATCTTTATCAGGTATTTGATAATAATTCTTCATAACTGTTCTAAAAGAGATTTCGCAAGTTCTTCTGACATCAAGGGAGGAACAGCATTTCCTATTTGTTTTAATTGACTTGTACGACTACAGGTGAAAATATAATTGTCCGGGAATGATTGAATTCTTGCACTTTCACGAGCAGTAGGTATTCGATTATAAGAATAATGAAAATGATGTCTATGGCCGGTATCAATCGTGAAACTTGGTTTTTGACTATTCAGACGTGTCCAAGCGATATGGACTTTTCTTGTGTCTTGAAGCTCTTTAGGAAGGTCTTTATAATTACCCCCATCTGGCACCAATGATATAATATCCTTTGTTGTTTGATTGTGGATAGTTATCTGATGGTTATACAATTTATCTGAATGTTTTCTCATTAATATCTGATATTCTGATTGAGGGCAAATTGGATAATTATCCCCATCAGTTACAGAATCCTCAGGAAGGTCTGACAACGCCTCTGATGAAGTTATCTTCCCTGTTTCAAATGGTTTTGGAAAAATAAAATGATGTCCATTGAGAAATCCCACAAAAATAGCACGTCGCCTATTTTGTGGAACTCCATAATCAGATGCAGTCAAAACTTTATATTCAATTGTATAACCTAATTTAGAAAAGTCCTTGACTATAGAATCTTTAATTATTCCATTACCAATCGACAATATGTTTGGAACATTCTCCATTACAAACGCTTTGGGCCTGAAATAATCAACAAACCTTACAAAATTCTCATACAATCTATTTCTTATATCATCAACAATTCTCTTTCCGGCAACTGAAATTCCTTGACAGGGTGGGCCACCAATTATCACATCTATTTGTTTACTCTTTAGAAGTGGAACTATTTCTTCTGGAGATAGTATTGATAGGTCAGCTTGAAGTGATTTACTTTTTTTGTGATTGTATTCAAATGTTGTCAAAGCGTCTTTCCAAACATCAATTCCTAACAACACGTTGAAGCCGGCTTTCTCAAATCCAAGAGAAAAGCCGCCACATCCACAAAAAAGGTCAATAACATTATAACCTTGTCCAGCCATACATAAAAACAGAAACTTCCTTGTAGAGCTGACAGGTGACCTACCTTTGTATCCCACAAGGAAGTTCCGTAATATGTTGAAATAAGTATTTACTTACATTTATTGGTCTTTTTCCAGCTGCTTTGCAAATGCAAAGTTAATAATTTTTTTTGATTTTATAAGAAGGATGCTCGGGTTTGACTGTTACAGGATTCTTGAGCATAATTAAATTTAATTAAACAAGGGGTTCTCCATATAGGGCATTTTCTTCTGCTGCTATTTGAATTGGCTTATTAAAACCTTCATAGGTTGTATTGGGTACTATAATTTGATTGTATAACCTTTCAAGTGATAAATTTCTATCTTGAGCTCTTCTGATTTCACATTCCCATATTCTAATAAATGCCATCCTTGTTCTTTTAACTTTGATTCGTTCAAAATATCTCTTGCTTTATTATTCTTTATCTTAGTTTTCCAAAAATTAACATTAGATTTTGGGAGTCTGTAATACTTACACCCAACGTGCCCGTGCCAGAAACAACCATGGATAAAAACGACCGTCTTATACTTCGGAAGTACAATATCTGGATTACCCGGCAATGAACGGACGTGAATCCTATACCTCAATCCTTTTGAAAAAAGGTATTTCCTGACAATCATTTCTAGTTTAGTGTCTTTCCACTTTATAGAGGCCATACATTTACACCTTTCTTCATGTGTCATCGTATCGGCCATATCTTTACTTCTTTTTTAATTACCCTACAGTTACTTCTCAAGCAATTATCGTATTCCTTAAAACTTCTTAAAAGCTGCCTTTCAATTGGTATTCTTTCATCCACTCCAAATCCTATTCCAGCACTGAAAGCCAATTCTTCCTTCTTTGATTCGAATTGTATAGGTTCATCAAATGTATATGTTTCTTAATCTGCAAGATATTTTGCAAATCTTTCCACCCGTTTTGACCAACAGTTAATTAATTGTAAAAGGATGAAATTCATCAGGCATTAACTCTAATGTCTGCTCAAATTATAGGGCATCAGTTTGTTTCATATCCCAAAATTACTTAATTTTATTTATAGCATGTTTTCAATAAATCATTTTACGCTTTATTGGACCATTCCTTTGTTCATACTGCATGATTTTGAAAACCATTGGTATGTTACTAGCTTTATTTAACCGTTTTTCAATATAGAGTAAAGAAACTATATTATTTAACTTGATATTGAAGTATAATATCTCTTTACCTCCTTTTTTATTAATTTTGCAAAAATGGAATTCCATGGATATCAATTTGGAATATATAAAGGCTCTGGCAACGAACCATGAAGGTATAGATGTAGAATTCAAAGAAACTACAGGTCAACTGAATCGTGGCATGGAGACTCTTTGCGGTATGGTAAACGGCAAAGGTGGTATAGTCATCTTCGGTGTCAATAACAAAGGTAATATTGTAGGTCAGGAAGGCTGTGATAAAACTACACGCGAAATCGGAGAAGCCTTGAGGAAGTTTGATCCGGCGTTGGATATCGAACCCATTTATATTCCAATTGATGAAACCGGAAAATACCTTATAGTTTTTAATAGTGATGGCCAGGAAAGCGACAAGCCTTATATGTGGGATGGGAAACCATACCAACGTCATGATAGCGATACTTCTGTTATGCCAAGAGAAAGATTCCTTAGGGCGCATGAACAACAATCTGGATTAAAATATAAATGGGAGAATGATGTCAATGATGGCCTTAATATATCAAATCTTGATGAAAATTTAATCCTTAACATTGTTCAGGGAGGTGTGAGAAGAGGCAGGATGAGTCAATCTGCAATGATAATGTGCCTACAGCGTTAAGGAGATTGAAGTTGGTTAAGGACGGCAAAATCTGTAACTCGGCTGCTATCTTATTTGGTAAAGATTTGATTGACTATCCTCAAAGCATGATAAGGCTCGCCCGTTTTAGAGGTTTAGATAAAAAGGAGTTTATAGATAATCGGCAAGTCGAGGGCAATATCTTTGAACTTGTGGATGCTGCTATGTCATTTTTCTTTAAGCACTTGTCATTATCTGGGAAAACACAAGGCCGAATCGTACGAGAAGATGAACTTGAAATACCATACGATGCTTTGCGTGAAAGTGTAGTTAATGCCCTTTGTCATCGAGCCTGGCAGTATGAAACAAGCACAATAGGAATTGCAATTTATGATGATAGAATAGTGATTGAGAATGCCGGTAAATTTCCCGCAAATCTTACTCCTTCAAAATTAACTGACGAAGAAGAACAAAATGATGAAAACACTTCACTTCCTCCAAATCCTGTTATAGCAAACATTATGTTCATAAGTGGGTTAATCGAGCATTGGGGTCGTGGCTTGTCGATGATGAATAATGAATGTACAAGGGTTGGTTTACCGGAACCAAAAATTTCTGATAACGGATCGTTTGTAAAAGTCATTTTTACTAGACCTACTTCTAAGGAAGAACACAAGCTGAACACAGGTAGGACACAAGCTGAACACAAGCTGAACACAAGTAGGACACAAGCTAATGTGTCTTTAGAAAGTATTAATATTAATATAGAAAAAATAATTAGAGCTATTGGAGAAAATTGGTTTTCAATGAATGAATTGCTTGAAATAATGGGATTTAAATCAAGAAGTACATTCTCAAAAAAGTATCTTACCCCTTCCATAGAAAGTGGTTTTGTCCAATATGAAGACACTTCAAATCCCACCTCTCCTAATCAACGTTACGGATTGACTGTTAAAGGCAAGGCAATATATTACTCAAATAAGTAATCTGAAATGTAATGGATAATCCAATTTCTAATCTTATCGAAAGAATTAAGGAGGTCAATGAAATATTGGCATCCCGTTCTGATTCCATGTTATCTTTTGAAGATTGTTATAAAATATCCCAATTCTATTTTGAATTTCAGAACACCAATAGACTAATTGACGAAGCCGAGAGATTAGCGGAAGAAAATCCGATACAGTTGAAAGATTTGGCTGGTCTTTTGAAAGAGAAATCCTCTCATTTGATTGATAATCTTAAAAGGATTAAGGATGTTGATTTTATCAGTATTGCCGATAAACAAACATCCCTATTTTATGACCGTTTCCAGAAAGCGGCTGATGAACTGAATCCATATTGGAAAAGATATTGTGAACTTAACAATCGGCTTGATTACCTTCCCTTAGAGTCAGAGGAATACAAAGCGGTTGAGAAAGAATGTGAGGCAGCTAAATCGGAACATGACGAGAGACAAAAAGAAGTAAAAAAACTTTATGCGGATTATCAAAAAGAGCAGAAGAAAGCGGCAGATTTATATTCTTTAAAGATTCCATACCTCATTGCTGTTGTGTCAAAAATAAACCTTATAGCTGGAAGTATAATCACAGACTTAGAATTGTTTGAAAAGGAGGAAGAGAGATGAAAAAGATTTTTCTTCCAAATACAATCAAACTGCATGATACTGTTGAGATAGGTTTGTGTATGGCAATATATGAACTATGCAATGATATACTTTTTGAATACCATACTCCGCTTGAGTTTGCAGTATTGCTCAATATGCGGGACAATATGCAAAAGATTACAGTGAAACCGCTTCAAAAATTACGAGTAGGATACCTGGCTAAAGCAATAAAAGAATTAATCACTCCTCAAAAGACCGCAGAACAATGGCACGATTTGTTCCTCGAAAGATGTGGAATTAAACCAAACTATTTTAGCAGACATCAGTCAGATTTTTGTGGAGAAACAGGTTCTAAGGACAATAAACTGTTTGTAGAAAATTTACAGGAAGCAATCCGGGAATGGCAATTAAGGAACAACAGACACAACTAACTCCCACCTGATACCCAACTGAGGTTCAAAAAAATTATTACTAACGCACTATTCAGCTGAAATTCAGCGAATAGCGCGTTAGTCTTTTTTAACCAAATACCCAACTGTGCCACATTGTGCCCCACTAAGTGGTATCTAATTTTGCATCGGAACGGAAGAGCCGGCAACATAGTAATAACGGCATTCCCGACTCAATAAATTTCAATAATAACATTAAAATTTTTGTAAATGGACACAAAAAGAAAATTGCTCAACTCACGGGAGGCTGCCGAATATCTCGGTCTTTCCCTCTCGTATTTCCGCAAACTGATGATGCGAAGAGTCATTCCGATGTACAAACCCGGTGGAAAGGTATGCTTCTTCGATCCCGACGATTTGAACGCTTATTTGACAAGCATTCGTATTTCATCACAGACGGAGATTGAAGATGAAGCCACCAATTATCTGGCGAACAATAAACTTAATCACTAACCAAATTTTATTAATTAATTAATTCAATTATTTAATATGAATAAAGTTCAGACTTCAAACATCGCTTCAAAAGAAACTAAAAAATCAAAGAACGAGAGCCAAAAGGATTTACAGATTATTTTCAATTTCTTACTCAATTGTACCCAATATGAGGCCGATGCTCTCAGAGTGATGATTCAGGTTTCAAGAAAGAGTGAGCCGCAGATAGTGTTATCAAAAGATGATACACTCGCAGTAAACCGGTTTCTCAATTCAGGATTGAGCAAGAACAATCCGACTCTTGACGATGTAAGGAACCACCGTCATTCAAGGGCAGATATCCTGATGAACTCGGTTGGGCGATTTCTAAGCAAGGAAGAGATTATGAGAATAATCACATTTCTGTATGGATTTGCTATAAATGCTAAAGATGTAGAGGACGTCTTCAAACTCAAACAAACCATCGATCCGGCAGTTAACTCTCAAGCACCTTCACTTGATAAATCTCATACCGAGTCCGGGAAATAGTGAATTGAACTTCCCCACTTTTATTTTCTTCCCCCCTTTCTTTTTCATTGTACTTAATTTCTAAGATATAAGTTTGACGTTAATCAAGGTCATGAATAAAATCACAGAAATATTTACTGATCCACTTATTGAATATTCTGTTAATGGAATGATTAGAAAGAACAATAAGATTAAATTGTGGAAAGAAGAATAAGAGGAGTTGGAAGAATAAAATGTAATTATACTCTTATACTTTAAAATGAATTTAAAGAACATGAAGAAATATAACGATTTCAATTTCACAGAAATTACAATGATACTTTTTTCTGAAGCCATTCAATGGCTGTCAGGCACAACGAGAGATAATGATGACAAGTCATTCAGAAACTTTGATTTCTTCTTGTCTCTATTGAAAGAGATGAGAACTGACAGCGGTAAAGACACTAAATTCCGTAGATCTTACCAACTTGATCCCGGTGAAGCTCAATTCTCAGAAATCGGTCTCGCAGATAAGTGGAATCTCGGCAGAAAGAAAGTCCATAATCTTTTATTGAAGATGGAAACTCTTGGCCTTATAGAATTACATAATTCTCGCCTCGGTTCATGGCTCACTTTCAAATGCGTGAGCAACTGGAGGGACGATAGGGAAAG
>JAFLTP010000058.1 GCA_022510405.1 Muribaculaceae bacterium | reverse complement strand
ATAAGACCATAACCAAAAATCTTTCTGTTACAGGATATTCCGTGCAGGATTGTTCCGATTATACAGATGAGGAATTTGCAAAAGAGTTCACCATAACTGAAAATGATGTAGAAAATGGAACTATCTATGTCTTAAAATCGCTTTCAACAAGATCTGATATCGCTTCTATAAAAGACCTGTATAAGATTGGCTTCACGGTTACTTCGGTGGAAAGTCGTATAGCCAATGCAAAAAATGAACCTACATATCTTTGTGCCGATGTAGAAGTTGTAGCTACATGGAAAGTTTATAATGTAAAATCTTCAACTTTTGAAGCACTTATCCACAAACTCTTCTCACAAGTGCAATTACAGGTAACGGTTGATGGCCATCATCCAAAGGAATGGTTTATCGTCCCCTTTAAAATTATTGACCAGGCAATAAATAGCATTATAAAAAGAGAACCACTCGAATACGATCCAAAATTACAACAACTCATATACACATCTGGCGAGACAGAGACAATGAAATGTCTATCGGTTCAACAACCGTGGGCATATCTCATCTGTTGTGGAAAGAAGGATGTCGAGAATCGTTCATGGAAACCTAAAACAGCTCCCGGCAGAATCCTGATTCATGCCGGTGCTAAATTAGACAGGTATGCACAGGCAGAAGCTGAAGATATAGTTGGCCATAAATTACCACCTCTTACCTTAGGAGCGATTATCGGTTATGTTGATGTTTATGGCTTTGTAGAACATTCAGATAGTATTTGGGCTGTCGAAGGTCATGGTGCTGAATGGAAATGGCTCTTAAAAGATGCCAAATTGTTCAAAAATCCAATACCATCAAAAGGAAAATTAGGTCTTTACAACGTGAAAATTGATCCGGATCATTTACCTCAATCAATATAAAAATACAATGGATGCAGAAAAAAATATAATACATTTAGAAAAGGATTCAAAAGGATATTTTTCTTGTGATATACCCATAGCAAAAGAGCAATGGCTTGAAATTTTGAAGAATAAGTCTATTACGACACCCTCATTAATGAAGGTGCTGCTTTCATTCTATTTTATGCCTGACCATAAAGCAACATGCTCTCAGTGCTCAGAAGAATACAACGACACTGTTAATTATTATAATACAGGAATATCATCTTTTGGTCGTAACGTGGTGAGATATTTAAATGCTTTTGAAGTTCAAGATGAGTCAGGTAATATTCGATATTGGCCGATTGCTATTGGTAAAGGAAGAGAAATTAAAATTAATGGCAATAATCAATTTGAATGGGAATTAAGGAAAGATCTTATCGAAGCTCTACAGGATATTGTCATTGAAAATGCGGTTTCATCATATATAATTGATTTTGATAAATATTGGAATGAAGAAAAATATAAATGGAGAGCTGTAAAATGGTTCCAAGATCATTGGGATATAAATGATCCGGATTTTATTAAGATGTTGGATGAAGCCACTTCAAAATCTGAAAACTTACTCAGTTCTCAAAATTCCTATCCGAGAGGAATGATTTTAGAAATGGCGAAAGCAGATACACCTACAGTCAAAGAAATGTTTATCAAACTATATGATGAAACAGAGCCTATAGAGAAGAGGATTGCCAATTTTATGAAAACTGCCGATGATGTTAGGGAAAAATATAATCCGGGTAGTTGGAATATGCATTATCAATCCACAAATTCAATAAGCGTATATCTATGGTTAAGGTATCCTGACAAATATTATATTTATAAATATGGAGAATATGTAGAGGTAGATGATAAATTAGGTTTAGGATTTTCTATAAAACGAAATGGTAAGCCTGAAGAATTAAAAAAAGGATTTGAAATGTATGGTTTATTAAATACTGTTCTAAACCGTAATCAAGAGGTTAAAGAGATAATTACCTCTCACATTTCAGAGGATCCCTCTTTATATCCTGATCCAAAACTTAAGACCGCTACAATTGACTTAGGATATTATGTTAGCAGAAGATATAAGTCTTTGAAATCATCACTATATTCAAAGGCTGGTACAAAAGTTAATCCTTTTATCTCGAAGGCCAAAACAGTTCTCGAAAATAAAAAGAATATAATACTTCAAGGAGCACCGGGAACCGGTAAGACTTACAATACCGCAGCTTTAGCTTTATCTATAATTGATGGCCATGTGCCTGAGAAACATGATGAAGTGATGGCAAGATATAAACAATTATCTGATGAAAAGAGAATAGGTTTTACAACTTTTCATCAATCTATGGATTATGAAGATTTCATAGAAGGAATTAAACCATTCCATTCAGGAGAAAATGTAAGCTATAAAGTAGAGAATGGGATTTTTAAAGAACTGTGTATAGCAGCTAAAGTAGCTTCTGAGGTTGCCGCCTCCGGCACCGATAATATGTTATCAGAATTAAATGATAACCCTACTATATGGAAGGTTTCACTTGAAGGAACTGGAGATAATGCTACTCGTAGGGATTGTATGGAAAATGGATATATCCGTATTGGGTGGTCAGAATATGGAGATATTGACTTTTCAGAAGACAATCTAAAAGTTACGGAAGGTAAGCAGATTCTTAGAACCTTCCAGAATGATATGAAAATTGGTGATATCGTAGTTAGTTGCTGGTCTCAAACCGAGACAGATGCAATAGGAATTATTACGGGTGACTATGAATATCGCTCTGAAGGTGGGGATTATCCAAGATATCGAGAAGTACATTGGATAGTGAAAGGAATAAATCACGACATTACCGAAATTAATAATGGGAGAAAAATGACCTTAGGTACTGTCTATAGGTTGTCTATTCAATTAAATGATATCCTTGATGTTATCAAGACTTATTCTCCGGTGCATCAATCTGTGGTTGAAAATATAGAAAAACCGTTTGTTCTGATTATAGACGAAATCAACAGAGGGAACGTGTCAAAAATCTTTGGGGAAATCATTACTCTTATAGAAAAAGATAAAAGATTAGGTGAAGAGCACCCAATAACAGTTGTTTTGCCTTATTCAAAACAGTCAGACTTCGGTGTTCCATCAAACTTATATATTATAGGAACAATGAATACAACTGACAGATCAACCGGCACTATTGACTATGCATTGCGAAGAAGGTTTGCATTCCTCACTGTTCCTTCTGAAAAAGGATACATTGTTGATGAAACAGGAAAAAAACTCTTTGATAATGTCAAAGAATTTATAGAAAAATATCGTTTTGCCGATATGGATATAGAGGATCTGATGGTTGGTCATAGCTATTTTATGGCTGAAGATGAGGAAGTATTGAAGCTAAAAGTTGAGTATGAAATAATTCCTCTATTGAAGGAATATATAAAAGATGGTATTCTCAGAGTCAACAAGGAGGAACAAAACAAATACTTTAATTCCTGGCTCAACCTTGAAATTGTAAATGATAACGATACGGGAACATCAGAGGATTAACCCTTCCGAGCTGCAATCAATAGATTGGGAAAAGCTGAAGCGATGTGTAAATTATAATACGTCTGCCTTTGTTGCGTCCAAAATAAATTTAATTCGGTATGAATTTGACCCGAATCCCGAATATGATGGTTTTTGGTCGTATTTCCGGATTGGAGCTGAATGGCTTGATAATGATCAAACAGAATCAATAATAGTTTTGCCAAAAATACAAAACATTGATTTTATTGAGATGTTTATGACTTGTCTGAAATCTTCTCAATTAGATGATAATTTTTCTGATATATATGATATAGATCTGGACTCCAAGCCAATAAAATCAACTGTTTTAAATTCAATATTGTCTCCTTTGCTTATTGTTCAATTTCTTCTGATGGTCAGGCAAATCTCTGAAAGAGGTTTAAGGAAAGGATATGTCTTTAAAGAAGAGAATTTGAATAAAGTTAGGGGAAGGATTGATTTCAGAAAGAATGAAATATTAAATATCAGGACTGCACATAAAGAAAGAGTCTATTGTAAATATAATGAATTTTCAGTTGACACTCCAGAAAACAGGTATCTTAAAAGAGCTTTAATTATAGCCTCAGATATGATCTCATTAATGGAAGACCATAAAAGTTATTCCACACTTAAAGCTCTTAGCAATCAATGTTTATCTGCTTTTTCAGATGTTTCAGACTCTTATGAGGATTATAAGTTTTTTACTCGAAATAATAAACTTTTCAAAGAGTATGATGACGCTCTACGGTTTGCTAAAATGATAATCCGGAAGGAAGAAATGGCTGTAAATTCAAATAAATCTAATTTCGATTTAGTTCCTGTATTCCGAATAGATATGGCACTCCTTTTTGAACATTATGTATTGGCAAAACTGAGAGATAACTTTGGATTTAAACATATCATTTATCAAAGAAATGCCGGGAAACAGTTTATCCCTGATTTTTTAATTACAAAAGGAGATTTGAAAGTTATAGCAGATGCTAAGTATATCGAACTATATGAAAATAGTGCCTATGCAAAGGGCGAATATATAAAACAACTTTGTGGTTATGCTCGTGATAAAAGGATTTTGAAGTCTTTAAATGTTGATTGCAACGATGAGGAAAGGATACCTATTGTGCCATGTACTTTAATTTATCCAACCATAGAGAAGAATAATGTAAATATAAACCTATTTCCTCCCGAAGCCAACAGAGTTAACCATATAGTAAAGTTTAATACGACATCTATTAAAATTCCGACAATTTAAACTCTTATGTTTGGAGCTATAATAGGAGATTTGGCAGCCAATACTTATTTGAGAAGGAAGGAAACTTTTTATTCTCAATTAATTGATGACGATGCAAGACTTTCAGAATTAAGTCTTTCAGTAATATGGGCTTCTAAGTTTGCTAATTCTAATCCCTATGGGTGCTCTGTTAACGACCTTAGAGGCTTTATCAATTTCTTAAATAAAAATGATACGTTTAGCACTCTGATTTCTCCATTTGCCAAAGAGTGGTGTAAAGATCCCAATGGAGAATTTTATAAATATGGAGTTGGGATGTATCTCATGAGATGTGGTACATTTTCATTTTGGGAAGGAGAGCTCAAGGACTGTTTATACGAGAGAGTCGAGAAAGAGGATTGGTATGCATGTGAATGTTTACAAAAGATCCTTCAATTACTCTATAAGGGATATTCCAAAGATGAAGTATGGAGATGTTTAAACGGTGTTTTCACTGATTGTTATAACCATTGGAAATGGAGAACTGAAGAAGGCGGAACAATGAATTATTTGTTTCGTGCATGGAATAATTTTTATAATGCATTCGATTTTGGAAGTGCCCTTCACAACGCAGTCAAACAAGTTGGAGATATAAGAATAAATTGTGCTCTTACCGGAATGATTGCGGCGGCTATGTATGGTTATCAAACCTATTTGAAAAAAATTAAGTATTGTGATGGAAATGATCCAATAGTTTATTTGGATATTAAACAATATTTAGAATCCTATCCAGAGGAATATTCAATAATAAAGAGACAACTTGAATGGAATTATGTATTCTGGCCGAAAAATAACTCTCGAACTAATGTTGAAAGACATGTCTATAAGCCTGTTAAAAGTCATTTCTTAAATCTTCGTATAAATCCAGAAATACATAGAAGAATTCTTCATTCTTTTGCTCCTGATTGGGATCATAGATTTAGTTTTTACAAAGACAACGGGTGGACTTATGTGTGTAGAAGTTTTAGGATACTGGGAAGATTTAAATTTAAATATGTCAATGGAGACTTTATAATCTCCGATACCCAAAACAATATGGATTTCCCGGAATTTGATACTGGATTTCATGAGGCATTTTATTGCGTAAATTCAGATTGGTATCTTTTCAATGTTTTCAAATATTTTAGAGTTTATTATCATGATACCCAAAATTGTCCAGATGAATATCGAGAGTCTCTAAAAGAGAAATTTTGGTATGGAGAGATGATGTTTTATACCCAGTTAAAGAATAAAATGTATGAATGGATCCAAAGAGCCAAGAGGTCATTGAATGAGCAAAAGAATCCTAAACTCCTTCATTATGCCCAAGATCTGGGGCCTGAACGTTTTGCTGTAGCGTTTTATATTAATGAGTTATTCGCAAAATGGACTCCTTATGATAATCTTGACTGGATTTTCGAATACTGATTATCTAATTATAAATTAAAAATTTTATATACATTATATGATATACAAATTACCGGATATTACACAAGAAATAAAAGTATCTGATCCTTTTAAAGATTGCGTTCTAAAAAGGGAACCCTATGCTCAAGTTCTAACAAAAATAATAGAAGATGCTAAAGGAGGTGTCATTGCCCTAAATGGCAAATGGGGAACAGGGAAAACCACATTTGTTAAAATGTGGAAAGTCTATCTAGAAAAGAATGACTTTACATGTCTTTATCTAAATGTTTGGGATAACGATTATTCTGTTGATCCAATAATACCATTGATGGCTCAATTTTATGAATTATTTAATTCAAAATTAAAAGAAAAATCATTAAATAATTATTTAGCTAAAGGAGCGAAGGTTACTATTAATATTTTAAAACCAATTGGTAAAGGTGTTTTAAAAAAATTAACCGGTATTAAAGCTGATGAAATTGTTGAAGGAGTAGACGAAGCATTAGATGAGTCGATTGAACAATTGGCAAAGTATGGTGAATCAATTATCAATAAAGCTATTGAAGAAAAAAAAGATTTGGTTGCCTTCAAAAAAGAATTAGAAAAAATGGTAAATGTGGCCAATGAAAAAAGCGACAAATCAGAAACTGATAATACGTTGCCTAAAAAACCAATTGTATGCATAATTGATGAATTAGATAGATGTAATCCTCATTATGCCGTATTAGTCCTAGAACGAATTAAACATTTATTTTCTGTAGAGGGTATTGTTTTTGTTCTTTCTATTGATAAGGAGGAATTAGAAAACTCAATAAGAGGGTATTATGGAAGTGATTTAATTGACTCTCCAGAATATCTTCGTAGATTTTTTGATATAGAATTGAAATTACCTATTCCATTGGATAATAAGTTTATTGATTATGTCTATAAAACAATGGATTTTGAAAATGTTATGAATAATAGACAAAGGATTAATGCACGAGTCGGAAAGGAAAGAGAGAATCTTGGTAAGATAATAAAACTTCTTCTTTCTAAGGATGTCCCTTCTTTGAGAATGATCGAAAAATATATGAATTATCTTAGATTAGTATTGGCAGTTGAAAGACCCTCAAGGACTATACAAGCTGATTCTATTGCAATTTTATTATATATCAAATATTTATATCCAGAATTTTATTATAATATAAGCCATAGGAAGTATTCTTTAAGTGAATTATTTAACCAAATTGATTCCATATTTGATATAAGTTTTTTTGTGGATTCAAACACTAATTCTATTAATAGAGTTTTGGCATTTTCATTAACCGAAATAATTTGTTCTTATAATAGCAGTGAATATGGACAAGAAATAGAACCTTTCTTATATCAGGATTCAACTAACTCACAATTAAAACTCAGAAATATACCTCAGGACTTATGGAATGATATAATAAACTGGAAGAAAAGAAATTCTTTTGATTTATTCCCGTTAAATCAAGTTATTGAAAATATTGAACTTATAGGTAATATGATAGTCTGAATTCTGATATCATGAAAATAATCAGTTGGAATGTGAGTGGGTTGAAGGCAAGACTGGAGGCTGTGAAGCGATTATCCATGGAACTGCAGCCGGATATTCTTTGCTGTCAGAAAGTGATGACCAAAGGGAGTTGTTTTATAACTGTTCCTGGATATTTCACTTGGTGGGGATCTATGGATGGCGGTCTTGTTGGAGGAGTCAGCACTTTTATGAAACTGTGGAAAGGTATTGAACTTGACTCGTTGTCTAATGTTCCGAAGGCTTCGGATTGGCTTCTTGATACAGGATGTCTCTTGGCTACATATTCCGGTCGATATCCGTTCAGTGTTTCCGGTGATATCCGTTCACTTTAGATGATGGCGAAGTTAATATTTTTTTCTTAAACTCTCTCCCTTGAGTTGTATTCTGATAGATTTGTGCACCAATCTGTCCAGACAAGCTTCAGCAATAAGGGAGTTGCCGATAACATCATACCAGTCTGCCACGGGCAGTTGAGATGTGATTATCAACCCCTTCTTTCTATAGCGGTCGTCAACGAGCTGTTCGAAGTCGTTCTGTTGCTGACCCTGTAGTTTCTTCATGCCGAAGTCATCGATTATAAGCAGGTCAGTCTTGGCGAGTTTATCAAGGAAGCGGACTGCTCTGCCCTGGACCCTTTCAAGGTCTATTCTCTCAAGCAGACGCTGCATGTTGAAGTAAGCCACATGATATCCCAGGCGGCAGGCCCGGTCACCAAGTGCAGTTGCCAGATAACTTTTTCCGGTTCCGGTTGCGCCGGTTATTATAACGGAAAGTCCTTTTTGAACGAACTCACAGGATGAGAGCCGGGTGAGCAGCGTAGGGTCGATGCCTCTTGTAGGATCCGGATCTATTTCTTCGATGAGAGCCGTGTAGGGGAAGGAGGCGTTATGGATGAGACGGTTCACCCTGTTGGCGCTCCTGCTGTCTTTTTCGGCCTGAAGAAGGAGCTGTATGCCGTCGGCAAGGTTAAGTTTGTGGATCTGCCTTGTCTCTGTCATGGTCTGCCAGCATGAAGCCATGCCCGGGAGTTTGAGGGATTGAAGTGCGGTTTTGATTTCTTCCATTTCTGTTGTATGTTAAATGTTTATAAGATGTATGATGGTTGTACTTTATATGATATAAAGTACACTCATGGTCATGCAAAATTGAGTCTCCCACGGAGATTCTCGCCGTTGGTGGGTTCAGGGTTTTCCACAACATCAGTAGCGTTGAGATGATTGAGCACCTGCACTGACTTGAGGATATGCTCAAACTTGCGTGAAGAGAAAGAGTTTCTCTGTATGGCGATGTTGCAGGCCTGCTCGATGACCGCCACGCTGTAAGACCTCGCTGCGCTGATTATGCCGCTGCAGGTGTTGTAGCGGCATTCCACCGGGAAGCCCTGGGCGAGCCCGTCGTCGAAGACAGCCCTGATGTAATTGTCAAGGGCCCCACAGATATATGCAGCCCTCTTGCGGTATGCCTCGACGTTCTGTTGCCGTATAAACTGCGAGTTGGAGGCCAGGTGGGTATTGTCTGTCACATACATCACATGTCTGTCGGTATTCCTTTTATGAGTGGAGACGAGCTCGCTGTTGACGAAGATCTTGACCATGCTGCGCGTATATTTCAGTATAGCTTTCTGTCCCACATAAGAGTGATGGACCGAGTAATAGCAGTTATCACGCGACAGAAGCACATGGCAGTTCTGCTGCACCTTGACCTGAGCGGTGTATATCACCTCAAAATCTGTTTGAGGCAATGGCTGCAGCTCATCTTTTTCATTTGCCACAAAGCATTCCTGTCGTGAGTATGGATGCTGTTGCATGCGGGTCTGGTTATGTTCGAGCGTCTTTTCTTCCAGAGCTTTGTTCAGTTCCTCGATCGAGTGGAAGACACGGTGCCGTAGTTTTGCGTACACCCGGTTGTATACCCTTCTGACAGCCGATTCCACCAATGCCTTGTCCCTGGGTCTGTGAGGTCGACAGGCCTCTGAAAAGAAGTGGCAATGGTTTCCCATATCCTGCAAGGCCTGGTTGAAGTCAGGTTCATGGGCGTGATACCTTGTTACACCGGCCTTCAGGTTGTCGAGCTTTATCCTGTATGGCACGCCTCCAAGAAAATCAAGGCACCGGGCAAGGGCGAAGATAAAATCCTCGACTCTCTGGGAGGGGACGGCATAGGCGAAGGTATAGTCGCTGAAAGGAAGGCAGCCTACAAAAACCTGCACCTCGGTGACCTCTCCCGTCCATGGATCCACAATATTCATAACATCGCCGGCAAAATCAATCAGCAACAGCTCGCCCGGCTTGTAAAGGTCCTTGAGAACCGTGGTGGTCTTGGCCACCTTGAGATTCTGGCTCAGATGATGATAGAACTGTGATTTGCCGTAACCGTCGGGATTGGCCTTTATATATTCCTCCCAAAGGAGATAACGAGTCACATGCTTGTCCTTGAGCTGTTCACGGAAGTAATCCAGTTTGGACAGGAAGGCCTCGTGCCTCTTGTCTGTCAAGGCCGAATGCCCTCCATGGAACACTTTTTCCAGTTCGGGATCTTCCAGTTTCAGAAGCTCCCTGATGTTGAGATTGTTCTCTCGTATGAACTTGAACTTGTTGTTTACCGTCTCCTTGTCGATACCTGTCTTTTTGGCTATGGAGCGGTTCGACTCGCCCTGAAGGTGAAGTATCAGGGCCTGTTTGAAACTTTTCATCGATATGGTGGTTCCTGCCATCTGTATAGGGGGTGTTTTAAGTACTTCCCCCATATTACAGATTTTCATCCACAAGTGAACGGATATCCTCCGGAAAACCTTTGTCCCCAGACCTTTACACTCAAAAATTGAACGGGTATGTTCCGGAATCCGGTGTCGGCAACGCCTGAACAACCTTTTTTCAAGGCAACTGAACGGATATCCTCCGGAAAAATACCCGATTGAACGGATATGCTCCGGAATTTTATATCCTTGAAGTGCTTTTTTCATCGATTTTTCCCATTTTTAGTCCCAAAAACGGAAAAATCACCGGCAAAATGCTTCGTTTTTATGTTTCACTTTCTATAAAAGTGAAACTAAACCTGAACGGCTATGATCCGGAATATGTACTTGGCTTTAAATTTTGAGAATTTTATTCTTGTAAATACTTATTTTCCTTATTCCAATCTCTCCAATGAGGAATTCGTGAAAACGAGACAAAGATGGGATTATGAGATTCATGAATACCTTGTCAAAGCTGCTAATAGAAAGCCGTTGATAGTTTGTGGTGATATGAATATTGTGGCTACTGATTTGGATGCTTGGGATAATATTTCAGTCAAGAAACAAGGATGTTTTCTTGACTGGGAACACCGGAATTTCAATTCACTCTTAGAAGCTACGGGATTGGTAGATTCATATCGTTATCTTCATCCGGAAGGTCGGGATTATTCTTATTTCTTCCATAATAATCCGGAATACCGGTTAGCCAATCAAGGTTTCAGGATTGACTATTTCTTAGTCAGTGAATCCCTCTTACAACATGTAAAAAAATCAGAAATCCTGACAGATATCTTTGAAACTACCAACAATCCAATTCTTATAGAGATAGATTTTTAAAAAAAGAAATTAAAATTTATCAGTAAATCTTATGAGAAAGAGATCATGTAGTATGGCTTATCGTTTACGGCGGGAGGGGTCATGTTCGCGGCCGTCCCAAGAGGATTGGTCGTAGGAGCCTCCAGAACCCGTCCCGACTTGCGGAGTGGCAACACCTCCCGAAGCAGTCTGGAGTATTTGAGCTAACAGAGGATGTTGACTTTGGTCAATTTGTTCCCAAGGAGAGAAGAGTTGATTCACTATTTCATGTTCTGTAAGATCTCCGCTTTCATATTGATTTAGCAAATCATTTCCCATGTAAGAAAAGGTGTCGAATTCTTTGCCATTGAAAAGAGTAGTGATGTAGGCAAATGGATTAAGAGTATTAGGGATC
>JAFLTP010000057.1 GCA_022510405.1 Muribaculaceae bacterium | reverse complement strand
ACCTTCTGATCCGTAGTCAGATGCTCTATTCAGTTGAGCTAAGGAACCATTTTTTCGCTTCCGGGGTTATTCCCGTTTGCGTGTGCAAAGTTACTTACTTTTTTTGTCTCTGCAAAGTATTAAGAAAAAATTTTTCAAAAAATTAACGATACAGAAGCTGTTCCGAGGATGCCGGGTATAGGGGGATGCATTTTCTCAATTGTCACCTCTCCCCTTTTTATTTGAGGGAAATTAGACTTGATATCTAAAACAATTCGTTGAGCCACTGTTTCAAGCAGGTTTTTTGGCTTTGCCATCTCTTCCTTAACTATTTCATATAAGTCAGCATAAGAAACTGTGGCATCAATGTCATCAAGTGCTATTTCATTATTATAAGGAATAAAAACTGAAAGAGATACGCGGAACTCATTTCCATTTTTCCTCTCCTCTTCCATGACACCATGGTAGGCATAAAATAGAAGATTATTGAGGGAAATTTTATATTCCATCATAATATTTCTCCCTCTACCGGAATATCTAAAGGAATTTTATCAATTCGAATCTGGTGTCTGCCCCCTTCAAATGAAGCATTCAAAAATGAATCCAATATTTTTTTTGCCTCTTCTTTAGAGATGAAACGTGCGGGCAATACAAGAACGTTGGCATTGTTGTGTTTTCGTGCCAACTCAGCTATTTCCGGTAGCCAACATAAAGCGGCTCGGATACCCTGATGTTTATTCAAAGTCATATTGATACCATTGCCGGATCCGCACATGGCTACTCCTAAATCACATTTCCCCGTTTCTACAGCCTGCGCTGCCGGATGTGCATAATCCGGATAATCACAAGAGGCCTCGGAATTTGTGCCGTAATCCAATAATTCGTAGCCTTTTTCTTCAAGGTAAAGCTTCAAATATTCCTTCAATTCAAAACCGGCATGGTCTGACGCAAGAGCTATTCTCATGACACACAATTTTCTTCAGAGGATTCCTTACCCTCTTGTGTTATTTCCTTATTAATAGATTCTATGTAATCGAGAAGGTCTTCCTTTCCTCTTTTGTCTTCCGAAGATGTGATGAAGACTGGAGGAAGCTCCTCCCAGTCTTTCATCAAAAACTTCTTATACTCCTCCACTTTATTTTGAGCAGCCATAGGCCCCAACTTGTCTGCCTTTGTAAATACAATGGCGAAAGGGACTCCATTTTCTCCCAACCATGTCAAGAATTCTACGTCGATCTTCTGTGGATTATGCCTGATATCGATTAAGACAAACAGAAGTGTCATTTGTTCTCTATTAAGGATGTAATCCTTTATCATGGCTGAGAATTCATCTCTTTTTTCCTTGCCCCTTGCTGCATAACCATAACCCGGTAAATCTACAATATAAAACTCCCCGTTATTGATTTCAAAATGGTTTATGAGCATGGTCTTCCCGGGTTTTTGGGAAGTTTTTGCAAGTCCTTTCTTTGTAAGAAGATTTATCAAAGATGATTTTCCCACATTAGAACGACCGATGAAAGCGTATTCCGGCACATGTGTATCGGGACATTGTCGGGCTGTGGGACTGCTCACCTTATATGTGGCGTTGCGTATTATCATTTATTCACCTGATATTTATTCCATCCATCACGGAGGTAAGCGATGGCTTGTTCTGCCGCTGCAACCCCTGCATTAAAATTCGCTTCAGCTGTCTGTGCTCCCATTTTCTTTGGAGTGAAGAATACACGTTCTGCGAATTTCTTTTCGAATTCTTCTGCATTTGCAGGTTTGATATCTGAAACATACCGAAGGTCAGGACGTTCCTCAAGGGCCTTCAAAAGTCCTTCTTCGTCTATCACTTCTTTACGGGCAGTGTTAACAAGCACACCATTCTTCGGCATACTAACCACAAGTTCGTAACCAATGGAATTCTTAGTTTCCGGAGTGGCTGGAATATGCAAAGACACGAAATCATTTTGTGAGAAAAGTTCTTTCACATCATGAACCGGGGTTACACCCTGCTGAATCATAACCTCATCAGGTACGAAAACATCCAGCGCCTTGATATCCATACCGAAACCGGCTGCTATACGAGCGACATTCCTTCCCACTTGGCCGAATGCATAGATGCCAAGAGATTTGCCTTTAAGTTCACTTCCGGAAGTGCCGTTGTATTTATTGCGGCACATCATCACTATCATTCCGAAAACTAATTCTGCCACAGCATTTGAGTTCTGACCGGGTGTGTTCATCACACAGATGCCATGATTAGTGGCAGCTTGAAGATCAACATTGTCGTAACCGGCACCGGCCCTTACAATCACCTTCAAATTAGGAGCGTGGTTGATTACCTCGGCATCTACAACATCACTGCGAATGATAAGGCCATCTACATCCTTAACAGCGTCAAGAAGATCCTGGCGTGTGCCGCGTTCCACAAGTTTCATATCAGCACCGGCTGCGTCTATTACATTTTGGATAGCTTTTACAGCTGCGGGTGCAAATGGTTTTTCTGTAAATACAAGAATTTTCATGGTGCCTTTAATTAATGTTTTGCCTCGAATTCTTTCATCACATCAACCAAAGCCTTCACACTTTCCATAGGAAGAGCGTTATAGAGAGAAGCACGGAAGCCACCTACATCTCGATGTCCCTTGATACCCATCATACCTTTTTCTGTAGCGAAGTCGATGAATTCTTTTTCAAGGTCCTTATACTCGGGTTTCATAACGAAGCATACATTCATTATTGAGCGGTCTTCATGGTTAGGGACTGTTGCCACAAACATCTTGCTGCCATCGATTGCATTGTAAAGAACTTCGGCTTTATCCATATCCATCTTTTCCAAAACCTTTACACCACCAAGTTTTTTGTAATATTTCAAAGTTTGGAGTGCAGAGAAAATCGGAAGCACGGGTGGTGTATTGAACATAGATCCCTTCTTCACATGAGTTTCATAATTCAACATTGTAGGAATAACCCTGTCTGCCTTACCAAGTGTATCGTCTTTTACTATTACAAAAGTAACACCGGCAGGTGCAAGATTCTTCTGGGCACCTCCGTAGATTAGATCATATTTGGCGATGTCTACGGGACGGCTGAATATATCAGAACTCATGTCGGCAATCATTCTTACCGGCACATCAGGATCTTTTCTGATTTCAGTACCATAGATTGTATTGTTGGAGGTGTAATGGAAATAATCCACATCAGTCGGAACAGTATAATCACGTGGAATATAGTTATAGTTACGGTCTTTGGAGGAAGCCACCACATCCACTTCTCCAAACAATTTTGCTTCTTTAATAGCCTTGGTTGCCCAGACACCGGTGTCGAGATAAGCAGCCTTGTGAATAAGCATATTCATTGGCACCATCGCGAATTGAAGGCTGGCGCCTCCACCAAGGAACAATACACTGTAGCCTTCAGGTATTTCAAGAAGTTCCTTGAAAAGTGCTACAGATTCATCCATCACTGCCTGGAATTGTTTGCTACGGTGAGATATTTCGAGAATTGAAAGACCCATGTCTGCGAAGTCTTTCACTGCTTTGGCTGTTTCATCAATTGTGAACTGGCTCATGATACTTGGGCCGGCGTAAAAATTGTGTTTTTTCATAATATTCTTTTATTAGGTTTTTATAGGGCAAATATACCTTTTTTATTTAATAATGTCAAAGATGGCTTAAACTTTTGGATTAGTTTTGAGTCACATATTATGTTTAATATTCAAATTCAAGAATTTCTAACTAATTCACCATAAATGTTATTTAAAAAATTAATTCCACTGTTTCTTATCTGTTTCTGTATTGCTAAAACTTATGGAGTAGATATCAAAGGTTCCGTATTTGATATGGATGACACTCCTCTCCCGGGAGTTTCGATAACGCTTAAAACACTTCCTGATTCTGTGACAACAGCGTTGCAAGCTACAAATATCGACGGCGAATTCAATTTGGAAAATATCAAAACCGGGAAATTTCAACTTTCTGTTTCTATGACAGGAATGGATACGGTTACAAAGTATCTGAATGTCACTGATTCAACCGACAATATCAATCTGGGAAAAATAACCTTGACTGAAAACGCAATCCTTCTTAAAGAGGCAGTAGTGAAAGGTGTGAGGGCAGCTGTTATTGCCAAACAAGACACCATAGAATTTAATGCTGACTCTTATCATACCTCACCAAACGCCACGGTTGACCAACTTTTGAAAAAACTGCCTGGAGTGGAAGTTGGAAGCGACGGATCTATAACTTCCAATGGTAAAACCATATCTAAAATATTGGTGAATGGTAAGGAATTCTTCGCAGACGATCCACAGATGGCCACAAAGAATCTGCCATCTAATATGGTGGACAAAGTGCAGGTTATTGACAGGAAAAGTGATCTTGCTCGTCTCACAGGTATAGACGATGGCGAGGAAGAAACGGTAATCAATCTGAAAGTCAAAAAAGACATGAATAATGGCTGGTTCGGAAATGTGTCGGCCGGCTATGGAATTGATGACAAATATAGCGGCAGCTTTGTAATCAACAATTTCAACAACGGCAATCAAATAACTCTCTTGGGTGGACTAAACAATATCAATGAAAATGGTTTCACCGACCGGGGAAGAGGTCGATTCAGGGATTTCGGTGGCACCGGAGGCATCACTACAGCTCAACGCCTCGGACTTAATTTCAATGTCGGCAATGAAGAGATTTTCCGTGTTGGTGGTAACATCCTCTACACACATTCCGACAAGAAAGTCACCCAAAAGTCCGCCACCCAATATTTGTTTCCGGATTCCGTGAGTTACCAGAATTCAGGTTCCTACAACAATGACAAGGGTCACAACCTGAATGTGGATTTAAGGTTGCAATGGAACATTGATGAATACAACACTCTTGATTTCAGGCCTCGTTTTTCTATGAATTTCAGAGACTCCGAGAAAAATGATTCGAGCATTCTGAGAGCCGGCGACGCTTTGATGTCATTGGTAAATCAAAATGACAATTTTCAAAACAACAATGGTAAAAGCTACCAGACCACCGGAAATCTCATTTTCAACCATAAGTTCGCGTCAAAACCCGGCAGATCCTTTAGCGTGAATGTTCAGTACAGTTTTTCCAAAACGCTGCAGAAATCACTAACATGGAGTAACATCATTTATTATCTCCTTCACGATGAAGACGAAGAACTATACCGATATCTTGACAATAAAAATTATTCCAATTCAGTAGAAGGACGATTGTCTTGGATTGAACCTCTGGGAGATCCCCAACGTGGAAATTTCATGACATTCTCCTATAGAACCAAGTATCAATGGAACAATGCCGACCAATACACTTATAATCTTCCAATTCCCGAATTCGGTGATTATAATTTCGATTTGAATTTTTCAGGACTCCCTTATGGAGCGGTGTTCGATCCGGATTTAAGCAATAGCTTCAGAAACAAATTCTTTACCCAGGAACTTCAGGTGGGCTACAAAAAAGTAAGCAAAACAGTTAATCTTGAGGCAGGTCTTTTGTTCTCCCCTTCAAGTTCCGCAAGCCGCGATCTTATAAATGATGCCAGAAACATTCCCACTCGATGGGTATGGAATGTATCGCCTTACGCTAATATAAGGGTAAAATTCAATAGCAGCAGTTCTTTGAGGGCTAACTACAGAGCCAGAACGTCACAACCCTCCATCTCTCAACTCCAACCGGTTCCCGACGTGTCGGATCCTTTGAACATCAAGATTGGTAATCCCGAACTTAAACCAACATTTACCCAGAATGTTGGCATCAATTTTAACAATTTCAATGCAGAGAAACAACGATCTTTGATGGTGATGCTGAATGCTTCTTATTCTTTAAATACTATTGTGTCAAGAACTGTTACTGATTCAGAAACCGGAGGAAGAACCACTACTTATTCAAATGTAAACGGAAACACCAATCTCTTTTTTATGGGTATGTACACCGGTCCTTTCTCCAATACTAAATGGAGATTCAATGCCCGGTTCAACTCAAGATACTCCTCAACTCCGGGCTATATCAATGGTGAATTCAACCGATCTGATAATATTACCCTCTCTCCTTCTGCTGGTATAACTTTTTCTTCCGATATTTTCCAAGCCTCTTTGAATCCCAATTACTCTTTCAATACGGTCATAAATTCCTTGCCTCAACAAAACAACCGTAAGATTCATTCTTATGGTTTCTCGGCTGATGCTTCTCTATACCTTCCTTTCGGACTTGATGTGTCAACAGATTTGAATTTTGCTGCCAATTCAGGTTACACTACCGGATATAATATCAATCAATGGCTTTGGAACGCCCAACTCTCATATTCTTTCCTCAAGGATAAATCCCTGACGTTCTCGGTAAAAGCATACGATTTGTTACATCAAAAGAAGAATATTTCACGTTCGGTTACTGCTAATGCAATCGTTGACTCGGAATATAACGACTTAACCCGTTATGTTCTTTTCAGCCTCACTTGGAGCTTTAATTCTCTTAAGAAAAAAGATAAGGGCCCCTCCGGTGAAGAAGAATTGTTTATGGGACCTCCACCGGGTCAGGACCGTCCACAAGGCAGACAATCGGGTGAAGGCAGACAAAGACGTATGGGGCCTCCTCCCGGTATGGGTGGCGGCAGGCCGTTCTAATTGGGAAATTTTATTTACCTTTGTATCCAAACCGCGAAATTAACATGAAAAAGCTTCCCATATTGTTCTTCCTTCTATTGGCTTTCGTTTTCTGCAACGCCTGGAATGTGAATGAAAAATACACCGGGCCAAAAACTCCTACCACCGACACCACATGGCATCCCGACATCCTGGAGGGATATGAAGCAAGATATGTCAATCAAGGCGAGGCTTTCGACGGTCCCTGCCGTTCCACCATAATCAGGAAATTGGATCCGAAAGGTTCCCGGAAGGCTTATCTTTATATCCATGGGTTCAATGATTATTTCTTCCAGGCGGAAATGGGTGAACGCTTTGTGGATTCCGGTTATAATTTTTACGCCGTTGATTTGAGAAGATACGGCAGAAGCCGTGAACCTTGGCAATATCCTTTCAACATCCGAAATCAGGAAGAATATTTCGACGACATCGATTCTGCCTTGAATCAGATTTTAAACGATGGAAATATCGATATCACGCTTTCCGGACATTCAACCGGGGGCTTGACAGTGGCACTTTACGGTGCGGTAAAAGGTCTCGACACGCCGGTGGACAGAATCGTGACCGATTCCCCCTTCTTGGCTTGGAATTTCAATTCTTTTATGAGAAATGTGGCAATCCCGGTTGTAAGTTGCTGGGGTAAAATATTCAAAAACACCAAAATCAAGCAGTCAAAATGCGATGGGTATGCATATAGCCTTCTTAAGGAATACTATGGGGAATGGGAATACAACACTGATTGGAAAATGATTTATTCTCCGCCCGTGACTTCTTCTTGGGTGAATGCTATACAATCAGCTCAAAAGAAGGTGATGAAAAATAGGGAAAATATCATGATTCCCATTTTGGTTATGCACAGCAGCAGGAAAATCGACGGGTGCAATTACACACCCGAATTTCAAACAGGCGACGCCGTTCTGGACCCCTTTATGCTTCAGGATAGAGGAGTGAAACTTGGATCGGAAAGAGAGGTGTGCGCCATCGACAGTGGTCTGCATGATCTTATTTTAAGTCGAAAAGAAGTCAGAGACGCGGCTTACGACACTATTTTTTCTTTCATTAGAAGATATTGACAGTTTTTTCACTCATTTTTAATAAATTTGTAAGCAAATTCGAATGGTCAATTTCTTTTAGAGCCAATAATGAGTGATCCAAAAATAGATAGACTCTCGTTCCCTGAAAAAAGGGAATACTTCAATATAGCTTATAAATTAGGGAAAGAAATCACCGGAAAATTTCCGAAAGATGAAGCCCTGAGATTCAAAGATTTCGCCAGAAAGAATCTTTCCCTTTCTCTCAAATCTCACAGCGATAAGAATATTTCCGAAGCTTTATTGACCCTTAATACTGCGCAACTCTTTGCTGAAGCGGTTGAACCCGACAAGAACATTTTAATTGCAATCGGGTTGTATCCCTTTTTGAAAGAGGGACTGACTGACATACTCTCCATAAAAAGAGAATGGGGTGAAGATATTGCAGGATTGCTGACCGGTCTGGAATCTGTCGACAGGTTCTCAAATAAAAACAATGTTGTCAACCAGGATAACTTCCGTGGCCTTTTATTGGCGCTCGCAGATGATATCAGGGTTATCATTATCATGATTGTGAGAAACCTCGCCCTCATGAGAATGATCAACAATCATCCCGATGAAAATTGGGTAAGGGATGTGGCGTTCGAGGCAAATTATCTTTATGCCCAGCTGGCCCATCGTCTTGGTCTTTATAAAATCAAAAGTGAGCTCGAAGATCTTTCTTTAAAATACACCAACCGGGAGATTTATACCCAGATTGCAAAAAAACTGAACGCCACCAAAAGAGAAAGGGACGCCTACATAAAGGCATTCATCGACCCCATTAAGGAAAAACTTGAGAAAGCAGGAATATCTTTCGATATAAAGGGTCGCACCAAATCAATCTCATCCATCTGGAACAAGATGAAGAAACAAAAGGTGGACCTCCCCGGCATCTACGACCTGTTCGCAATACGTGTGATCATCGACACTCCTCTTGAAAAGGAAAAGAGCGACTGCTGGCTCGCATATTCCATTCTTGCCGATATGTATAAAGCGAATCCTGCCCGAATGAGGGATTGGATCACGATTCCCAAAAGCAACGGTTATGAAAGTCTTCATGCCACTGTAATGGGACCCGATTCAAAATGGGTGGAAGTGCAGTTCCGTACCAAGAGAATGGACCTCGTGGCTGAAAAAGGGCTTGCTGCTCATTGGAGATACAAGGGCGTCAAAGGGGATTCTTCCGACCAATGGATGAACAATATCCGAGATATCCTTGAAACCGCTGAATCAGGCCCGATGCAGCTTATGAAAGACATGAAAAAGGATGTCTACGGGAAGGAAGTCTTTGCTTTCACTCCCAAAGGCGATCTTTTCCGGCTACCTGCTGGCGCTACGGTCCTTGATTTTGCATTCTTGATTCACTCCAATGTCGGAGCTCACTGCACCGGCGGTGTGGTAAATGGCCAACATCGTAAGATCACTTACAAAATTTCTAACGGCGATACGGTGGAAATCCTCACCTCCACTACCCAGTCGCCAAAGAAAGACTGGCTCAACATTGTCGTATCTTCCAAAGCCAGAAATAAAATAAAACAAACCCTCAATGAAGAACTTATTCGAAAGGCGGACTTGGGTAAGGAACTCTTCAATAGAAGAGCAAAAAACAGGAAGATAGAGATCGAAGAGGCGGTATTCATGAAATATCTTTCAAAAAAAGGATATAAACATGCTAACGATTTCTTCGCGGATTTGGCCGACGGGAAAATTGACCCCGGTAAATTCCTTACTACATATTTGGATGAGACTCGGCCCAAGACCGAATCCACAAGGGTTTCAGCCGATGGTTTCCAACTTCAGGATCAGTCTCATTCCGACGATTCCGAAGAAATAATTAAAATCGGAGAAAAAACCATCAACGGCCTCAATTACAAATATGCAAAATGTTGCAACCCCATTTATGGTGATGACGTTTTCGGTTTCATTTCTTCAGACGGAACAGTGAAAATACATCGTAAGGATTGTCCTAATGCCGCCAACATCCGGCTAAGATACCCTTACCGAATAATCAACGCTGCCTGGAGCGGAGTCGACGGGGATATGCTCCCGGCCACTTTAAAAATCACCGGCAAAGACGATATCGGTATTGTTGCCAATATCACTTCTGTGATATCAAAAGAAAACGGGGTCATTCTTAGAAACATTTCTGTCGACAGCAATGACGGCACTTTCCAAGGCGTATTGGTCGTGGCTGTAAAAGATGTGAAAAAACTTAATGCTCTCGTTAAAAAACTTTCCACTGTGAAAGGTGTAAAACAAATTCAAAGAATATGAAATTTAAATCTCTTCCATTTATATTCTCATTGCTGTTAATAATGTCTTCCGCAGCTTGCAAGAAGATTAAGAAAACCGATGCTGAAATCGAACGGGAGAATTGGATCGCCGGTTTCACTGACTCCATTGATTACTATCAGGAACATTCCCGGCAGCTTCAATCACAACTGGATATTGTCAATACTAAGATTGGTGGAATGCTCGAAGATTTTGAACTTATAAAAAATCCGAGGGAAGTAAGCGGTTATTATCTCCTGAAAGGTTGGAGCAAAAAAATTCCTTTCACCACCACTGCCATCTATGCCCGCATCAACGAAAGCGAGAAATTCGAAATGATAGCTACTCTGGCGGGATCTACTTTCAATAAAATTTCTGTCGGACCTTTCGAGTCTGAAACTGTACCTCACGACCAGGCTTTCAATTTCCGTCACGAACGTTTCAATTCTGTCTATTTCACCGGAGGTAAAATAGATACTATAGGTGAATATATTGCAAATCACCATGAAGATAAACTGATTTTGGAGTATCTGGAAAGTGGAAAATTAAAGAAGAAATTCGATATTCCAAAGGATGAAAAAGATATGATTTCCCAAACCTGGAACTTGTATTCTGCTAAAAGAGAGGCCCTTACTCTCGAAAAAGAACTTTGGATTAGTTCTCATAAAATTGATACTTTCCGCAGAATAATGGAAGAAGAAAACAACCGATTAAACTCTAAAAAATAAATATTATGGAACTCACGCAAAAAGACTTGGAAATCCTGAAAGCCAAGGGTAAAACCGAAGCGCAACTTTCAGAAGAGTTGAAAATGCTCAAAGAGGGTTTCCCTTATCTTAAGATTCAAGCCGCCGCCACTCCGGGCCACGGCATATTCGTGCTCGACGAAAACATGGAAAATCAGGCCATGAACATCTGGAACGAATTCCTAGCCTCCGGTGCTTCCGTCACTAAAATGGTTCCCGCAAGCGGCGCTGCTTCCCGTATGTTTAAAGACCTTTTCTCTTTCATCAACGGTAAAGACGATAAACCTTCGAATGATTTCATGAAGAAATTTTTCAATGAAATTGAAAAGTTCGCTTTCTTCAATAAATTGAATGAAACCTGCATCTCTCTTTACGGCAAAAGTATCGACTCCCTTGTGAAAGAAAAAAGATATAAGGATGTGGTAAAGGCGCTCATTGAAAAGGAAGGTATGAACTACGGTCAATTGCCTAAGGCTCTCCTCAATTTCCATAAATATTTGGGAGGTGCCAGAACTGCTATTGAGGAGCATCTTTCAGAAGGTGCTCAGTATGCCGGTGGTAAGAATGGTAAGGTGAATGTGCATTTCACTGTCAGCGAGGATCATATTCCTTTGGTTAACCTTAAATTTGAAGAAGCTAAAGGTAAATTGGAACATGAATACGGTGTCGAATATGAATTAAGCACAAGCATTCAGAAACCATCCACCGACACTGTTGCAGCAAATCTGGATGGCACGCCATATCGTGAAAAAGATGCCCTCTTCTTCCGCCCCGGTGGTCACGGCGCTTTGATTGAAAATCTCAACGACCTCAATGCAGATGTTATCTTTATCAAAAATATAGATAATGTGGTGCCTGACTCCAAAAGAGAAGATACTGTAAAATATAAAAAGATAATCGGTGGTGTGCTTGTTGGCGTGAAACAAAAGGCCGACGGTTACTGTAAGATTCTTTCCAAAGGAACTCCCGATGAAGACAAACTCAATGAAATGCTCGACTTCCTTCATAAGGTTCTCTGCATTTCTCATGATGGAACCGCTGAAATGACTCCTGACCAAAAAGCGGATTTCATTTATAAGAAACTCAACCGTCCCTACAGGGTTTGCGGTATGGTTCGCAATGAAGGTGAACCCGGCGGTGGTCCCTTCTTGGCCTACAATCCCGACGGCACCGTTTCCCCACAGATTCTTGAATCCACTCAGATTGATCCGCACAACAAAGAGGCTCAAAAGATGATGAAGGAAGCCACTCACTTCAATCCGGTCGACCTGGTGGTCTGCACTAAATCTTGGGACGGCAAGAAATTCAATCTCCCGCAATATGTCGACAAAGAAACAGGTTTCATCTCCCTGAAGAGCCGTGAGGGTGTAGAAATCAAGGCGCTCGAATTGCCGGGACTTTGGAATGGAGCGATGAGCGACTGGAACACTCTCCTCGTGGAAGTGCCTCTGTCCACTTTCAATCCTGTTAAAACTGTCAACGATCTTTTGAGAGACGCTCACCAATAATTTCTTTGAGGGTAAGATTTAGCAATTTAATCTTACCCTCTTAATTTTTTTACCTTATGAAGAAAAGAATTTTGTTTGTTTGCCTCGGAAACATCTGCCGTTCTCCGGCCGCGCAGGGAATTATGCAGTCTTTGATTGATGCGGAAGGTCTCCAAGACAGATTTGAACTCGATTCAGCCGGACTTTATGGTGGACATGCCGGCGACCTTCCCGATTCTCGTATGCGGGTCCACGCTTATAAAAGAGGTTACAACCTCACCCATAGGAGCAGACAGGTAAGGACCTCTGATTTTGATAATTTTGATTTGATAGTAGCCATGGACGACAGCAATTATTCACGTCTAAAATCCATGGCGCCGACTCTTTCCGATGAGGAAAAAGTTGTCAGGATGATTGATTATGTAAAGGGTTTCCCACAGTATGATTCAGTGCCCGACCCATATTATGAAGGCGCTGAAGGTTTTGAAATTGTCCTCGATCTTCTCGAAGACGGCTGCCGTAACCTTCTCGAAACATTGAATCAATCCTCCAAAAAATAAGTCATTAAAAAAATTTTTAACCAAGATTATTGTATTACCAAATAAAAGCGTTAACTTCGCACTGATTTTGGAGTGATGCTCGAGTGGCTGAAGAGGCACGCCTGGAAAGCGTGTATACGCCAAA
>JAFLTP010000056.1 GCA_022510405.1 Muribaculaceae bacterium | reverse complement strand
TGTTTGAATTTAATGCCGAGTTGAGTCAGAAATACAGGTCAATTTCAGAAGCCATTGATGAAATAAATGCAAAATTGGGAGCCGATACTGTGATTTTGGCCTCTCAACAATACACATCATGCGATAGTTCCGGTAAAAGCGTTAAGTTCAGCCATGCCATAAAAAGAGCCCTGCTAAGTCCCGACTATTCAACCTCAGTAGATGCCTTTGTAGTTCATTAATTTAATTCCAGACTTTAAATTTATCTACTTAGACATCTCTATATTAAAGAGGGACTGTCTATATAAGTAATATATGATACCAAAAGGTATCCTCTTTAGTAAGCTGAAAGGGTCAAACCCATTTAGCAAATGCCTACCCTTCCTGTATTTTTTCCTAGCCTTTCTCTTTTAGTATACCGTCCACATTGCCAAATGCCTACCATCCAAGAGTTTTTCGTTAGCTTCCATCATCTTCATACTTTTTAAAAATTAAACATGTTAATTGAACCCAGAAAGAACTGGTAAAGGGAAGGTTTAGGGCACACGAAGACATAGACGGATCTTACCCCCAGTACCTTATTTAACCAAAAATTATAATAAAATAAAATAAATAAAAATTTTGGATTTCAACATCATAAAAATTATAAAATAATTTATTTGTTATACGATAATTACTTAAAAATAAATTTGATGATCAAAATTGTATTTGAATAATTATCAAAATTAAAGTTTGTAGTATTTTCTTTTACATTCTTTGTGCAGTCATACTATTTTTATATTTTTAGTTTTTTATCTTTTATTTTATGATAATATTCTTTTGATATGGAACTTTTCTCATTTCTTTAAGTGAGTAGTTATCTTCAATATTGTCAAACAATCTTTGATATTCATAAAAGAAATGATCTATATTTATCAAATAATTATTCTTTTTATCTGGCCAAGAAGCAAAGAAATAGATCATTTGGTTCAAAATAAAAGTAAGGTAATATTTTAAATTACTAGTCAAATCCTCTATGTCCTGCTTTATGGCAGCCTCATGAATTAGTTCATTACGTAAATGATAAATTCTTGATAAATGACACTCTAAATTATACCTGTGAGACTTTATGTAATCTTTCCTTCTTTCACTATTTGAAAAAAGTATTGACTTAAATTTTTTAAGTCTATATTTCAATAATATATTGGTCAGGGTTGAACATATATTATCAATTTTTTCTTTACTCTCAATATTTTCTTCTTCGTTTAAAATTGATCTTTTCCTCAAAATAATTTCTAAGTCATTTAGATTTCTTTCAACATAACAAACTGATAATATATTAATAAGATTATTCTTCAGGCGGTTATAGGTATTCTCTTCTATTAATGGAGACGAAAAAATAAATTCAAGGCCTATCCAATAATTAATAAACCTTTGTTCGATTTCTACGTCTGAATTAGCAATTCTGAGATGTCTTAAAGCACTATCTAATCGTAATTTTGCACTTTTATCAATATTGGGATTTTGTTTTATTTTAGAAAGAAGAGTTCGGTATTGGTCAGAAATATCCTTATTTTGTCTTGTCTGTCCATCCAGGGTATATTTTACAGGATGAAAATAAGCTTTATTATTCGAATCAGACTTTAATTCTATTATTAAGGCTCTATCATTAATCTTTACTTGCAAAGAACTCATTCCAATATGTATGGCATCTAATTCACCTAATAATTTAGATTTTGCTTCTTTGATAGCAGAAACTGTATCAGAACTTTCAACTTCTACTACATATAATCTTTTGTTGGATGAGCTAGAGATAAAATTCTCATATCGAGCATTCTCTTTCAATTCGTCAGGCAAAATATCAGTATCTAATTCTTCCTTAAAATTTGGTAATTCATAATCGGATGCATTATTGATGTATAGACTGAATATTACTTTATAACTATTTGTTATTGAAGTATTAAAAAAACTTTTAAATTTAAGAAATTCTTCTTTTGAATCATCCTTTTTATTGTAATTTTTTATTATTTTAAATGCATAGCTTTTAGAGAATCCACTATTAAGTATTTCTCTAGCTAAGGCTACTATTAGGATATCTAATTCCGAAACAACAGGAATAAAGTTTTCATCGGAGAACTCAGTATCGGCAAAAATGGTATTTTCAATAGCATCCCATAAGCGGTCAAGGTAAACGTCTTCGTTAGTTTTTAAAATAGAATTTATTATATATATCAATTTGACACTTTCCCAATTATTAAACCTCTTTTTATCCTTTTCCTGTTGTGTAATATTATTTTTATAATCAGTTAAGTAAGTTTTGAATCTTTGGAAACTACAAGCTGAAAAATCAATTATCTTATCTTTGGTAGGATCAATTAAATTAAGAGTTTCATCTATGCAATACTCAAGAGTCTGAGCATGCTTTATTGTATTACTACACCACCCTTCTATCAATTCTTTTAGTTCATTGAGGATTGACATGGAATTATGATACCTGACCCTGTAACTATCAAGGCTTTCCCTATTCAATAACTCAAGGAGTCTTTCCTTAAAAAATGGTATTAATTCGGTATGATTCATATCACATTACAAGATTGAAAGACAAATTTAACATTTTTTTATCAATAAATTTGTTTTACGATTGTTTTATTATTAACTTTGCTTATTAAAATTTCGTTATAAAACCAAAGAACAAAAAGGGAGTGTATCTGTCCCCTTGAAAACGTTAGTTTCACGGACTTTGTCACCTCCCTGCACTATAAAGGCATCCTTTTTTATAAGGATGCCTTCGATTTGCATAACAGTCATGTTCTATAAGTGAGGAGGGGAAAAGACTAAAATCACAACTGAGAAGTTGACATTCATTCAGTCCCAACTCTTTATATAATTAAATTCTATCTTCCTCTGCCCCTTTGAACGCATGTTCTCTTCTTCTACCTGTTCAAAAGGTTGTAGTTCTGAATGAGCCACTTCAACTGTATTACCGTCCATTAGTTATCCGGATTCTGGTAAGTGATATGCTAGACAACTCCTCGCAGCTTCACCATATTATATTAGGATGGTGTGAATTTATATAGAAATATGTTGAGTAGTTTTTTGAGCTCGTGAATTATCCGGAATGCCGAACTTAAATCAGTATCACCCTCTTTTTCAACATAGACTTCCCGAGCCTGTATTTTCTTTACCTCATCATCAATAATCACTTCCCAACCAAATGCGGAATTTGTGATCAACCAATCAATGTAGGTGTCTTCCAAGTTATTTTTGTTTCTTTTCCCAATTATAAAATTCCAATGGCCTGCACCTTGAGAGATGCCTCTTTCATAGACGACATCAATAAACCAAGGTCCTTTCCCTCGATTGGAAACAGTAAAGTTATGATTGTTGGTATCAAAGTCAACCACACATGTCTTATAGTTCCACACCCAGGATCCTTTTAAAAGCTTATGAAGAATATGTATAGTAAGTTCACGGGAATTATTTTCAGAGGCCTGATGTTTATTGAGGAGAATCACATGCGGCCTGCCAAACAACTTTGAATCTTGAAAAAGGAATTTATTTTGTTGCATATAATCAAAGCATCTGAATCTTTTATTTGACAGAAGCCCAATCCAATCATCAGCTCTTTTTTCGCATGGAGAATTGTCAAGAAAATTTTTAATAATATTTTCCCGTTCGGTTATCACTTTATACCATTGACGATTTTCTTTGGCAAATGTCCATCTTTCAATACCTCCTCCTTTAATAAGATAGCCGTAGCCATCATCATATACACTATAATCTCCGTATAGAGCTATCTGGCGGTGGTTTTCTGCATTATTTTCCTTGAAAATCTTATCGCGAAGTAAATCCCTGTATTTTCTTGCTTCTTCCGGAGTGGTCGGCTCAGAACAAAATTCAAGAAATAACAAACCGTTTCCTTCTAAAAATGAATTAAAATGCTCATCCCTGGTAGTTTCCCAAAATAAATTTTCCCATTCATCTCTTTCCGGAGTAGAATACAATTTTGCTTTCTTTTTGTCAAATTCACTAAAGAAATAGTCTTTAAGTGCCAGATTGAAAAGTTGTTCGTCAGCAATATCAAAGATCCGGGATTCGGCCATAGCTTTTATACTTCTCAAAGATTCTATAATGGCAATCTGAGGATTTCTACTATTATAATCATAAAACTGAATATTTTTTAAGTGCATGTAAATCTTTACTATATCAATATCCTCAGCTTTAGGATATGCCAGTATAAAAAAGAGAGATCCTAAAATGGAGACATAATTGATATAATTTTTTATTTTATTGATCCAATTGGGACTATCTACCGGAAGATTTTCCTTATTTACAATATCCACCAGTCTTGTAAATGCATGATAGCATTTTCTTATCCAATCAATATTGAAATCAAGATTGGAATAAGCGAATGGGAGTAGGAACTCAGATTTTCTTTCTCTTATCAGTGTTTCAAGCTTGTTAGCCCGTGTTTTTCCCTCTACAAAGTCAATATTTGAATTTGCATTTGTCACAGCATTAACCAGCAGAGTCATCATGAGGAAATGAAAAAAACCTTCATCGGAATTAGCTCCGGTTATGGTCCTATTCCTATTGATCCAAAAGAAATTTTGCCAATCTTCCCAGTCTTTAGCATCTTCATGTTTTTCTGTGCTTCTTCCAATAAGCACCGACTTTAAGAGTTCAGGCAATGAAAGCGTTTCACCACGGCTATTCATGTAAAGGTATAATTTTTCACCCTGGGAGCTTTGATTGGTGTCGAAATAGTTAAATTCTATATAATTTTCCACATAGTCAATGAGCTCAAGCCTATTAAAATCTCTTTCACTTATTTTTTGAATGATTATTTCATAACTTGTCAGCATATTTCTTACTGTCACGTCATTATTATAGATATTATAAAAATTCGTAGCTTTGCTGAAAGTTGTAAAATCATCAGAAAGATTATGACGTATAAAATTTACTAAGAAATTATGCGATGTTTCTCTCACTTTATAATCAAGTCGAGGCAAATCGTTGACAAAATAGAAATTTTTGAATCTATTTTTCAAGCTATCGTCGGTTTTATACGAATGAAGAGCCAGGAGCAGCAGAAAAAGGGTGGTGAGGCGCTGCTGCCCGTCGATTAGAAAATATTTATTGGCAAAAGAATTGTCATTGTAGGCATAAATGAACCCTATTCTGGAGTTATACCTTAACTTGAGGAATTCCTCTGTAAGAAATTTGATTTCTGACTCCCTGATTTCTTTATGGGGCATGAAATCATTTTTAAATGAAATATCTAAGGCCAGGGATTCTTTAGTACAGAAATTATTAAAAATTGATGTAATCAATCCATCCACATTGTTTTTTTGCCACACATAGTCTCGTTGAATTTCCGGCACTATTATCTGATCAATATTGGAATTGGTGAGAAGTTGGCTCAAAGTGTATCTTCCGGTTTTCATATTCTCAATTCTTTACAATTTTTTCTGCTAACATTTTGCGGATATCCTTGTTTCTTTTCTCCATCCATTCCTCATGGGCTTTCACGTCTCTATCATTTGTCCATTCAAGCAGTTCTGATGAGAAATGGGTTTGATTATCGGATGTGTCAAGCACTTTGTTGAACACATTGAGAGTATGTATTGGAATAAAATATCCTTGTGACATTTTATCAAACAAGATACCACGTTTGGCCATATAAGGATTATTTTTTAATGCACTGTTAGCTCCGCCTCCCAACAAAGCCATGTTTCCCATTGCATCCAAATCAATATTTTCATCATACAAAATTGAAATCTCTGCGGAATCTATAAACTCTTCATTTTGAATCCTTTCAATCAATTTCTTTTTCTTCTCATCCTCCAGTTCGCTGTTGTTTATTTTATCCACCACATTTTGAATTGAAGTTTTTGAAATTTTCACCCGGCTCTTCGGATGTTGAGGGGAAATATGTTCAAAACTCCATTTTTCATAATCGTAGTGAAAGAAATCAAACCTATAGGAATCGTTGCGATGTTCAGGAAACACATTCAGTGAAAGAAGATGATTTGAGAGGAGATCGTTGGAAGAGTGATACCGAAGTTTTTCATAAAACACTCCATCTTTGTTTGGCTCTCTCAATTTTTCCACATCCGGGATAGCCAATAAAGCCAGTTCAGAAAGGGTGCTTTCAGCTTCATCCAAAGGGAGGGATATAATGTCTTTAAGTTTAAAGTTTTTTATTTTCTCATTATTGAGAGTCTCGCAGAATTGTACAAACCCAAGGAGATTATATAACTTGGTATCTTCATGATTTTCATAAATATCATGAAGCCGATAGTAGATATGCTTAATAATCTCAAGAAGCCGGAAAGCTTCTTTGGGTGTTTTGACATATTCGTTGAATTTATTAAACAATAAAAAACTCACCTCAAATTCTTTTCCCTCTCCAGCAAACAAATTATAAAAGTCTTCCAGAGACTTATTGTTTTCTTGATGGTTTGTATCTTTGGCCGTATTAATATTGTCTGTAGCTATCTCAATGGCCATGCTTAAAAGTCCATCCATCCCGGAAGTATAATCCTTAAAAAAGAAATGAGCAACTTTGGGGAGATTAACCCAAGTGTTTATTTCATCCCAAATCCTACCCATTACTACTCTTTGGTCCAGGATTTCTTTATAGGGAAAAGGATTTCCATTTGCATCTTTTATATTCACTGCATGGGTGAGCAACAAACCTTTTATAAGATAACTGTCAGTTAATGGAACTCTATTATTGTTTAATTGCATGAAGACTTCTTCGGGTACAATGAATTCACATTCAGTATTTACTATGATTTTTACTTTGTTGTTAAGGAATTCCACAAATTCCTGGAGCTCTCTATTTTCATTCAAGATGGCAATAAATTTTTTTATCACTCTTGCCGCCTTTACGAAATAGAATAAATCTTGTTGGGATATATCTTTATCAAATTCTTCAGAGAAGCGACCTATATAATCAAGGGTTTCTTCAAAAATATTCTTGTCTTTATCATATCTTGAATATTCCACCAGATTTTTCGCCGGATTATTTAAGCCGTAAGATTCTAAAATATAGAAAAAGAGGGAGAGAGTAGTGAGCCGTTGCTGCCCGTCAATCACTTCATATCTCTTTTTTTTACTGTCAAATTTTATAGTGATATATTGTAGATAATAATCCACATTCTTCTCAAAAGCATTATAAATATCAATCAAAAGTTGTGGCACTTGATCATAGCGAGAAAGAGATCCCCATTTATATCCTCTTTGATATGGGCCAATATAATATTTCGTGGGAATGTCATCAAGACAAAAGATTTTTCCAATCGTATATATAAATTCTTTCATAATGAAATTTTATAAATTAATTGAAATTTTCACGTTCATTTTCCAAGTCATGAGGTTATAAGTTTATGGTATTATATTTTTCCCTTCCATCTCATTTAATTGGTAAATCTATCTCCAGAAGAATTAGGTTATTGGTAGTTTCAAAGACATCGGTCAAGATTTCTGATTTCTTGACATAGGGTAAAAGTGACTCGCTGACTAAGAAATAATCAATTCTATACCCTTGATTGGATAATCTATATTCCGGATTGTTGTTAAAGAAATATGAAAAATCCCTACCTCCAGGGTGAAGATATCGATATGAATCAACAAGACTGGTAGATTCTAAAAGTGAATTGAAATTCCGGTGTTCCCAGTCAAGAAAACATCCTTGTTTCTTGACAGAAACATTATCCCACGCATCCAAATCGGTTGATACGATATTCAAGTCACCACAAACTATCAACGGTTTCCGTCTCACAGCTTTGACAAGATACTCATGGATTTCATAATCCCACCTTTGTCTTATTTTTACAAATTCATCATTGGAGAGGTTGGAATATGGGAAATAAACATTCACAAGAATGAAATGCTCAAAGTTTAAATCTAATAGACACCCTGTATCAATAAGCCAATCTGAAGCTTTAGGTACATTGGCTAATGAATCTAATTCAATAACCTTCCACAATTTCATAAAGGTACTGACTCCTCCGACTAAACCACCGTTCATGCTTCCCCACCAAGTGAAATATCCCGGGACTGTTATAAAACCATTCCCTTTAGTCATCACTTTTTGACAACAAATGACATCCGGATGCAGTTCCTCGGATAAACGCTTCACGGCTTCTAATCTTGCCTTAAGTCCATTAACATTCCAACTGATAATCCTCATTAATATATCAATCTACCAGAAAGTAATCATGTATAAATACAAACTTTTAGTCATTATCATTAAAGGCACTTACACTTGCAATATAGTTAAATGAATCCTTTTGGGTTTCTTCTCCAAATATTTCTTTTGATTTTGCAATTCCTTTAAAATATTTTGCAAATGGCATAGAAACTTCTTTTGCCCAATTTTCAGATTTTGGCAATGGGATAGCAACTTCTCGATATCTTAGACCTACATCTTCTCTGTTAGTCTGCATTAAGGTCACTCTAGACCATTGTTGTCTAGTTTCTTTAAGACTCAATGCCCAGAGTAAATAAAATGGAGATAATCCTATATCGTTAGAATTAACTCTTATGACAAAAACTTCTTTAGTCAAAACAATTTGTTCTTCTCCTGGCAATAATATTGCAAATTCTCCAATATTACTGCTTGCTCTACTAGGGGAAATGAGATCCCATGGTTGCAAATTACTTTTACCGTTATCTGTTTTCCAAAATTTTTTTGCCAAAGAAAGAGCTATCAAATTAGTAGGATTTACATTTATTCTTAGATTTCTTATGTCAGAGACTTTGACGTAAGGTATGGTTCCATTTCGTAAATCGTTACTTGGGCTTCCGTGACCGCTAAACAAGGATATTACTTTATTATCAATTAATTCCCCTAAAGTTATACCTTTAGTGTCTAATGATTTAAAGAGTTCTTCTGATGGTATTTGTAATGTTTTATCATAATATTGGGGAACTAAAACATCTAATGAAAGGACTTTTTTTAAAGGTAAAATAAAAGCATGGGAAGTATCTCCTTTAGCATATTCACATGCATAATCTAAAAGTTTATTATCTATAATATCTGTTCTTTTACCTTCATTATCCACTACAAATCTATCAGCTCCATTTTTATAAATTCCACAGGTAGCCGGATTTAGAAAAGTAACTTTATCTTTATCGCTATCAATATTTGATTTATTATGATTTAATTTTTCAAATACATAAAGATTAGTTTTTGCACGGCAAAATCCTTGAAAAGCATCCATAGGGACATTAGCTACACATAGAGGTTTTAATCTATCATTTGCCCACTCTCTAACATATTTATAAGAAGGTGAAAAAAAATAAGTTTCTGGAAGAACAATACATAATTTTCCCCCGTCTTTTAATAAATCCACACATCTATTAAACATTAATAACCCTAATTCAATATCTTTCCCTTGTTCTGCATATTGTAAAATACTTAGCGAAGATTTTTTTGCATCAGAATATTTGATTTTAAGATTTGAGCCAAAAGGTGGATTAGTGAATATTTTGGTAAATCTACTGTCTTTGAATTGGTTGGATAATAAATGCGGGAATTTATTTTTCCATGTATGAGTTAATACGCTATCCCCTCTAACACAGTGAGCAGATCCATCATTTAGGATTTGCATCACAGCTTTTGTAAGTTTTATTCCAATTGCATCCTTATCTATCCCATAAATATGAAGTTGAGCCCAACGTGAGATTTCTTTTTCTTGATTGGGATATCTTTCTTTCATATCTATAAGTGCTTGAATTAAGAACCCTCCTGTACCACATGCTGGATCCATTATTATATCATCAAGATTAACTTCAAGTAAACGCAATGCAGCTTGGATTACTTGTTTTGGAGTAAAATACTGTCCTTCTTCTTGTTTTAAGGCGGCACTTCTTAGTACCTGGAAAGCTATTGATACTGTGTCGGCTCCAATATCAATTAAATTATATGGTGACAAAATTTCAACAATCCTATGAATAGTTGAATCATCAAATCTTATTTCTTGATCAGATTTGGAAACGAAAATATCGGGATATATATTGATAAAATCTTCAAATTTACTCTTAATGAATTCTGCGGTTAACTGTTCTGTCGCAAAGGGTCTAAAATAAAGTGGATTTTTAGCATCAATTTTCCCAGTTTTATCACTATCTAATTTTAAAAGAACAAGATTACATAATTGATCTAATTGTTCTTCACTTCTCGTTACGTTGCCATCTTGAGCCACAATTTTATCTAATAAATCTGAAAATGTCTTATAGAGAATATCCTTAGACGGTATTATTAAATCATGGAAAGTTGGCACTATTGATTCAGGAGAAATAGGACTTCCTACAAGTGGTAAATTATAAATCTTTTTATGTTTAGGAGTTTGAATTCCTTTTTCGTTCTTATAAACAAATAAAGAATTTGCACTTGGATCAGCATTATTTGCCCATATTCCTAGCTTTACATGAGGTTCTAATGATAAGTAAGTTTCTAACTGTTGTAATCCCACATCTTCTTTTGGTTGTTTACATTCTATAATAAATAAAAGATGTCGATAATCGCCACAATTTTCAACACTATCGAAAACGGCAATATCTACTGGAAAATATTCGAACGAATTTCCTTTTTCCCTTTTTGATGCCTCGGAGGGTGTTTTAGGGATTTTCCATTCATTTTTCCAAAGATTATTTGCCCTTCTTCCCATCCACATTCAATTAATCTTGCAACCAATGGCCCAACGACTAATTCCTGTTCGGGAGTATTTTTTAATTTACTTTTAATTTTTTTATCCATAAGGTAGAATCTATGATTAGCACTAATTAATTGTAATAGAGTAAAATTAATCAATTAATTTGTTAAATAGTTTTTCCCATATTTCTACATCTATAGGATACTCTTTTGTTCTTAACATACGAGATTTTACAGATTTTGCTAAATCAACCTTCCAACCTTCTTTCAAATCTACATTGTATTCTTCGGCAAATTTCTCAATCTGAGGAATAATAGCTTCCTTAGAATTATAATAATCCTTAAACTCTATTTCTTCATTATATCCTAAAATTATATTTATTCCAGTTTCTAAATATTCATATGGGATTAAATCCTCTATTTCTGCATTAGTAATTTCCTTAAATTTTCCTATTTCTAAAATAAGATCTTTATTTTCTTTGTAAAGGGATTTTGTTAATTTTTCAATAAAATCTTTTCCACTTTTATCTGAATCCACAATAACCTTTGGCAAAGATCCTTTCTTACCTCCTAAAAGGCTACTTATTGGAGAAATTCCTTTAACACCACCCGAAGGAACAAATATTATTTCTTCTTTTGGTGAAAATTTTTTTATTGAAATTAGCAACTGTTTCATGGCATTAAGATATATCTGATCCGATACACCTTCGACAATTATTGGTTTACAACCTTGAAATAGAATATCTGATACACTCAAGCCTAAAGCAGCATGGACAGCATAAATTGATTGTTCATTCAATTTGTCACTGCTTTCTCTTAAATTAGATGATGCGACTGTATAACCATAATTATCCACATAAACAACTTTGCATCGATCTATATGATTTGTATCAACTATAAAAGGTGAATGAGTTGTATTGATAATTTGATTTTCTTTTGATAATTCATTGAAGAAAAGACTTAAATCTTTTTGGGCATTAGGATGAAGAGTTAAGCCAGCCTCATCTAAAAGGAGAATGGCATTTTTATGTTCTTCCTTACTTTCAACTAGAAAAACCAAGAAGAAACTTATAAACCATTGAAGGCCTGTACTTCTTTGTTCTAATCCTACTTCTGCTGGTCTTTTATTGTCTGACACCCTAATTGAAAGGTAATCTCCATCAGCAATAAACCTAAATTTATAGTCACCTTGTTTCCACCAGTTTCTAAAATCTTCTGTCAGTTTAGATTCTGCAGATTGCAAAAGAATAGTCCTCATTTCCTTTTGCTTTTGCGCCTTATTAATTTCCTCTGTAGTGGGGGAAGTATTTCTATTATTACTTCTTTTGGCAGCCATATCTTTAGGATCCATGCCCAACTCAAGAATTTCTTCAGGATTCAATTTCACAAATTTGAATAGCACCCTCATGGTTCTTATTTGATCTTCATTTCTATCAATCCCAGTTATATTACCACCTTTTAGCCAAGTAATAACATTAGGCAGATATAACCTCGTAGATAGATTACCATAATTTGAATAATATACAAATTTTGGCATTTCCTTAATTAAAGTTTCTTCAAGGACTTCAAAATCTAATGCAAGATTTTCTTCATTTTCCTTTTGAGAATCCTCCTCTGAAATTTCGCTTGAAAGATCATCTATAATCAGGTTAGGTTGCTTTTCCGGATATTCGATTTCATATCTCCCACTATAATACCTTGTGACTAGTATTTTATTAATCTCTGTTATATTTTGTCCTAAACTTTTTTTTATTCTTTCGTTATCAGTCTCGTCTAATTCAAATTCAGCTTTTATAAAAGGATAATTATCTTCTATTTCTCTTATATCATTTAATTCACTAACAGGTGCATCATGTAACACATCAATTTCTCCTCCTGTTACGGGATTTAATTTCCATAATGCTAATAACAAATTTGATTTACCAGCTTCATTAATTCCCACTAAGGTCGTTACTTCAGAACAATCTATCCAGCCGGAATCTTTAACTGATTTATAATTTAATACTTTATATCTAGTTAGTTTCATAATTAACAAAAAAACACCTAAACAGCTATCTGAAGGCTGACCAAAGCCTATGTGCTACTGTAAAGGCGTTTCTAAGATTATTCGGCTTTCGCCGTATTTCCTCTATGTTTGGGTGGTCATTGTCAGGTATTGAAAGCTGATATGCAAATTTACAAAATTTTGCTTAATAATTCGAAGGGTATGTTGATGTAAGGGCAAAAGAAGAAACGGCAGGCTCTGGAGGGAGTCTGTCGTTCCAACATCTAACCAAACACTTATGACATGAAAAAATCTACTCTTTCATTGCTAATATTTATCTTCCTCTGCCTTTGAACGGCATATTCTCTTCTTCTACCTGTTCAAAAGGTTGTAGTTCTGAATGAGCCACTTCAACTGTGTTACCGTCCATATCCATATCATACATATCAGGGAATTCCTTCTCATTACCAACTACTGACTGATAGGTGTCAATCTGTTCCTGAACCCTATCGATACGACTGGTTACCATGGCGGTTGCCTTTTTTACATCCTGGAGAGTGGATTTGATAAAGTCAGGTTCCTTTTGTAGATGGTCAAGCCATGATTTCAGATAGGCTGCACTGTCTCCTTTGACATTTTTTACTATTCCATAGCTGGAACAAGTAAGGGCGGCTCCCAATTCAGCAACCAGTTCCTCTCGAGCATAGGAATCGGAACCAAAGCCGGATCCCGGTTCCAATCGGTTA
>JAFLTP010000055.1 GCA_022510405.1 Muribaculaceae bacterium | reverse complement strand
AAGAATATTTTGAAGGAGACCAGTTGCCAATCTTAAATTGCATTGCATGGGTGTGGCCTGCGAGCATCAGATCAATATTAGATTTTGGCACCACTTCCCTTCTCCAATGCGAAGGATCATGAGACAATAGTATTTTAAATTCATTTTCGGGAATGCCATACAAAGCTTGCTTTAAATCAGCCCTGTCTGTAAAAGATTGCCCTCCGGCATTCTCAACTCCTATTATAGCAATACTGTCATTGCCTCTTTTTATCTGAAGATTATCATTCCTTAATAATTTCCAACCAATTTTATTCTCAGTTGTAACCATTTTTGAAAGTTCTTTATCAGGAGAATCGGGAGCTACATATCTCTTGTAAAGGCAATAGTCATGATTTCCTAAGACTGACAATACTCCATCTTTTGCCTTTAATTGAGTCAGAACATCTTCAAACTGATTAATCTCTGAAGAGGAGGTATTGACTAAATCTCCGGTGAAGACAATAAGGTCAGGATTTAGTGAATTGACTTTTCTTATAATCTTTTCGACAGTTTTCGGAGAGGAGCCATAAGTTCCTATATGGAAATCAGAAAGTTGAACTATTTTATATCCGTTGAATGACTCAGGAATTTTAGAAGAAGCGATAGTCACTTTTTCCACTGTAACCTTCTTCCATCCTATGACACTTCCATAAATGGCAACAACCAACCAAAGACATGTTATTCCCAGGGCAATCCAATTAAAAACCATGGAGCCCTGACTCCAGAAAAGACCTACACCTTTGCCAATAAGAGATATGATAGCGAAAATAAAAACCGGCAGAAAGACAAGCAACGACAGCCAGAATAACCAATTCATAGTTCCTTGCCTCATATCACCAAGGACAAATATTTTGATTATTACAAAATATAATGCCAGCGTTGGAAGAAAGAAGAGCACTTTCCACCACCATGAGGCATTTCCCAATACTCCGAATATAATATAAGCATCCGGCAACAGGAGAAGCAAACCTACCCCTATGAACATTATGAAGAATGCTGTCATTCCTTTATTGTTTATAAATTACTGCAACTATAAATCTAAAATTATATTTACCAATATAATAACGTCAATTTGTTTTAAATATTTATAAAATAGTTCTTTATGGTCAGATATAGAGGATTTTTAGTGTTATATGAACCTAAATGCGATTCTATTTCTATAAGAGGTATCCAATGTGCTTCAATCGACGCCGTGCATTGCGATGAAAGCAATCCAATTCAATAACATTGTTCCAAGATAATAACCTCTTGAGGAATCTTCTTCGGGAATATAAGCAAAACTTTCACTGCAAAATTAATTCATTCATAGAATTATTCCATTATACTTTTCACGGTAAAATTTATACATTTTGCTAAAAAAATCCATTGAATCACTTCAACGGATTTTCATTAACATTTTCTTAGAAAGATTGTTCCATCGCGGAAAAATATTTCAAATCACTTCATAGTGTTATGAAAATGTTTAGTTGAATAACTTTGTCTTTTATGAGAAAAAATCTACTATTTTTAATAATTATTAATTATTAATTTTGTTTTAAATTGTGATTTTCATGGTATCAGACTTCCATGACAAAAGCAGAATTTCTTAACTTCAATTTACTATTTGCTTCTTGCCGTTCACAACATATATGCCTTTCTCAAGTCCGGTAAGGTTTAATAAAATTGAAGAGAACAAATATTTTACAAATTGATATTAATATTTTCTGCAAATTTATAAAAAGCTGATTATTAAGACTTACCAATTTTATGGAAATTATTACCAAAATCTTGGATTACTATAAAATCTTGTTTTAAATTATTGTCTTTCTATGTGTTATGTAAGTTTCCTCTCATATATCAAAACTTTTCAAATTCTTTGATTTTTGAGGCTAAAGGTGTTCCATAAATGAGATCCGGATGAAAAATCATCCCAACAACGTCTGGACCTAACTCATTTTTTTCCTCCTCAAGTGTCACCACTTGGCCCGGAGCGAAGCTTACAATTGTTCCTTCTTGACAATCATAATTTTTTCTGCCAAATTTTAGAGTACATTGAGTGCCATTTTTAAGAAATAGGGCATAGACTTCAAATTTAAAATTTATATGGTTCACAATTTTTGTTGCTTTCTTTAGGTCGATAGCTCCTATAAGGGGATGTGTTGTTTTCAGACCATATAAGTTGTTGTAAGTTTTTAGAGAATCAATTGTAACTGTTTCCATATCAATAATATTTTTTTAATTTTGCAAAAATAGACTTTATTTTTATCCTTCGAAAAGAATCTTTAAAATTGGTAAGGAAATCCATAAAATTGGTAAGCGACATTAATATCAAAGAAATTAATTTTGCAAAACAAACTTTTTATAAAATGAAAAAAATTTATTTACCGGCATTTTTGGGTCTTTTGGGACTTATCGGGATCCAAGATATTTGTGCCCAGGAAAATGGGGGTAGCATTATAAATAATGTACCGAACGGTACCAAACAACTATACTCACGTGATTCTGAAGGATTTTATTATGATTGGGGCAACCGAACCTATGGAGAACGAGAAGGAGGCATCAGTATAATTAGCGGAGAAGACGGGTTTATCTATATTCATAATCCTATATCCGGCTTTGCAACCGGCTCCTTTCTTAAGGGTGTGAAAGAGGGAAATCAGATTAAGATTGAACTCCCTCAGCTTTTATATCGGGAACAAAATGTGGAAACCGGGGAAATGCTTTATTTCGAGGCAGCTATCCTTGAAAATAACAGCGCTAATTCTTCATTTTTTAATTACGGTAAAAGCAAGGATACAGAATTGATCTATACGATTGGAGAAGACGGTAGAATATCTTTTAATTTCACAACAGACGAAGATAATCAATATCCTTCAAAGATTTTTGGAATAATTACAACAACGGGAGACTTTTACGTGGGGGATGGGTCACAAACACTCACTCCCGTGGATTATACTACAGTCACTCCTCCCGAAGATCTTGAATTGACCGATTGGGTTCTGTTTGACTCGGGAACCGGTGATGATCATAACGTTTCAATGGGTTTTGACGGTAATGATGTATATCTGTATAATTTCGATAATATTTATGCTCGCCATTCCTGGATTAAAGGGACTATAGATGGAGACGTCGTTTCTTTCCCCACAGAGCAATTCTTAGGCGAATATAACGGATATTTTTACTGGTATCTTGCAGCCGATTTCTATGAAACTCCTGATTCTTATTACTTTGACCCCATTGCATCTATTGACTTTGAATATAATAGGGAGAAAATGATGATGACCACCCCGGAACATGCTTCGATGGTTGCCAATCCCAGAAAAGAAATTATAGGACTGGATTACCCTGAATTTATGTGGTATGAAAAACCAGCTATTAAAATATTGAGCGATACCCCTTCCTCATATATGCCTCAGAATCCTCGTTTCATTGGATTTGTTGACTATTTTCAAAATTTAGGATATAATTATTGTGAATTTGGTATCTATCCTTTGAGCTTGGATTATGACATACTTGATACTAAGAATCTATATTTCCGTCTCTACCTTAACGGGGTAGCCGAGGAAGTGTTCGAATCTGAAGGTAATTTTGATTTCCCCTTCAATTATTTTGGTGATAATCCAGACACTCTGGTTATACAAAGTTTCGGTGGTAACGTAGGTCTTTTTCTAATGATGGACGGTTTGGAAACCATAGGAATACAATTGGTTAATATTGGCCCCGACAAAGAAATTTATGCCACAGATATAGTGACTTATAACATAGACACTGGTGAAGTTACTGAAGGGGAAAATGAAGGTGTAGAAGCCTTATATTCCGGTGATTTGGTAAGCACAGAATATTATGACCTTTCAGGAAATAAATTGCCGAGAATTAAATCCGGAATTGTAATACAACGTCAATGTTACAGCGACGGTTCTATAAAGACCAGAAAGCTTATATTTAAGTAAGATAAAATAAATTTACTTTATGAAAAAGACTTTTATTTTTATATTTGTTTTAATAGCCTTAACTTCAAATATTATGGCACAGCAAAAAATAGTTCAGACAGCAGGACGGGATCAACTTGGAGATTTTGCACCTGAGTTTGCTCATCTTAACGACGATATCCTTTTCGGAGAAGTCTGGAGCAGAAATGATCTCCTTTCTTTAAGAGACAGAAGTATCGTTACCATTACATCTCTCATTTCACAAGGAATAACAGACAGCTCTCTTACCTATCATCTTCAGACAGCTAAAAAGAATGGTATCACAAGAACCGAAATATCAGAAATTATAACGCATATTGCTTTCTATGCCGGTTGGCCTAAAGCTTGGGGTGCTTTCCGTTTGGCTAAAGAAGTATGGAATGATGATATTTCGGAAGTAGATGCAAAAGCTCAACATCAGAAGAAAATGATTTTTCCGATTGGAGATCCCAATCCCTTCTCTCAATATTTCACAGGCAATTCATATCTGGCACCATTGTCAGACGAGCAAGTTACTTTCTTTAATGTAACTTTTGAACCGACAGTCCGCAATAACTGGCATATCCATAAAGCTGACAACGGAGGGGGACAAGTGCTTGTAGGAGTGGCAGGACGAGGCTGGTATCAGGAAGAAGGCAAGGATCCGGTTGAAATCCTTCCCGGTACAGTCATTCATATTCCTGCTAATGTAAAACATTGGCATGGAGCCCAGAAAGACAACTGGTTCTCTCACCTTGCCTTTGAAATAGAAGGAGAAAATTCATCAAATGTATGGCTTGAACCGGTAGGTGACGAGTATTATCTTCAACTCGGAAAATAATTCCATTTAATCTAATTCATTCCACAGACATAGTAAGAGGTGACATCATTCCGGTGCCACCTCTCTTTTGCTTTCGCCGCGACGCAGCTAACGCTGCGGTCTTCCTTTTTTTACTATGGGGTTATCTTACAACTTTTGTAAAAACAGGAGATCCATCTTCATACTGTATGTAAATAGTGGAAAGATTTGTTTCATCTCCATTAGGTGGTATAACACCGAATTTATATTCTTTAATACCATTATACTCTCTTGTTGCTACATTAACCGCAGTTCCCAATGGCATAAAATAATCTTTTGTAGCAGCATTGAAAACATCCGTTTCTTCTGTGGTTACATGGTGACTAATACCGTAATCGGGAACCGGTGCGACTTCACCTTCTATAAATCCATTTTCTATGAGAAATCTTTCTAACTCTTCGGGAGCTTTGGAGATTCTTGCAGACCTTACTCCATATCCTTCAACTATATTTGCTTTTGGCTGAAGTTCCTTAAGATTTTGAGTTGCTGATTCTATACCTCCACTTCCGAATGTGGCAAATGTCACCAATGTTTTCCCTTCCAGATCATTGTCTTTTAGAAAACTCTGCATGGGGGAAGAAAATACACCACCCCAAATCGGTGAACCGATAAAAATAGTGTCATAATCATTTATATTAACATTTAGAGGCTTTACTGCAACTTTGATGCTGTCTTTCAATTCCTGTTGCCATCTTTGGATTGTGGAATCGTAATCGGGCCCGTAAGGCTCAACAGGCACCACACTATCTATAACAGCTCCGAGTCTTTTTTCAAGTTCTTCGGCTACGGTTTTTGTAACTCCACCTTGTGAATAATATAAAATCAAGGCTTTTTTACTTTCATTTTCCATAAGTTGGTCTTTTTCTTTTTTTGCAGTACATCCACAAAGCAACGTTAGCGTTAATCCAAAAATTGATAATAATTTTAATTTCATATTTCCTTATTTTTAATTTTTATTCTCCTATTATAATGATGAGGATATGGAGTGCTGACTTGTATTCACGGCATCTTAATAAAATACTCCTGAATAGAATCCAAGATTTAGGCCAGCTCTACTTTTCGAGTTCCTAATACTTTCTCTTTCTGACTCAACATTTGACTTGTGTTTTTATATCAAGGGTAATTGAGATAACATTCTTTTCAGTCGGATGGCTATTCGAGGCATTGGTTCAGCTACTGTGAGGGCTATCAATTCAAATTCCTTGGCTATATCGTTTATAATTCTTACTGCCTCTTTTAGTTTGAGACCCCCTTCCGGTCCGTCAGCCACTGCCGCCAAAATGTCCGATGGGTCGAGCACATCCATATCAAAATGAATCATCACTTTCTTTTTCCCGGTATTTCGAATCCAATCCAACAGGTCTTTTGAATCCCTTGATATGCTTTCAGGAGAAAAATGCATTAGTCCCAATTCTTTTACTCTTTCCTTGATATAAGGATATTCATACTCCCTCAATCCTGCTAAACAGACATTATCGGGTAAAATCTTTGAAGGCAATTTATTGATAATATCTTTGTCACCCATTCCCATACAAGCAGAAAGAGCCATAGCATGATATCCGTTATAATCATCTGAAGGCAATGTAACGTCAGGATGAGCATCCATCCATATTATTGCCACATCAGACTTAAGCTTGGCATTCAACCAGGTAAAGACCGGGACACTAACGGAACATTCTCCACCCAAAGTAACAACTTTATCCGGATTTGCAATATCAAGTATTTCTAAAGCAGCCTTAGTCTGTTTAATTAATATTCCCTTGTCAAATATTCCATCTGTAACTAACCTTTCCCTATAATCAGTTGAAACGGGAACCGTAAAGGTTTCACAATCTGTTTTAGGAGCAAGCCAATTCAATAACATTGCTCCAAGATAGTAACCTCTTGAGGAATCTTCTTCGGGAATATTAGGAATCCATCTTGCAATGTCAGCTCCCTGCCATTGAGGATAAACCAATCTTATCTTTTTCATCTTTTCTCATCTTTCTGCAAAAATAACTTTAATTTCAAAAATTAAAAATTTAAAACATTTACTTTTTTGAGTTTGTTTAATTTACATAAACACATCTAATTGTAATTCACCATTGTATGAAAATTATCGGACTTGAAGAACATATAGTGAGCCGTGACATCGAAAGTGCAAATAATGAAACCATAAATTCCGCTTTCCCGTATTACAAAGCATTTCAAAACCCGGTAGCTGCTGCAGCCTTTGGCCTTTCGTTTAAAGATTTATTTGAACTTGGGGAAAGAAGAATCAAGGATCTTGATGAAGCCGGAATAGATATGGAGATTATTTCTTATACCAATGTCACCCAATGGCTTACAGGCCCGGATGCACTAAAACTATCAAAAGAAGCAAATGATTATATCGCTTCTAATGTCAAGGCGTTTCCTGACAGATTCAGAGGATTTGCAACTTTGCCATGGTATGATCCGAAAGTCGCTGCAGATGAACTGAAACGCACTATTGAGGAACTTGGATTTGTTGGAACGCTATTATCCGGTCGTCCGCAGACAGGAAATATTTATATAGATGATAAAATCTATTATCCAATCTGGGAGGTTTTGACCAAATATGATTTGCCTATCTACATTCATCCGCATTTTACATCTGCCGATGCATGTAAAGCCTATTACTCTAATCTTAGTCCTGAGATAAACGCCATATTCAGCACGATGGGATATGGATGGCATTTTGAAGCAGGCATACAGGTTATCCGTATGATCCTCGCCGGTGTATTTGAAAAATTCCCGACATTGAAAGTAATATCCGGTCACTGGGGAGAGATGGTGCCTTTCTATCTCCCACGACTCGACATGATGTTTCCTCCGGAACTGACGGGATTGCCGGAAAAATTTTCATTTTATTATAAACGGAATGTTTGGGTCACTCCCGGTGGAATATATGATTATGATGATATGGAATATTGCATAAGGAAAATGGGAATAGACCATCTTCTTTTTGCAACCGATTTTCCCTATGTACCTCTTAAAGGGGCAAGACCATTTGTTGAGAACGCTCCTCTTACAGAAGAGGATAAGGAGAAATTCGCTCATCTTAATGCTGAGAAATTAATCCATTTGTCATAACAAATAGTATTAAAACTGATTTATCAAAAAGATCCGGACAATAAAATTAAAAGTAAATAAATAGCTCATAATTTAAGATCTACCTATCAATATTAACTCCCGGTTAATGAATATAAATCAATAATTATCTTCTTTACTATATCATCCAACTATAAGTAAAAATCTAAAATAGAAGGGTTTAAAGAAGAAGGGAGCATCCGGTTCTAATACTGATTTTTCTTCCATATCTTTAATCTCTTTCTTCTTTCAGGTTTCCATCCTTTTTGGTTGGATAATTAAATCATTGAGGCATATCATCCACCAAAACAATTTCTCTATTTTCAAAGTAATCGACAAGTTCCATTATTTTGAAAGTGCAAAAAATATAATCATTTAATAGCCTTATTTATAATCATATCTTTTTCAGATGGATCAAAGGGCATCACTACCGCTCTGGAAACATCCACTCATAATAGCTCTAGCAAAATAGTAAATAGATAGAGCAATCATCCAAGAGCTTAATCCGCAGCTTTCAATCACTATTTCCGGGTACGAAAAGCTTACAAACTACTTTAGGAAAGAAGTGAACTTTATGTATCTTCAATATGGAAATTTTAAATTGTAACAAACCTTTAAACCAAAGGGGTCTCTCATAAACTGAAAAATATACAAGAGCAGTAGATAATCTAAAGGAAGATACAATCAATAGTTTACCTGAACTCAAGTTGTGAATAAAGAAAAGTTGTCAAGTATTACTTGACAGTTCAATAATATGGTATCCTTGCATATAAATCATAGAAAAATGAGTAAATTCGCAAGATATGGAAAATGAGATAATACTTTATCAACCGGATGCTTCAGTAGCTTTAGAAGTAAGAGTAGAAAGGGAAACAGTGTGGCTGAATCGGAATCAAATTGCCACCTTGTTTGATAGGGATGTGAAAACAATAGGTAAACATATAAATAATGCATTACGTGAAGAATTACAAGGTCTTCCAGTTGTCGCAAAATTTGCGACAACTGCCTCAGACGGTAAAACCTATCAGGTTGAGTATTATAATATAGAGATGATAACATCTGTAGGCTATCGCGTCAAGAGTCAAAGAGGAATTCTTTTTAGAGCATGGAGTAATACCGTATTAAAAGATTATTTGTTGAAGGGTTATTCCGTAAATCAAAGATTCGAGAGACTGGAATATCGGATGGCTAAAACGGAAGAACAGGTAGGATTACTGATAAAATCTACTTTACCTCCCACAGAAGGGATATTCTTTGAGGGAGAAGTATTTGATGCATATGACTGGCTCAACAAGAGAATAAAATCAGCTGAAAAGAGAATTATAATTCTTGATCCTTATGCAGATTTTACTGTCTATGATCTCTTATCAAGGAAACAAAAAGATGTAAAAGCTACCATATATACCTCTCCCATAAACAAATTGATTGATCTTGATGCAAAGAAATACAAGATTCAGCATAAGGAGGAGAAGATTGATTTAAGGAAGAATTACACCGGTCATGATAGGTTTCTTATAATTGATGACACGGTTTATCATGTGGGCGGCTCCATGAAGGATTTAGGTAACCGTCTTATGGCCTATTCTATTTTACATATTGTGACACCTGAAGAACTGTTAGCAAAGATTGGTAAATAAGAAAGTAAAAAGGCGACTATTGGACTATTAAGAATTTCTTAATAGTTTGACTATAAGGAAATCTGGATCTCAATTAATCTTGATCTCAATTAACAAGGTATTCTTATAAGTTGAACTGATGTTAATTCAACCTACAAGACATTTCACAAGATTTATTTTTGTATATCCTGTTTTAGTAGTATCAAATGGCACCATACCGTCCTGAAAACTTCCGGCTCCTACAAATTGAAGCCAAATATTAAGTCGATAAAGCCATCATACAGGAGCTAAATCCTAAACTTTCCATCACCCTTTCCGGCTATGAAAAACTTATAGATGAATATGGGGAAGAAGCTACTTTAAACTTTTTCAATGATGAAATTACTAAATTGAAATCTAAGGAAAGATAAGACAAAAGATTGTAATCTTTAGTATTTGAGTATAACAAAAGAAATGGGAAACCTTTTAAAAAACGTCTGGATTACTTGAAATGGCTGTTTAGGCGTTTAAAAAGATTGGTTCAACGCCTTCCTTGTTAAAAGGGAAGAAAATAGAGAGAACTGCCGGAAGTTTCTTTTAAATTTGATTCTGTCCTTCCAAAAATGAGGACATTAGCGTAAGTTTAATTAAAATAATGTAAATTTGTGACAAAATGTTGACTATGAATAAAAAACATAAATTCACCATTAACTTATTCCTCGTAGGGATAATTTCATTTCTTTTAGCAGGGTGTGTGAACGATGAAGATCCTGATATGGACGGAGGAAACATTTCATTATATGACAAAATACCACAATTTTCTGTTGTCATGAATAACGGAGAAACAGTAAATACTCAAGACTGTATAGATAAAATATGTCTGCTAATGTTTTTCAATACAAATTGTCCAGATTGCCAAAAAGAACTTCCTGTTATCCAAGAATTATGGCAATTATACAAAGATGACAATGATGTAATTATACTTCCAATTTCTCGAGAAGAAGGAGAGGACAAGATAAATAAATATTGGAAAGAAAACAATTTGACTTTGCCGTTTTCCCCCCAAGAAGATAGAGAAATCTACTCACTTTTTGCCAAGAGTATAATTCCTAGAATTTATATTTCTAATCCCGAAGGAATTGTTGTTTTCATGTCAGGAGATGAAGAATTGCCATCCCTCGATTTATTAACCGATGCTATGAATATGCAAAGAAATTTATCCAGTTTTTAATATATTTATTTTCTGATTTAATAAAGACTATATGATTCCTCATTAACTTTTCCTTTGCAATATATTTAAAAAGCCCGTCGAATCACTTCGCCGGACTTTCGGATTAATTTTTTATGAGAAAATCTACTATAATTGTGTTATCTGAAAATTTTTGACCATCCTTTTATATCTGATGGGATTTTCGAAAACAAACCATCCAATTTTATATAAATCTCTGTAGGGTATTCACAAGGAATCGCTAAAAGTTCAATAGGATCGAAACCCGCCTTTGTTTTACTTTCAAAAAAAGGTATGGTTTGCCTGTATTTAAACTTTATATGATAAGAATCAAGGAGTTTAACCGCATGTTCGCTTATCATATCCGCATAAATCTCTTTGATATTACCCAGCACTGCCAAAGCAGCCATGCTTTTGTTAACTTCTTTTGCTATAACCAAGGTTCCTCTAAGGTAACCTGGGTCATTTTGAAGTATGGTCATCAAAGTTTTTACTTCGTCAATGGTAAAACGAATAATATCACCCTCTTTTAATATAATTATTTTACTTTTACTATCTCTAATTTCCTCCTTTAATCCATCATATAACTGTAGATTGATGTTTTTCATGGTATCAGAAATTTAAAGGCTCCGTCTTCACAGACAGCAATATAAATTCCGGAATCTAAATCAATTGTTGTGTTTTTCAAGGTCGTTATTTTAGTACCGTTCAATTTATAAATGTCTATTGTTACGTCTCCACATTTTACCGTTTTACCTTCAATGGAAATAAATTCTGAGACCGGAGAAACTATCTGAACGTCAGCTGTCTGACACTCTTCTGCTGAAAAGATTATAATACCATCTTCGGATTCCTCAATATTGAATAGCCTCAAAGGCATATTTACATTATTCCAACTTACAAAAGCAGGTGTTGTCTCACAAGAAAATTCGTTGACATTCTGGGATCCAGGAAAGGAATCTCCTTCCCGTGAATATTGATTCTTTCTATTGTCAGCCTCTATTAAATCCACATTCTGATGGGAAGCTGTGTTATTTACGGTATTGTTCATCCATTTTCTCATATCAAAATCCACATGCCAAATTAACATGCCATGACCGGGAATGAATTCGTCAAATCCTTTTTGCTGCCTGTTTTCAAATAAGAAATATTCATTATCGTTATCAGTCAGAAAAATAAATGCTTCATTTGTTTCATCCAACGGATTAAGCAAAATTTCCTCTCCTTTATAAAGAATTTCGGGGTTTATCCAATTAAGAGCAAATCTTTCGTAAGCAGAATAATTGGGAGGTGTCCTACTGTTGTTGTTGTAACTCCCATGATCGAGGATATCCCATGTAAAAGGTGTAAAAGCATTATTATAGGTTGTGGAATATAGATCAGGTAACCCTAATACATGACTGAATTCATGGCAGAACGTACCGATGCCATCGGGCAAGTCATCATTTATTTTCTGCAATTCATTTGAGCATGCGTAATGATCCAACTTTACTCCGTCAAACATGTATGGATACCATGAAACTGAAGTAATATCGTAAGAATGTGGCCATATCGTATTTGCACCTCCTCCGTCGGCTTCCCCATATCCGGCATAGAAAAAATAAACATTATCTATTATGCCGTCTTCGTCACGGTCATAAAGTGAAAAGTCTATTTCATCATCCAATAATTCACATGCTTCAACAACCATATCCCATGGATTTGCATCTTGACCCCAGACATTATTCTTGCCATAGTAAGAATATGGTTTGTCAAGTACAACAGGCCCATAAACATCAAACTGAGGAATAAAAATACCGTTTGAATTACTTATAAAATAATCCCTTGCACTCCCTGTTGACTCATAATCGCTGAAACCCGGTTCATTCAACATCCGTGTATAAAAATCATTGGGATTTTCAATCGTGAATCCTTTGTCAGCAAATTCGACCAGAATCACAACCGACCGATGTTCACCATAGGATGGGAATTTTGTGACGCCCAATCCTATACCTTTAGCATATTGTGAAATTTTTTCTTTTGGTTCTTTTACCTTATAAGATTCTGTCAACCCTGTTTGATTCAACTTTGATATTTTATTTAAAATTTCAGTGTTCCTATATCCGGGATTAATGGCTCTTATTTCAGATGGCACCACCTCTCCCTCTTTATTTAAATCAGCAAACACATAGAAACCAAGACTGTCTGTGGTCAAGAGATAGCCATCTTCAGAAAAAATTCTTTTATGCTCTCCGTTACCTTCCATCCTTATATTCAATGTTGTGCCATCAGGTTGCATTGCTTCTATCAAACCTAGTCGTGCCGGAAGAGCATAACATATGATTGAGGAAATGGAAAGAAAAATATATGTAAATATCCTATTCATTATAAATATCTTCAAATATTGTTGTAATCTGAACAGCAACCACATTCGGGGGCACAAATGGAACTACAATCACATTTTTCTGCCTCTTCTATATAAGAGTCTTTTTCTGCTTGCGGCCCAGTCTCCTCTTCCTTTCTTGTTCCTTTGGGATTAATCAAGATAGCATTGAAACCTATTTTCTTGAATGCTCTAATAAGTTGCTCTGTACTTGTCTTTTCTGCATCAAAAGTGATTGTAATCGTATTGTCGGGGATTGATATATCAATCTTTGAAACACCTTTTTCAAATCTCATGTTTTCAGTGATTTTTTTTTTGCACATCCCTGTCATCTGATGATCTAGAGTGAAAACATCTGTTGTTTTATCCCCGGCCAATGTCACGAGAGAGGATAATAATATTGATAGAACTATGAATAGTCTCATGTTGAGTT
>JAFLTP010000054.1 GCA_022510405.1 Muribaculaceae bacterium | reverse complement strand
CAAGCGTCCACTACCCCCTCAAAGTAGCGCGTCTACCAATTCCGCCACCTAGACATTCAGAAAAATCTTTTTCCGCTTGCAAATATAAACAAAAACCTTTTTCCACGCAAACCCCACTTATTTCTAATCTTCCCGTTGTGCAGATTTACGGAGGTAATGGTGGCCAAACCTGCAATAAATGCACTTGTTTTTATCGCAATATTCCTTTTTCAAATGAATCAGGGCCTGACTTCTTGAGGCATCCTTAGCCTCCAGGCCAAGAGAGGCCCATTGTTTTATGATAACATTGCTTTCTGCCGGAAGTTGCTGCATCAATCCCAACGTTGATTCAGCCAGATCCAATTCGCCTACAGACGCGGCATAAGAATACAGCAAAGGCACGGCCACATTGATTATGAGCAATAAACGACTTGACTTGGAAAGTTGGGTGGGTACATCGCTTACCTCCGTATCGAAAGCAAAATGTGATTGCCAATATCCTGCCGCTTTCATATCGAAAGATTCCAACAGATTCTCCACCTTGTTGCCCGCTTCAAGAAGACGGGTGAACAACGCAAAGCCGCCGTAAGCAGAACTCGAGAGGAGTGCAATCCTTCTGTGAGGAAAATTTTGGGGCCGTGTCCTGGAATATTTCCATAACCCGGCATTCATGGGTTTCAGCCCGTATTTCCTTGCAAGGAAATAATATTCCCTACACAGGCCCTGATAATAGTCATCGAAGATATGTAGCGAAGAATCGAGCATTCCTGCCTGACCGAATAAAAGGGCCTCGAGTTGGAAAAGATTGTCGCTGTGGTGGTGAAGAATTTTCAGCGGGATCGATTTAGCCAGAAGTTCAAAAGGGTCACCGTTCAAACCGAAACCAAAACCTCTTGCCAACATTATGAAACAGGTCTGCTCCCAATCGCCACCGGTGGCTGCGAGAATCTCGTTCACCTTGCCAGCTTTCTGTTGCATCCTTTCAACTGCGAGAGATTCCAGCCAGTCGGTCTTGTTGATTTGAGGAAGATTCCGGAGCATTGAACCACATTTCACGGATCCCATCTCTTCTGCGAGGAAAGAGTAGGTATGGAAAAACTTTTCCGGGAATGTCAGTTCAATCTGGGGTATCAAACTACCGTCGGGACGTGAGATTCTTTTATCGGATACCGCCACGACATGTAGTATAACATTATCGTAGGCCGGATCTTCGGAATGTCCGTGCCTGAACCAGTCGGAAGCTTTGACATGAATCTCCACATTTCCTATCCACTCTACACCGTTTATTTTCAACTTGGAATTGAAAAAGTCCGGACCACTGTCATGGTTGTGGACACCGGGGTCAAGGACTTCAATCGGATGTCCGTCTACATCCTTGAAGTCGGAACCCCGAATGCCGGTTTTCCAAAGATAGTGGTAGAGTTTTTCCAAGTGTAGAGTTTAAAGTGTAAAGTTGAAAGTTTAAAGTTTAAAGTTGATGCTTTTATAGTAAAAATGCCGGTGAAAGGATTCACCGGCACAAATATAATTTTTTTTCTTAAATAACAGCCTTTTCGCTAAGTATAAACTAATACACTTAATGTTTATGGTTTAATACTTAACACTTCTTTCAATCAATAATCACCGAAAGGTTCAGCTCTCTTGAAGTGTTGATACGGGTGGTTGCAAGCCGGACATTTCTCGGGTGGTTGAACGCCTTCGAAAATGTAACCGCAAACGAGGCATTGCCATTTGATAGGTTTGTCGCTCTTCCAAACTGTGTCAGTTTCGATTTGCTTAGCCATGAGGTCGAATCTTTCCTTATGGTGGTTTTCAATTGTTGCGATAGCGCGGAAATGGTCAGCGATTTCTGAGAAGCCTTCTTCCTCAGCGATTTCAGCAGCCTGGGTGTATTCCTTAACACCTTCGTTTTCTTCTTCCTGAGCTGCAATCTTAAGACATTCGAGCGTTGGTTTCAAGATACCCGGGTCGATGCTGATGGGGTCGGTCATCACTGCACCTTCGGTGAGATATTTCAAGAAGATTTTGCCATGGTGGAGCTCATTGTCAGCAGTCTCCAGGAAAATGTTTGCGAAATCATAATATTCTTCTTTTTTAGCGCTCTTGGCGAAATATATATAACGTGTGTAGGCTGTGGATTCTGCTACATAAGCGTTAGCCAATGCTTTCTCAGTTCTTGTTCCCTTAAGGCTTTTGGGAGTGGTTGCGTCTGCCATAGTTGTAGTTTTTAATTGTTAGTTTTTTATTGTTTTTAATGTTTTCGTTGATGCCGTTTGGCTGATTTATAATTTTAACAACAGTGACTCAAAAATGGTTTTGACCTACCTCAAATTTTTCTGTCACAAAATTTAATGATGTAACCGGGGTTCGGATAACCATTGTTGCCAAATAACAAAAAGACAGAAATAAAGAAATTTTCTTTAATTTTGGAGTATGGCTGAGAAGATAAGAGGGATAGTGCTCAATGTCAGGAAATACAATGACAAAAATTATATAGTGACTTTATACACCAGGGAGCGGGGAAGGATATCTTTTATTTCGCCGACGGGAAACGGCAAAGCTTCAAATATGAGAAGAGCCCGACTTCAGCCGCTCGCTGTTTTGGATACGGAAGTTAATTTCAAAGCCGGTGCGGAACTTCAACGTCTGGGTTCCATAATCCCGGCAGAAATTTGGAGCGACCTGTATTTCCATCCGGCCAAAAGGGCGCTGGCTCTATTTATATCTGAGTTTCTCTACCGACTTCTCAATGACACGATGCCGGATGCCAGACTATTTGATTTCCTGGTTGATTCTTTCAGACTTCTTGACCGTCTTGACAAGGGTATAAGTGATTTCCATATACCATTCCTTGTGTCATTGCTTGCATTCTCGGGAATCCAGCCCGATGTTTCGGCCTGTAGGCCGGGGTATGTGTTTGAAATTGCCTCCGGATCATTTGTTCCTGAATTCGAGGCTAAAGGTCCTGTTATCCAAGGAGAGGAAGCGAAGGCTGTTCCTTTCATATCCCGTTTGAATTTCTCCAACATGAAACGTCTCCGATTGACATCGGCCAACCGGAGACAGATCCTTTATTCTATACTGAATTATTACAGTTACCATTTCCCGGGTCTGGGCTCACTCAAATCGCCCGACGTTCTCCGAGAAGTTTTCGATCAATAATTATCAGGGAATCTTTCAAACCAACCTTGAGGCATTCCGCAAACCGGACATTTCTTGGGAGCTTGCTTGATTTCTACTATATAACCGCACTTACGGCAATACCAAACAACGGGTTCTTCGCTCTTGAACACCTGTTCGTTTTCCATTCTTTCGAGAAGTTTCACATAGCGAGTTTCGTGCATTTGCTCCACTTTAGCGATGTTCTTATAGAGAAGAGCGATTTCAGGGAACCCTTCTTCTTGAGCCACATCTGCGAAGTTTGCGTAAAGGTCGCCCCATTCTTCACGTTCACCGGCGGCAGCAGCTGCGAGGTTTTCTTTAGTAGTGCCCACCTTACCGGCAGGATAAGCAGCCTTGATTTCCACCATACCGCCTTCGAGAAGATTGAAGAACTGAGTTGCGTGGCTTAGTTCCTGGTTTGCAGTAGTCAAGAATATAGAAGCTATTTGTTCGTAACCCTCTTCGATGGCTTTCTGTGCGAAAAGAGTGTAGCGTGAACGAGCCTGGCTTTCACCGGCGAAAGAAGCGAGCAAGTTGTGTTCGGTTCTTGTACCTTTGATAGATTTAGACATGGTGTTTAGTTATTTATGTTGTTAGTGTTTTTGGTGTTTTTGTTGTTTTTATTGTTGTTATTGTTTTTGTTGTTTTTGATGTTTTTATTGTTGAGGTTTAGGCCTCCTACGGGGAGAGAGGTATTTTTTTTCTTTTTCTGTTTTTTATCCCCAGGCTGCGAAACTCTTCGAGATTTCTTGCCAGGGGTTATCTATGTTGAACCCCTCCGGGGTATTTTGCATTTTTGTTATTAGTGTTTTTGGTGTTATTGTTGTTGTTGGTTTTGTTGTTGGGGTTAGAAGGTTACGAGTTCGTCGATGGATTTTTGTGTTTCCTTTCGGTTTTGGTCACGCGGATCGATACCTTCATCGGTGTAATACCCTTTGTCGGTGGATTTACCATCGACCAGGTCCTTCATATCGGCAGAACGGGTCTGGACATTATGATATAGTTCTTCGTAATCACGGGTATAGTCCCTTGGTGGGACAACGTTCGTATCGAATTGCAATTCCCTATATAAAGAGTCGGTGAAATTTCCATATAGCCAGGCGAAATGTTCCACATAACCCGTATTCTTGGTTGAGTTATAAGTGAAATGCACTTTACCTGTCTGTTTCGGGAGAATAACGATAGGCAGTTTGTCTTCGGAAAACATACAACCACAGGTTGTCTGGATTTCCCTAATAAAGAGAGGATGGTCGGACATGTTTTCGATGTCATAAGTTATACCCAACAATTCACCTTGAATCACGGGATAGTAATGGCGCTTGACATCGGTTATTTCCACTTCCGCGGGTTCAAGCTTACGCTCGCATGCCGACAGAAATATCACTATTGCTATAAAAAATAAGATTGATCGCATACTTTGGCAAAGATAAGTAAATTTCCACAATCCGAAAAAAGATTGTACCTTTGCTTTGTGGGAAACTTTCCCGGCAAAAGTCATCATGGCATACAAACCACCAATCGACGAAAAAGAACTTGTGAGGCAGTTGCACGACGAAAAGACAGCCTCCCAGGCATTCGAAACACTTTTAAAAACCTACACCGAACCGGTGTATTGGCAGATTCGTCGTATGGTTCTCAACCATGATGACGCCAACGATGTGGTGCAGAATGTCTTTATAAAAGCATGGTCGAACCTCCATAATTTCCGAGGGGATGCAAAACTTTCGACGTGGCTGTTTAAAATTGCGGTGAACGAATCCATCAATTTCCTCAATAAGGAGAAACATAGGGTGCAAGGTGGAGGGGAGTCGGATGAAGACTCGTTGCTGATAAAAAATCTTGAGGCCGATGAATATTTCGACGGTGACGCCTTACAGTTGGAACTTCAGGAAGCTATAGCCAAACTTCCCGAAAAACAAAGGTTGGTTTTCAATATGAGATATTACGATGAGTTGAAATATGAGGAAATTTCGGAAATACTGGGGACATCTGTCGGTGCCCTCAAAGCGAGCTACCATCATGCCGTGAAAAAACTTACCGATATGTTGTTGGGATGATTGATAAATTGACAGAAAGGGAGGGGCCTATATAAAACAACTTCGGCCGGTTTCCCAACCGGTCGGAGCCCTATTGTACATAAACAATTTTCAACTAACCAAACATCATGAATTTTATCAACTAACCAAACATCATGAATTTCTTTTTATATCTTAATAACGATGAGTCTAAAGGAATGTTCAACAAAACTTTGCCATAAAAATTAAATATGCGTTAAACTATCTTAAAAGGGCATTGTCAAAAGAATATGAAACCAGAACAAGAACTTTTTTCAAAATATGGCAAAGATTCGGGAATGAAAGTTCCTGAGGGTTATTTTTCTGACCTTCAGAAAAATATAATGGACTCTCTGCCGCCCTATAAGAAACCGGAACCGCAACTTGAGATTTCACGTTGGCAACGGGTGAAACCTTATGTTTATCTGGCAGCCATGTTCTGTGGCATTTGGTTGATGATGAAAGTGTTTCACACGGCCACCCAACCCATGTCTTTCAGTCTTGACAATCCGCCGGAGGCATTTGTGGAAATGATTGATAGAGACCTTGACTACGATGTCCATTATCTACCATATATGGAACCTTTGGACTTCGATGCAGAGGATGAGGATCTGATTATGAGTTATGACAATATCGAGGATTTCGAAAAGGATTTCGGATATACCCTAAAACCAGAATATTCCACCATAACCGTTGAATCTCCTCAAACTAAAAACGGATAACACATGAAGAAGATATTGACTTTATTAATGCTTATCATTGTCGGCGTAGGCATTATGTCGGCACATGACAACGATCCCGTGAAGAGGGAAAAAATGTTTAAAGAGGTGCAGGAGTTCAAGATGAAATATCTTGCTCAGGAGATGGAACTCTCTGAACTTCAAAAAAAGAAATTCTTCGAGCTCTATGAAGAAGAGATGGAGAGCAAGAAGGAATGTTACAAGGAGGCTGTGGTGATGGACCGTCGACTCAAAGAGGACAAAAACGCCTCGGAGGAGGCCTATCAACAGGTGAGGAACGCCTTCAACCAAGCTAACGAAAATTGGACGCAGATAGAAAAGCAGTATGATGAGAAGTATTCAGAGTTCCTCTCGCAGAAACAGATCTACAAGATGCATGAGGCGGAAACTTCCTTCCGAGCCAAGTTTGAGGAAATGAAACATTCCAGGAAAAAAGACCATCATAAAAAGAAAGTAGAAAAATAATTTTTGTCAACCCCGCAAGGGGTTGTATAATTTTAAGACCTATGCGACGATTCTATATAGCCTTGCTATCTTTCTTATTTACAGTTTCTTTATTATTTGCTCAAGATTCCTACCGGGTGCCGGATTTCGCTTTTCCGACCCAAGTTGAATCACGAAGCGACAGTCTATTGTCGGTTTATCTAAAATTGGGCGACCAAACCATGGCACTGCGTGAGACAATGAACCTATGCATCGCCAATGCCATGCTCGATGATGAACTTAGTGTGAAAAACAATATATCTCTTATAGACTCTATCATTCCGGAGTTAAGATCGCCTTATTCTAATCTCGCATATCTTCTTGAAGCTGAGGTTCTTCAACAAGAATATTCTTCCAATTCCGGACTTTACAATTCGCGTAATCTTCCTTTGGATGAACCTTATCCGGTTGACCCTATGGATTGGTCGGGAGAAATGTTCCAGAACCGCATTTACCAGCTGGTGGATTCAGCTACTTGTAATCTACAGAGAATAACCGACAAACCCCAAATTCTAATCCATAATTCACCGCTCTTTACAGATACTCAAGATATCGGGCTTACTGTCACCGATTTTATATTATTTAAAGGTGCCTCGCTCCTTAATTCTAACTTCTTTCCCAAACCCTCATCTTTGATACCCTTCTATCCGGCTGAGGAGGAAAACACCATTGAAGGCAAATGCTCTGCCTTGGCTCAATCTCTCCTGAATATTCTGTCTCAAAGTGAAAATCCCATTGTAAGAGCATTGGCAATAAGGGATTCTCTCTCGTTTGTGGCCGATTCTCAAAAGGAAACGTATCTTGAAGATGCGGTATCAAAATTAAAATATACCGAAGGCGGAGGTCTTCTTCTTTATGAATTATGGACCCGTTACGGAAGGGATTCAAATTCGTGTTATTCAGAAATCAACGAATGGTTAAAGTCTTTCCCCGAAGGGTTTGCCGGTTCTCTTTTGCGATATGCTCTTTCAGAAATGAATCAGGAGAGGATGGAGGTACAGTTCCCAAAAATGGTACTACCAAATTCTCCGGTGTCCGGCAATGTCATGGTTACCAACCTGAAAAAAGGGTATATTCTCATCTATAAACTTTCACAAAGTCAATTCACGGCTTATGATGAATTGATACTCAAAAAATTCAATACTTCTTCGCGTCCGGTTTATATTCTGGAAGTAGAGGAGGAAGGAACTGTGCCATATCAGTATAACAAGGAGATCCTTATTCCTTCATTAAGCGAAGGTCTTTATGCCATAATACCGTCGAAATCAAAATCTCTCCCCAAAAATTTCTCCAAAGCCACCTTCAATTCCAATGTCTCCACTATCAGGGTAAGTGACATTTCTATCATAACAGCTTGTGATTCCAACGAAGAAGGATCGGGAAAGGTGTATGTGGTTAACGCCCATGACCAGCGACCTGTGGCGGGGGCAACTGTGACATATTATAAAGGAGATAACAAAAATCCGGTGAAGAAACTTGTAACGAATTCTGAAGGATGGGTATCGGTGCCTACGGGGTATTACCGCATTGAGGCTTCTTATGGCAAAAGTGTTGCCAAAACCGAGGCCGGTTTCAATTACAATCCTGTTAAGAACGTTACCCAATATCATACTTCTATACTTACGGACCTTGCCGTGTATCATCCCGGTGATACCGTACGTTTTGCAGTGATAGGTTGGAAACAAGATAACACCGTCAACTCTCTTGTAAAAAATACTCCGATGGAAGTTTCATTGCGTGACGCCAATTATATCCGTGTGAATAGCGATACCATCACACTAAATGAAGAGGGTAGAGCTTCCGGATTTTTCGTTATTCCAAAAGGCAGACTTTTGGGGAGTTATATACTGAGTGCAGGATATCCCGACGAACCAAGCCGGGTAGAAGGTTTCGTTAACATCCTGGTAGAGGATTATAAGTTGCCTTCTTTCCTTGTGACACTCGAACAATTGGAGACTCCAATGCCTGACATGTTGCGTTTCAAAGGAGTTGCCTCTACTTTCACAGGTATGCCTGTGACGGATGCCAATGTAAACTTGGAAGTTAATTTCGTGCCCTGGAGATGGGGATTATATGGCCCAAGCGCTTCTTACTTTGAATCTCTGGAAACAGGACCAGATGGTTCATTTGAAGTAACCTTGCCATTGGACGGCCTTAAGGACACTCCTTTTGAAAAAGGACGTTATTCCATAACTGCCGATGTCACTTCGCCGGCCGGTGAATCTCAAAAATCCTCCCCCCTCTTCTTTTATCTTGGAAATGCCTGTGATATTCGGCCCGCAATCTCAGATAAAGTAGAAATAAAAGGTGATTCCGTTAAACTCCATATACCGGTCTATGATATGGCCGGTTTACCCATAAAAACTATGGTGGATTATCGCTTCATCAATATTTTTGTACCTTCAGATACAATCTACGGTAATTTCTTATCACCTTCACTGTCGATTCCATCAAAAAAAATTCCGGTCGGCAAATACCGGCTCGAATTCAAAACTCCAGAAAATGCTGCATGGACTTCAACAGAAACTGTTTTCTTTAACTGTTCGGACAAAGTCCCGTATCCGACTCCTCTCTGGGTTCCTTTAATAGAATATTCTTATTCGCACTCCGATAATACTGTAAATGTTTCTTTCGGGAGTTATTATCCCGATTGGTTACTCTATATACTCAGTGATGGAGAGAAAGTGATGGATACCAAATGGCTCGCTCCGTCGGATTCTCTTTTAAATTTTGATATAGAGATTCCTGAGGGAAATCCCACTCTTTTCGTAACCCTTATGGGTATGCATGATTTCGAGTCTGCCTACGGTGTTATCAAGATTGTTCCGTCTAAGTCACTTGAAAAGCTATCTGTAGAATCCTCAAGTTTCCGTTCGGACATATCCGCCGGAGATCAGGAAGACTGGACTTTCAAATTCTCTGTGAATGGTACACCAGCACCTTTCGTAAACGCATTTGCTGTGCTCTCAGACAAGGCATTGAATTCAATCAGGAATTTCAAATGGAATCTAAATATTTGGGATCAAGGAATTTATCCGAAGGTCCGTGTGAATTCAAGAACAATTGGCAACGCTTTCTCTTCTTTCTCTTATAGAACTTTCTCCAATTTCTTGCCTTATCCTAATTTCAATCTTAACGTTATCCCCGGTTGGCAAACATATAATTATCCATTGGTTTCTTCGTCAGGTTTGAGATTCGGAGGAGCCGTGCTCTATAAGTCTATGGCAACCCGCAATGTCATGTCGGATTCTATGGTAGAGTCGGCCAAGGTAGCTGAAGCTGAGGATGAAGCTGTTGTCGAGACAGGTCAAATTTCCAATGATATTCAGCAGGATGAACAACTTAGACCGGTGGAAATGCCTCTCGCCTTCTTTATGCCTGACCTGAAGGCTGATGAACAAGGAGATCTCTCGATAAAGTTTACTGTTCCGAATTATAATACTACCTGGCAGTTGCAAGTTGCCGGTTATAATGATGAGATGCTTAACACCACTCTCATGCTTGATGCCGTAGCAGCAAAACCGGTGATGATAAAAAGCAACCTGCCGCAATATCTCCGAACCGGTGATAAAGCGGAAATATCCGCAACAATCTTCAATAATTCCGAGGAAAGATTGCCCGTTGGAGGAAGAATTGAAATCCTTAATGCTGTAAACGGCGAGATTCTTTCTTCGGAAAGGTTCCCGGCATTGGATCTCGGTCCTTCGGCCAATCGTGTAGTATCTATCAAATATGCAGTTCCCGACACCTTGTCTCTTATTGCCGTAAGGGCATATGCCGAAGCCGATAGGTATTCCGATGGTGAACAAGGTTTCCTTCCCATTCTTCCATCCTCCACTCCGGTAGTCGAGTCATTCGTTTTCTATGGAGAGCCTGATTGGAAAACTATCAAGTCCAAACTCTCCAAGTTGCCAAAAGACGCCAATATTACCGTAAAATATAATGACAATCCTCTTTGGGATGTGTTACTCTCCCTTCCTGACCTCAAGGATAACAATAACGGAGGTTCGCTATCTATAGCGAATTGGCTATACAGCACTCTCACCTCTATTAATATAATCCATTCAAATCCTAATATTTCGGAAGGATTGCGTAAAATTCTGGAGTCTGAGGATTCCACATTAACAATGTCGAATCTCGAGAAAGATCAGTCCCTCAAGATATCGGCTCTTGAAACTACTCCCTGGATCAACAATGCTTATGGAGAGACTGCACGTATCCGTAATCTTTCCCGATATCTCGACCCATCGGATATAGAGCCTTTGATCACATCTAAAACAGAAGCACTCAGAAGCCTTCAGAAATTCGATGGTGGATTCTCCTGGTTTGAAGACATGAAGTCATCTCCATATATTACTTCTCAAATTATTGGTGTTCTTGGTTACCTTAATCAAAGAAATATTCTTTCCGAACAATTACATTCGGTTGCCCGAAAAGCAGTGAAATACTATGATTCATATGTGGAGGATCAAGCCAAAAAGTCTAAGAGTTACAATGCTTTGTCACTGTTGGATTACCTCTATTCGCGGAATATGCTCGATTTCTCCAAATCTTCTGAATTGAAGAAACTTGAGTCCCAATGTTGCGATTCAATCGTTAAACAATGGAAGTATTGGTCGCCGGGTCAAAAAGCCAAAGGAGCCATACTTCTACTTGCCAATGGACATGATAAAGAAGTAAATATAATCGCCGAATCCATACAGGAATTCCTGAATACACGTATCTCTCTTGACCAAGAGGCCATTATCCTTGATTTCTTCAATAAGTTCAATCCTCAGTCTAAGGCTATCGACACACTGAGAGAAAAAATGTTCCTCCAAAAGGAAACCACTTCCTGGTCTTCCCTTCCCAATGCAGCCGGGATTATATATGTTTTACTCTCGACATATGACTCACAATTGCCGATTAATCCGGGAGTTTCTTGGGGAGCCGTCATAACGCAATATGTTTTACCGATACGTGATGTAAAGGCTGTAAAATCTGAAAATATCTCCATAGAAAAACACGTTTATATGGAGGATGCCAAAGGTAAGGTCAAGGAAGTGAAGGATTTCAGGAAAGGTGTTAAGGTAACGGTAGTATTGAATATTACTTGTCTTAAGGATATGGATTACGTGGCTGTTGTTGATTCCCGTTCGGCTTGCCTCCAACCCGAAGAACAGGTTTCCGGACCGGTCAATGTCGATGGATTATATGCCTACCGGGAATTCCGCTCGGACAAGACATTCTTCTTTATTGAGAAGTTACCAGCAGGAAAATATGTGATTTCCTACGATTGCTATGTAGACCGAGCCGGTACCTACTCTCTGGGCATTGCCACAGTCCAATCATTATACTCTCCTTCACAAACGGCCCACTCCTCCGGTACCCTCCTAAACTCAAAACCCTAAATTATAACCAATGAAGCATTTCCTCCCGGAATGGGTTCCCTCAGATGCTATCCTCTTGGCACTGCCGCACGAGGATACAGACTGGAACTATATTCTCCCTGAAGCTATCGATCAATATAAACGTATTGTAGAAGCCATAGCCCGTGAAGGTATCCATATACTTCTTCTTTGTCGAGATAGGGTAGAGGCTGAAAAAATCTTTGAACCCGATGTTCTCAAGGAAATAACTTTTGTAGAGTTACCCTATAATGATACCTGGACACGTGATTATGGACCAATTACAATAACAAAACACGGAGATCTGCGTGTGATTCATTTCGGTTTCAACGGCTGGGGTCTAAAATTCGCAGCGGATCAAGATAACCAGGTTAACCGACGCCTCAATGAAAAATCTGTGTTCACAAAAGGAATGTATAGAAACGAATCCGGCTTCATTCTTGAAGGAGGTTCCATAGATACAGATGGCGAAGGGACTGTCATCACCACTACCCGTTGCCTCTGTTCTCCCAATCGTAACGGTTTCTTATCTAAAAAAGAAGCAGATGAGCAGTTACGCAAACGTCTCGGAGCACAACACATTCTCTTCCTCGATTATGGAGCTTTGGTGGGAGATGATACCGATTCCCACGTAGATACACTCGCCCGTATGGCTCCCGACAATATTATCCTTTATGTAGGGTGCCGGGATGTAGACGATCCACAGTTCGAGGAATTGCTTAAAATGCGAGCTCAACTCACAATGTTCCGTAATGCAATGGGGGAACTTTACAATCTTGTGGAACTGCCTTTGCCGGATGCCATTTACGATGAGAACAGAGATCGCTTGCCAGCAACATATGCAAATTATTTGGTTACTGACAAAGTGCTCTTCATGCCCACTTACAATCAACCTCAAAAGGATGAACTGGCCATGCAGACTGTGCGCATAGCTTTTCCCCAACATAAAGTGATTGGCATAGATTGTACCACTCTCATACGGCAGCACGGTTCGCTCCATTGTGCCACGATGCAATTGCCTCGACACATCCTCTCCTTTCGTTAAAACTTTCTCCTTAGGAAATTTAAACAACTAAAACTTTTAGCTTTAAACAATGCTTGTCGGTATTATACAAAGGTCTTTCGAAGACGATATAAATCTCAATCGAACCCGAAATCAAACCTACATCGAAAACCTCGCTTCCGAGGGTGCACGACTTGTGGTTCTTTCCGAACTTCACGACTCTCCGTATTTCTGTCAATGCGAGGATGTGGAAAACTTCCGTTACGCAACTCTTCTTGACGATTTCATAGACTTTTACTCTGAAGTCGCACGGGCCAATAATGTCGTTCTTGTAACCTCAGCATTCGAACGAAGAGCTCCGGGCCTTTACCACAACACGGCACTCGTTTTCGATTCCGATGGATCTTTGGCTGGTAAATATCGGAAAATGCACATTCCCGATGACCCCGGATTCTATGAGAAATTCTATTTCACACCCGGTGATCTCGGATTCGAACCGATTGACACAAGTGTAGGTAGGCTGGGAGTACTCGTTTGTTGGGACCAATGGTATCCTGAGGCAGCCCGTTTGATGACGTTGCGAGGTGCTGAAATGCTTATTTATCCTACGGCAATAGGATGGAATCCGGATGACCCCGACGATGAGAAACAGCGTCAACGGGAGGCGTGGATCACTATACAGAGGGCTCATGGAGTAGCAAACGGACTTCCCGTAATCAGTGTTAACCGTGTGGGTTTCGAAGAAGATCCATCAGGTCACGCATCAGGCATTGATTTTTGGGGATCAAGTTTCGTTTGTGGACCCCAAGGTGAAATTCTCCATATGTGTTCCGAATCCGCTCCTGAAGAAGCGATAGTGGAAATAGACCTCCAACGTACGGAAAACGTACGGCATTGGTGGCCATTCCTCCGCGACCGTAGAATTGACCACTACTCTGATCTCACTTGTCGCTTCAAAGACTAATCTTTACTGTTTACAAGGCATAGTGACAATGAGAATAATCCCGGATCATTTTTTTTTATAAATTTTTGGAATAAGAAAAATTTTATATTAATTTTGCATCGCAAAAACGGCGAAAGCCGCGATGCCCATGCGAAAATAGCTCAGTTGGTAGAGCACGACCTTGCCAAGGTCGGGGTCGCGGG